>NZ_JBQLZN010000092.1:0-11777 GCF_052168295.1 Parasphingopyxis sp. | reverse complement strand
GACTCTAGGATATCGCAGCGCTTCATTCGGGCGGTCTGTCGCAAATCGGCAAGTGTTTGGGCTCAGGCGGCCGCGCGATCGATCGATGGCCCGAAAAAGTCCGCGAGCATCTGGAGCACGCACTGCGGATCCATTTCCTGGTTCGCGCGGTTTCTGAATTCCGCCGATCCGGGCAGGCCTTTCGTATACCATCCGATATGCTTGCGCGCGACTTTGACGCCGACATCCTCGCCATACAGTTCCAGCATGTCGCGATAATGGCCGGCGATGACCTGATACTGTTCGCCGAGCGACGGATCGGCCCGGCGCTCGCCCGTTTCGAACCAATGCATCATCTGGCTGAGCAGCCATGGCTTACCATATGCGCCGCGGCCGACCATCACCCCATCCGCGCCGGACTGGCGCAGGGCTTCTTCGGCATCTTCGATCGAGCAGATATCGCCATTGACGATCACCGGCAGCGAGACCGCCTGTTTGACCTCGGACACGAACGCCCAATCCGCATGTCCTTTGTACATCTGGCAGCGCGTGCGGCCGTGCACGGTGATCATCTGCGCGCCGAGATCTTCGGCAATCCGGGCGAGTTCCGGCGCATTGCGGCTGTTATCGTCCCAACCCGTGCGCATCTTCACGGTCACCGGCACATTAACGGCCTTCACCGTCGCTTCGATCAAAGACGCGGCCAGCGGCAAATCGCGCATAAGGGCCGAGCCCGCATCGCCGTTCACGACCTTCTTGACCGGGCAGCCCATATTGATGTCGATGATCGACGCGCCGCGATCTTCGTTCAAGCGCGCGGCCTCGGCCATCACTTGAGGTTCGCATCCTGCGAGCTGCATCGAGACCGGTTCCTCGATCGGATCCCATGCCGCCTTCTGCAGCGACTGGCGCGTTTCGCGGATCATCGCATGGCTGGCGATCATCTCCGTGACGTTCAGCCCGGAGCCATAGCGGCGCACGAGACGGCGGAACGGCCGGTCGGTAACGCCCGTCATGGGCGCCAGGATCACCGGTGTTTCGATCGTCAGCGGACCGATGGATATGGGAGCGAGCTGTGTCATGCGGCGTTTCAGCGGGCTTTCTCTTTCTGGCGCGCATCTAGTCATAAAGCCGTTGGCGGGCAAGGCAGCGCTCGGCTAAGGCGATGCGGATGGCTGACCGACCCCTTATCGTTGCTGTGATCGTGGCAGCCGGCAAAGGCGAGCGCGCGGGCGGCGACGCGCCGAAACAATATCGCGTGTTTCGGGGAAAGCCGGTGTTGGCGCATGCCATCGACGCCTTGGCTATGCATTCCGCAATCGACAGCATCCGCGTCGTCATTGGCCGCGACCAGGAGACGCATTATCGCCATGCGGTGGGCGAACGATCGGTCGGAGCGCCGGTCATCGGCGGCGAGACGCGGCAGCAGTCGGTGCGCAACGGACTGGAGGCCATCGCGGCGGAGGGCGGCGCGGATATCGTACTGATCCATGATGCCGCACGGCCCTTTACGCCCGAAGCCGTTATCGACCGGCTTGTCGCGGCGCTCGAAACCGATCCGGGCGCCATTCCCGCGCTGCCCGTCGTCGACAGCCTCGCGCGCACGGACGGGAGCACGGTGGACCGATCCGAATTCGTCACGATCCAGACACCCCAGGCTTTCCGCTTCGACGCCATTCTCGCCGCGCACCGCGACTGGAATGCGGCAGAGCCGGCGACCGACGATGCCGCCATCGCCCGCGCCGCCGGACATCGGGTCGCGCTGGTCGAAGGCGATCCGGCGCTCAAGAAAATCACCTTTGCCGAGGATTTCGCCATGCCCTCCCCTGCTGTAACCCGCACCGGCCTCGGATATGATGTCCACGCGTTTGGCGAGGGCGATCATGTCTGGCTGTGCGGTGTCGAGATACCGCACGACCGCGCGCTCGCCGGTCATTCGGACGCCGATGTCGGACTGCACGCGTTGACCGACGCGATCCTCGGTGCGCTCGGCGAAGGCGATATCGGCGATCATTTCCCGCCGAGCGATCCGCAATGGAAAGGCGCCCCTTCGCACCGCTTTCTCGAACATGCGCGCGATCTCGCCGAGGCGCGCACGATGACCATCCACCATGTCGATGTCACGCTGATCTGCGAAGCGCCCAAGATCGGCCCGCACCGGGCGGCGATGCGATCCCGGATTGCCGACATTCTTGCGATTCCGGAGAAATCTGTCAGCGTGAAGGCCACGACGACCGAAAAGCTCGGTTTTACCGGACGGGGCGAAGGGATCGCCGCCCAGGCCGTCGCAACGCTCGGCGAACGGGGAGAGTAGAATGCCGCTCAAGAAACTGGCCGCCGGTGCGGCGATACTTTGCCTTTCCGCGCAAGCCGCCGCGCAGCCTGCCTGTCTCACGACCAGCGAAGCCGAAACCGTCGTCCAGGCTCTGTTGCCGAGTGTGATCGAGACTGTCGGCGAACAATGTGCGCCGTTCCTTCCCGCCAATAGCGCGATGACCGCTCGGAGCGATGCTCTCATGCAACGGTACACGCCCGCCGCCGAGATGGCGCGGGACGAAGCGGCATCGGTGGCACTGCGCATTCTCAACGACGGCGAATCTCCGCCGCCGGTTGCCGAAGAATCGGGCGGCGAACTGGTCCTCGGACTCTTCGAGATGGGCATCGCCGTCGCGATGAACGACATGCTCGACGCAGACAGCTGCCCGACGGCGGACCGCGTATTCACTGTGATCGAGCCCCTGCCCTCGCGCAATTTCGCCAGCCTGTTGGTGCTGCTGATGGAGATCGGCAGCCGGGACGATGAGCCTGACGAGGCAGGTCCCTTCGCGATTTGCGAGACTGCAACAGGCTGACAATGCCCGCGCCCGAAAATCTGCTGCCCGATGCGCTGGTCGAGTTGGCCCGGCGCGTGATCGACGCCAACCGCGAGGCAGGCCGTACGGTCGCGCTCGCCGAGAGCTGCACGGGCGGACTGGTCGGCGCAGCGCTGACCGAGATCGCCGGATCTTCAGACGTCTTCGAAACCGGTTTTGTAACTTATGCAAACACGGCCAAGAGCTGCCTTCTCGGTGTAAACGAAGATGTCATCGAAACATTCGGTGCGGTCTCGGAACAAGTTGCCGCAGCCATGGCTTCGGGCGCACTGGAGCGCAGCGGCGCGGACATCGCGGTTTCGCTAACCGGCGTCGCCGGTCCGGGCGGCGGGACCGATGAGAAACCCGTCGGAACGGTCATGTTCGGACGCGCCGTGCGCGGCGCGGATGTGGAGAGTTACAGCCAGTCGTTCGAAAATACCGGGCGCGCGGGCGTACGACTTCAGGCGGCGCTGTGGGCGCTCGAGCTGCTCCTGCCTGAATAGCTTGTCCGCTTGTCACCGTAGAGCGCGTCCGCGCGGGCTTCGAAACTGTCGGTCATTTTCCGGAGCGCCTTGTCGAACACCTGCCCGGCCAGACTTTCGAACATACGGCTGCGGAATGCGAAATCGACGCAAAATTCGATCGTGCAGCCGCCATCTGGATGAGGCCCGAAGCCCCATTCGTTATGCAGATATTTGAGCGGCCCATCGAGATAATCGACTGCAATTCTCTCCGGTCGATGCTTGTTCACCTTTGATGTGAACGTCTCGCGCAGCGATTTGAAGCCGACGACGAGATCGGCCACCATCGCGGTGTCGCTGTTCGAACGGATGCGCGTCGCGACTACCCATGGCAGGAATTCCGCATAGCGGCCGACATCGGCCACCAGATCGAACATCTGTTCGGCCGTGTAGGGAACGTGCCGGGTTTCGCTATGGCGCGGCATCGATACGCGGTCAGGCCTTTGCCAATTGGGCTTCGCGCGCCGCGCGCAATTTTTCAAAATCGTCACCGGCATGATAGCTGGACCGGGTCAGCGGGCTCGAGGCAACGAGCAAGAAGCCTTTCGCGCGCGCAATCCCGGCATAGGCGTCGAACGCCTGCGGGGTGACGAAATCGGCGACCTTCGCATGTTTCGGCGTCGGCTGGAGATATTGACCCATGGTCAGGAAATCGACGCCGGCGGAGCGCATGTCGTCCATCACCTGATGCACTTCCATCCGCTCTTCGCCGAGCCCCAGCATGACGCCGGACTTCGTGAAGATCGAGGGATCGAGCCGTTTGACCTGTTCGAGCAGGCGCAGCGACGCGTAGTAGCGCGCGCCGGGCCGGATCGTCGGATAGAGACGCGGCACCGTTTCCAGATTGTGATTGTACACGTCGGGCCGCGCTTCGACGATCGCCTCGACAGCTGCCTCAGACTTGTTGCGGAAATCGGGCGTTAGGATCTCGATCGTCGTGTTGGGCGTCGTCTTGCGCAGCGCCTCGATCACCTTGACGAACTGGCTCGCGCCGCCGTCGGGCAAATCGTCGCGGTCCACAGAGGTCACAACGATATGTTCGAGGCCGAGCTTCGCGGCCGCATCCGCCGTATGCTGGGGCTCGAGCGGATCGACGGCAGACGGCATCCCCGTCTTGACGTTGCAGAAGGCACAAGCGCGCGTACAGACATCGCCGAGGATCATCACCGTCGCGTGCTTCTTCGACCAGCACTCCCCGATATTCGGGCAAGCCGCCTCTTCGCACACCGTGTTGAGATTGAGCTCGCGCATCAACTTGCGCGTTTCGTTGAAGGTTTCGCCCACCGGCGCTTTCACCCTGATCCAGTCGGGCTTGCGCTGGCGTTTGGCCGTGTGCGGGGCGGTTGGCAGAGTCGCTTGATCCATGCGCTGCAAATAGCGACCGATAGCCGGGATTTCCAGACTAGTCGGTATCGGTCCCGACAGCCCGACTATCCGAACGCGGCGCTATTCCTGTTCCGTAGCCAATGAAGCCTGCCGGCGAATCTCCTCGATCTCGGACTCGGAGAGACGATAAACCACGGTCCCCTGCGCATCCGTTTCCCGCGATACCGTCAAAGGCCGACCTTCGGATCGGGCGACCTCAGCTCCATCGACATCGGCCGGAGACAGCGGGAACAGCGAGACGTGAACTTCACCCGTATCGAGTTCGCGATGCGGGCCGCCGGGATTGGTGAGCAGGTACAGCGCGCCGAGCGCCGCATCGACGACATCCGGATCGGAGTCGTGATAGCGATCGTTTATATCGATGCGCTCGGCATTCGCGGCTCTGGTCGCGTTATAGCGACTACCGATTTCGACCGTCTCCGTCCCGTACCCGTCCATGGCGATTTCGAGCGACCCGCCGCGCCCGGTCGGCAGCCAGATTGCGCACGGGCTCATGCAGCTATCGCCATATTCGCTGGTGACGACCGCGCCCTCGGGCGATGTCACCACCCGGACCGGCTGCGCGCTTGCCAATGGCCGGCTGCTTACACAGCCGCTCAGAGCGAGTGCGCCGACCGCAACAGCGGCTGTCAGCAATTGTATCTTGTTCATGCGACCTCCTTAACGGCATATAATCGCGCGATTTCTTCCGAACAACCTCTGAACACAGCTGTTCCGGCGGATCATGTTCGTGTTGATAGATTGGCTTGATGAGAGGCGAACGCTGCCATAGGCGGATGCGCCATGGACATCGTGATTTCCACGCTGACCTCGCCGGTCATCCTGTTCTTCATTCTCGGCATGCTCGCGGCTTTTGCGCGCTCGGACCTCGCGATCCCCGAAGCCATCGCGAAAGGCCTGTCGCTCTATCTGATGGCGGCGATCGGGCTGAAGGGCGGGGTTGCGGTTTCGGAATCAGGTTTCACGCCGGATCTCGCGCTGGCTGCGGTCGCCGGTCTCGCCCTCTCTTTCCTGATCCCCTATTTCGCCTATGTCCTGCTGACCGGGTTCGGCAAGCTCGACCGCGTCAACGCCGGTGCAGTCTCCGCGCATTACGGCTCGGTCAGCGTCGTCACCTTCGTCACGGCCTCGGAAATCTTTACCGGCCAGTCGATGGGCCCGGCCGGCTATATGGTCGCTGTGCTGGCGCTGATGGAAACGCCCGCGATCATCAGCGGACTCATGCTGGCACGGCGCGGCCAAAAGCGCGACGAGAATGGCGATGGTGGCGGGCTTATCCACGAAGTACTGCTCAACGCATCGGTCGTCCTGCTGATGGGCAGCTTCTTCATCGGCCTGATCGCGGGGCCGACCGGATTCGAGCCGATCGCGCCGCTCTTCGAGGTGCCGTTCACCGGTGTGCTCTGCTTCTTCCTGCTCGATATGGGACTGGTCGCGGCGCGGCGGCTTGTCGAAGCCCGGGCGATGACCGTGCGACTGACTACGCTCGGTATCGTCTTTCCGCTGATCAACGGTACGATCGGGACGGTGCTCGGCACGATGATCGGGCTGGATGTCGGCTCGGCGGCAGCGCTCGGCGTATTGGCGGCCAGCGCTTCCTATATCGCCGTTCCCGCCGCGATGCGCATGGCGCTGCCGGAGGCCGATCCGGGACTCTATCTCTCCATGTCGCTCGGCGTGACCTTTCCCTTCAACATCATTTTTGGCATTCCGCTCTTTGCCGCTCTGGCGCAGGCGATAGGATAATCATGGTCGAGACCGTCACCCGCAAGCGTATCGAAATCCTGGTCGACAAGCCGCTCGCCCAGGTGCCGATCCGCGCGGCAGCCGATGCCGGGATCGCCGGCTATTCGCTGGTGCCGGTGCAATCCGGATCGGGCCGTCACGGAAATTGGCGCAACGACCGGATTTCGGGCGCGGAGAACAAGGTGCTCTTCTTAACGATCGCGTCCGAGGAAAAGGCCGACGCGCTGGTGGATGCGCTCGCTCCCAAGCTCGACAGTCACAGCCTGCTCCTCACGGTCTCGGATGTGCAGGTCGTACGCGGGGAACGCTTCTGATGCCCGAGTTCGGCGCGCTTATCGACGGCTATTACCGTTTCCGCGCGGGCAACTATACCGCGCAGAAGCGCCGCTACGACAATCTCGATCATGACGGCCAGCATCCGCCGGTCATGGTCATCGGTTGCTGCGACAGCCGTGTGGACCCCGCGACGATCTTCGATACCGTGCCGGGTCAGATGTTCGTGCTGCGCAACGTCGCCAATCTCGTACCGCCCTATCAGCCCGGTCAGGGCCTGCACGGCGCCTCGGCCGCCATCGAGTTCGCGGTCGTCGATCTGGAGGTGCGCCACATCGTCGTGATGGGCCATGGCAAATGCGGCGGCATCACAGCTGCACTGAAAAACGAAGACAGGGGCGCTCCCGGCCCGAGTTTCATCGACGACTGGATCAGGATCATCGACGAAGGCCGCGACCGCGTGATCGAACGGTGCAAGGCCGACCCGTCGATAGATGCGCAGCGCGCGCTCGAACATGAGGCGATCCGGATCAGCATCCGCAACCTGCGCACCTTCCCCTATGTCGCCGAGCATGAAGCGGACGGCACGCTCAAGCTGCATGGCTGCTGGTTCGCGATTTCCGAGGGAGAACTGCACGTCATGGACAACGAAACCGAAGAATTTCATCCCGCCTGAAACGCTCCGCAACCCTAGCCAAGTTTCATCCGGCTGCTAAAGGCTGACGCCATGGAAACCGGCCAGATCGTCTCCCTTGCTCTCTATTTCGTCCTGATGCTGGGCATCGGACTCTATGCGTGGCGCACGTCCACCGACGACGTTTCCGGCTATATGCTGGGCGGGCGAAAACTCAGCCCGGCGGTCGCGTCCTTGTCCGCGGGCGCGTCCGATATGTCGGGCTGGATGCTGCTCGGACTGCCGGGCGCCATGTACGTCTCCGGGCTGAGCGCGAGTTGGATCGCGATCGGTCTGTTCATCGGCGCGCTCGCCAACTGGCTGATTGTCGCGCCGCGCCTGCGCGTGCATACCGAAATCGCCGACGATGCGATTACCATCCCGGATTATTTCGAAAAACGCTTCGAAGACAGGAGCCGCATGCTGCGGGTCATCTCCTCGATCGTGATCGTGATCTTCTTCACGCTCTACACGTCGAGTGGCGTCGTGGCGGGCGGCAAGCTGTTCGAGAGCGCGTTCGGGGCCGATTATGCGCTCGGCCTGTGGATCACGGCGGGCGTGGTCGTCGTCTATACGCTGTTCGGCGGTTTTCTCGCGGTCAGCATGACGGACTTCGTGCAGGGCTGCATCATGTTCGTGGCGTTGATCCTCGTGCCCGTCGTCGCGCTGACCGATATCGGCGGGATGAGCGGGCTGCAGACGACGCTCACCGGCATCGATCCCGGCCTGCTCGACCTGTTCGGCGGGATGACGCTGGTCGGCATCATTTCGGCCATGGCCTGGGGCCTCGGCTATTTCGGCCAGCCCCATATCATCGTGCGTTTCATGGCGATCCGCAGCGTCTCCGAGGTGCCGCGCGCCCGCAATATTGGCATGAGCTGGATGGCGGTTACACTGATCGGCGCGCTTTCGACCGGCCTGATCGGCCTCGCCTGGGCGACGCAGAACGGCCTGGCTGTCGATGACCCCGAAACCATCTTTATCCTGCTTTCGCAAATCCTCTTCCACCCTCTGATTGCGGGGTTCCTGCTGGCCGCGATCCTTGCCGCGATCATGAGCACGATCTCCTCGCAGCTGCTCGTTTCTTCCAGCTCGCTGACCGAGGATTTCTACGCGATCTTCCTGCGCAAAGAGGCGAGCCAGACGGAGCTCGTGACCGTCGGACGGCTTTCGGTCGTCGCGGTCAGCCTCGTCGCCATCGCCCTCGCCTATAATCCTGAAAGCAACGTTCTTGGCCTTGTCGCCAACGCCTGGGCCGGCTTCGGCGCGGCATTCGGCCCGATCGTCCTGCTCAGCCTCACATGGGACCGGATGACGCGCAACGGTGCGCTCGCCGGGATGATCGCCGGCGCGGCTACGGTCCTTTTCTGGATCTACGCGCCGGTGCTGGCCGAGGGCGCTACGCTGTCGTCGCTGATATACGAGATCGTGCCCGGCTTTATCGTCTGCGGTCTCGTTGCAATCCTCGTCAGCCTGTTCGGCCGCGAACCGGCGAATACCATTACCGAAACATTCGAACAGGCCCGCGTCGCGCGCACGGCCTGAGCAAAGAGAGACCCCCCATGCCCAACGATCATGACCGCGACAACGCCAATATCGCCCTCCTCATAGACGCCGACAATGCCTCGCATCAGGGCATCGATCCGGTGCTGACCGTGCTCGCCGAGCTCGGCAATGTGAATATCCGCCGGGCGTACGGCAATTGGCGCAAACAGGCGCTCAAGAACTGGGTGGACAAGCTCCACCGCTACGGCATCGAGCCGCAGCAGCAGTTCGACATCACCAAGGGCAAGAACGCGACCGACATGAAGATGACGATCGACGCGATGGACCTACTCTTTGGCGGCCGCGTCGACGGGTTCGGGATCATGTCGTCGGACAGCGATTTCATGCCGATGGCGATGCGCATCCGGCAGGACGGCCTGCCCGTCTATGGCTTCGGCGCCGCGAAAACGCCCGACGCCTTCAAACAGGCCTGTACGCGCTTCATCGATGTCGAAGCGCTGATCAAGGCGGAGAAGCAGAAGAGCACGGGCGCGAATGGCGAGAAAGGCACGGTGGACGAGGAAATCGTCGCCCTCCTCATCGACGCTTACGACGCCGCCAAGCGCGACGAAAACGGCTTCGCGGCTTTAAGCGCCGTAGGGCAGCGCGCGGGCAATCGCTCGAGCTTCGACGTCCGCAACTACGGTTACACGCGGCTCAGCGATCTGATCGAGGACATCCCGAACTTCGCGACGGAGAAGCGGGAGAACGGTCAGGTCTGGGTGAAGCGGTTGCGCTAAGATGCGCAAGCAGGGAGATTCGAAATGATGCAGTTACCGCTACTACTCGCAGTCGCTCTTCAAGCCGAACCCCTTCCACTTCCGGCGCACACCGACATTCCCGAAGGCTATTCGACGGTGATCTGTCCCGATCGTTCCGCAGCGGAGCGGATGCTGACCGATTTCTATGCGGTCGCACCTGCGCCGCGAAACCACACGCACATTATCCCGCTCTTCTTCGAAGGTCTCGAAGCCACCGGATGCGTACAGGGCGGCCCGCTCAAGGTTGGCACGATCACTATCGAAACCGTGCTGATGCGCCGGAGCTTCGACAAAGCGGACGGACCGGAACAAGTCATCGCCTTCGAAGGCGTAAACGGCGAAGGCGTGTCTCTAGTCGGCATCGTCGATGAAACAGGCAATAACGCTTTTCCGCGTTCGCCGCTGGAGCGCTGGCTGCAGAATCACGCCGATGGCGATATGCTGGCGGTGCCGGTTGGCGGCGGCTATGAACCGCCAACCTATATCTGCCCATCGTTAGCCGCCGCGAATGCGTCGGTCGCGGCAATCCCGAACTACGAGACAGAAGACGCTGACGAATTCATCGCAACCACCGCCTTCGAAACTGCGCTCGCCGCCAATGGCTGCTCGCGAACCGAAGGCCGCTATCGCATCACCGCGCTCGGTGAGGACGGTGTGATCCTGTGCGGTTATGAATGCGCGGCCGTCTGGACTGCACTCGAAGCGGAGACGACTGGCGGCGAGACAGTCGGCCTGATCTACGAAGCGTCGCTGATGTAGTCGTGGTCGCCGTGGCGGCCCCTGCGTTACCGCGTCAGCTTCTTATACGTCATCCGATGCGGCCGATCCGCCTCGTCGCCGAGACGCCGCCGCTTGTCCTCTTCATAGGCTTCGAAATTGCCCTCGAACCATTCGACATGACTATCGCCCTCGAATGCGAGGATATGCGTGGCCAGCCTATCGAGGAAAAAGCGGTCGTGCGAGATGACCACGGCGCAGCCCGCGAAGCTTTCAAGCGCCTCTTCCAGTGCACGCAGGGTTTCGACGTCGAGATCGTTGGTCGGTTCGTCCAAGAGCAACACGTTGCCGCCCTCTTTCAGCATCTTGGCCATATGGACGCGGTTGCGTTCGCCGCCCGATAGCTGGCCAACCTTTTTCTGCTGGTCGGTGCCCTTGAAGTTGAAGGCGCCGACATAGGCCCGCGTCTGCACCTCATGCTTGCCGAAGGTGAAGATATCGAGGCCGTCCGAGACTTCCTCCCAGACATTGTGATTGGGGTCGAGCGCATCGCGGCTCTGATCGACATAGCCAAGCTTCACCGTCTCGCCGATCGCGATGTCGCCATCGTCGGGCTCTTCCTGGCCGGTGATCAGCTTGAACAGAGTCGTCTTGCCCGCGCCGTTCGGCCCGATCACGCCGACAATGCCGCCCGGCGGCAGGCTGAAGGTCAGGTCTTCGAACAGCAGCTTGTCGCCATAAGCCTTGGTCAGGCCGTTCGCCTCGATCACCTTGCCGCCCAGGCGTTCGGGCGTCTGGATCAGGATCTGCGCCTTGCCCGGAGAGCGGTTCTCCTGGGCCTCGACCAGCTCGTCGAACGCCTTGATACGGGCCTTGGACTTGGTCTGGCGCGCCTTGGGGCTCTGCCGGATCCATTCCAGCTCGTCGGCGATCGCCTTTTGCCGGCCCTTGTCCTCGCGCTCTTCCTGTTCGAGCCGCTTCGCCTTCTTGTCGAGATAGGTCGAATAATTGCCCTCATAGACGAAGTAGCGCGAGCGATCGAGCTCGAGAATCCAGTTGACGACATTGTCGAGGAAGTACCGGTCATGGGTAACGAGGATGACGTTGCCCGGATAATCGACGAGATGCTTTTCGAGCCAGGCCACGCTTTCGGCGTCCAAATGGTTGGTCGGCTCGTCGAGCAGCAGAATATCGGGCTTGTCGAGCAGCAGGCGGCACAGCGCCACGCGACGGCGCTCGCCGCCCGAAAGATTTTCGACGCTCGCATCGCCCGGCGGGCAGCGCAGCGCGTCCATCGCGATTTCGAGCTGGTTGTCGAGCG
>NZ_JBQLZN010000091.1:0-66700 GCF_052168295.1 Parasphingopyxis sp. | reverse complement strand
GCGTTCGACGTCGCGACCACCGAGTTGGAAGCGGTGGGAATCGGCCATCGCCTCGGCCATTATCCGACCCAGCTGTCAGGCGGCGAGCAGCAGCGCGTCGCCATCGCCCGCGCGCTCGCACCCGGTCCGAAGATCGTCTTCGCGGACGAGCCGACCGGCAATCTCGACGCGGCGACGGGCGGGTCGATCATCGATGTGCTGTTCGACCGCAAGGCGGCGGCGGAGTCGACGCTCGTGATCATCACGCACGATGTAAGCCTCGCGGAACGCTGCGACCGGATCGTCGAAATGAAGGACGGCAAGATCGTCGCGGATCGGCGTCCGTGAACACGCTGGGCTGGAAAGCGAGCGCCAGGATCGCCTGGCGCGATCTCAGCGGCGGCTTTCGCGGCCTGCGCCTTCTTTTCATCTGCCTCTTTCTCGGTGTCGCGACGCTGGCTGCCATCGGCAGCCTGACCGCGTCGATCACGGGCGAGCTCTCCGAGCGCGGCCAGACGATGCTCGGCGGCGATGTCGAGATCGCGATGACGCAGCGCGAAGCCGAGCCCGAAGAACTTGCGGCGATGCGCGAAACCGGCGATCTGAGCGAGACAATCCGCATGCGCGCTATGGCGCAAATCGCGGACCCCGACGCCGCTGCGGACGGGCCGCAAGCGGTGCTCAGCGAGCTGAAGGGCGTCGATAACGCCTATCCGCTCTATGGCGAGCTGGTCCTCGAGAACGGCACACAGGCCGATGCGCTGTCGCCCGACGATATCGTGATTGGCCAGACGCTAGCCGACCGGCTGCAGATCGCGCCAGGCGATCCGCTCCGCTATGGCGAAGCGACGTTCACGATCCGCGATATCATCGTCGATGAGCCAGACCGGGTGGGCGAGGGCTTCACGCTCGGCCCCGTCGCCATCACCTCAATAGAGGGTCTGCGCCGCACCGGGCTGATCCAGCCGGGCAGCCTGTATGAGAGTAAATACCGTATCCGCCTTGCGCCTGGGGTCGATCCGGCGTCCACTGTGGACGACCTACAGGAGCGCTTTCCGTCGGCCGGCTGGGAATTCAAGGACCGCGACCGCGCTTCGCCCGGCGCATTCCGCTTTTTCGAGCGGATGGGGCAGTTCCTCTCGCTGATCGGGCTGACCGCGCTGATCATCGCGGGCATCGGCGTCGGCAACGGCGTTGCCTCTTATCTCGGGCGCAAGCGGCCTGGCATCGCGACGCTTAAGATCCTCGGCGCGACGTCTGCCGATATCGCGCGTATCTATGCCGTGCAGATCGGTATCGTCACGCTCTGCGCCATAGCCGTCGGACTGGCGGTCGGCGCGCTCGCGACGCCGCTGATCGTGACGGCGCTCGGCGACCTGCTGCCGGTTGCGCCGGGCATTTCGGTGCATCCGATACCGCTGGTTATCGCCGCCGCCTATGGCGTCCTGATCGCCACCATGTTCGTGTTGCCGCCGCTGGCACGCGCGCGCACCGAGCCCGCCGCCGCACTATTCCGCAGCCTTGTCGAACGGCATAACCCGATCGGCACCGGCACGATCCTGCGCATCGCGCTGGCCGGTGCTGCAATCGTCGCTATCGCGCTGCTGAGTGCACGTGAGCCCATATTCTCGGCCATCGTAATGGGCGCGACTGGCGGCGTGCTGCTGTTCCTCTATGCGCTGGGCTGGGGCGTTCGCGCGCTGGCGAAGCGCGTCCCGCGGCCGCGCAGTCCGATGCTGCGGCTGGCTGTGACCAACCTCCACCGTCCGGGATCGCAGTCCCCCGCTATCGTGATAGCACTCGGCCTGGCGCTGACATTGTTCGTGACGCTGGCGGGCATCCAGACGAGCCTGACATCGGAAATCCGCACGACCGTGCCTGAGCGCGCGCCCGATCTCTTCATTCTCGATATTCCGGTGGCCGAGGAAGCGCGGTTTCGACAGATCGTCGACGAAGAGGCGAACGGCACGGAGCTCAATCTCGTGCCGACACTGCGCGGGACGATCGTCGAATTTGGTGGCCAGCGGGTCGCCGATCTCGAGGAATTGCCGGAAGGCGCCTGGTTCCTGCGCGGCGAACGCGGCGTCACCTATAGCGCCGTCCTGCCCGAAGGCAGTGAGCTGACGGCCGGCGAATGGTGGCCGGCCGATTATGACGGTCCGCCGCTCATCTCGCTCGATCGCGAGGCGGCAAGCGTCATGAATGTCGGGCTCGGCGATACGATCGTCGTCAGCATATTGGGCCGCGAGATCGAGACCGAGATCGCTTCCTTACGCGAAGTGAATTGGGACACGATGGGCTTCAATTATATCATGGTCATGTCGCCCAACACGCTGCGCGACGCGCCGCACACGCTGGCCTCGACGCTCGCGATCGAAAGCGGCGATGAGGCGCAACTGTCGCGCGCGGTGCTCGGCGCCTTCCCCTCGGTGTCGATCATCGAGGTACGCGAGATTATCGGTCAGGTTACCACATTGCTCGGCCAGATGGCGACGGCGATCATTGCGGCGGCCATGGTATCGATCATCGCTGGGATCGCCGTGCTGATCGGCGCCATCGCGGCGTCCAACCAGGCGCGCAGCTATGACAGCGTCATCATGCGCACGCTTGGCGCGACCAAGGGACAGATCATGCTGACCCAAGCGATCGAATATGCGCTGCTCGCCGCGGTGCTGGCGTTCGTCGCCTTGGCACTCGGCCTTGTCGCCGGATGGAGCGTGATCGTGCTGATCTTCGAGTTCGCCTGGTCGCCCGACTGGGCCGTTGTGCTCGGGACTTTGGCGGCGGGCACGATCCTGACGCTCGGCATCGGTTTGGTGAGCGCGATACCGCTGATGTCGGTCCGCCCGGCACGCGCTCTGCGCCAGCTCTAGGCTCGTATCGTCTACGACATGACCTCAAGTGTCCCTTCCGCATGGCGAACAGTCGTGTAAACAGGGCAGCAAGACATGCGAGGAGAGTGATCCGATGAATCTCGAGTTCAGCCCCGAAGAACAGGCGTTCCGCGACGAAGTGCGCAGCTTCATTGCCGAAAACTACCCGTCCGACATATCGGGGAGCGGCCTGCGTGACGATCTGTCGCCGGAAGACATGGTCGCCTGGCACAAGATTCTCGGCAAAAAGGGCTGGTCTGTCCCGGCCTGGCCGGTGGAATATGGCGGCACCGGCTGGACGCCGACGCAGCGCTATATCTGGTCGGAGGAAAATGCCCGGGTCAACGCGATCATGCCGCTCCCGTTCGGTGTCTCCATGGTTGGCCCGGTCATCTACACGTTCGGTAATGACGCGCAGAAGGAGCAGCATCTGCCCGGCATTCGCAGCGGCGACGTCTGGTGGTGCCAGGGCTATTCGGAGCCGGGCGCCGGATCCGATCTCGCCTCGCTCAAGACGACCGCGGTGCGCGACGGCGATCATTATGTGATCAACGGCCAGAAGACCTGGACGACGCTTGCCCAGCATGCCGATTGGGGCTTCTTCCTGTGCCGCACCGATCCTGATGCCGCCAAGCCGCAGGAGGGCATCAGCTTCATCCTTGTCGACATGAAAACGCCGGGCATCGAAGTGCGGCCGATCAAGCTCATCGACGGTGGCTACGAGGTCAACGAAACCTGGCTCACCGATGTCCGCGTACCGGTCGAAAATCTGGTCGGCGAGGAGAATAAGGGATGGACCTACGCCAAGTTCCTGCTCGCGCATGAGCGCTCGGGCATAGCCGGCGTCGCGCGTTCGAAGCGGGCTGTTTCGCAGTTGAGAGAGATTGCGAAGGCCGAAATGCTCGATGACAAGCCCTTGATGCAAGATTTTGATTTCGCACGGAAAGTCAGTCAGCTCGAAATCGATCTCGCGGCGCTCGAAATGACCGAGCTGCGCACGCTGGCTAGCGAACAGGCGGGCAAGGGACCGGGCCCGGAGAGTTCGATCCTCAAGATCAAGGGAACCGAAATCCAGCAGCGCCTGACCGAGCTCACGCTCGAAGCCGTCGGCCATTACGGCACGCCCTATTATCGCGACCTCGCCGACGCCGGATCGAACGAATATCCGATCGGCCCGGACTATGCGCAGCACTCGGCCGCGACCTATTTCAACATGCGCAAGACGTCGATCTATGGCGGATCCAACGAGATCCAGCGCAACATCATCAGCAAAATGATTCTCGGCCTCTAAACACAGCCTGAGATACCGGGAGGGACAGCGTGGATTTCAACTTCACCGACGAACAAACCATGGTGCGCGACAGTCTGAGCCGGCTGGTCCGCGAGAATTACGATTTCGATACCCGCCGGTCGGTCGTGGAGGGCGAGGCCGGATGGCGGCCGGAAATCTGGGTGCAGCTTGCCGAGCTCGGCCTGCTCGGTATGCCGTTTTCGGAAGCGGATGGCGGCTTTGGCGGCGGCGCGATCGATTCGATGATCGTCATGGAGGAATTCGGCAAAGGCCTGGTGGTCGAGCCCTATGTGCCGACAGTGGTGTGCGCAGGCGGCTTCTTCAAACATGCCGGGACCGATGCGCAAAAGGCCGAGCATATCGGCGGCATCGTTGACGGTAGCCGAGTCTATGCCTTCGCTTATGCCGAGCCGCGGGGCCGCTACGATCTCTTCGACCTCGAAACCACGGCCAAGAAGGATGGCGATGGCTATGTCTTGAACGGCCACAAGGCGGTCGTGATCGCCGCGCCCTGGGCCTCGCATCTGATCGTGACAGCCCGGACGTCCGGCGAACGCCGCGACAAGGACGGCATTACGGTCTTCGTCGTGGACAAGAGCAGCGAAGGCATAACCACGCGCGATTATCCGACAGTCGACGGCCGCCGCGCCTCGGAAGTCTACTTCGAAAATGTCGCCGTGCCCGCCGACGCGGTGATCGGGCAGGAAGGCAATGGCCTCGCGCTGATCGAGCTCGTGACCGACGAAGCGATCGCCGCGCAGTGCGCCGAAGCGTGCGGCGCGATGAAGGTCGCGCAGGAGATGACGGTCGATTATTCGCAGCAGCGCAAGCAGTTCGGCACGCCGATCGGCAAGTTTCAGGTGCTGCAGCACCGGATGGTCGACATGTTCGTCGAATATGAGCAGTCGGTATCGATGGCCTATCTCGCGACGCTGCGGCTCGGCGAAGACCATCGCGACCGCAAGATCGCCGTGTCGTCCGCCAAGGTGAAGATCGGCCAGGCCGCCCATCATGTCGGGCAGGAGGCCATCCAGATCCATGGCGGCATGGGCATGACGGACGAACTCGCTATCGGCCATTATTTCAAGCGGCTGACGATCTTCGATTCCGAGTTCGGCAATGTCGATCATCATATGAAACGGCATATGGCGCTCGTCGCCGAGCAGTAAGGCGCCGGATCGGGCGGCGATTGCGCGCCGGTGGGCGACTGTTCGCGCGGACAGGTTTCAAACAGGCGGAAAGCCGTGTCTGATCATGGCGAAGGGAGCCGCGCGCGCGAACGAATGGATATGATGGCCGCCAACTTATGAACGACACTCCGCCATCCGACGGAAACAACCGCCGGTCGCGTGCCGTGCCCAAGTCGCGCCTGTCGCGCCTCGGGTCATTCGGCCGGTTGGCGGGTAGCGTCGCCGGCGGCGTGCTGACCGAGGGCACCCGCCGCCTCGCTACCGGCGAACGCCCGCGTATGCGTGATCTCGTCCTGACGCCGCGCAACGCCACCAAGCTTGCTGACCGGCTCTCCCATCTGCGCGGGGCCGCGATGAAGATGGGGCAGATGATATCGATGGATGCGGGCGAGATGCTGCCCAAGGAGCTGTCCGACATCCTGGCGCGCCTGCGGGATCAGGCGCACCACATGCCGCCGCAGCAGCTCAACAAGGTTTTGCAGCAGGAATGGGGCAAGGATTGGCGGGCGCGCTTTTCCTATTTCAACGCGACACCGCTGGCAGCCGCTTCGATCGGGCAGGTCCATCGCGCGACGACCAAGGATGGCCGCGATGTCGCGGTGAAGGTGCAATATCCGGGGGTGCGCGAGAGCATCGATGCCGATGTCGACAATGTCGCCACACTTCTGCGCGTGTCCGGCCTGCTGCCGAAGGAGCTGGAAATCGCCCCGCTGCTCGAGGAAGCCAAGCGCCAGCTTCACGCTGAAGCCGATTATATCCGCGAGGGGGAGCAGATGCGGGCCTATGGCGAGCGGCTTGCGGACGAAGCGGACTATGTTGTGCCCGAGCTGCAGTCCGATTTCACCACCGAGCGCGTGCTTGCGATGACGTTCGTTGCAGGCAGGCCGATCGAGACGGCCGAGCATGAAAGCCAGGCGTTTCGCGATACGCTGATGACGGCGCTGGTGCGGCTGGTGCTGCGCGAAATGTTCGAGTTCGGGGTCATGCAGACCGATCCGAATTTCGCCAATTACCGCTATCAACCGGAAACTGGGAAGCTCGTCCTGCTCGATTTCGGCGCGACGCGGCCCGTCGATCCAGGGACGGCCGATGCCTATCGCGCGCTGCTCCTATCGGGTCTTTCGAAGGATCGCGATGCCGTGCGGTCCGCCGCGCTCGCGGCCGGGTTCATCAGTCAGACGGCGGTCAGCCGCCATCGCACGCTCGTCGACGAGATGATCGATATCGTGATCGAAGAAATGAACCGCGAGGATGCCTTCGATTTCGGCGACCGGGCCTTTGTCGGCGTGTTGCGCGAGCAGGGCATGGCGGTCGCCGAAGACCGCGCGAGCTGGCACATACCGCCCGCCGAAACGCTGTTCGTGCAACGCAAGGTCAGCGGCACGGCGCTGATCGCCGCCCGGCTCAAGGCGCGCGTCGATATCCGCGCCATGATCCTGGAATTTCTGGGCGAAGAACTGCCGGCCGCGTGACCCGCGCGGATTGCCGTCACATCCGTTCGATAATCACCGCCGGGGCCATGCCGCCGGCCGCGCACATGGTCACCAGCCCGAGCTGCTTGTCCTGCCGTTCCAGCTCATCGACCATCGTGCCGATCAGAACCGAGCCGGTGGCACCGATCGGATGGCCGAGCGCGATCGCGCCACCATTGACGTTCACTGTATCGCGATCGAGATCGAGGTCGCGCTGGAATTTCTCTGCGACCACGGCGAAGGCCTCGTTGATCTCCCACAGATCGATATCGTCTTTGGTCATCCCCGCCTTTTCAAGCACCTTCTTTGCGGCGGGAACGGGCGCGTTGAGCATCAGCGTCGGATCGTCGCCCATATTGGCGGTGCGCACGATCCGCGCGCGCGGCTTAAGGCCATGGGCGTCGGCATAGTCCTTAGACGCGAGCAGCACTGCCGCCGCGCCATCGACGACGCCCGAGCTGTTGCCGGCATGGTGGAAATGCCTGATCTCGAGATCGGGATATTTCTGGTTGATCAGCTTGCGGAAGGTCAGCCCGTCCTCGTTGAGAGGTATGTCCGCGAGCTTGGCAAAGCTCGGCTCCAGCTGGGCCAGCCCTTCTGCGGTCGTCTGCGGGCGCGGAAATTCTTCCTTGTCGAGCGCGACCGAACCGTCTTCGTTGAGCACGGGGATCAGGCTCTTGTCGAACCGGCCCTCGTCGATCGCGCGTGCCGCGCGCTTCTGGCTTTCGAGGCCCACAGCGTCCAAGGCCTCGCGATCGATGCCTTCCATCGAGGCGATGGCATCGCCGCATACGCCCTGATGCGATTGCGGGTGGATTTTCTGAAGATGCTCGTTGCCCGAGCCCATCATCGCCGGACCGAGTCCGGCCGCCATTTCCTCGCGACCGCGATCGGCCGTGTAGCTCATCATCTCCGTGCCGCCCGCGACGACCAGGTCTTCCATGCCGGCCATGATCTGCGCCGCCGCGAAATTCACACTGGTGATGCCGCCGCCGCAGAAGCGGTCGAGCGTGGTCCCTGAGGTGCGGATATCGTATCCGGCATCGAGCGCTGCCATGCGCCCCAGATCGCCGCCCTGTTTGCCCTTCTGCGTCGAGGTCGACCAGATTACGTCCTCGACATCGGCCGTGTCGATATCGTTGCGTTCGGCGATGGCCTTGAGCACGGTGGCGGCGAGATGCTGCGGATGGAGATGGGCAAGCGATCCCTTGCCGGTCTTGCCGATGCCGCGCGGCGTGCGGCAGGCGTCGATGATATAGGCTTCGGCCATGGGAAGGTCCTTTCCGTAGTGTTCTGTCGGCGCGCGGTACGGGCTAGAGCTCGCTGAACGCCTTGTCCTTGTCGACTCGCACATCCTGCGGCAGGCCGAGCACGCGTTCCGCGATGATGTTCTTCAAAATCTCGTCCGTGCCGCCCGCGATGCGCAGGCCCGGCGCCCACATGAAGCTTTGCTGGAAGATCGCATCGGCCGGGGCTTTGTCGTCATCGTTGATGATGCCGTAATGGTCCTGCATTTCGATGGCGCTGTTGCAAATATCCTGCAGATGGTTGGCGGTGATGATCTTGCCGATGCTGTTTTCCGGCCCCGGCGTTTCGCCGCGCGACAGCGCCGTCTGCGTGCGGAACTTGGCAAGCTTGTAGCCCTGCGCGGCGACGTACCAATCGGCGAGCTTGGCGCGGAAGGCGGCATCGCTCAGTGTGCCGGCGTCGCGGGCATAGTCCATGATTTCCTGCCAGTCCGGCCCCGGCGATCCACCGACCGCGAGTCGCTCGTTCATCAGCGTGACGATCGCGACCTTCCAGCCCTGGCCCGGTTCGCCGAGCCGGTCGCTGTCGGGAATGCGCACGTCCGTAAAGTAGACCTCGTTGAACTCGCGTCCGCCCGACGCCTGGTGGATCGGCCGTACTTCGACGCCGGGATCCTTCATGTTCACGATGAACATGGTGAGGCCCTTGTGCTTGGGCACGTCGGGATCGGTGCGGGTCAAGAGGATGCCGTAATCGGAAAATTGTGCGCCCGTCGTCCACACCTTCTGGCCATTGACGACCCAGTCGTCGCCGTCGCGCACGGCCTTGGTCTTGAGGCCGGCAACATCCGATCCGGCGGCCGGCTCGGAAAAGAGCTGACACCAGATTTCCTCGCCGTGCAGCGCTTTTTTGACGTAGCGCTCCTTATGCGCATCGGTACCGAAGGCGATAACGGTGGGGACGCACATGCCGAGGCCGATCGCGAACGGGGCTGTCGGCGCGTCGAATTGCGCTTCTTCCTGATTCCAGATCACCTGCTGCATCGGTGTGCCGCCGCGTCCGCCCATGGCTTCGGGCCATGTGATCTGCGCGAAGCGGTTTTCCGCCTTGATATTCTGCCACTCCTTGGCGCGCTTCATATAGCTGTCGTCGCGGTTCGGCCGTCCGGCTTCCTTCTTGTCGAGATGCTGTTCTAGAAAGGCGCGGGCTTCGGCGCGGAATTCGGCCTCTTCGGGGGTGTCGTTGAAGTCCATCTGTTTTGTCCTTCCTTTACGCGGCGTTCTTGATTTCGAGGGCGCGCACGAGCTTTTCCTTCCACTGGGCCGGTGCGCCGGCCTGGACGGCGAGCAGCTTTGCGCGGCGATAGAAGAGGTGGCAATCGACCTCCCAGGTAAAGCCCATGCCGCCATGCGTCTGGATGTTTTCCTTCGACGCGAACCAATAGGCGTCGCTCGCGGCAAGCCGCGCGGCGGCCGCCGCTTCGGGCAGCTCCGCCGCCCCGGTCGAAAGCGCCCAGGCGCCATAATAGGCGTTGGAGCGGCCGACCTCGTTCTTCACATACATATCGGCGAGCTTGTGCTTGATCGCCTGGTTACCGCCAATCGGCCGGCCAAAGGCATGGCGTTCCTTGGCGTACTCATTGGCCATTTCGAGGCAGCGCGAGGCACCGCCAATCTGTTCGAAGGCCAGCAGCACGGCGGCGCGGTTCATGATCTCATTGTAGAGGCTTTCGCCTTCGCCCGATCCGCCGAGCAGTTCGGCAGGCGCGCCGTCGAACGTGATTTCGGCATGGCTGCGCGTCGGCTCGATCGTCGACAGCGCGCTGCGCGTGACGCCGTCGCCGGTCAGATCGACGATAACTAGGCTCGCACTGCTGCCGTCCTTCGCGAGCACGACCGCATGGGTCGCGATATCGCCATCGGTAACGGGCACTTTGGTGCCGCTGAGCTTGCCGTCGGCGAAACTGGTCGAAAGCTTGGCGGCATCGACAGCGCCGGAACCTTCCGAAGCCGCGATGCAACCAATGACCGATCCGTCCGCCACCTTTGGGAGCAGCGCTGCCTTCTGTTCGTCCGAACCGGCGAGCTTCACGGCTTCGGCGAAGAAATAGGCGGTCGAGGCGAAGGGCACTGGCGCCAGCGCCCGCCCCAGTTCCTCCGCGATCACGCACAGTTCGAGCATGCCGAGGCCGAGCCCGCCATGCTCTTCAGAGATCGCGGTGCCCAGCCAGCCCATCTCGACGATTTCCGTCCAGAGACCCTCGTGATGGCTCTTCGCCTCGTCATCGAGCACTTCGCGGACATGCGCGGTCGTACATTTTGCGGCGAGAAATTTCCGCGCTTCTTCGCGCAGGAACTTCTGGTCTTCGGAAAAGTCGAAATTCATATGTCGGGAATCCTTGCCGGGTCTGGGAATCTGCTGAGTTCGCAGAATTGTCTATCGAAGCCGGCAATCGACATAAAGGGCATTCATGCGCGTGGAGGCCGTCTGCCCATCACCCGCTGTTTCGCAGTGCGGTCGCGATGGCGTTGATCGAGAGCTGGATACCTTCGGCCACACGCGGATCGTCTTCGCCGCTGCGATGGCGCTTGAGCAATTCGATCTGCAACAGGTTCAGCGGTTCGATATAGGGCAGGCGCAGGCGGATCGACGTGTCGAGCTTCGGCGTCTTCTCAAGCAGCCGCGACTGGCCGGTGATGTCGAGCAGGGCGTCGTGCGTGCGGCGCCACCCGTCCCGGATATCGCCGAAGATGGTGGATGCGAGATTCCGGTCCTCGACCAGATCGGCGTAGCGTTCGGCGATACCCATGTCGGATTTCGCCAACACCATCTCCATATTCCCAAGCGTCATTTTGAGGAACGGCCAATGCTCGGCCATTTCGCGCAGCAGCGCCGTGTCTTCAAAATCGCCCAGCGCATGGCCGACGCCGTACCAGCCGGGCAGCATCACGCGCGCCTGGCTCCAGGAGAAGACCCAGGGGATGGCGCGCAGATCCTCTATCGCGTCCGACGTTTTGCGGCTGGCGGGGCGCGAACCGATCTTGAGCGCGGCGATTTCGGCGATCGGCGTCATTTCCCGGAAGAAACGCGTGAAGCCGTCGGTCTCGTAGACCAGCGATCGATAGGCCCGGAAGGCGGTGGCCGAAAGTTCGTCCATTGCGGCGGAGAAACGCTGCTTGTCGCGCGGCGCGATCGTTTCGGGTTCGAGCGTTGCGAGCAGGGTCGCCGAAACCATGGAGTCGATATTCGCCGCAGCCGCGTCAGGCGTACCATATTTGGCGGCGATCACTTCGCCCTGTTCGGTGATCCGGATGCGGCCGTTCACGGTGCCGGCCGGCTGCCCCCGGATCGCGGCGAAGGCCGATCCGCCGCCGCGCCCGACCGATCCGCCCCGGCCGTGGAACAGCTGCATCGCCGCACCGGCTTCTTCGAACACCGGCGCCAGCGACTCGCTCGCCCGGCTCAGGACCCAGCCCGACGTCAGATAGCCGCCATCCTTGTTGGAATCGGAATAGCCTATCATCACTTCCTGATGGCCGCGCGCGGCCACGAGCGCCGCGATCTCGGGCAGCGCGAAATAGTCGCGCATGATCCCGGCCGCATGATCCAGATCGCCGATCGTTTCGAATAGGGGCACCGCCATGATCGCGGCGTGCGGCTGTTCGCCGGCCCGGTACAGCCCGGCCTCCTTGAGCAGGATGTGGACTTCGAGAAGGTCCGAGACCGTCTCGGTCATCGATACGATATAGTTGGTGATGCATTCGGGGCCGTAGCGGCGATGCGCCTGTGCCGCCGCCGCGATGATCGCCAGCTCCTTGGCGGTTTCGTCGGAATAATCGGCATGCGGCACGCGGAGCGGACGGGGCGAGGCGAGTTCGCGCCGGAGCAGGGCAATTCGTGCCTCCTCGTCCAGCGCCTCGTAATCGGTTTCGACGCCCGCCTCGGCTAGCAACTCCGCGACCGTGCGCGCATGCACGGCGCTGTTCTGGCGCAGGTCGAGCGTGGCGAGATGAAAGCCGAAGGTGCGCACCGCGCGGATGAGCCGGCCGAGCGCGCCGCTGGACGCCAGCGTCTCGCCGCCCGTGCTCGCGAGTGCCCGCGCGATGGTCCGCAGGTCGGCGTTGAACGCGTCGGGGCCGGGATAAGGGGCGCCACTGATATGCGCGGGCCGCGCGGGCGTGCTTCCGGTGAGCAGCTCATAGGTTGCGGCGAGCCGGGCATAGATGCCGGAAAGCGCGCGCCGATAGGGTTCGTCCTTTCGGCTCGGTGCCTCGTCGCCGCTCGCCTCGGCTAGCGCGAGAACGTCCTCGTCGACGTCGGAAAAGCCAGACGAAATGGACAGTTCCGCGCCGAGCGCGTGGAGCTCGTCCAGATAGGTCGAGATCGCGGTTTCCGCCGAGCGCCGGAGCGCCAGTTCCAGCGATTCCGCCGTCACATAGGGATTGCCGTCGCGATCGCCGCCGATCCAGCTGCCGAGCCGGAAGAAGCTGCGCGGGCGCGCGCCGAGCGCCTGTTCCCAGCGGTTGTAGAGCCCCGGAAGGATCTGCAGGAATACGTTGCGTAGATAGGAAAGCGCGTTCTCCACCTCGTCGGCGACGAACAACCGATCGAGCCGCAGCGGCCGTGTCTGCCAGAGTAGCGCGATCTGCCGGACGATCGAATCCTCGATATCGTCGCCCTGCGGCGTTTCGGTCCGGCCGCGATCGCGCAGCTTCATCAGCTCCGCGATACGATTGCGGTGGTCGATCACGCTCTTGCGGCGGACCTCGGTCGGATGTGCGGTGAGCACGGGGACGATCAGCGCGTCTTCGAGCATGGCGGCGACCGTCTCGCGCGCAATGCCGCTATCGGCGAGCCTGTCGAGCGCCGCGCTTACATCGATATCGTTATCCGCGAGCAGCGCCTGCCGGTCTTCGGCGAGATTGGCGAGCATCGAAAAGAGCATGAAGCCGCGCACGAAATCGAGCGTTTCGTCGAGCGTCAGCGCATCGAGCCCGGGATCTATCGCGTCCGACCCCTCGATCCCGCGATGGCGGTCGACGGATGCCGCGCGGATATATTCGGTGCGCTGGAAAAGCCGGTCGCCGCCATAGGCGCGGATGACGTCGCCGAGCAGCTTACCGAGAAAGCGGATGTCCGGATTCTGCGAAATGGGCGGACTATCGGTCATATCGGATCCCGGTCTGGCAGCGGTTATCGCGAGCCTCGTTCATCGACGAATTGCCCGCATCGTCGCTAGCATATCAGATGCGCGCCGGCCGATGGCCGAAAATTTCCGGCCGAGGCTGCGATGTCTGCGCTCCTGTTGTAACGGTTTTCGACGCAATCGATGACGGCATCCGCCATGTCTGCGGCCGTAATCGCCACCAGGCAGCCGCCAAAGCCGGCGCCGGTCATACGAGCACCGCCTCGATTGCCAATGACTTCCGCGATCATCGACACCAGCTTGTCGATTGCCGGGAGCGAGACTTCGAAATCGTCGCGCAGCGAGCGGTGCGACTGGCCCATCAGGCGAGACAGGGCCGGCAGATCGCCGGCCGCCAGCGCCGGGATTGCTGTCTCCACACGAGCGATTTCCGTGACGACATGACGCGCGCGGCGGAACAGTGTTTCATCCATATCGTGGCGGTTGCGGGCGAGCGTGTCGACATCGAGATCGCGCAACGCCGGGACGCCATAGTGGCGCGCCGCCGCCTCGCATTCGGCGCGGCGTTCGTTGAACCGGCTGTTCGTCAGCGTCCTGCGGATGCCCGAATCGATAATGACAATAGCGAGATCGTCGGCGATCGGCACCGGCCGGGTTTCGAGCGTTCGGCAATCGATCAGCAGTGCGGAGCCAGCCTCGCCGCAGGCCGAAGCCATCTGGTCCATGATGCCGCAGGCACAGCCGACATATTCGATTTCGGCCATCTGCGCGGCGCGTGCGAGATCGACAGGATCGACCGTAACGCCGGATAGCTGCGTCAGAGCCAGGCCCGTCGCCACCCCGAGCGATGCCGATGAGGAGAGTCCCGCGCCGATCGGCACATCCCCGGCAATTGCCAGCTTTGACGCGCGCAAGCCCACGCCCTGCTGCTGGAGGAAATGTGCCACTCCGCGGATGTGATTCTGCCAATCGCGCTCGGTGCGCTCGATGGGCGCGCCGGTCGCGAACGCATCGCTCTCACCGTCGAAGTCCGCGGCGAAGGACCGGATGTGCCCGTCATCGCTGTCGCCGATTGCGATCAACGTCTCCCGGTCGATCGCGCATGGCAGGACGAGCCCGTCATTATAGTCGCAATGCTCGCCGATGAGATTGACCCGGCCCGGCGCGCCGACGATGTGCGCGGGGGGATGGCCGTACGCTTGCTCGAAAGCGGCGCTTACCCGTTCGATCAAGGCTTCGCGCCGGTTCACCGCTCCTCCCGATAATGCCGGCCATCGACCGCGCGCAGCATTTCCGCCGCGCTTTCCGGGGTAAGGTCGCGCTGCGGCTCGGCGAGCATTTCATAGCCGACCATGAATTTCCGGACCGATGCCGAGCGGAGCAGCGGCGGATAGAAATGTGCGTGGAGCTGCCAGTGCGCGACGTCCGACTGCCCGAACGGCGCGCCATGCCAGCCCATCGAATAGGGAAAGCTGGTGCGGAACAGATTGTCGTTGCGCGCGGTCAATTCGCGCAAGGCGCGTGCGAGATCGTCGCGCTGTTTGTCGTCCAGCTCCGGCATGCGCTGGATAGGGAACCGGGGGAGGAGCAGCGTTTCGAACGGCCAGCTCGCCCAATAGGGCACGATGGCGAGCCAATGCGCCGTTTCGACCACGGTGCGGACGCCATCGGCCTGTTCGCGTTCGGCCAGCGCGAGCAGCATCGGTGCGCCATGCTCTTTCGCGAATGCGGCCTGGTTGCGGTCCTCGGCCAGC
The DNA here is from genome assembly GCF_052168295.1 of Parasphingopyxis sp. Taxonomy (GTDB): domain Bacteria; phylum Pseudomonadota; class Alphaproteobacteria; order Sphingomonadales; family Sphingomonadaceae; genus Parasphingopyxis. The sequence continues at coordinate 51,747 of NZ_JBQLZN010000091.1, read as the reverse complement.
ACTTCGTCCGGCACATGCGCGCTCGCCCAGATCTGGCCGTGCGGGTGCGGGTTGGAGCAGCCCATCATCGCGCCCTTATTCTCGAAAATCTGGACGCTCGGATATCTTGCGCCGAGTACGCGGCTCTCTTCGCACCAAGTGTCGATGATGCGGCGTATCTGCGCTTCGGAGAGTTCAGGCAGCGTCTTTCCATGGTCGGGCGAGAAGCACAGCACCCGGCAGGCGCCGCCGGTTTCCTCGGCCATGAACAGCGGATCGCTTTCAGATGCGCTATCCGGATTATCCGTCAACGCGCTGAAATCGTTATCGAACACATAAACCCCGTCATAATCGGGATTGCGCGCGCCATTCTTGCGGACATTGCCCGGGCAGAGATAGCATTCGGGATCATGGCTCGGCGGGGGTGGCTGCGGCGGTTCGTCCGCACCTTGCCATGGCCGGTCGAGACGGTGCGGCGATACCAGCACCCACCCTCCGCTCAGCGGATTGCGGCGGCGATGCGGCTTGGCGGGATCGACAGGCATCAGGCGGCGGCCTTGGGTGAAAGGAAGAACTCGGCGCGATTGCCCAGTATTATGCGATTGGTCAATAGCGCTGCAATCACCGATGTCGCCAGGGTGACGACCATGAAATCGATATAGTGCATGGTGATGATGCCGGCCGGTTCCAGCCGGAAGGTGTAGAGGCCGTAGAGCAGCACGCCCCAGATAACTCCGCCGATGGCCGCCGGCGCCGCGACGTTGCGAAACAGCAAGCCCGCGACAAAGGCCGACAGGATCGGCATCGAGAGCAGGCCGTTCAGCTGCTGCAGCAGATTGATGATGCTTTCGGCATTCTGATAGAGCGGCACCAGCATGATCGCGACGACCGTAAGCAGGACGGAAACGGCGGCGGCGAGCTTCCAGTGATCGTTGACCTCGCCGATGAACTGCTCGTGGAAATCGACCGAATAGAGTGCGACCGAGCTGTTCAGCACCGCGCTGAATGTCGTGATGACCGCGGCGGCAACCATCGCGGCGAATGCGCCCGACAGCCAGGCGGGCAGCACTTCGGCGACAAGCCGTCCATAGGCCGCGTCGCCGATATCGCCGAACAGCTTGTAAGCGACCACGCCGGGGATCACGACGATGGGCGGCACGATAAGGATGCGGACGATCGCCGCCGCCATCACGCCTTTCTGGGCCTCCTTCACAGTCGGCGCGGCCATAGCGCGCTGGGTGATATTCTGGTTCGTCGACCAGTAGAATATCTGGATGAAGATCATCCCCGTGAACAGCGTATGGAAGGGGATCGGCGAATCCGGCCCACCGATCATGCTCAGCCGCTCCATCGGCACATCGCTCACGATGTCCCAGTCGACTGCCGCCAGCGCGAGGATCACGATCAGCACGGCCAGCCCGAGAATGCCTATGCCGGAGTAAGTGTCCATCACCGCGACCGCGCGTAGGCCGCCGAAAATCGTATAGGCGGCCGAGATGACAGCGAGAATGCCGGCGAAAAACAGGATCGGCATCGTGCTGCCGAACAGCGACTGCATGAACAGCCCGCCCGAATAAAGCGCGGCGGGCAGATAGATCAGGATATTGCCGAACAGGAACAGCGCGGAGATGAGCGTCCGGATGCTGCGTCCGCCATAGCGCTTTTCGAGCAGCTCGGTGACGGTCGTGCAATTGTTGCGATAATAGATCGGCACGAAGACGAAGGCCAGGATCAGTAGCCCGAAAAAGCCGCAAATCTCCCACCACGCAAGCAGCAGCATCTGGTTCCCGTTCATGCCGACAAGCTGGTCGGTCGAGAGATTGGTCAGCGTGATCGACCCGGCGACGAACAGCCAGCTCAGCCCGCCGCCGGCGAGAAAGACATCCTTACTCGATCCGTCATGCTTGGCGCGGCGAATCTTGAGCCAGGTGGCGAGACCGACCAGAGCCGTGAGCGCGATGCAGACGATGATCTGGACGCCGCTGGCCGTCGGGTTGGTGCCGAGCATGTACGAAATTCCCCCGCTGAATGCGGCTTTAGAGACCAAGACGCGCGCCGCCGCAAGCGATCCGGTTTGACAGACGGCGCAGTCGGCCTTCTAGGGGAATGCATGGCAGGGGAGACCGAATATCTGCGCCTCGACGGCGACACGATCACGGTGGTGGTGGCTGTCGTGCCGGGCGAATATGCGGATCTCGTCTATCTGGGCCCCAAGCTGGATGCGCACGAACAGCTTCACGCGCTGCATCGCTCCGGGCTGTACGGCGCGCATGAATCGCAACCCGATTCTCCTCCGGTCGGCGGGCTGCTGCCCGAACCCAAGCATGGCGATGCGGGGCCGGTTGCGGTGGCTGTGCGTGATGGCGCGCAGCGCGTGCCCACCGATTTCCGGCCAATGCGCCATGAAGCCGATGGACGGAAGCTGGCTATCGCGCTCGAAGATGCGGCAACCGGACTCCAGGCTCAGATCGAATGGTCAATAGAAGCCGGTGACGCGGTGCGCGCGCAAATGGCACTCGCAAACGATGGCGACGTGCCTATCGCCGTCGACAGGCTCGCCGCGCTCGCGCTTCCCGTTCCCCGGCGGTTCGACGAAGCCATCACCTATGCCGGCCGCTGGGCCGCCGAGATGCAGGAACATCGCGCCGCGATCGGCCCGCGCGGCTTTGTCAGCCGGTCGCGGCGCGGGAAACCGGGTTTCGATGGCGGCAACTGGCTGATGCTGTGCGATGGAAATGACGATGCTGTGATCGGCGCGCATCTGTGCTGGAGTGGCGATTACGATACCGTGCTCGAAAGCGATGCCGATGGCCGTGCGATGCTGGTCATCGGGCCAGCGCTGGAGGGCGGCGAGATCGTGCTTACCCCCGGCGAGCGGTTCGAAACGCAGGCCGCCGTCTTCGCCTATGCAGAGGACCGCACAGCGCTCGGCCAGCTCTTCCACCGGCATTTGCGCGAGGAGGTGCTGCCCGGCCGCGCTGGCTGGGGGCCGCGCAAGGTCCATCTGAACAGTTGGGAAGCGCTCGCTTTCGATATGGACGAGGCGAAGCTGATCGCGCTCGCAGACGACGCGGCCGATCTGGGCGTCGAGCGTTTTGTGCTCGACGATGGCTGGTTTGCCGGGCGGCGAAACGACCGGACGAGCCTTGGCGATTGGGAAGTATCCCGTGACGTCCTGCCGAACGGCCTCGACCCACTGATCGATTATGTCGAGGCGCGCGGCATGGATTTCGGCCTCTGGGTCGAACCGGAAATGGTAAGCCCCGACAGCGATCTGTATCGCGCGCATCCCGACTGGTGCCTGCATGAAGAAGGCCGCGAACGCCGGACGCAACGTCACCAGCTCGTGCTCGACCTGACGCGCGCAGCCGTGTCGGACTATCTGTTCGAACGGATCGACGCACTGCTGGGCGCGCATCGCATCGCCTATCTCAAATGGGATCATAATCGTGATCTGTTTCCGGCGGCTAATGCGGACGGACCGGCCGGATACGCGCAGACGCTGGGGCTCTATCGATTGCTCGACCGGCTGCGCGCGGCGCACCCCGCGGTGGAAATCGAAAGCTGCGCGAGCGGGGGAGGGCGCGTCGATTTGGGCATTCTTTCGCGCTGCAACCGCATCTGGGCCAGCGACAGCAACGATGCGATCGAACGGCTGAGGATCGTGCGGAGCTGGGCGCAGTTCCTGCCGCTCGAAGTGATCGGCAATCATGTCGGGCCATCGCCGAACCCGATCACCGGGCGCCGCCTTTCGATGGATTTTCGGGCCAAGGTCGCGATGTTCGGTCATATGGGCGTGGAAGCCGATCCGGGGTCGATGACCGACGGCGAGCGCAAAGCGCTGCGCGCCCATATTGCGCTCTACAAGAGCTGGCGGGACGTGTTGCACGGTGGCGTATTGGTGCGGCTCGACCATCCCGATCAGGGCGTATCGGCGCTGCTGTCGCTCGCCGGAAATCGCGGTCTGGCGCTCGCCGCGCAGACGCGAGTTGCGGCCACCTACGACGTCGCACCGGTTCGGATGGCCGGGCTCGATCCGGATGCGCGATATCGCGTGACGCTACCCGAACCCTGGCCACGCAAGGCGATGCGCTATCTGGCGAACCATGAGAGCTGGCGCGAGGGCCATGTTCTGAGCGGCCGCGCGCTCGTGGAGCGCGGCATTGCCCTGCCGCTCGCGCATCCCGAAACGGCGTGGCTTGTCGCACTCGAAAGGACGGACGGATGAAGCTTGGGTGCTGCTATTTCCCCGAACATTGGCCGCGCGAAATCTGGGCGGACGATGCCCGGCGCATGGCCGAGATGGGCCTTGCGCGCATCCGCATCGGCGAGTTCGCCTGGAGCCGGATCGAACCCGAGCCGGGCCGCTTCGACTGGGAATGGCTCGACGCGGCGATCGAGGCGCTGGCGGTGGAAGGGCTGGAGGTGGTCCTGTGCACACCGACGGCCACGCCGCCCAAATGGCTCGTCGACAGGATACCCGATATGCTGCCGGTCGACGCGCAGGGCCGCCTGCGCGCATTCGGGTCGCGCCGTCATTATTGCTATTCGCATCCCGGCTATCGCGAAGAATGCCGCCGTATCGTGACGGCGCTCGCCGATCGCTATGGCGACAATCCGGCGATCGTCGGATGGCAGATCGACAATGAGCATGGCTGTCACGATACCGTGTGCAGCTATTCGGCGGCCGCCGAGGCGAACTTTCGCGAATGGCTGGCCGCGAGATACAAGACGATCGACGCGCTCAACGCGGCCTGGGGCAATGTTTTCTGGAGCATGGAATATGACTCATTCGATGCGGTGGACCTGCCGAACCTGACGGTCACCGAGCCGAACCCGGCGCATGTGCTCGATTATCGGCGCTTCGCGTCGGACGAGGTGGTGTCGTTCAACGCGCTTCAGGCCGATATCCTGCGCGCGATATCGCCGGGGCGCGACATCATCCACAACTTCATGGGCTTCTTCACCGATTTCGATCATCACGCGCTGTCGCGCGATCTCGATGTCGCGAGCTGGGACAGCTATCCGCTCGGCTTTCTCGAACAGGCCTGGTTCGGTGCCGAGGAAAAGCAGTCCTATCTCCGCCAAGGCCATCCCGATTTCGCCGCGTTCCACCATGATCTCTATCGCGGCTGTACCGCGGGCCGCTGGGGCGTGATGGAGCAGCAGCCCGGCCCGGTGAACTGGGCGCGCTACAATCCCGCCCCGCTGCCCGGCATGGTTCGGCTATGGACGCTCGAAGCGGCCGCGCATGGCGCGGAGTTCGTCTCCTATTTCCGCTGGCGGCAAGCGCCGTTCGCGCAGGAGCAGATGCATGCCGGGCTGCTCCGCCCCGACAGCAGCGAGGATATCGCAGCGGGCGAGGCGCGGCGGGTCGCATCCGATATCGCCGCGCTCGGCGATCTCGAAGCGGCACGGGCGCCGGTCGCGCTGGTTTTCTCATACGAAGCGGCATGGACGTGCGAAACGCAGCCACAGGGCCGCAGCTTTCGCTATCTCGAACTCGCCTTCGAAATGTACAGCGCGCTCAGGCAATGTGGCTTCGACATCGATATCGTATCGCCGGACGCCGGTCTCGAAGGTTACGCCATGGTGGTTGTCCCGAGCCTGCCTATTATCGCCGACGATTTCGTTGCCCGGCTCGGGCAACTGTCCTGCCCCGTGCTGATCGGCCCGCGCAGCGGCAGCAAGACGGAGAGCTTCTCGATCCCCGACGCGCTTCCGCCCGGCGGTTTGCAGGCGCTGCTGCCGCTTGAGGTCGTGCGCGTCGAAAGCTTGCGGGACGGAGTTGCCGAAGCAGGCGAGGGGTTCGCCGTTCACCGCTGGCTCGAGCATGTCGAGACCGACATCCAAGCCGAATGGACATTGCAGGATGGGCGCGGGATCGTGTTCGCCAACGGACCGTATCGCTACCTGGCGGCTTGGCCGGATCAGCCGCTGTTGCGCGCGATCTTCGGCCGAATGGCGGGTGAGGCGGGCTTACAGCTTATCGATCTACCCGAAGGCCTGCGGCTGCGGTCGTGCGCCGGTCACATGTTCGCCTTCAACTATTCGGAGCGGCCGATATCGGTAGCGGGCCTTGGGGCATCGTCCGATCCCGACCGCCAACTGCTGGGCGGCGAGACCCTGCAGCCCGCCGATGTCGCTGTCTGGCGGCGTTAGCCCGGCTTGATCGCGTACACCGCCTCGCTTCCTTTCTGATATTGTTATTGACGAATCGTATAATAGTGGTCAAAACACCGGTCTGTAGAACAGCACGGGGAGGATCAGCCATGTCCGCTACGGTCGATCGGGAGTTTGGCGAGAAATTTCTCACCAGCGTCGACAATTTCTACGAATATGGCACCGATCAGCTGTTCAACGAATGGTGGGCGACTGCGCCCAAGGATGCGATCGACAAATATGTCGCGGCGATCGAGAACCATCCCGAACAGGCGGCGCTCGCGCAGGAACAATGGTATACCGAGCCGCTCGATCTCGCCGACTTGGCCCAATATCCGGCCGGATCGCTCGGCCATGCCTATCGCGATTTCATGGTGTCCAACAACCTCGCCGAGAAACTCGCGCTCGGCTATCGCGAGCTGCACGAAAAGTTCGCAGCCGACGGCAAGCTCGATGCGATGCCGCCGCTCATGCAGTACAAGGTGTTGCGCGGCTTCCAGACGCACGATCTTCATCATGTGCTGACCGGCTATCCGGCGACGCCGTTCGGCGAGCTGGCCTTGCAAGGGTTTCAGCTTGCCCAGATGAACTATCCCTATTCGGCGATGATCATCGCGACCGTGACGGCGCATATGACGCTGCTCGATCCGTGGCTGATCAATCCCGCGATGGACGCGTTGACCGACGGCTGGGGCTACGGCCGGAAGGCGCGTTCGATCCAGTTCGTGAAGTTCGAAACGATGCTCGAACGGCCCCTCGAAGAGGTGCGGGCGGAATATGACCTTCTGCGCGAAGCGCCGGAGCGGCCGGACTATGCGCATGTTCCCGAGATTACCCAGACAGTCGCCTGACAAAGGAGCGAGATAGATGGATTTACGTCTGAAAGGCGCACGCGCGCTGGTCTCCGGTGGCAGTCGCGGCATCGGCGCGGCTATCTGCACGGCGCTCGCGGCAGAGGGCGCGGCGATCGCGACTTGTGCGCGCGGTACGGAGGATCTCGAACGCGCGCTCGAAGGCTATCGATCGCAGGGTGTCGAGGCCCATGGTGAAGCGCTTGACGTGCGCGACGCCGATGCGTTCGACGCTTGGGTGGCCCGTTCGGCCGAAGCGATGGGCGGGATCGACATCGTGGTCAGCAATGTCTCGACGCGGATCGATCCGTCCAGCGCGGACTGGTGGCCGGACACGTTCGAGACGGACCTAATGCAGCATGTGCGGCTGAAGACGCTGACTGTTCCGCATCTCGCCAAGGGCAATGATGCGGCGCTCATCTTTATCGCGTCGATCGCCTCGATCCTCACCGCGTTACCGCCCCATGAAGAGGCTTACGGTGCGATGAAGGCAGGGCTGGTCAATCTTGTCGGCCAATGGGCCGTGCAGCTTGCGCCGCAAGGCATTCGCGTCAACGCGATATCGCCGGGTCCGATCGATTTCGAAGGCGGCTGGTGGGACCAGATCAAGCAGGCGCAGCCCGAAGCCTATCAGCGGGCCGCCGGCATGGCAGCGCTTGGCCGCCTCGGCGCGCCGGAGGAAATCGCCAATGCCGCCGCGTTTCTGGCCAGCCCGGCATCGTCTTTCACAACCGGTGCCAATCTCCGCATCGACGGCGGGCTGATAAAAACCGCCAACTTCTAAAGGCTTAGAGCGCGCTCTTCAGGCCGCGAGGCGGCGCGCGACGACATCGGGATCGGCGAGGCGCCCGAGCGCCAGATCGGCGTCCGGCGCGATCTCGATCAGTGCGATCCAATTGCCGTCCGGGTCACGCGTCCAGAAGGCCGGATGACCGACGATATCTTCGCCGGGCTCGAGCGTTATCCCGAGGCTTTCGAGCCGCGCGCGTTCCGCGTCGATATCCTCGCAGCAAAAGCCGACCTGGCGATAGCCGGTCGCGTCCTTTTCGGGCGGCGACGCCGGTCCGGTCGGCGGATGGTGATACTGCCACATTTCAAGCTGGATGCTCGGCGTCTTAATCCACGCCGCGCTCACATCGACATCTGGCATGCCGGTGACGTTGGAGAATAGCGGATTGTCGAATCGCCCGGTCCGGTGCGGATCGCGTCCGATCAACCGCGCGTAAAAGGCCGAGAGCGCCGTGATGTCCGGCGTGACGATCGCGACATGGGCGAACCAGATCGGCGTTTCTGGGTCGGCTTTCGGCACGCCCTCCACCTCGATCAGCGTTGCATCGCGGTCGCGGCCATAGGCGTAGATCGCCCCGGTGCCGAGCGCCACGGGCTTGTCGTTGAACCGCATCCCGCCATCCGCAAGGCGCCGCCACAGCTGGTTGCCGTCGCCCGATTGGAGGCAGAAATGCCCGATGCCGGGGTCGCACACCTGCCGGTCGGGCAGCGGCTCCGTGTCATCCGCTTTGTAGAGTGCGAGGTAGAAGTTGGGGCCGGCCAACCATTGGGCATTGCTGTCCTCCGTCAGATCTACCGGGATCAGATCGGCCGTCTCGCGATAAAATGCGGCGGTAGCGCCGGGGTCGGGGCAGGCGATAGCGATATGGTGGAGACGAATGCTCATGATTCTGCGAACTCCTTGATGGCGTCGGCGAGTTGGGCCGGTATTTCGTGAATTATCGCGTGGCCGATATCCGCGAAGCGCGCGATCCGGTTACCCGGCGCGACGGTATCGAGCCCGTCGAGTAGGTGCGGCAGGAAAACCCTGTCCGCCATGCCCCACAGGATGAGCACGGGAAGATCGACGTGCATTGCAGTACCTTCAGCCCATTCGGGGACGGGCGCGCCGTCGGTCTCGGGTAAGACGAATGGCGAGGCCCGGTACCAGTTTAGCATCCGGTCCATCGCCTCCGGGCGCGACCAGGCGGAAAGATATTCGGCGCGCGCGGCCTCGTCGAAAACCGGATTGGCGGCGAACATTCGGTCCCACAAGCCTTTTGGGCCACCCTCCATCAGCGCGTCCGCCGCGCCCGGTGCGCGCAAGCGATCGATATAGCCCGATGCGGCGCGCTGCTCGGGGTCATCGATCAGCCGTTGCTGAAAAATTGCCGGGTGCGGAGCGTTGGCGATCACGAGGCGGTCCAGACGGTCGCCATGTGCCGCTGCATACCACCAGGCGAGCGCGCCGCCCCAATCATGGCCGGCGAACATAGGCTTGCGTCCGCCGCATGCCGATACCAGCGCATCGACGTCCCCGATCAGTGCGTCGATGCGATAGGCCTCGACGCTGGCCGGCCGGCTGGATTCGCCATAGCCGCGCAGGTCCGGCAGCAGGCAGCGATAGTCTTCGGCAAGATGCTGCGCCACCTTGCGCCAGGCCCCGCGATGTTCGGGAAAGCCGTGCAGGAAGATGATGGGCGGCGCGTCCGGACGTCCCAGCGTTTCGACGGCGAGTTCGATATCGCCGTTGCAGACGCGGATCAGGCCGCCATCCGCCACAGTGGATTCAGCGCGCCGTAGCACCGCCATCCACCGGCACGATTGCGCCGTTCACAAAGCTCGCTTCCGGGCCGACGAGAAAGGCGATGACGTTGGCGACTTCTTCCGGTTCTCCATAGCGGCCCATCGGCAAGCCGGAGCGGAAGGACTCGGCAAAAGCTTCGGGATTGTCCGGCATCCGGTTGCGCGCCAGTTCGTCGATCATATCGGTCTGGATTGGCGCCGGACATACGGCGTTGACGCGAACGCCGCGCATCGCATTTTCGGATGCCGCCGCCTGGGTCAACCCGATTACGGCATGTTTGCTCGCGGCATAGCCCGAGATATTCGCGCCGCCCCTTATGCCGGCGATGGACGAGATGTTGACGACGCTGCCCCGTGCTTCGAGGAGGGCGGGCAGACAATATTTGAGGCCGAGAAAGACGCCGCGGACATTGATGTCCATGATCTCGTCGAACCGGTCGTCCGGATAGTCGGCGAGCAGGCCGAGATAGCCGGCGATCCCCGCATTGTTGACGAGGATATCGAGCTTGCCGCCCCGTTCGGCGACGATCGCCAGCGCTTCAGTCCAGCTGTCGGCGTCGGAAACGCTGCCTTTGACCGAATAAGCCTTACGGCCACATGCCGCGATCTTTTCGGCCAGTGCGTCATGATCGCCGCCCGGAAGATCGAGCGCGATGATATCGGCGCCGTCGCGCGCGAGGCGGGTCGCGACGGCAAGGCCGATGCCCTGGGTGGCTCCGGTCACAAGCGCGATCTGGCCAGCCAATGGCTTCCCGTCATTCATGGTCATACACGCCCCTCGCCATGGAATTTGCCCCTCGCCTATATTTTATTATATAAATAGTCAATTGTGCGCGTGCCCGCCCATGCGCAACTGGCCGGGGCGGTGCGCATCGGAGAATGAACTTGGAATCGGAGGGCCGCGTGTTAGACGCTTCTTATGAGTGACGGCGCAGCCCCCGCAAAATCGGCATCCCGGCGCAGGCGCCGGATGGCGCCCGAGGACCGGCAGGAGCTGATCCTCGACGCGGCGGCCCGCATCGTCGTCGAAGAGGGTGTTTCCGCGGCGAGCATGGACCGGGTTGCGAGCGAGGCCGAGGTCTCGAAGCCGCTCGTCTACGCCTATTTCGACAATCGGTCGAACCTGCTGAGCACCTTGTTGGTGCGCGAATATCCCGCGTTCCAAGGCAGCCCGGTCAAACGCGGCGACGATGAGAGTTTCGAGGATCTGATTCGCCGCACGACGCTGGATTTCATCGACCGCTTCGTGGCCAAGGGCGTGCTAATCCAGCGCTTGCTGAACGAACCCTCGGTCGCAGCGGACGTGCTCAAAAAACAGGCGAAAGGCCGCGAGGCGACGGTCAAGTTCTTCGGCGAACTCATGGAAGAGGAGTTCGACGTGCCCAAGGGCAGCGGCGACCTCATCGCCGAACTGTGTATGGGCATTACTCGGTCCGCGGCGCAGATCCTTCTGCGCGACGAGAGCGATCATGACCGGGTCGTCGACACGACCGTTCAGATGATCGTCGGCTCGGCGGAAAAGCTGGCCAATCGGCAGTAGCGCCGGCCGCATTGTATTTCAGGTAGATAGCGCCGGGCACACGGCGTCGTGGGCTGCACCGATAGTGCAGCAGCGCAACAGTCGGTCCGAATGCTTATTGACCTTTTCTATAAGAGTATTGACTAATTTTATAATTAGTGCGAACCCTGCCCAAAAATAAGTTGGGGAGGACAATATGACATACGGGTTCCGCACATCCTTGTTCCGGTACGTTTCGGCGGGCGCGCTTGCCTGGGCGGGGTCGACGGGCGTTGCTCATGCGCAGCAGGAGACGGCATCGGCAAATCTCACCGACACGCCCATCATCGTTACGGCGCAGCTGCGCGAGGAAGATATTCAGGACGTGCCGATCGCGATCACCGCGCTGACGTCGGACGATCTCGCAGCCGCGCGCATCGAGGATTCGCTGGATCTGCAGTTCAACGCACCCAACGTCATCCTCTCGGCCAATCGCAATCTTACGATCCGCGGCGTCGGCTCGCAGTCCTTCGGCGGCAGCAACGACACCAATATCGGCATCCTCATCAACGGCGTATTCCTTCAGCAGGGAAGCACCTTCGGCGAATTTTTCGATCTTGAGCGGATCGAGGTGCTGCGCGGGCCACAGGGTACGCTTTTTGGCCGCAATACGACGGGCGGCGCGATCAACTTCGTGAGCCGGCGGCCGACCGACGAGTTCGAGGGCTATGTCAGCCTGCAGCTTGAATCCTTCGAGGGCATCCGCGCCGAAGGCGCGATCAACATTCCGATCGCTGACGGCATCTCGCAGCGTTTCGCCGCCCACTATCTGAAGCGCGACGGCTACACGGAAAACCTTTTCGACGGCGGCCAGATCGACGGGCGCGATCAGTACACACTGCGCTCGAGCACCCGTTTCGAACCGAGCGACACGACGACGATCGATCTGATCCTCACCTATTTCGAGGAAGACAGCAATCGGGCAAACGCCGTGAAAACGCTCTGCACGCCCGATCCGGCCTTTGGCTGTTCGCCCAATTCGGTCGACACCGATTTCCCGGCCGCCAACTTCACGATCGACAATATTTTCCTGCCGGGCATCGTGCGCGCCGATACTTTCGGCGCCAACCCGACCGATCTCAGGACGGTGAATATCGACGTGTTGCCGACCCAGCATGTCGAGGATTTCCTCGCGACGCTCGAGATCAACCAGGAGATCGGTGCGGTGACGATAACGTCGGTGACCGGCTATCGGGACGGCAGCAACAGCTCGCAACGCGATTTCGACCAGGGCACGCGGCCCAATGCCTTCAATCCGGGCGATTTCGCAACTCTGTTCGGTCCGCTGACCGTGCCTGACAATGGCCTGGGCAACGGCGTGCTGACCTATCTGCTCGGCCCGGGCCAGCAGATCAGCTCGACCGACTGGCGCTCGGCGCAATATGCGGCCGGCGAGCGCGAACAGTTCAGTCAGGAACTTCGCCTCGCGACGGATCTAGACGGCCCGTTCAATTTCCTGATCGGCGGCTACTATCTGCACGCGACGGGCGGCGGATTCGTCGATACCTATATGCCAGCGAACCGCACTTTCGGCTTCATCGCCAGCGGCAATACGACCAACGCAATCGTCGATTCCTACGCGGTTTTCGGGGAAGTCTATGTCGATCTCACCGACAATCTCAGCATTCTCGGCGGCCTACGCTACACGCAGGACGACAAGGAGATCACGACGGCGAGCGGCTCGTTCGTACTGCCGCCGCCCTTCAACGGCACGGCATCGTTCGACGCGGTCACCGGCCGCGCGGCGATCGAATGGGAGCCGACGGACAATGTGAATCTCTACGCGTCCTATTCGCGCGGTTTCAAATCGGGCGGGTTCAACCCAGGCAACGCGGTCAACCCGACTTTCGATTCCGAATTCATCGATTCCTACGAAGTCGGCGCAAAGACGGAGCTGTTCGACAATACGCTGACGCTCAACGCCGCCCTGTTCCGCTACGATTACAGCAATCTCATCGTCGGCAATATCGTCGGCACGCTCGCAACGAACGTCAACATTCCTTCGTCGCGCGTCCAGGGTTTCGAGCTGGAAACGGTCTGGACACCGGTGCCCGAGTTGCGGTTCGAAGCGGCCCTGGGCTTGCTCGACACCGAGATCCGCTCGGACTTCCTCTCGTCGGATCCGGCGCGCGGCCAAGCCTTTTTCCAGATTCAGGGCAACGAACTGCCCAATGCGCCGGAGCGTACGCTGAAGCTCGCCGGCGAATATACGATCGATGCTGGCGGCGGCTGGACGGTCCGGCCGCGTATCGATTTCTATTCGCAGACCGGTTTCTGGTCGCGCGAGTTCAATGTCCCTGCCGATCGCGTGGGTGCTTGGGAACAGTTCGACGCATCAATCCAGATCGCCAATGAGGACCGTCAGTGGGACCTGACGCTGTTCGTGAAGAATCTGTTCGACCAGGACAGCATTACCTTCCTCGAGACGAACTCGAATCTGGTCGGCAGCTTCCGAAGTGCCTTCCTGCTCGATCCGCGCATCTTCGGTGCCAGCTTGCGGGTGGGCTTTTGACCGGGTGCGTCACTCTCTCCACCTGAGAGCCTGGGACCGCGAACCTGACGGAGAGAAGTGCGATGCGCTTCTCTCCGTTCCTTTTGCGGCGTGCCGACCTGATCGAGAGCCTGCGCGATCCGCCCGTAATGCTGTACGGCTGAACGGATGACAGCGCCGCGCGATATCCTGCCGTTCCGCACCAAGCTCGCCTTCGGTGTCGGATCTATCGGCGAGATCTTCTATCTCGGCATGTTCAACACCTTCATCGGCATCTACTACAATCAGGCGATCGGGCTTTCGAACTCGCTGATCGGCCTGGCGATCATGCTCGCGCTGCTCGTCGACGCGATTTCCGATCCGGTGATGGGGGTGGTTTCGGACCGCTGGCGGTCGCGCTGGGGACGGCGGCATCCGTTTCTCTTCGTCGCGCCGGTGCCGCTGGCGATCGCGCTTTACCTGATCTTCAATCCGCCCGAGGCCTGGACGAACAGTGCGGCGGCCGGTGCGGACCAGACGCTGCTGTTCATCTGGCTCGTCATTTTCACGGTGATCAGCCGCCTTGCGATAACGCTCTATATCGTGCCGCACCTCGCGCTCGGCGGCGAGCTGACACGCGATCATAACGAGCGTTCGCGCCTGTTCAGCATCAATGCGATCTTCGGCTATGCGATGGGCGCGCTCTTCGCCTTTTCTGCCTGGGGCTATTTTCTGGCCGGGACGACGGTCAACGCCGAAGGCCTTGAGATTCCGCGCCATCTCGATCCGGACGCCTATATGCCGCTCGTGCTTACCGCCTGCGGTTTCCTGCTCGGCGCAATCTGGCTGAGCGCGATCGGCACGCTCGATCAGGTGCCGCGGCTGAGCCAGCCCAAACCCGGCCAGCCGCGTTTCTCGATCCCGATATTCTATCGCAGCATTCTGGGTGCGCTCAGAAACGGGAACTACGCCTTTCTGATTGGCGGGGTCTTCTTCTTCATGATCGCGACGGGGCTCTACGAGACCTTCACCGTGTTCGTGAACACCTATTTCTGGGAGCTGCTGCCCGAGGATATTCGATGGTTCGGCCTGTTCGCTGCCCCAGCGGCTGTCGCCGGTGCGATCGCCTCGCCGATCCTGATGCGGCGTTTCGACCGCAAACCGGTGCTCCTAGGCGCGCTCACGGTGATGGTCGTTACGGCGCAGCTGCCGGTCGACCTCCGGTTGCTCGGCCTGTTCCCGGCGAACGATTCGCCCATCCTGCTGCCGTTGCTGATCGGCAATTTCTGCGTGCAGACCTTCACGATCAGCACGGCCGCTGTCGCGATCTATTCGATGCTCGGCGACGTGATCGACCAGAATGAGATCGTCACCGGTCAGAGGGAGGAGGGGCTGTTCTATTCGGCCCGCGCCTTGATCGGCAAAGCGGCCGTTTCGCTCGGCCATCTGATCGCGGGGGTAATGCTCGACCTCATCGTCATACTGCCGTTCGAGGCGGTGCCCGGCGAAATAGAGAGCGATATCGTTTTTCGGCTCGGCATCGTTGCAGGGCCGGTTATGGGCTTCGTCGCCCTGATTTCGATCCTCTTCTACGCGCGCTACGATCTGACGCGCAGCCATCACGATGCGATCATTGCCGAGCTCGACGCACGGAAGAGCGATGATGCCTCGTTGCCGGCCGCGGCGCATCAGCCGGCCTGACGCTGCCAGCTATTCCGCGCTAGAATAGAGAATGCGCAGCACCTCGATCCAATAGCTCTTCACATCGCCGCCAAAGACCTGTGTCATGAATACGCCGGAGGTTCCCGAGCCCGGATCGATCCAGAAATTGGTCGAGGCCGCGCCGCCCCAGAAATAGCCGCATTGCGGGAATGCGGGCGCCGTCTCGGTCGGGGAGAGGCGGACAGCGAAGCCATAGCCGAAGCCCAATCCGCGCAAGGTCGGATCGTCGGACCGCGCTTCTGGCGCGAGCTGGTTGTTGCGCATCATGGTGGCGAGTTCGGGCGGCAGAAGCTGCATGCCTTCCCTCACGCGGTTCTCACGCACGGCTTGGGTGAAGCGCAGATAGTCGCCAGCCGTACCGGCCAGTCCGGCTCCGCCATATTCGATGGTCGGCGATCCGAGAAACATGCTGTTTTCGGCGTCATCGACGGGGGTGAGCGTTGCCGCGCCGAGCTCGGCGAGCGGTACACTGCCCATCACGCCCCGCGTGCGTTCGGGAAATTGCGGTGGCGCGACATAGGCGCTCGACAGCCGCCCGGTATCTTCCGCTGGCACCTGGAAGTAGGTCGACGCCATATCCAGCGGATCGAATATCCGGCGCTCGAACACCGTGCCGAGCGTGTCGCCGGTCACGACTTCGATAATGCGTCCGAGCACATCGGTCGCATTGCCATAGGTGAAGTCCGCGCCGGGCTGGTGGAGCAAAGGGATCTGCGCGACGCGCCGGACGAGTTCGTCCAGCGAAGCGACGGGTGCACTGCCGTCTGCCGGCGGCTGGTCGACGCCGGGACCGGCGGGAATGCCGCGCATCGCATAGACCGGCCCGGCCGGATTGTCCTCAGCGGTCCGGTAGGTGAGGCCGGCGCTGTGGCGCAGCAGATCGCGGATCGTAACCGGCCGGTCCAGCGGGACCGGCGCCGATCCGTCGTCTCCCGAATAGACGGTAGCTTCGGCGAATTCAGGAAGGTAGCGCGCCACAGGATCGTCGAGCGATAGGCGGCCTTCGGATACCAGCTGCAGCGCAACGACAGACGTCACCGGCTTGGTCATCGAATAGAGCCGGAAAATCGTGTCCTCGGCAATTTCGCGGCCGTGTTCGGCATCGGCCATGCCGTAAGCGAACGAAAACACACGCTCGCCATCCTGCTCGACCATCATCACAACGCCAGGCGCAATGCCGCGATCGACCATGTCGCGCAGCGTCGCCGCGAGCCGCGCATGCATCGCATCATCGAAACTCGGCCGAACCGGATCGCCATTGATGGCGCAAAGTGCGGGCGTGTCAGTGGAAGCTGCTGCTCCGCCGACGGGAGCCGCTATGCCCAACGCGAGCGCAGTCGCGAGCCCCAACATATTCCGCATGGCCATCCCCTCTATTATAATAATAGTCAGTTACGAGGAGATGCGGTCGAGGTCAATATCAGGATACTGCCGATCCTGACGCCCAGCAGCGCGTCATGTTTTGTGTCGGCACTGGCCGTGCCCTGGCTGTAACTCGCTCGCTAAGTGGACCAGACCGGTTGCTTCGGCGCCGGCAACCCCGTCTCCGCTTCGCAGTTGGCGCGCAGCGTGGCGATGTCGGGTCCGGTGTTGAACGGACTGTTTCCTTCGGTCCGCGCGGCGCGCATCTCTTCGCGGAGCGTTTCGGTAGCCGCTTCGTCAACGGTGCCGCCTGCATCCGCGACAACGCCATAGGCGCGCGCGCCGTCCGGGGTGACAAGGCCTTGGCGGATTTCGAGTGACACCAATGCCGGATCGCGCTCGAGCGGATCGCCCCAGCCACCGCCGCCCCAGGTGATGAAGTGCAGGAGGTCGCCTTCCTTCACCTCGATCCCGTCCTGCTTGTTGCCGACGACTTCTTCGCTGCCATCGGCGCGTTCCAAGATCTTCGTTGCCCGCTGCCCCGGTTCTCCACCATTCACGCCCCAGGGATAAGTAAACCAGCGATCGTCATGAATCGCGACCGTGCCCGGTTCGAGGAACCGATAGGTCATCTTGATACCGTTACCGCCGCGGTGGAGGCCGGCTCCGCCGCTATCGGCGAGTGCTTCGTATCGCTCGATCCTGAGCGGAAAATAGCGTTCCAGAAACTCATTGGGCACGTTGGTGAAGCCCGGCCAGAGCGAATGCCCGTCCGGCCCGTCGCCGAGCGGCCGGCCGGGTATTCCGCCGAACCCGATCTGGAAGAGCTGGAACCACTCGCCTTTCTTGTCGAAGCCCGAATACATGAGATGCGGGCTCGACGAGAAACCCGCTGCATTGAGGAATTCGGGCGTTTTCTGGCCAAGCAGACCGCCCAGAATATCGAAGATGCGGCCCAGCGCATGGGTGCGCCCGGCGAGCGCCGCCGGATATTTCGGTTTGAGCAGCGACCCTTCGGGAATACGAACCTCGATCAGGTCGTAGAAGCCGTCGTTGAACAGAATTTGCGGGTCGAAGACCATGATCATGTAGATGCCGAAGAACATCTTAAACATGTTTTCGTTGAGATAGAAATTGATCGAGCTCGGCGCCTGCGGATCGGTGCCCTCGAAATCGAGGATCACCTTGTCGCCCTCGCGCCACATGGTGCAGCTGATCTTGTACGGCCCGTTCCCGACGCCGTCGTCGCAGATATAGTCGGAGAAATTGACCTTCTCCTCGCCGATCGATTCCGCGATCAACGCCTTCATCGCGCGGTAGTTTCGCTCCAGCAGCATGTCCGTCGCCGAGGCGAACATGTCTTCGCCGAACCGTTCGCACATCTCGTCGACGCGGCGTGCGGCGACGCGGCAGGAGGCGATCAGTGCGTTGAGGTCGGCCGCACACCAGTCTGGCTTGCGGCTCTGGTGGAGGACGAGCTTGACGAGGTCTTCGTTATACTCGCCCTGTTTGTAAATCTTCACGGGCGGGATGCGGACGCCTTCCTCATAGACGCTGCGGCTGTCGATCGGGATCGAGCCGGCAACCTTGCCGCCGATGTCGGACTGGTGGCCGAACATCGCAGTCCAGGCCACCAGTCTCCCCCCGCGGAATACGGGCAGCAGCACGAGCCAGTCGTTGTTGTGGCTGACCGCGCCTTCGCAGCTATAGGGATCGGAGAGGAAGATCATGTCGCCTTCCTCGATCGTCCCGTCATAGGCGCGCAGGAAGCCGTCGATGAAGCTGCCGAACTGGCCGACGATCATCTTGCCGGACCGGTCGGCGATCAGCGGGAAGGCGTCGCCCTGTTCGCGGATGCCGGGCGACATGGCGGTGCGCACGAGCGTCGCATCCATCTCGATCCGCGCATTGCGCAGCGCATTCTCCATGATGTCGAGTGTTACCGGGTCGACATCGACGGTGGCGAAGGGGGCGGTGTTGGTTTCGATAATCTGGGCTGGCATCGCGCGCCTCCTTTATGCCGGGTTGATCAAGAGGTTGCCATGATCGTCGACGCGCGCCTCATGGTCATTGTAGATCAATGTTGTTGAATCCATTTCCGTGATCACGGCCGGACCGGGCACGATATCGCCCGCGCGCAGCTTGGCCCGATTGTAGATCACTGCGGGCCGCATCTCGCCCTCCATGTAGAGCTCATGGTCGCGCAGCTTGGCGGCGGAAGGGTCGCCATCGCCTTTTTCGATCGTCTCGGCCGCGACATTGGCCGCCTTGCCGAGCGCGACCGCGCGGATGTTGACCAGCTCGTGCGGCAGGGAAAGGTTGAAGGTGAAGAGCCGCTCATGCTCGGTATCGAATTCGCCGGTCAGCGCCGCGATGGCGAAACCGTCCGGGTCGATCGACAAGGGGATTTCAAAGGCCTGGCCCGAATAGCGGATATCGACCTCGTATTTGAGTTCGACATCGCCGGGCTCCACACCTTCGGCTACCAGCTCTTCGCTGACTTGCGCGCCGAGCTCGTCGAGCAGCGCCTTGAGATCGGCATCGCTCGTATTCTGCGCGAGCGTGTTGAAGCTACGCTGAGTTTCGACCCGCTGGCGCGTCGTCGCATCGCCATAGGCGCAGAGCACGCCGGGGGAGGGCGGGATGATAACCGGCCAGCTCCCCATCAGCTTGCCCATCGCGTTGCCGTGCAGCGGCCCCGCGCCGCCGAACGCCATCAGCGCGAAATCGCGGGGGTCGTAGCCCTGCTGGACGGAGACGAGCCGGAGCGCGCCGAACATATTCTCGTTGACGATGTCGATTATACCCGCAGCCGCCTCCATCAGGCCGATATCGAGCGCGTCGGCGATCGTCTGCACCGCGGCCTCGGCGCCCTTGCGGTCGAGTTGGAAGCTGCCGCCCAGCAGCGCTTCGGGGAGATAACCGAGCACGACATTGGCATCGGTCACGGTCGGCGCCTCGCCGCCCTTGCCATAGGCGACCGGGCCGGGCACTGCGCCCGCGCTTTCTGGGCCGACGCGCAAGGCGCCGGTGAGTTCGGGGACAAACGCGATCGAGCCGCCGCCCGCGCCGACTGTCTTCACATCGACCGAGGAGGCGCGGACGTTGAGATCGCCGACCGAGGTCTCGCGCTGGAGCCGTGCCTGGCCGTTCTCGATCAGCGCGACATCGGTCGACGTTCCGCCCATGTCGAGCGTGAGCACATTCTCGACGCCCGCATTCTTGGCGACCCAGACCGCTCCGGCGACGCCGCCGGCAGGTCCGCTCATGAGGAGGTTCACCGGCGCCGCGCTGCTCTTGTCGGCTGACATCAGTCCACCGTCCGAGCGCAGCAGGTTCAGCTTCGCCGTCGCGCCCCAATCGGCGATCTCGTCCTTGAGATTGCCGACATAGCGGGCGACGGTCGGGCGCACCGCGCTGTTCGCTACGGTCGTCACCGCGCGCTCATATTCCTGCATTTCCGGCAGGATGTCGGCGGATACCGACACTGGAAGGTCCGGGAAGACCTCGGCGCAGATTTCGGCCACGCGACGCTCATGCGCCTCGTTCACATAGCTGTTGATGAGGCAGATCGTCAGCGCCTCGATCTCCTCGTCGGCCTTCAACGCCTCCAGCCGCTGCCTGAGCGCCACCTCGTCGAGTTCGCGGACAACCGATCCGTCGGCCCCGATCCGTTCGGGCACCTCGATCGTGCATTCGAGCGGCGCCATCGGTTCGGGCTTGGGCCAGATGATCCAGGCGGCGAGGCCGCCGGGCACAAGGCTGCGGGCGATCTGCAGAATGTCGCGATAACCTTCGGTGACGACCAGCCCGACCCGGGCGATCTTGCCTTCGAGCACCGCATTGGTTGCGACCGTTGTACCATGCAGGAAGAGCGAGAGCGACGCAGGATCGATATTCTCGCGCTCGCATAATGCCTTGGCGCCGTTCACCACCGCTTCGGACGGGTCGTGCGGCGTCGAGGGGAGCTTGTCTCGGACCGTATGGCCGGTTTCCTCATCGATGATCAGCAGGTCGGTAAAGGTGCCGCCGACATCGCAGCCCAAACGGTAGCTCATATGGTCTTATCCCCTCATTGAATTCAGGCGGCCCGCGCGACGAGCGACGGGAGTTCGCGGCCCATCACGGTCGCGAACCAGCGGTTGCAGGCGATGGCCTTGTCGAGATCGACGCCGGTATTGACGCCCGATTGTTCCAGCAGATACACGACATCCTCGGTCGCGATATTGCCGGTCGCGTTGGGCGCGAACGGGCAGCCGCCCAGCCCGCCGAGCGACGCATCGATCGTCTCGATCCCGGCCTCGACCGCCGCCCAGGCATTGGCGATGCCCGTGTTGCGCGTGTCGTGCAGATGGGCGCGCAGCGGAATGGACGCGGGTATCGCTTCGCGTACCGCGCCGGCCAAATCCGTCATCTGCTGCGGCACGCCGACTCCGATCGTATCGGCGATCGCGATCTCCGCGGGTTCGGCTTCCGCCATCGCCTTCGCCATGTCGACGACGCGGCTCTGCGGCACATCGCCCTCGAACGGGCAGCCGAATGCCGCCGAAATCGTCACCTGCGCGATCATCCCTTCGGCCTTGGCGAAACGGATCATGTCCGTGTTCTCGGCAATCCCCTCGGCGATCGTCTGGCCCTGATTCTTCTGCCCGAACGTGTCGCTGGCAACGACGACGCAGCCCACTTCGTCGACGCCGCGTTTTCCGCCCTCGCGCGTCGCAAGCGCGCGGAGCACGCCGCGCTTGTTCAGGCACAGCCCGATATAGCTGGCGTCTGCATGGTCGGGCAGGCCGGCGATCACTTCCTCGGCATCGGCCATTTGCGGCACGCGTTTCGGATGGACGAAGCTCGCCGCCTCGAAACGGCGCAGGCCGGCTTCATACATCTTCTCGATCAGTGCGATCTTGTCCGCCGTCGAGACGATCTCGGGCTCGTTCTGCAACCCGTCGCGCGGGCCGACTTCCACCAGGCGGACTTTTTTGGACATCGCTTTTGTATACAAAGAGGGTATCGGCTTGTATAGCCGTTCCATCGCTGAAGGAGATTAGGGGCATGGCGCACGGCGCATTGGACGGGCTGCGACTCATCGAAATGGGCCAGCTGATCGCGGGCCCTTTCTGCGGCCAGCTGATGGCCGATCACGGCGCCGAAGTGATCAAGATCGAGCCGCCCAAGGTGGGCGACGCGATGCGCGCCTGGGGGCAGGGTATCCCGCTCTGGTTCTCGGTCGTCGCGCGCAACAAGCAGTCGATCACGCTCAACCTGCGCGAGAGGGAAGGCCAAGAGATCGTCAAGAAACTGGCGGCGAAGAGCGATTTCCTGCTCGAAAATTTCCGGCCCGGCACGATGGAAAAATGGAATCTCGGCTGGGACACGCTGCATGCGATCAACGAGGCGCTGATCATGATCCGCGTGTCGGGCTATGGGCAGACCGGCCCTTATTCCGCGCGCGCCGGCTATGGCGGGATCGGCGAGGCGATGGGCGGCATGCGCTATATCGCCGGCGAGCCGGACCGGCCGCCGAGCCGCGCGGGCCTGTCGATCGGAGATTCGCTGGCGGCGACCTATGCGTGCCTCGGTGCGATGATGGCGCTCAACCATCGCCACAATACGGGGCAGGGCCAGATCGTCGATTCGGCGATCTACGAGGCCGTGCTGGCGATGATGGAATCGACCGTACCCGAATATACGGTGGCTGGGCATATCCGTGAACGGACGGGTTCGATCCTGCCCAAGGTTGCGCCGTCCAACGTCTATCCGACCAAGGACGGCAGCGTGCTCGTGGCGGGCAATCAGGACAGCGTCTGGAAGCGGATGGCGGCGATGATGGGCATGCCCGAACTCGGCGATGATCCGCGCTACAACAGCCATATGGCGCGCGGCGAGCGCCAGGCCGAACTCGACGAGCTGATCGGCGAATGGACGAAGGAGCGAACGAGCGCTGAAGTGCTCACGCTGTGCGAGGAGCATGGCGTACCCGCCGGCAATATCTATCGCGCGCCGGAAATGCTGCACGATCCGCAGTTCGAGGCGCGCGAGGCGCTGATCGAGGTCGATCATCCGAAACATGAGAATTTCGTGATGCAGAATGTCGCGCCGAAACTCTCCGCGACACCGGGCAAGGTGGAATGGGTCGGGCCCGAGCTCGGCGAACATAACGAGGCGGTCTATGGCGAGCTGCTCGGCATGGATTCGGCCACACGGGCCGATCTCGAAGAACGCGGCATTATCTAGGGAGCACAAAGGCTGCGCGGGGCATCCCCCCCCCCCCATGCTCCGTAGTGCCCTGTCTGCCTGTATCTGGTATAGCGTCAGACACCGCGCATTGGCGAAAGATTGCGCCGGAGGAGGACAGGATGACGCCAGCCGCATCGCTACGCGCCGCCGCCGCCTTCAGCGTCGTGGCGCTAGTGCTGGCCCTGGCCGGCACGGCGGTGATCATCGCCACGTCGGGCGCCGGGGCGCAGGATCCGCTCGAAGTCTTTTCAGACCCGGCGGGCTTCGCGGCAATCCTCAGCGGTGCGGAACCGGCGCTGCGTTACGCGTTGTTCTTCGACGGTCTGTTCGCGCTAGCCTACACCGGTGCAACCTCCTTCGCCGCGATCGGATTTCGCAGTCATTGCCCGGCTGCGGCGTGGGCCGCGGGGGGCGGCATTATCGCGGCCATGATGCTGGACATTTCGGAAAACCTGCTGATGCTCGGTTCGCTCGGCCTGGCCGGTGCGGGCGAGAAAATCACGGGCGATCGGGTGGCGCTTCACGTTTTCGTTTCCGGCATGAAACTGCATGTCGCGGCGGCGGCGCTCGTCGCTTTCAGCTTCGTGCTGCCGAAGCGCGGGCTCGTAACATTCCTGATGCGCTGGGGCAGCCGCACGCTGATGCCCGTCGCCGCGGTGCTCTTCGTAACCGATGCTTTCGGCATGAGGGCCAACGCTTCCCTCGGTGTCTTCGCGGCGATGGTGGGCGGCTTCGTGTTGCTGCCGATATTGGCCCTCGCCGAAGCGCGCAAGGAGCCTGACGGGGACTAGCGAAACGCCCCGAAATCAAGGCTTTGCGAAGGTGTGTGCTGATCACTCAGGCGCGGCGAAATGGTCGGCTCCAAGCGCGCCATTGTTGCGTCCCCTTCCTTCGATTAGGCTGCCGGGTGCTATAGCGGGAAGGGATTACCTGATGACATGTATCGCTCATCTCACGCGCGGGATCATCTGGCCATGACCGCGCTGGATGCGGATTATGCGCAAGCGGGTTTCAACAAGAGCCTGGGCTTCGGGGAACGCCCCGTGCTGCTCGTCATCGATTTCGTCATGGCCTATCTGGACGAAGATTCACCGCTCTATGCGAGTGTTGAGGCCGAGCTGAAGGTCAACGAGAAGCTGGTGCGCGCAGCGCGCGACGCCGATATTCCCGTGATCTGGACCAACGTGGAATATGAACCCGGCGGCGCCAATGGCGGCCATTTCTACCGCAAGATCGACGCGCTCAAGGTGTTCGATCGCGGGAGTCCGCTCGGTGCGTTTCCGCCGTCCCTGCAACCGGCGCCAGACGAGCGCGTGGTGACGAAACAATATCCGAGCGCCTTTTTCGATACCGGTCTCGCGGAAACCCTGCGCGAGATGGGCGTCGATTGCTGCGTGATTACCGGGCTGTCGACCTCCGGTTGCGTCCGCGCGTCGGCGCTCGATGCGCTGCAGTACGGCTTTATCCCGCTTGTCGTGCCCGAGGCGTGCGGCGATCGGGATCAGGCCGTGCACGACGCCAATATCTTCGACCTCAAGGCCAAATATGCCGACATGCTGAGCGTCGACGAGACGCTCGCCTATTTCTCGCGCTTGAGCGCCTGAGCCGCTTCTTCGAACACGTGGAAGGCGCGCCGAATATGGCTCGTCATCACCGAGCGCGCCCATTCCGCATCGCCGCGCTCGATCGCGTCGACCAGCTCGCGATGCTCGAACAGGCTGCGCTCGAACTGGCCCTTGTCGTAAACGCGCGCGGTGCGATGGACGATCGGCTGGCTGACGAGCCTGGCCAGCATGGTCGCGAGCCGGTCCGATCCCGCGCCCGCGATAATCTCGGCATGGAAATCCGCATTGTGATCGAGAAAGGCGTCGACATCGCCGCCATTGCCCGCCTTGTCGACAATTTCGCGCAGGCGGGCGGCTAGCGCCGGCCCGCCGACCGTGGCGGCACGCGCCGCGGCATGGCCCTCTAACATGGCGCGTAGCGTGAAGATCTCGTCGATATCCTCGACCGACTGGTCGGCGACGAAACTGCGCTGGCTGTCGCTGCGCGTGACGAAGAACTCGGCTTCCAGCCGCCTGAGCGCGTCCCGGATCGGTGTGCGCGATACGCCGATTCGCTCGGCGAGCTCCTCTTCCTTGAGCTGTTCGCCCGGCGCAAGCGTCCCGTCGAGGATCAAAGACCGGATCCCGGAATAGGCTTTATCCGCAGCGCTCGACATCACCGTCTTGTCCCCTTCCGTGAAAATTGTATACAAAACGGGTGTCGGCCGCTAGATATACAAATTGGTCGATCAACGAGGCAGCATAAGGGGGTCGCGTGAAGCGCATCAAGGTTATCGTTCCGATCCCGATGGACGAAGCGGGCGTCGCCAATCGCGCCGAGCAATTGCCGCCGCCGCTGGTCCGCGACGGATTCGAGCCGGTATTCGAGGCGGTGAGCTGGGGCGCGGCGCTCGGCGACAGCTATCACGACATGCTGTTGATGGACTGGACCGTTTTCCAGGCCGGTATCAAGGCCGAGGAAGAGGGCTATGCCGGCGTGCTGATCGACACGGTCAGCGATTCCGGCTTGCGCGCCCTGCGTTCACGGCTCTCGATCCCGGTTGCCGGCCCCGGCGAGAGCGCCTTTTACGCGGCCTGCATGATGGGCAAGAAGTTTTCCATTCTCACCATGTGGGACGAATGGTTCCCGCTCTACGAGAAGACGATCACCGAATATGGCCTCGAAAAGCGGCTCGCTTCGATGCGATCGATCGATACGCGCCCGGACGTCACCGAACTGCTCGCGGGCAAGGAAGAGGTGATCTTCGGCAAGCTTGAGGAGGCGGCCACGCGCTGCATCGAGGAGGATCGCGCCGATGTCATCGTGCTCGGTTCGACGACGATGCACCAGTCGGCCGCGCATCTCGACGCCAAGCTGCCGATCCCGGTGATCAACCCCGGCGTCGTCGCCTACAAGATGCTCGAGACGTTCATCGAGCTCGGCCTGACGCATAGCAAAAAGGCTTTCCCGACGCCCGAAGTGCCCAAAGACGCGGAGATAACGGCATGAGCAATCCTTATCCCTATTATGTGGATATCGTAACCAAGCGCTATTTCGACGGCGTCGACAACAAGCGCATGGATCAGGTGCTCGACTGTTTCCATGACGACGCCGTGCTCCACGAAATGACGTCGGACACCAGGCATGACGGGATCGATGCCATCCGCACCATGTTCGAAGGGCTGTTCTCGACGAACGGCCGGATCTGGCACGGCAATTTCGTCCACACCGTCGACCCGGAAGAAAACGCCGTCTGTTCGCAGTTCACCGTCGAGATCGAACCCAACGAGCTGGGCGAAGAGCTCGTCTATCAGAACTGCAACCGCTTCTACCTCAAGGGCGACAAATTCCAGAATGTGTTCGTCTATATGAGCGGCGACAATCTGCTGAAATAGGGGAGAGGGCGATGCAATATCCGAGCACATTGAACCGCGACGAGCTGATCGAACTCGCGACCAAGACCTATTTCGGCAATGTCGATCAGAAGAATATGGACGCGACGCTCGACTGCTTCCACGACACCGCGCTCTTCACGATCCAGACCGATCACACGATCCACGAGGGCAAGGTCGGCATCCGGGAAATGTTCGAAACGTTTTTCGGCAGCTACGAAACCATCGTGCACAAGGACTTCACCTGCACGGTCGACGAGAAGAACGGCCGGATCGCCGCCTCGTTCGAGGCCGTGCTGACCGACGAAAATGGCGACGTCACGCGGCTCTACAACACCAATTTCTGGCGCGTCAGGGGCGACAAGTTCCAGGAAGTCTACGTTTACATGAGCGGGGCCAACGTCCTCGTCTGACACGGCAAGAATAAGAAGGATACAGGGAGACTATCATGTTCAACCGGATCGCACCGACGCTTCTCGCGGCCACGGCGGGGATGGCCATCGCAACCTCGGCCCAGGCGCAGACGACCGGCGCCGCCGGCGCGCAAACGGATTCCGGCAATGCACCCATCATCGTGACCGCGCGCCGCCAGGAAGAGACGCTTGCCGATGTTCCCGCATCGATCACGGTATTCACCGGCGATCAGCTCGAAACCCAGAATATCCGCCGCGCGGAAGATTTCATCGGCCTGACGCCGGGCGTCACGATCGTGACCAATACGGCCGAGGCCGGCGACAGCCAGATCAACATCCGCGGTATCAACGGCACGCGCGACGCGGAAAGCTCGGTCGCGCTCGTCGTCGACGGCATCCTGCGGACGAACACCGCCGCGCTCAACCAGGACCAGGGCACGCTTCGCCAGGTCGAAATACTCAAAGGCCCGCAGGGTGCGCTCTATGGCCGCAACGCCGCGGCCGGCGCGATCGTCATCACGACCGTGCGCCCGTCTGACGTGCTGGAAGGCAGCGTGCGGGGCAGCTATGGCAGCCAGAATACATGGGAGGCCAATGGCTATATCGCCGGGCCGCTGACCGACGGGATCGGCTTCGTTCTGTCCGGCGACTATCGCTCCACCGACGGCTTCTTCGAGAATATCTTCCTCAACAACCGCAATGTCGTCGACGATCAGGAAGTGTGGAACGTCAATGGCCGGCTATTGGCCGAACTCGGCCCCGATACCGAGCTCGACTTCAAGGTTCGCTATGGCGAGCTGCGGGGCGCGTCTATCAACTTCAACGCGGCGTTCCACCTGCCGAATTTCGCGGGCGCGAACCCGGCTTTTTTTGAGGATGTCGATGACCATGAGTTCCGCTATTACAGCAACATCCGGCCGACCAACTCGCAAGACACGCTCGAAGCGTCGATCAAGCTCGAGCATGATTTCGGCAATATGCAGCTTACGGCCTGGGCGCTCTATTCGAATATCGAGAACAGCCTGACCGCTGATGGGACGTCGGCCGATTTCGCGCGCTATATCTCCGCTGCGCTGTCGCCCGTGCCGATCAGCGCGACCTCCACGGCCGTCTCCAACGCCTGTTTCGCCAGCACGGCGGCGCTGACGGGATTCCCGGTGAACCAGCCCGGTTTCATCGGCCAGACACCGATACCGTTCATCTTCGCACCGGCCACGGGCTCGACCTTCGGGCCCTACTCGCCGACGACGTGCGACGGCACGCAGTATCAGATCCGGGATCAGGAGGATATCAGCGTCGAGATCCGGCTCTCGTCGAGCGACGGGCCGATCGACTGGCAGATCGGCGCATATTATCTTCATATCGACCGCCAGGTCGGCGTCAGCCTGGGTGCGGACCTCGGCCAGGGCATTATCGAGGAGCTCTTCAATCCGCCCGGTAGCGCCAATCCGACGTCGCAGCTCTTCCATGACGATTTCTCGACCGACGTGTTCGCCGCGTTCGGGTCGGTCGAAGCGGAGGTCACCAGCCGCCTGACGCTCGGCGCGGCGCTGCGCTACGATGTCGAGGAACGGAGCGTCGAGAATCTCGTACCCAATGTGCTCGATCCGATCACGGGCGGCCCGATCAACCCGGGCCAGATCTTCGGACCGATCCAGCCGCAGGACGCCAGTTTCGACCAGCTCCAGCCGCGGCTCAGCCTGAACTACGCGCTGACCGACGATATCAATTTCTACGCGACCTGGGGCATCGGCTTTAAGTCGGGCGGCTTCAACAACCAGGGTTCGGCCGCGATTGTCGACCAGAATTTCAACCAGTTCCTCGGCACGAACATCCTGATCCAGGACCAGTTCAACCGCGAGCGGTCGAGCGCGTTCGAAGTCGGTCTGCGCGGGTCGTCCGGCCCATGGACCTTCGATCTCGCCGGCTATTACACCGATATCGACGACATGCAGTTCTTCGAATTCTTCGTCGGGCCGTTCGGTCTGCTGCGCGTCGTTTCGAATATCGACGAGGTCGAGGTGATGGGCGTCGAGTTCAACACCAATGTCGAGATCGTACCCGGCTGGGACGTGTTCGGTTCGTTCAACTGGACGGATTCGGAAATCAAGGCGAACAGTTCCCGCCCGAATACGGTCGGCAATGAATCGCCCTATACGCCCGATTATACGATCAACCTCGGCACGCAGGTTGTCGCGCCGATCCATCGCGACTTCGATATCCTCGTACGTGCCGATTACCGGATCGTCGGGCCGACCTGGTTCCATACGGTGCAGGACCAGATCACGCCGACGCTCTTCTCCGGACTGCTGCCGGGCTCGGCGCTCGGGCTACCAAGCTTCGTCGGCGATGCGGACAACAGTGCGACACAGCGCAACAGCTATTCCGTGTTCAACTTCCGCGCCGGCTTCCAGAACGATCGCTGGCGGCTGATGTTCTTCGCCGAAAACCTGTTCGACGAACAATATCCGGCCGAAGTAATCCCGGCGATCGAGTTCGGCGGATCCTTCATCTCGCCCGGCCCACGCCGCATCATCGGCGTCGAAGCGGGCTTCAATTTCTGACCTAGAATCGCGTCGGAGATTGATGGCAGCGTGTGGGTCAGACGCTTACATTCCATATGGAGCGCAACAGCCAGCCCGTGCCGAAGGCCAGCGTTGCGGCCGCGCTACCGATCAAGAGCGTTTCTAGACCCGAACGCCACCAGGCGGACAGCGCCCAGCGGCTTTTCGCCGCGCCGATCGCGAAAAACACGATACCGGTCATGATGATCGACAATGTCAGCGGGGCGCTGTCGACAAGGAGGAATGGCGCCAGCGGAACGGCGCCGCAAATCGCAAATGCCGTGAAGGTCGCCAGTCCGGCGCGCAGCGGCGATGGATTGATGGGGGCCAGGCCATATTCCTCCGTCACCATGAAATCGATCCAGCGCTGCCGATCGGCGGTGATCGACTGGACCGCGTCTTCGAGCGTCGATCCCGATAGTCCTGTCTTGGCGAGGATTTGCCGGACCTCCTCGCGCTCGCCGTCGGGATCGTTCCGGATATGCCGGGCCTCGGTCTCCCGGATCCGCTCTGCATTGTCGATGACCGTCTTGGTCCCGCTATAATTGCTCGCGGCCATCGAAAAACCGTCGGCCAGCAGGTTTGCAAGGCCGAGAATCAGGATGATGTTCGAGGACAGCGCCGCGCCCACGACTCCGGCCACGATGGCGAAGGTCGTAATGGCGCCGTCGATCCCGCCATAGACAAAATCGCGGACATAGGAGGGCTGCGATCCCTTGGCGAGGCGCGCAGAAATCGCTGCCGGGTCATGGCTGTGTTCGAGCTTCATAACGCGTCCCCCGACATCGCTATATCAGGCCGCGCGGTCCGTTGGGATCCGTATCGGCCGACGGCACATCGGCGTCTCCGTTGCGGCGTGCCAGTTCGCGAAAAGCGCGGTCCTGCGACAGGAATATGTCGCCGGTCAGCATGTCGAGAAAATGCGAAGACTTGAGCCGGTCCATCACCGGGCCTTTCACCTCGGACAGATGGAATTCGACATCGGCATCGGCCAGGCGCCGGTTGATCGCCTCCAGGCTTTCGAGCGCGGAGGCGTCGATCTCGTTCACCGCCGAGCACATGAGCACGAAATGTTTGAGTTCGGGGCGATCGGCCACGTGACCCAGAACATAATCCTCGAGCCAGCGTGCGTTGAGATAGGTGAGGCTGCCGTCGACCCGGATCATCAAGACATGGGGCAGGGTGATCACCGTGTGCCTTTTGACGTTGCGGAAATGTTCGGTGTTGGGGACGCGGCCGATGATCGCCGCATGCGGCCTAGACGAACGCCACAGGAAGAGCGCGAGGCTGAGCGCAACTCCGGCGATTACGCCGGTCTCGACGCCCAATAGCAGGGTGCCGGCGATTGTGATCGCCATCGCCGAGAAATCGGCCTTCGAGTAGCGCCATGTCGTGACCGGCGTTTTGAAATCGACAAGGCTCAGCACCGCGACGATGATCGTCGCCGCGAGCGTCGCGACGGGCAGGGCCTGCAGCAAGGGCGTCAGCAGCAGCGCGGCGACCGCGATGCCGATTGCTGTGAATGCGCCGGCGGCCGGCGTTTCCGCCCCGGCATCGAAATTGACGACCGAACGCGCAAATCCGCCGGTGACCGGATAGCCGCCCGAAAAACCGGCCGCGATGTTCGCCGCCCCCAGGCCGACAAGCTCCTGATCGGGCGATATCCGCTGGCGGCGCTTGGCCGCCAGCGTCTGGGCGATCGAGACGGACTCGACGAACCCGATGATGCTGATCAGCAAAGCGGGTATCGCGAGCGCAAGCCAGAGATCGGGATCGAACAGAGGCGCACCGAGCGGCGGCAGGCCTGTCGGGATAATGCCGACGGTATCGACGCCACTGTCTTCCAGCTCGAACAGGACGACCGCTGCGATCGTTGCGATCACGGCAAAGACGGGTCCGGCCTTGGCGAGCAGATCGGCCGGGCGCTCCGCAAATCCGACGCGGACCAGCAGCGGTTTAAACCCCTGCCTGACCCAAAACAGAAAAAGCAGCGAGGCGATGCCGATCGCCACGGTCGGTCCGTTGATCTGGCCGATATTCGTCCAGAGACCGAAGAGCAGTTCCGGCATGGCGTGCCCGCTCGCCTCGATGCCGAGAATATGTTTGAGCTGGCTCGTCGCGATAATGATGCCGCTGGCGGTGATGAAGCCCGACACGACCGGGTGCGACAAGAGATTTGCCAGAAAACCCATGCGCATGAGCCCCATGGCGAGCAGGAACAGGCCCGATAGCGTCGCGAGGATCAGCGCAGCCGCGATATAATCAGCGGAGCCCGCAGCAGCGACGGTTCCGGCGGCGGCGCCGGTCATCAGCGAGACTACGGCGACCGGGCCTACGGCCAGCGTCCGGCTCGTCCCGAACAGCGCATAGGCGACGAGCGGCAATATGGATGCGTAGAGCCCCACGACCGGAGGCAAGCCGGCGAGCATCGCATAGGCCAGGCTTTGCGGGATCAGCATGACGGTGACGATGATCGCGGCGACCAGGTCGCTGGTCAGCGTGGTGCCGGTATAGTGCCGGCCCCAATCGAGGATCGGGAAGTAACGGTCCAATCGCATATTCAGGAACGGGCCGGCGTCAGGATGATGCTGCGGTCATGCGGTCGAGGCTTCGGTGCACCATCATCCCCGCGATCATCGCCACAACGAAAATGAATGCGGCCGACGGCCGGAGCGCCAAACCGGCAATCGCGGGGCCGGGGCACAGGCCGGCGATACCCCAGCCGACACCGAATAACAGCGATCCGCCAATGAGCTTGCCGTCGATCTTCACGGTCGAAGGAATGCTGAAATCCGTCGAGGCGAGCGGCGCGGCGAGCCGGCGCTGTATCCGCCAGGCTATGGCCATCGGCACGATCGCACCGGCCATGACGAAAGCGAGCGTCGGGTCCCAACGGCCGAGCAGGTCGAGAAAGTCCCGCACGCGCGTCGGGTCGGCCATCCCCGATATCGCCAGTCCGGCGCCGAACAGCGCGCCTGATGCCAGTGCCAGGATCGCGGTCCGGATCACCAGCCCAGTCCCGTGACATTCATTGCCGCGACGGTTGCGAAGCCCGCGCCCATGAAACACAGCGTTGCGACGATCGAGCGTTTCGATAAACGGGAGAGACCGCATACGCCGTGACCGCTGGTACAACCGCTGCCCAGGCGCGTACCGAAACCGACGACCAGCCCGCCGACAATCAAGATGAGCGACGATTCGGGGAAGCGGGTTTCGACCGGACCTGCAAGCAACGAAACGATGAGTGCGCCGAGCGGCAGGCCGGCGACAAACAGGCCGGCCAGCAGTATCGGCGGCCCGCTGTCCGCGATCCGCATCGTGCGCGCCAACAGTCCGCTAACCCCGGCGATCCGTCCCAGCGCCAGCAGCATGATCGCTGCGGCAAGGCCGATCATCAGGCCGCCGACAAATCCGTGCACCGGGATAGCATAGTCGGGGATCATCGTCAGACGGCGTCCAAGGGAATCTTGAGATAGCGCGTGCCGTTGTCCTCGGGTTCGGGCAGATGCCCGCCGCGCATATTGACCTGTATGGATGGCAGGATCAGCGTCGGCATCGCGAGCGTTTCGTCGCGCGCGGTGCGCATGGCGACGAACTCTTCCTCGGTTACGCCATTATGAACGTGGATGTTATGATCGCGCTGGTCCTGCACCGTCGTCTCCCAGACGAATTCGTCGCGGCCGGGTGCCTTGTAATCATGACACAGAAACAGGCGGGTTTCGGCGGGTAACGCCAGCAGCCGCCGGATCGAACGATAGAGCGTGTGCGCGTCGCCGCCCGGAAAGTCGGCGCGCGCCGTCCCATAATCGGGCATGAACAGCGTATCGCCGACAAAAGCCGCGTCGCCGAATATATAGGCGAGATCGGCTGGGGTGTGACCGGGCACATGCATTACGACACCGTCGATTTCACCCAAGGTGATGCGATCACCGTCGTCGAAGAGCCGATCGAACTGCGATCCGTCCCGGGCGAAATCGGGCCCCGCGTTGAACAGCGCGCCGAAGGTTTCCTGCACGGTCAAGATTTCCCGGCCGATGGCGATCGCTCCGCCCAGCCGCTTCTGCAGATATGGAGCCGCAGACAAGTGGTCGGCATGCGCATGGGTTTCGAGCAGCCATTTCACCTCCAGCCCCTGCTTTTCTACGTAGGCGATGATGGCGTCTGCCGAGGCGTGCGACGTGCGCCCCGACGGCGCATCATAGTCGAGAACGGAATCGATGATGGCGGCTTTCGCGCTGTTCGGATCGTGTATGACATAGCTGGCCGTGAAGGTCGGCTCATCGAAGAAACAGTGGACCGACGGGCGCGCTGCGCTGTTCTCCCGGCCTGCCATTATGATCGACCGGGCCTTGGCGGCGACCGTGTCGGTATCCTGTTTGCCGGTCATTATGCGATCGCTCCTATTGACGCGTGGACGATATTGATCCGCATCGTATCGATGTTTGATTGCCATCAAAACCCGGCGAAAAAGAGAAGGCGGCAGCCGTGAGCGCGTCCGGGTCGCGAGAGGAACGCGATCATCGCCTGCCGCCTCCTATGGAGCGCTGATCATGCAAAGGGCCATGACCGCGCTCCAATACGGGCTACTTTATGTCGACCTTTCGCGAGTCCGGCTCGGCGTCCGGGCTTTTCGGCAGCGTCACGGTGAGGACGCCGTCCGCGAATTGCGCATCCACCTGGTCCGGATCGACCGGTGCCGGAAGCCGCATCGCGCGCTGGAACGTGCCGAAGCGCCGCTCGATGAGCTGGTAGTCGTCATCCTTTTCCTCGCGCGCGCTTTTCTTTTCGGCCCTGAGGCTGAGACTGTCTTCGGTTACGCGCAGATCGACGTCGTCCTTGCCGACGCCCGGCAGTTCGGCGGTCATCTCGAACGCCGTCTCGGTTTCCCGGAAATCGATCTTCGGTTTAAGCGCCAGATCGTCCGATGCGATCGAAAAACCGCCGAAATCGTCGAACAGCCGATCAATCTGGTCCTGGAGTCTGCGAAAGGGGTGCAATTGGAAACCATGGCGGCCTCGCAATGCCGGAACGGGGGATACATCGTTCATGAAAAGCCTCCTGCATCTATAGACGGCACCGGCCCAGATGGAGACGCCCAACACGCGCTCCTTCTGCCGGCTCAAATATTTGTGTATCAAAGAGGCGGTGCGCTAATTGATCGGAGTCAATCGCTTGGCCTGTGAGTAGGCGAGACCGTGCAGTTCAGGACAATTGCGTCGGTTCGCTCGAGATAAGCTTTGAATCGGCTGGAGCTAGCTATGATTGCGCCCAAAGAACCGGAAACCGAGCTTGCACGGCGCGACTTGCTGCTCAATGCGCTCCTTTCGCTGTCGCCCGATATGATCGTTACGATCGACCGCCGGGGGATCATCCAGGCAATCGGTTCTGCCGCCACCGACATGTTCGGATATGGGGATGACGAATTGATCGGACAGAGCGTCAATATCATGATGCCGAGCTCGCATGCCGCCAAGCATGACAATTATATAGCACGCTACGTGGAAACCCACGAGCCGCATATCATCGGTGTCGGCCGCAAACTCCAGGCTCGACACAAGGATGGGTCGCTTTTCCCGGTATTTTTGCGTGTTGCGGAAGTTTGGGATGGGGGAGAGCCCTTATTCGTCGGCCTTTTGCATGACCTGACCGACGAGGAGCGGGCGAAAGCGCGGGAAGAAGAGATGCGCACGGCGATGCAGCATATGGCGCGCGTCGCCTCCATGGGAGAGCTCGCAACTGGCCTGGCGCACGAGATCAACCAGCCGCTGGCGGCTATCAACCAGTATCTGAGCGCTGCAACCCATCAACTTTCCGAGCAGGATCCCGATATCGCGTCGGCGCAGGATTTCATCGAGAAAGCCAACCGGCAGACCGAGCGCACAGGCGACATAATACGGTCGTTGCGGCGGTTCGTGCGTTTTGCCGGGGGAGACAAGACGAACTGCGCCCTCGAGCCGCTGATCAGCGAAGCGATCGATCTATCGCTGCTCGAAAGTGAGAAGCGGCGGATCACCATCGAGTTGGACATCCCGGATACGCTGCCCGAGGTTCGGGTCGAGCCCGTCCAGATTCAACAGGTGCTGCACAATCTGCTCCGAAACTCCGTCGAAGCTTTGAACGGTATCGAAGCGCCGTATATCCGGATTTTCGCGAAGCCGCACCGGGACACGCATGTCCAGGTGTGCGTCGAGGACAATGGTGCCGGCATCGATCCCAAGCTGCGCGACAGCCTGTTCGACCGGTTCGTGAGCGGCAACAGCAACGGGCTGGGCATCGGCCTTGCCATCTGCCGTTCGGTGGTAACGGCCCATGGCGGCACGATCTGGGCGGAAGACGGCGAAGCGGGCGGCGCCCGGCTCTGTTTTGCGGTTCCCGCGGCGACCGCGAGCTAAGGGATGGCCGCGATCATCCTCATCGATGACGATCCGGCGGTACTCGACTCGCTCGGCAGCCGGTTGGCGCTCGCTGGCCATGCGATCGAAACCTATGACGATGCCGAGCAGTTTCTGGCCGATGCCGATCTGGCGGATGCGGATTGCGTGATGCTCGATATCCGGATGCCCAAGAGCGACGGCATGCGCATATTGGAACAGCTTCAACGCCGGGATCCGAACCTGCCGGTCATCATGATGACCGGGCATGGCGATGTCGAACTGGCAGTGTCCGCGATCCGCAAGGGGGCGGTCGATTTTCTGGAAAAACCGTTTCGCGATTCCCGGCTTATTGATGCGATCGACAAGGCCGCTGCGCAGCGGGAGACCGAGCGCGCACAAACAGCCGAACAGACCGAGCTAACGGATCGGATGGATACTCTGACACCGCGTGAAATGGACGTGTTTCGCGAAATGGTGACAGGCCAGCCGAACAAGGTGATCGCGTACAATCTCGGCTGCAGCCCCCGTACCGTCGAGATTCATCGTGCCCGAGTCATGACGAAGATGGGGGCGAAAAACCTCGCCGAAATCGTCCGCATAGCCCTTCGGCTCGGCATCCAGAGCGGCGCATAGCGTATTGCCCTTACGCGCATGGGCGGCCGAGGCCCGCTTGTAGGTATAAATCACGACTCCCCGGTTACCCCAGAGAACCGCACATTGGTGTGGCTCGGCTCAGATATCGGGGAACACGCCATGGGACTGGAACTCGCGGAAAATGTCATTCCATTTCGTCCGGAGCCTGCCGATAGCAGGATATTGTCGACACATGTCCCATTTGGCCACGCGCTATTCTGGGAAGGCGAAGAGGCGCGGCAATTGTTCAAGATCGAAGCCGGCGTAGTCCGCGGTGTGAATTTCTCCGCGGAGGGAGAACGCCAGGTTACGGGCTTTTTCTTCGCTGGAGACGTCATCGGCCTGCCGTCTGGCGGACAGTATCGCTACACGGCGGAGGCGGTCACCGATGTTCGCTATTCGACGAAGGCCGTCGATTGCTGGACCGAAGAACTGCGCCGTACCGCGCATCCCGATGAAACCGTTTTCGGAGCGATCGGGCCCGAATTGGAGGCCAGCTACATGCGCAGCCTGTTGATCGGCCAGCAGGGAGCGCTGGCGCGCATATCCGCCTTTCTGGCCTATGTGTGCGGGCAGCTTGACGAGCGCGAAGACGCCATATTGCCGATGCCGCAAACCGACATTGCCGCCTATCTATCGCTAACGCCGGAAACCGTTTGCCGTGCGTTTCGGACGCTCAAGGAGACCGGCGCCGTACGGATCGAAAAGCATGACCGTATCCGCATCGTCGATCTTGCGCGGATAACGAGTCTCGCCACCCATTAGGGGGTAACGGCGATCTTGAGCACGCCGTCGCGCTGATGGGCGAACAGGTCGTAAGCCGCTTCGATATCTTCGAGCTTGTACCGGTGCGTAACCAGGGGCTTGAGATCGACCCGGCCCGAAGCGACAACCTCGATCAGCCGCCGCATCCTTTCCTTGCCGCCGGGGCACAGGGTCGTCACGATATGGTGATCGCCCAGCCCGGCCGCGAAAGCATCCACGGGCAGCGACAGTTTTCCCGAATATACACCCAGGCTCGATACGGTTCCGCCAGGCTTGGTCACACGCAGACAGCCCTCGAAGGTTTCTTGCGTACCCAGCGCTTCGATAGCGACATCGACGCCGCGCCCGTCGGTCAGTTCCATGATCCGCTCGATCGGATCTTCGGCCTTGAAGTCGATGACGATATCGGCGCCCATGGCCTTGGACATCGCGATACGCTCGGGAACGGTTTCCACCGTGATGATCCGCGTCGCGCCGGAAAGTTTGGCGCCGGCGGTCGCGCACAGACCGATCGGCCCCTGGGCGAAGACCGCCACGGTATCGCCGATCCGGATTCCGCCGCTTTCGGCGCCTGAGAATCCCGTCGACATGATGTCGGGGCACATCAGAACATGTTCGTCGCTCAGATGCTCGGGAACGCGCGTCAGGTTCGCTGCGGCGTCGGGAACGCGCAGATATTCGGCTTGCGCTCCGTCTATCGTGTTGCCGAACCGCCACCCCCCGATCGCTTCGCCCCGGCATTGGGCAAGATGTCCATCCAGGCAGGAAAAGCACTGGCCGCATGGTGTGATCGCGCCCGCGATGACCCGTTCTCCCTCCCGAAATCCGTTAACCGCCGAACCGAGCGCTGCGATGACCCCCACCGGTTCGTGTCCCACAGTAAGGCCGGGTTCGACCGGATATTCGCCTTTCAGAATATGGACATCCGTGCCGCAGATTGTCGTCGTGGATATTTTGACCAAGGCATCGGTCGGGCCGATGTCCGGCACCGGTTTATCGTCGATCACGATACGGTTCGGTTCGACGAATATGGCAGCCTTCATCATACTCATTACACTCATCCCCCCGCCGCTCATGCTTTGAACGGCCACACTTTCCAGTGAGCGCATTCTGCTGGACTTACCGCGCGCCGAAATTGCGTGAGATCAATTATTCGAAAGTTTTTGCTCGTACGCGAAAATCAGAGTCCGGCGGACTTGATCGAGCGCAATCCGGTGAGCGCGGATCACTGACATTATCCCCTCATGACGATCGCATCGAGACACACGCTGCTCAAGGTGTTGCTGCTCATATTGCTCGCTTTTGCGTTGCTCGGGTGCACGCCCGGTGTGTCGTGCGACGTGTATCGCCTGCACCGGCTGCCACCGCCTACGGGAGAGGCCGTGGCCGTTGTAGCCAGCGATCCCGACGTCCAGCGGAGTCTTGAATTCGAAAGCTATCGCAGCCTTTTCGAAGAGCAGCTGAGCCGTGCCGGCTATACACCGGTCACCGATCCCGGGGACGCGTCGCTGGTCGCCGAAATCGATTACAGTATCCGCGAGGGCCAGCCGCGTGTCATATCCTCGTGGCCGCGATGCTCCTATCGGTACTTCTATCGCCGTGGCGAGCCCTTTGGTCCGCAATGGTACGGGTATCGCTGCTGGGAACCGCCGGTTGTCTCGACCGTCGCGCAATATGTCCGCGAACTGCGGTTGGACATTCGCGCTGCGGCTGATCCGGACGGCCAACCGCTGTTCGAAGGCCGTACGATCAGCATCGGCCTCAACCGCCATTTGAACGAAATCATGCCCTATCTGGTGGCCGCGATTTTCGACAATTTCCCCGGAGAAAGCGGGCAGTGGAAGACGATCTTCATCGAGGAGGATGCCGTCGGCATGCCCGCTGAGACCGGGGCCGCGCGTACCCGAGGAACGTGTCCAGTCAATGCCTGAGAGAATTGCGTGGCCGGCTGGTGAGAGAAAAGGAGATCAGTGATGAGCGCTTTGGGACTGCGAATATTCGACAAGGCTATCAAGGACGCCAATATCTGGCTCGACGAGCTGATGGATATCCTCGACTGGGATGATAAGCAGCGTGCCTACAGGCTGCTGCGATCGGCACTGCATGTGCTGCGCGACCGGTTGCAGATCAACGAAGCCGTTCATTTCGCCGCCGAACTCCCGATCTTCATTCGCGGCATTTACTATGAGGGCTGGCAACCGGCCCGTCCGCGCTCGGACCATAAAAACGCGGATGAGTTCGTCGCGGCGGTCGAGGCGGCATTCGACACCGATCCGAACGCCGATCCCGAAGGGACGGTGCGCGCCGTATTCTCGGTTATCAGCGCGCACGTCTCGGCCGGCGAAATAGGCGATATCAAGAGCTGTCTGCCGGAAGGCATCCGTCGGCTCTGGCCGGTCGAGGAGGTCGCCCAATAAAATTCCGCCGGACTTGAGCGGGATCAATCGCACCGCCGGCCGAATCGCCATAATCGAAACCGCCTGATGACGAGTCGAAGGCTACCCCTTCTTCCAAGCGCGAGTTTGGCGGAATGATGCCGACAGACGAAGACTTATCAGGTGGGGGCCTGCGGGCGCCGGCTCGATATTCCCCAGCGGAACGAGATTCGGCCAAACCGCAGGCCCTTCCACTTTATGAGGCTCGCAACGGTCAGGACCGGCACTCCTGTTCGCCCTCTGCCGGATACCGATCGATCAGGCGCGTGGCCGACACGCTCCTGTCCCGGCCGTAAATATCCTCGAAATAGCGCATCTCTCCATCGCTGCCGGGTTCGGCCGTGAAATAGCCGATATAGAGCGGTATGGATTCCGGCAGGTCGATCTGCGTTGTCCTGCCGGACTCAACGACCTCGTCGGTACGCGCCCGGTTCCAGTCGGGTCGGGCAGCGAGCAGCTCCGTCGCGAAGCCCAGCGCATCGCCCACGCGGATGCAGCCATGGCTGAGTGCCCGGACGTCGCGTTCGAAAAGCGTCCGGTTCGAAGTATCGTGCAGGAACACGCTATAGGGATTGGGCATGACAAGCTTCATCAACCCAAGGGCGTTGCCAGGCCCCGGCCGCTGCCGGTAACGGCCGTTCTGATAGACATAGCCGCGTTGCCGTGCTGCCGCCGGCCTGTTGCGAACCATCGCCGCGATGCCTTCCGCCGCGATGCTCGCCGGTATCTCCCACCACGGGTTGAAGATCACGCCCGAAACTTCGGCCTGGAAAATCGGGGTGGGCGTGCGCGGTGTTCCTACGATAACCCGCCAGCGTCCCATTTCGCGCCGGCCTTCCCACAAGGTCAGTTCGAAAGCCGCCGCGTTGACGAGCAGATAGCGTTCGCCGAGCGCGGCTGGCATCCGCTCCCAGCGCCGCAGATTGGCGGCGAGCGTCGCGCGCCGGCCGGCGTCCGTTTCTTGCGCAAAGGCTTCACGCAACGCTTCGTGATAAGGGTGGTTCGCGAGCACCGGCGCCGTTTCTTCGGGCTCTACGGCACTATGGTCCTGCGCCCAGACGGGACTGGCCAGAGCTATCAACAGGCCGGCCAGTGCTGAAAATGTCTTTCTCATACGGCGGTGTCTCCGCGCTCAGTTCGATCGCACAAATACGGGCTTATACTTATAGGCGGCTGCGCGCCGGATACGGATATTCCCGGTTTCGCCATGATAGGGTGAGTATTTTCGATGGCCAGTTTTTCCCGCAGGCAGTTTATCGCGGCAAGTGGCGCGATGGCCGCAAGCATCCCGGCAGTCGCAATTGCTCCGCCACGGGGCACGCCCGTGAGGATACCGCCACCCGACGGTCTGATCGAACGCGCACGCGCAGCGATGGAGCGTCATCGGGATGCAATCGTCCATCGCGATGTGATCGGCATTGCCGATTTCAGCGAGCATTCGCGCGAACGGCGCTTTTCGATCGTCGATCTGGAAAGCGGAGACACGCAGCGTCTCCATGTCGCGCATGGCCGCGGGTCGGATCCCGCCCATAGCGGCTGGGTGCAGCGTTTTTCGAACGTTCCTGGGTCGAACGCGACCTCTTCGGGCGCGTATCTGACGTTGCACGCTTATTCGGGGAGCCATGGACCGTCGCGCCGGCTGGCCGGGCTCGATCCCGAAAACAGCAATGCCGAAGCGCGCGCGATCGTGATTCATTCGGCCTGGTATGCCAATCCTGAAGTCATCCGCGAACAGGGCAAGCTCGGCCGGAGTGAGGGGTGTTTCACCTTTTCGCAAGCCGATATCGCGCTGGTATTGAATCGGCTGGGGCCGGGCCGGCTGATCTACGCCGACAAGGTGTGAGCACGGCGTCCGGCCGCGCCCGAACCGTGTAGGCCAAACATAACGAGAGCGCCTAGCGCATCGTGAAAAAGATGAGATAGACGTTCAGTATATAGATCGAAAACAGCGCGATACTCGTCCAGCCCACCATTTTGAACAGGCGCGTCTTCGGGCGATAGAGCAGACCCGCAATCACGACCCCGCACATGATGACGGCTGCCATGGCAGTCACCGCGTGGATATTGGAGGCCGTGTTTAATAGCGGGCCTGCAGTATAGACGGCATCCTCGATTGCGAGGATGAGGATATTGAACAGGTTGCTGCCGAGCAGATTGGCGATGGCCATGTTCACCGAGCCCAACCTAAGCGCCGCGAGCGACACCGAAAGCTCCGGTAGCGACGTGGCCGCCGCAATAAAGATCGTACCCATGATGCTGCGATCGAGAAAAGTCTGGTCGGCGATCCTCGCGCCGACGACGGGAAGCCACAAGCCGCCGAGAATGATTGCAAACGCGGCAATCGCGAACATCGCCTGTGCCGTCTGCAACGATCGGCTCGGCGCTTTCGTGACTTCTTCGCCGGCGCGTTCGCGGATACGCGCCTCGTAATTGTGAATTGCGCGGGTCGCGACGATGTAAACGAGTGCGATGACAAGCGACGTCGCCCCGACATGGCCGATGGCGAGCGTCAGCCCGAGATCGCGTACCATCAGCGTAAGACCGGCAATGCCGATGAGCATCGTCCCGAAGCCCGCGGAGAGGATATGCGCCTGCCGCGCTTGGCGGTAGACCGACTCGCCACGAACTGCGAAATCCAGCACCACCAGCATGGCGAGGTTGAATACGCAGCTTCCGAAAACCGCGCCGACTGCGATGTCAGGTGCATCTGCAGCGCTGACCGATGAGATCCCGGCCGCGAGTTCGGGTAGCGACGTGACCGAAGCGAGCAGGATGAGTCCTATCCAATTGTCGGAGATATTCCGCCGCGCGGCTATGATTTCGGCGTTGCGGGTCAACCGCGGCGCCGCAAACAATATCAGCAGGGCGGCGGCCAGGAACTGGGTCCAGAGTAGCGCGAGGCTCACAGCGGCGGTCTCCCGATGATCGCCTGTGGCGGCGGAGGCTGCAAAACTAGTCTCCGGGAAATGTGCGTGGATTGATGCCGGTCAACATCCCTCTCCCCCGGCTGTCCGATACTATTCGCGAGGATGTGGTGAGAGGTGAGTCATGCGGTTTTGGAAGTACGCACATTTCAGCGATCGCAGTGACGCCGGCAAGCAGCTTGCGGTACGCCTGATCGGTATGCGGCCAAAGAAACCGATTGTAGTGGGATTGGTTCGCGGCGGGATTCCGGTCGCCAGCGAAGTATCCCGTTTGCTGGACGCGCCGCTTGTTCCCGCCATCATTGAATCGATCTCCGCGCCGGCGCAAACGGACCTGCCTTTGGGCGCGATCGTCCATGCCGATGCGCCTGAGATCGTGTGGCATGAGGACGTCGTGCATGCTTACTGCGCGAGCGAGGCCTGCCTCGAAGACGCTCTTCAAAAGGCCGAAACGAAACTCCAACGGCTCCGTACGCTTATCGGCGAGTGCACATTGCATTCGGTTGCGGGACGACACGTCATCCTGGTCGATGACGGGTCGGCGCCAGCCGCCGCCATGCGGGCCGTGCTGCAGGCCCTTCGCAAGCACCGGCCCAAGGATATCACACTGGCCGTTCCCATATGTGTCGACGACTCCCTTGGCGAAGTGGTGAGATTGGCCGACGAGTTCATCTGCCTTCATCGCACCGACGAAATCGAGATGGTCGATGAAGCCTATCGCGATTTCGACACCGTGAGCGATGCAGAATTGTGCGAAGCGATCCAGCAGGCATCCCGGGATCAGGTGGCGTGAGCCGGTGACTGCGGCGCTGGTTCGGGAATTTTCCGAGATCGGGCTGGCCGATATCGCCGAAGTCGGCGGCAAGAACGCGTCGCTGGGCGAGATGATCGGTGCACTGGGCGAAAAAGGGGTCTCCGTGCCCCAGGGGTTCGCCACGACCACGGAAGCCTACCGTCTGTTCGTCGACGGAAACGGATTGGCGCCGATGATCGCGGAAACGCTCGCAGAACTCGGATCGCCGAGCGGATCGAAGCTTGAAAAGTCGGCGCGGGCGATCCGCGAAGCGATTCTTGCCGCGCCGATGCCCGATCCGGTCGCCGCGGCGATCCGCGAGGCCTATGCCGGCCTCGAAGCGCAATATGGGCGGGATGTCGCGGTAGCCGTGCGCAGCAGCGCGACTGCCGAAGACCTGCCGCAAGCGTCCTTCGCCGGCCAGCATGATAGCTTTCTTAACATCAGCGGCGCGGACGACGTCGTCCGGGCGGTCCAGCGCTGTTTCGCGTCGCTCTACACCGCGCGCGCGATATCCTATCGCGCCGATCATGGCCTTGCCGATCTGAAGATTGCGCTTTCCGCGGGCGTCCAGAAGATGGTCCGCGCCGACCAGGCCTCTTCGGGCGTGGTCTTCACGCTCGATACCGAATCCGGCTTTCGCGATGTCGTGATGGTGACCGGCGTTTGGGGGCTGGGCGAGGCGATCGTTCAGGGACTTGCCGAGCCCGACGAATTTCACGTCCACAAACCAACTCTGCGGGCCGGATACCGTTATGTGCTGCGCCGGCGGATCGGCGCCAAGGAGTGCCGCATGGTCTATGCGCGGCGGGCCGGCGGTGACCGCACCGAACTGCGCCGCACCACGCACGCACAGCGCGAGCGCCCGTGCCTCAGCGATGCCGAGATTGTGGAGCTCGCCGAACAGGCGCTGACCGTAGAGGCGCATTACAGCGCGGCCATGGGCGCCGATACGCCAATGGATATCGAATGGGCGAAGGACGGCCCTGACGGCGAACTTTTCATCATCCAG
Organism: Parasphingopyxis sp.; assembly: GCF_052168295.1. Taxonomy (GTDB): domain Bacteria; phylum Pseudomonadota; class Alphaproteobacteria; order Sphingomonadales; family Sphingomonadaceae; genus Parasphingopyxis. The sequence goes on along the minus strand of NZ_JBQLZN010000091.1, from coordinate 7,482 downwards.
GCGCGGCCCGAAACCGTCCATGCGCGCGCCGAGCAGCGTCTTCAGCAGTATCGGCTGACCGGCACGGGCCGAGTGATGGCCGAGGGGCAGGCGGTCGGCAATGCGGTGGCCTGCGGTATCGTGCGGCCTGTCGCGTCGACGGCGGATCTGGAGAAGGTCGGCGACGGGGATGTGCTGGTCTCCAAAGCGACCTCGCCCGACTGGGAACCGGTGCTCAAACGCGCTGCCGCCATCGTTACCGAGAGCGGCGGGAGGACCTGCCATGCCGCGATCGTGGCGCGGGAACTGGGCGTACCGGCGGTCGTCGGCGTGACCGATGCGCTGGACCGCCTGAAGGACGGCGACCGGGTCACCATTTCTTGCGCCGAGGGGCGAACTGGACGCATCTATCGGGGCGCGGTGCCGTTCGAGGTCGACGAGGTGGACCTTAAGGAACTCCCCAAGCCGTTGGTCAAACTCATGGTCAATGTCGGCAACCCCGATATCGCCTTCCAGTCGGCCCGCCTGCCCGTCGACGGCGTCGGCCTGGCGCGCAGCGAGTTCATCATGGCGGAGGCGGTTCGCGTGCATCCGATGGCGCTGATCCGGCCGGAACGGACCACTGGGAAACGGACGCGCCAGCGCATCGACAAGCTCGTCGCGCCTTATGGCGATGGCGCGGATTACTTCATCGCCAAATTCGCCGAGGGTGTCGGGACGATCGCGGCGGCCTTCTATCCCCGGCCGGTCATCGTGCGGACGTCCGATTTCAAGAGCAACGAATATGCGGCGCTGCTCGGCGGCAAGGATTTCGAACCCGCCGAGGAAAATCCGATGATCGGCTTTCGCGGCGCGGCGCGCTATGCGCACCCGGCCTATCAGGAAGCCTTTGCGCTCGAATGCCGGGCGCTGCGCCATGTACGCGAAACGATGGGGCTCACCAACCTGATCGTGATGATTCCCTTTTGTCGGCGTCTCGAAGAAGCGCGGCAGGTGCTCGAGATCATGGCCGGTCACGGCCTGAAGCGAGGCGAGAACGGCCTGCAAATCTACATGATGACCGAAATCCCGAGCAATGTGATCTTGGTCGACGATTTCGCCCGGCATTTCGACGGCTTTTCGATCGGATCGAACGACCTGACCCAGTTGACGCTCGGCATCGATCGCGATTCCGACCTTTTGGCGGAGGGTTTCGACGAACGCGATCCGGCCGTCGAAAAACTGATAATGATGGCGATCGAGGGTGCGCACCAGCATGGTCGGAGCTGTGGTATCTGCGGGCAGCGGCCCTCCGACGACCCGGCATTCGCCGCCTGGCTCGTCGAACAGGGTATCGACAGCATCAGCGTAACGCCGGACAGCGTGCTCGCCGTGCTGCGTCAGTTTGAAGACCGGAACTAGGTGCGAAAGCGCATCCGCTGTTCGCATTGATCCGCGTCAACGCGGCGGAAGAGCGATGACGATAGGGCGAAGCACGGTCTCACCACGGAGGCAAAGATGAAAACGATCCTCTTGTATGTCGATAGCGACGCCGGGATGGACAGCCGGCTCGATGCGGCGCTGACGGTCGTGCGGCTGCTGGACGGCCACCTGACCTGTTCCCAGCCGTCCACCGTCGCGAACCTCGTCTCCGATCGCTATCCGGTGGCGAGCTGGGGTGATGGTGGGGTCGTCGGCGATATCGTCCATGCGGCCGCGCAACAGGCCGACGCCTTGCAGGACCGGATCGAAGCGCGGCTGCGGGATGCGGACATATCCTGGTCGTGGCGGCGCAGCGCGCTCGGCGCGGTCCAGGCGCTGGTCGAGGAATCGGTGCTCGCCGACCTGATCGTGCTGAGCGCGCCGGACGAAGACCATCATCCCGAAATCGCGCGCGCCTTTGTCGGCGAAGTCGCTCTTTCGGCCGGCGCGCCCGTGCTGACGGTGCCGTCCGGTTTCGAGAATTTCGATCCGACCGGGCCGGTTATGGTCGCCTGGGACGGATCGATGGAAGCCACCCGGACAATCCGGGGCGCCGTGGCGTTGCTCAAATGCGCCGTTTCCGTGCACCTGGTGAGCGTCGGAAAATCAATGCGGCGGGGCTTCGACGCAGCCGAATCGAAAGCCTATTTCGACCTGCTGGGGCTCGATGTCGAGGTTACGGAAGTCGAGAAGCAGGGGCGCACGACGGACAGCTTGCTGGCGCAGGCAGAGGCGATTGGCGCCGCCTATATCGTGATGGGTGCTTATGGCCATTCGCGGCTGCGCGAGGCGGTGTTCGGCGGCGTGACGCGCGCGATGCTCGGCCAGGATCGCTTCCCGCTAATGATGCATCACTAGAGCAGGCGCGCCGTTGCTTCGGCGATAACGCCTTCCTCGTCCGTCGCAATCGCCAGCGGCGATGGAATATCGAGCCAAGCGAGGCGGGCGGCGACGGCCTCACGGATTTCGGCAGCGTTTTCCCCGATCCCGCCGGTGAAGACCAGCGCGTCGAGTCCGTCCAGAGATACAGCGAGCGAACCCACGGCGCGCGCGCAGCGATCGACGAAATAGTCGACCGTGAACCGCGCCTCGGGCGCGTCGCTCGCGAGTAGGTCGCGCATATCACCGCTGATGCCGGACAGGCCGAGCAGGCCGGATTCGCTGTAGAGCAGGCGATGGACGGCCTCGACGTCCATGCCGCGCTCGGACAGGAGATGGAGCACGAGCCCCGGATCGATGCTGCCGGAGCGGGTGCCCATCGGCAGGCCTTCGAGCGCGGTAAAGCCCATCGTCGTCGCGACGCTGCGCCCGTCGCGCAGTGCCGCCATCGAGCAGCCATGGCCAAGATGCGCGACGACCACCCGGCGCGCGTCCGGTCCGAGCAGCGCCGGCAGACGCGGCGCGATCGACGCGTAGGATAGGCCGTGAAATCCGTAGGCGATCATGCCCTGCTCGGCATAGTCGCGGGGCAGGGCGTAGCGCTCGGCTATTTCGGATTGCGTGCGGTGAAAGGCGGTATCGAAGGCGGCGATCTGCGGAATGTCCGGATAGGCGGCGGCGATCGCCCCGATCCCGGCAAGGTTGTGCGGCTGATGCTGCGGCGCCAGCGGCGTCAGCGCCTCCAGCTCCGCGATCACGGCGCCGTCGATGCGAACCGGCGCGTCGAACCGGGCGCCGCCATGGACGACCCGGTGCCCGGCGCCGACGATCCGGACATCGGCGGGCGCCAGATCGTCCAAGGCGTCGAGCAGCTGCCCGATCAGCGCCGCGTGCCCGTCTCCGGGTTGGCCGAAAGGTCGGGATGTATCGCCGATTGCGAGGCTGGGATCGTCGCCGATCCGTTCGATCTGCCCCGCGAATAACGACGGTTCGCTCGGCGCCGCCGAATCGTACAGCGCGAATTTGACGCTCGAGGAACCCGCGTTGAGGACGAGGATGACGTCGGTCAAAGCCGCGCCCGCTCCGCGACCAGCTTGGCGAGTGCCGCCGATATTTTCCGCTCCTCGACGCCGTCGGCGCGGCTCGTCAGGATGATCGGCACCTGCGCGCCGAGCGCGATGCCGAACGCGTCCGCGCCGCCCAGATAGTCGAGCTGCTTGGCGAGCATGTTGCCCGCGACGAGATCGGGCACGACGAGAATGTCGGCCGCGCCCGCCACTCCGGACGTCAGCTTCTTCGCTGCCACCGCGTCCGGCGACACGGCGATATCGAAGGCGAGCGGCCCGTCGAGCAGGCCGCCTGCGATCTGCTCCCGGTCCGCCATCTTGCACAGCGCGGCGGCGTCGATGGTCGAGGGCAGCCGCGGATTGACCTCCTCGGTCGCCGAGAGGATCGCGACCTTCGGCACGTCGATCCCGATCGCCCGCGCCATGTCGATCGCATTCTGGACGATGTCGCGCTTGGCGAGCAGGTCCGGCATCACGTTGATCGCCGCATCGGTGATCAGCAGCGGCTTGGCATAGGCGGGCGTCCGCATGACGAAGATATGGCTGATCCGGCGCTCGGTGCGGATGCCGGTGTCGCGCGCGATGACCTCGGCCAGCATTTCGTCGGTGTGCAGCGCGCCCTTCATCAGCGCGGCGGCCTCGCCCTGATGGACGAGCGCGACCGCGCGCGCCGCCGCGGCATGGCTGTGCGGTACATCGACGATCCGGTGGGTGCCGAGATCGAGTTCGACCGCCTCGATCTTGCCGCGCGGACCAACCAGTATCGGCGCGATCAACCCCGCTTCGGCCGCGGCGAGCGCACCGCCCAGCGAGCGATGGTCGACGGGATGGACGACCGCGGTAGGTACCGGATCGCTCTGGGCTGCGCGATCCATCAGCGCAGCGAAGAAATCGCCCGTTTCGCCTGCATCCATCCCATCTCTCCGGACCCGTGCGGTTTCCTCGCGTTGCACGCGCACTAAATCACACGCCGGTCGCAGATGGAAGATTGCCAGCTATGTTCGGCCGCCCCGATCAAGGGTGATGCGCCGATACCGCCTTCAGCATCTCGCTTGACAGCGATGCGGGCGCCCGCGCCGCGACATCGCCCATGCTCAGCATGCCGACCATCCGCTTGTTGTGATCGATCACCGGCAAGCGGCGAATCTCGTTATTCTCCATGATGCGCACCGCGTCCTCGACCTCCTCGTCCGCCGTGCAATAGAAGATCTCGTCCGTCATCACGTCGCCGGCGGTCAGCTGGAGCGGGTCCTTGCCGTCGGCAAGCGCGCGGATCGCGATATCCCGGTCGGTGACCATTCCGACAAGCCTGTCATCCTCGCCGACCGGAATCGACCCCACATCTTCGTCGCGCATCGTTACTGCGACTTTGGACAGCAGCGTGTCCGGTTCTACCCAGGCCACGCCGTCATGCATTACATCCTTTACCTTCATCGTTCATCTCCCAGCCCCGCGCGGCGACGATGGTGGCCGAAAATCGGGTTCGCGCGGTTGATGCCCGTCAATTGCGGCGCGTAACCCGGCGTCCATCGGCGACGCGGTTGCCGGGATTGACGATCACCTCGTCGCCCTCTTCGAGACCGCCCAGGATCTCGGCATGCTCGTCGTTGATCTGGCCGATCTCGACCGGCCTTTCGACCGCGCGGCCGCCAGAGACGAGATAGACGTGCCAGTCGGCCCCGCTGCGGAAGATCGCGCCGATCGGGACGCGCAGCGCATCCTCGCGGCTCCATACGGTGATCGTCGCATCGACCTGATAGCCGTGGCCAAGCCGCGCGAAGTTCTCCAGCGGTTCGTCGAAATCGATGATGACGTTGACCCGTTGTTCCTCGATGCCGAGCGCCGAGATCTTGAGCTCGCCGAACGGCTCGATCCGGCGGATCCGCCCGGCCAGCACCTCATCGCCACCCCAGCGGGTGATCGCGACGGGTGCGCCGGGACGCACGCGCACCGCCTCGCGCGACAGCAGGTCGACGACGATTTCGATCTGTTCGGGATCGCCGATCTCCACGAGCGGCGTGCCCTCGGCGACGACGCCCTCGCTCTCGTGCAACACGCGCAGCATCGTCCCGCTTATCGGCGAGCGCACGGCGACCGGGCCTTCGCCCGACGGCGTACCGGCCGCCGGTTCGTTGAGCGAGGCGCGGATGCGGCTGACTTCCGAACGGCTCTGCTCGACATTCGCCCGGGCGGCCGCAAGCGCCGCGCGGCGGGAATCGGCCTCGGTGCGCGCCGCGTCGAGCCGCGATTGCGGCAGGAATCCGCGCTCGGCCAGGGCTTCGGCCCGCGCCAGCTCGCGCCGGGCAAGGTCGAGCGCGGCGATCGCGCTTTGGACCTGCGCCCGGGCGCTGCGTTCGGCGGCTCGGGCAGCAGCCAGCGCATTCTGAAGTTCGCGACGCGAACGAGTGTCGAGCGGGGTCGAGGGCCGGCCGGCCATGCGCGCGATGACCGTGTCGCGCGCGACGACCGGATCGCCCGGTTCGATCTCGATCCGCGTCACATAGCCGCTGACCGGCGCCGAGACGATGTAGGAATCGTGGACCCGCGTCACCCCGTCATCGGTGATCCCGACGGTCATCGCGCCGCGTGTCACGTCGCCGGTATCGACCGGCACGGCTTCGGGCCAGAAGGCGTAGCCCAGGCCGAGGACGAACAGGGCGGCGATCAGGATCGCCCACCGCCAGCGTTTGAGTGTGTCGAGCATCAGTCTCGCGCCTTCAATACACGTACCATATCCAGTCTGGCCACCCGCCGGGCGACTATCAGCGCGGTCAGCGCGGCGGCAATGAGAACCACGATTACCGAGAAGCCGTAGGTTGCCCGCGCGGGCGCAAAGGGCAGCCGGAACAGGTCCGAGCTGAACGCCGAAGCGAGACTCTGGCCCAACCAATAGCCGGTCAGGCAGCCAACCGGTATGGCCAGCGCGACGAGCAGCGCGATCTGGCCAAGCAGGATCAGCGCGACCTCCTGCTTGTGATAGCCGAGCACCCTCAGCGTCGCGAGTTCGCGCGCGCGTTCGGAGAAGATGATCCGCGCGCTGTTGTAGACGACGCCGATCACGATCGCCGAGGCGAAGGCGATATAGAAACTGATCATGGTGAGCGTGTTGCGGTCGACCACTTCGCGGAACTTGTCGAGCGTCGCGCGCCGTTCGGTCACGCCGAGCACGACCGGCATCTCGCGCAATTCGTCGAGAATGTCGGCGCGCGCCGCCGGGTCGATCCGCAACAGCGCCGAACCGACCGGCGAATCGTCGCGCATCAGGCGCTCCAGCGTCGCGCTGTCGGCATAGGCGCGCGCGCCGATATATTCGTCGATCGTCGTCACTACCGGAATCTGCGTCCGTATCCGGCGCCCTTCGAGTATCTCGACCTCGATCCGGTCGCCGGCGCGCACGTCGAGTTTCGCCGCAAGCTGTCCGCTGAGCATCAGCCCGGCGGGCGGCAGCGGGACCGCGCGCCCCGCCCCGTCGATCCGGGCCCACAGCCTGGTGTCGCTCCGCGTCGCTTCGATCGCCACGCGTTCCGAGCGATGGCCGTTGCGCAGTCGCGCCGCCGCCGCCCGCGTGGCCTCGACCCGCAGCACACCAGGGATGCCGGCCAGATTGTGAAGCACCTCCTCGTTGCCGGGTTCGATCAGCGACACTGTCAGGTCCTGATGTTGCGACCGGAAGAAATTCGCCTCGAGGATTTCGTCCGTTCCGTCGATGAACTGCATCGTGCTGAACAGCAGGCCGAGCGACAGGGCGACGCCGAATACCGTGATGCCCGACCGCACCGGCCAGCGTCCGATATGACGGACGATCATATGGCCTATGCTCGTGAAACCGGCTTTCCGGCCGACACGTTCGAGGAAGCCCGTCTTGTAGATCGGCGGCTGGGGCGGGGCCATGGCGATCGCCGGGGTCAGGCCGATCGCGGTCCTGACGCCGCCCAGCGCGCCGAGAACGGCCGATCCCGCGGCGAATAGCGCGGCGATCGCGAAGGTGCTCGTCGAGATCCGGTAATATAGGAAGGGGAAGCGGTAATAGTCGGCGTAAATCGCGGTCATGCCGCGCCCCATCCAGGCGCCCGCCGCCCAGCCGAGCAGGATGCCG
>NZ_JBQLZN010000090.1:0-7429 GCF_052168295.1 Parasphingopyxis sp. | reverse complement strand
CTGGCGCGGATCATCGAGGATATCCTCTCCGACCAGGGCGAGCCCAACGGCTATATCGTCGGCCGCGAGGCGGGCGGCGCGTTCATCTTCGGCCTGCGCTACGGCTCGGGCACGCTGTTCCACGCCGTGGAGGGCGAGCAGCCGGTTTACTGGACCGGCCCGTCGATCGGTTTCGATGCAGGCGCGAACGGCGCGTCGACCTTCGTGCTCGTCTACAATCTCTACGATACCGACGAGCTGTTCCGCCGTTTCCCCGCGGGCGAAGGAAACGCCTATCTCGTCGGCGGCCTGACCGCGAGCTATCTGCGCTCGGGCGACAAGGTGCTGATCCCGATCCGCCTCGGCGCGGGCCTGAGGCTCGGCGCGAATATCGGCTATATGAATTTCAGCCGGAACCGAAGGTGGCTGCCCTTCTAGTTTGTCAGACTCGACCTTGCGGTCGAGCGCGGCACCGGCCCGCTCCCCCTCCCGACCTCCCATGAGTGTACCCTGTTTGGGAGGTCGGGAGGGGGAGCGGGCCGGTGCCGCGATTTTTCGTCAGGAAAATTCTGACAGAGAAAAATGCCGCGCCGAGCTGAAGGCGAGGTCTGACAAAAGGCTTCTTTCCCTTTCGCAACAATTTTCGTGTGGCGTGGCTGCCCGCCCTGCCCTAGCGCAGCGTCATGAGCGAGCAGCAGAACACGCCGGCCGGCTATGCCTATGGGATCGGCGTCTATCTGTTCTGGGGGCTCGTCCCGCTTTATTTCAAGCTACTCGATCATGTCGGCGCGGTCGAAACCGTCGCGCACCGGATTGTCTGGTCGGTGGGGCTGCTGCTGATATTGCTCGCCGTCCTCGGCAAGCTCGGCAGCCTGCGCGCGACATGGCGCAACCGGCGTACGCTCGTCGCGCTGACGATCTCGGCGGCGCTGATCGCGGTCAACTGGCTCGTCTATATCTGGGCCGTCACCAACGAACATATGCTGGCCGCGAGCCTCGGCTATTTCCTCAACCCGCTGCTCAACGTCGTGCTCGGCACGCTTTTCCTGCAGGAGAAGCTGCGCCCCGCCACGATTATCGCCATCGCACTTGCGGCCATCGGGGTCGCGATCCTCGCATGGAGCGCATGGGATACGCTCTGGATCAGCGCGACGCTCGCCGTGTCCTTCGCGCTCTACGGCTATGTCCGGAAAATCACCGATGCCGGAGCGATCGAGGGGCTGACGGTCGAAACCGCGCTGCTCAGCCCGTTATGCATCGCCTATCTCGTCTGGCTGGGCATGAGCGGCGGGCTGATGTTCGGCACGGATACCGAAACCGATATCCTGCTGATCGTCGCAGCGGTCGTTACGTCCGTGCCGCTGATGCTGTTCGCCGCCGCGGCCAAGCGCCTGACGCTGACGACGCTCGGCTTCATCCAGTATATCGCGCCGTCCATGGTGTTCGTGATCGGCGCGTTCGTGTTCGACGAGCCGCTGAATGCAGGCACGATCGCCTGCTTCCTGTTCATCTGGACTGGGCTCGCGCTGTTCACCATCGACAATGTGCGGACGGCCCGGGCCAACCGGCTCCGCGCACGGGCGACGGTCTAGGCTCCGTTATCCGTCGAGCGTCCAGCCCAGCGTTTCGCCAGCCTGGAAGGGCACGATCTCGGCTCCCTCAAGCGCAAGCATGTCCGGAACTTCAGTCGGCGCGCGGCGCAGCGTCACCGTTCCGTCGTTGAGCGGGAGATCGTAAAAACGCGGGCCATGCTCCGACGCGAAGCCTTCGAAATGATCGAGCGCGCCTTCCGCTTCGAACACCGCCGCATAGCTTTCGAGCGCAAAGGGGGCGTTGAAAATGCCCGCGCAGCCGCAGGCCGATTCCTTGTCGCCGCGCGCATGCGGCGCGGTATCGGTGCCGAGGAAGAATTTGGGCGATCCGGACACCGCCGCCGCGCGGACCGCCAGCCGGTGCTGCTCGCGCTTCGCTATGGGCAGGCAATAGGCGTGCGGGCGGATGCCGCGCTCGAAGATCGCGTTGCGGTTGATCACGCAATGGTGCGGCGTGATGGTCGCCGCGATATTGGGCCCGGCGTCTTTCACGAAGGCGACCGCGTCGGCCGTCGTGATATGTTCGAAAACGATCCTGAGCGCCGGAAGCCTGCGTGTCAGCGGTTCGAGGATACGCTCGATGAAGACCGCCTCACGGTCGAAAATATCGACCTCGCTATCGGTCACCTCGCCATGGATGAGGAGCGGCATGCCGATCGCCTCCATCCGATCGAGCACGCCATGGATGTTCGTGATATCCGTGACGCCGCTGTCCGAATTGGTCGTCGCGCCGGCCGGATAGAGTTTGGCCGCCGTGAACACGCCGTCCGCATGCCCGGCGGCGAGATCGTCGGCGTCGATCGTATCGGTCAGATAGGCGGTCATCAGCGGGGTGAAATCGGAGTCTTCAGGGAGCGCGGCCATGATCCGGTCGCGATAGGCGCGCGCGGCTTCGGTCGTCGTCACGGGCGGGGCGAGATTGGGCATCACGATCGCGCGCGCGAACTGGCGCGCCGTATAGCCCGCCACCGCCTCCAGCATGGCCCCGTCGCGCAGATGGACATGCCAGTCGTCGGGCCGCCGGATCGTCAGAATATCGCTCATGCGGCTTCCCATCGCACGGCCCGATCCCTAATTGAAGCCTATGGCCGCAACCACGCTAAACGACCGCGCCGTAATCCGCATTTCCGGCGCCGATGTCCGCGAATTCCTGCAGGGACTGGTGACGCAGAATGTCGACCGGGTGCAGCCGGACACGCCGCAATGGACGGCGCTGCTCGCCGCACAGGGCAAGGTGCTGTTCGATTTCCTGCTCTGGGCGGATGGCGCGGATATCCTAGTCGATTGCGAGGCCGAGGCGGCCGACGATCTGGCACGGCGGCTGACCCTCTATCGCCTGCGCCGCCCGATCACGATCGCGCGCGACGATAGCCTGGCCGTGCACTGGTCGCCCGATTCGAGCGGCCATCCGGCCGATCCGCGCCTGGAAGCGCTCGGGGCGCGCTGGCTGGGCCCGGCAGGCGATCCGGCCCAGGGCTGGCACGCGCATCGGCTTTCGCTCGGCGTAACCGAGGGTATCGCCGAACTGGGCAGCGACAAGACGCTCTGGCTCGAATGCAATGCCGAGGAACTGAACGGCGTGGATTTCGAGAAGGGCTGCTATGTCGGGCAGGAGAACACCGCCCGCATGCATTATCGCAACAAGGTCAACCGCCGGCTCGTCGTCGTGCCGCTCGACCAGGCCGACGAGAAGCGCCAGCGCATCGCCTATTCCGATCTCGGCCTTTCCGTCGAGCATCGCAGGGTCGAGGACATGACGGGGCTCGACCTGCCGGGCTGGCTCGCCGCCGCGATCGAGCCGTCTGCGGCCTGAGCGCTACTCGCCGTTCCCGCCATCGGGCGCCAGCCAGCTCAGCGCGACGAAGCCCGGCTGTTCGCCCGGCAGCCGCCGCACATCCACTCCGGCGTCCGACATCCGCTCCATAACGATCGCAGCCGCCGCATCGGAACCCGATACACCGACCGGCACCGAGAGCCGCTCGGCCGCCCAGATCGCGATTACCATATTGCGCTGTCCGGCCGCATCGGGTTCGCCATTATCGAAGCTTATCGCGGGCAGGTCCTTGGCGGGCGGGATCACCTGCACGTCCCAATCGGCCGCCCGGCCGTTGGCCCGCCCTTCGAGCGCGTAATAGGTTTCGAGCTCCGCGCCCGGCAGCGCGCGCACGCGCACGATCGCCCGCCGCGTATTGCGGTCCACCGTCACTTCGTCGGCATCGACGCCCGCGATCAGGGCGAGCCGGTCTGTGAGGTCGGCAATCTCTTCGCGCGTCGCCGCCGCCTGTTCGCGCATCCGGGCCAGTGCCAGTTCGGTGCTGTCGGTCGTATCCTCGGTATCGACCTGGAACTGCCGCAGATCGACCGTCACGTTGCGGCCCAGCCGGCGCTGCAACGTGCGCCGTGCTCGCTCTTCCGCACCGCCGACGATTTCGGGCGTGAGCACCGAGGCCGTCACCGCGATCGGATCGGCGTCGAAATCGAAATCGAGCTGCGAGATCCGCGCCTCCGATCCGAACTCGTCGCCGACCAGTTCCTGCGCCTGGCGCGTCGCATTGGCCTCCCAGGCGATCTGCCGCAGCGAGAAGCCGAGCGGGATCGCGAGCGCGACGAACACGGTGACGATCACCACGGATTGGGTGAAGGTCTGCTTGGCCGAGAGATAGGTGCTGAACCCGTAGACGCGCGCCATGACGGCCGCGGTCAGCGCGATCGTGGTCAGGTTGGTGAAAAACAGAAAGGACGCGCCGCCGAACACTGCCCAGTTGAAGGTGGCGAGGCCGAAGCCGATCGCGGCGAGCGGCGGCATGAGCGCGGTCGCGATGGCGACGCCGACGATCGTGCCGTCGCGGCCCCGGATCATCGCATAGGCGCCGGCCAGCGCCGAGAAGAGCGCCACGCCGAGATCGAACAGGTTGGGCCGGGTGCGCGCCGCGATTTCCGACGTGATCGTCTGCAGCGGCGATAAAGCGACGATCAGGGCACAAAAGAGGATCGCCAATACCGTACCAAGCCCCAAAGCGCGCCCGGCGTCGCGGAGCCATTTATAGTCGCCGACCGCCAGCGCGAAGCCGATGCCGAGGATCGGACCCATCAGCGGCGAAAGCAGCATCGCGCCGATCACAACGGCCGGCGAGGACAGCAGCATGCCGAGGATCGCGATGCCGGCGGACATACACGTCATGAAGGCGTAGCGCGGCGTCCAGCCGGATTCGCCGCGTACTTTTTCGATGACCGCAACCTGGTCGATCTCGCGGCACACCATGCGCCACCAGCGCCGCAAGAGCGCGAGCGATCCGCTGATCGGATCGGTAAACCGGCTGTCGGTGTCTTGCTCGCTGGCCATGGATGGACGTGCCCCGGCTATGCGCTCCCATGCGGAGCCTCCCTCACAGGCGATTGCATAAGCGCAACATGCTGTTGCGACAATCGTTCTTGCATATCATGATAATTGATATTAACTATCGTTTATCACAAAACTGTCATGTTCTTGCGATACAGTAGCGCCAAGGAGATAATCATGGCCCGTCCGCATACCGATCACCAAGCCACTGCCGAGCAGTTGCTCGAAGCCGCCGAACAGCTGATCCGCGAACGCGGGCCGGTCACGCCGACGATTACCGATATCGCCAATGCCTGCGGCATGTCGCAGTCCAACGTCTATCGCTTCTTCCCGAACAAGGAGGCGCTGTTCGAGGCGTCTATCGAGCGCTGGTTCAAGCCGTTCAACGAGATGATGGAAGAGGTGGTCGAGAGCGATCTCCCGCCGCGCGAGAAACTCTACCAGTTCTTCGCCCGGCGGTTCGCGGAAAAGCGCCGCCGCTACGAGGAAGATTACGACTATTTCATGGCCTGCATGGCGCTCGGCGAGGAGCATAAGGACGTCATCATGAGCTATGTCGATCTCGCCGATCATTATATGGCGACGATCCTGGCCGAGGCGATTTCGGACGGCGAGTTTCCGGGCATGACGATCGACGGGCTGATGTCGCCGGTCAATCTGATGCTCGCGCCCTATTGCGACCCGAGCCTGATCCCGCATTACACGAGCGCGAACATGGACAATCTGCGGATCGCCATCAACACGCTGTTCAATGGGCTGAGCGCGCAATGCGCGGATGCGCCGGAAGCGAGCGGCACGCCGCTGAAACTGGCGTCCTAGTTTTTCGTCAGACCTTCGGCTTCCGGATTCTTTTGTCAGGTTCGACCTGTCGGTCGAGTTTGACAAACTACTCCGCGGCGACCTTCGTCGCCGGCCAGTTCTTCATCGATCCAGGCGGCGGGCTCGCCTTCATCTTGGTCTCGTCGAGCGCGGCCAAAGCACGCTCGCGATCGGCTTCGGTAAATTCGCCCGTGGTCAGGCAGAATTCGACCATGTTGCCATTGGGATCGCGCGTATAGACCGAGCGGCACCAGTTATGGTCGATCTCGAGCACATCGAGCCCGGCGTCGTTCCAGCGTTCGCGCCAGCCATCCAGCTCCTCGCGCGTATCGACGGCGAAGCTGTAATGATTGGTGCCCTGCGGCAACTTCGCCGCCGCGTTGAGATCATGCACCTGCTCCTCCTGCCCCGGCACTTTGTGCAGCTCCCAGAAAGCGATGAAGCGGCTATCATCGCCGTCCATCCGGTAGAAGAAATGCTTGCCCCAGCCGCCGCCCATGACCGGCGCGATCTCGACCTTCACGAGCTCGAACCCCATCACGCCCTCGTAGAATGCGTGGATCGCCTTCATGTCTTTCGCGGCGAGCGCGAGATGATGATAGGCCATGGCGCTACTCCTTCTTCCTGTTGTCGACCATGCCCATCACATCGGCCGTCGCGCCTTCCGGTGCGGGCGTCTCGACCACGGGATCGTCGATATCGTCATATTCGAGCCTGAGCGCCCGGCTCATCACGGCATGCATCATATAGGTCGCGGTGATGTAGGTCAGTTCGAGGATTTCCTCGTCCGACAGATGCGCCTTCAATGTTTCGAAAACGCCATCCGGCACCCGGCCATGCTGGAGCACGAGGCAATCGGTATAGGCGAGCACGGCGCGCTGGATCTCGTCGAAACAGTCGGCGACCTGCCAGTGAGCGATCGCCTTGGCCTGTTCGTCGGTTAGCCCGGCAAAGCGCGCCGCCTTCATGTGCTGCGAATAGACGAAGCGCGATCCGACCGCGTAGCCGGCCCGTGTCTGGCCCAGTTCGCGCAGCACCGGATCGAGCTTGCGGTTGTCCGAGCGATAGAAGCCGAAGCCCTCGGTCGTGTGCTTGAAGGCATCCGGGACGAGCGCGAACACGGTCCACCAATTGCCGGGCGTGCCCGTTGCGGTGCCGGGCTCGGCGACCGGATCGCGATCGCCGAACAGCGCGGTGTAGAGCGCCTTTACATAATCGTCGGCATCGTCGCGCGGAACCTGGGAAAGTCGGGGCATTGGAGCAACCTAGCGCAAAGCGGCACGGGCAACCAGCCCGCTGCGCTGGGTTCTGCCGGGCCGCATTGACGCTCGCATATGTGCGGCTGCATAACTGGCGGCAGGGGGAACGACACATGACAATTGCGCGCTTGGACTGCGAACGGATCGGCCATCGGATGACGGCGGCGATGCTGCTGCTTGCCGTACTCATAATGCCGCGAGCCGCGCTCGCCTATCAGGATGGCAGCCTCGACGCTTTCGACAGCCAGGACGAACTGATCGCCTATCTGTCCGAGATCCGCGAAATCCGGGAAGAACGGCTGGAGCGGCAACGGCGCGAAGCCGAGGAGCAGCGCCGCCGGATGCGGGAGATGCGCGAACGCTTCGAAGCCTATCAGGAAGAGGTCCGGCGACGCGAAGAGGCCGGCCTGCCGCCACCGGAAGGACCGCCGCCTCCCCCT
>NZ_JBQLZN010000089.1:0-312835 GCF_052168295.1 Parasphingopyxis sp. | reverse complement strand
CTTCCGCGAACCGCTCGGCCAGTTCATCCCATTCGCCGAGCATCCGGCGCGCATCGGCGAGGCACTCCTGCCCGGCGGAGGTCAGGCTCAGTTCGTGCGTTGTACGCACGATCAGCTGCACGCCCAGCCGGTCTTCGAGACTGGTCAGATGACGGCTGGCCGATGCCTGAGAGAGGTCGAGGTCGCGCGCGGCCGCGCTGATCGAACCGCGTTCGGCGATCCGCACGAACGTCGCCAGCAGCGTCAGCCGATCAATCGCCTTTGCCATACGCCAAACGTATAGCTGATATCCATATCATCCGTCTACCGTATGCCGAAAGGCAATGCGATATCGGGCTCGACACGAACGAAGGAGCCCATCATGACCAATTCAGCCCCCATTTCCCGCAGCTACCGGTTCGGCGGAGAACGCGACGTCAACCGGCTTGGCATCGGCGCCATGCGGCTCACCGGACAGCCCGGCAATTTCGGTCCCTATCCGGACTGGGACGCCGGGCTGGCGCTGCTGCGCCGCGCCGCCGATCTGGGCATCGACTTTTTCGACAGCGCCCGGGCCTATGGACCGCAGCATGCCGACCGGATCGTCGGCGAGGCACTCGAGGGCCGGGACGTCTTTCTCGCGACGAAAGGCGGGATCGACAAATCCGCGCCGGACCGGATGAAACGCGACGGTTCGCGCGACACGCTCCACCGCGAGATCGACGATGCGCTGACCAATCTGCGCCGCGACCGGATCGACCTGTTCCAGCTTCATTGGGTCGATCCCGAAACGCCGCTCGAACAGTCCGTCGCGGCGCTCGCCGAAGCGCAGGCCGATGGCCGCATCCGCCATATCGGGCTCTCCAACGTGACCCGCGAAGAGCTGGATCGTGCGCTGGCGATCGCGCCGATTGCGAGCGTCCAGAACCGGTTCAACATGGCCGAAACGGACGCGGGCGATCTCGTCGACTATACGGCGGAAAAGGGCATCGCCTTCATTCCCTATGGCCCGCTCGGCGCCAATCCGATGAAGCGAGGCGCCGCACTCTCGCCGGGCGAAGCGCTCGCCTGGCTGCTGAAACGCTCGCCCAATATCATCGTGATCCCGGGTACGACGTCGATGGCGCATCTGGAAGCCAATGCCGGTGTTTGGGACGCGATCTTATAGACATAGCGCTATCTCGACCCCGTAACAGTTCGTGCCTACATATATCGCCATGACCGATTCAGCCCGCACCGCCACCCCCGCCGCAGCCGCCTTCGACATTCAGGCCGGGAGCGCGCAGGATCCCTATAACCGCGAGCACCAGATCTTCCCGAAACTGTCGGCGGATCAGCTCGAACGCGCGCTCGCCTATGGCTGCGAAGAGGCGCCGGAGGCAGGGAGCTATCTGTTCGAACGCGGTCAGCGTGGCGTCGATTTCTTCATCTGCCTCGCAGGGGCGATCGAGATCATCGAAACGCGGGACGGTGGCGAGGAGGTGGTGACGGTGCACGGGCCGAGCCAGTTCACCGGCGAGCTCGATCTGTTCAACGACCGGCAGATCCTTGTCGATGGGCGAGTACGCGAGGGGACGCGGGTGATCCGGGTGAGGCGGGAAATCTTTCCGCAACTGGTGAGCACCGAGACCGATATCGGCGAACTGGTGATGCGCGCCTTCATCCTGCGGCGCACAGCCTTTCTGGTGCACGATCAGGCCGGCGCTACGCTGGCGGGACCGAAGAATAATGGCGACGCCCTGCGCATCACGCGCTTCCTGCGCCGCAACGGCTATCCGCTGCGCGTGGTCGATACCGATGATCCCGAGCAGGCCGAGGCCTTTTTCGCCGATCATCCGACGGCGCGCGACAAGCTGCCGGTGCTCATTCACACCGGCAATGCCTGCCTTGCCAATCCCAGCAATCATGAGGTCGCGAACGCGCTCGGCCTGACCGAGGAACTCGATCCCGAACATGTCTATGATGTCGCGGTCGTCGGCGCGGGCCCGGCCGGGCTCGCCGCGGCGACATATGCGGCGTCGGAGGGCCTGGACACGGTCGTAATCGAACAGGAGGCGCCGGGCGGGCAGGCCGGCACGTCATCGAAGATCGAAAATTATCTCGGCTTCCCGACCGGCATTTCCGGCCAAGCGCTGGCCGGGCGGGCCTGGATCCAGGCGCAGAAGTTCGGCGCGCGTTTTGCCATCTCCCGCGCGATCGTCGAGCTCGACTGCGACAACCGGCCCTATGCGTTGCAGCTCGAATGCGGGCAACGGATCGCGAGCCGCTCGGTGATCATTGCGTCGGGCGCGCGCTACCGCCAGCTCAACCTCGACAATTACGATAAATATGAAGGGCAGGGCATTCATTATGCCGCGACCGCCATCGAGGCGCGGCTGTGCCACGAGAAAGAGGTGATCGTCGTCGGCGGCGGAAACTCGGCCGGGCAGGCGGCCGTCTTCCTTTCGCGCCATGCCAGCCATGTCCATGTCCTCGTCCGCAGCAAGAATCTTGCCGCGAGCATGTCCGACTATCTGATCCAGCGGATCGATTCCTCCTCGCGCATCACGCTGCATACCGAGACGGAGATCACCGAGCTGCACGGCGATCCGATGCTCGACCAGGTGACATGGCATAACAAGGCGAACGACCGGACCGAAACCCGCGATATCGGCAATATCTTCGTGATGATCGGCGCGGTGCCGAACAGCGACTGGCTCGAAGGCTGTCTCGAGCTTGACGGAAAGGGGTTCGTGCATACGGGCGAGGATTGCCGGGGCGAGGCGACGCTGTCGCCCTATGCGACGAGCCGGCCCGGTATCTACGCGGTCGGCGATGTGCGGTCCGGGTCGGTGAAGCGCGTCGCGTCCGGCGTGGGCGAGGGGTCGGTCGTCATCGCCGCGGTCCACCAATATCTGACTGACGGGACGAGCTGAGCGGGTCTAGCCGCGCCCTTCCATCCGCACCGGGACGAAGCTCGCCGAACGGAGCAGGTCGGCCGGAAAGACGATATTGCGCACGATAGCGGCCCGGCCCGGATCGGGCGGCGCGATATCGATCGCCGCACCCGCGCTGCGAAAGGCGTCGATCACAAGCTCGGTGCAATATAATGCGCTCGCGTCCGTCCGGTCGAAGTCCGCATCGAAGGGTATACGGCGTGCCGCGAAGTCGCGGGCGGCCGCCACTGTCATTGCGCGCTCGCCCGCGCTTAGCGTAGCCGGGCGATAGAAGACGATATCGCTGGCGAGGCTAGGATCGTTGAATACAGATAGCGGCACGCGCTCGACGAAGCCGCGCCCGCCATCCTCTGGCGGCGCGGCATGGATGACGAAGATCGCGCCGGTTTCGGTCCGCTCGATTAGGCCGACATGCGAGAAGCGAGCGAAGGAACCGGCACGCACAGCATCGGCCTCCCAGCCCCGGCCTGCGCGGAACACGAGATCGCCCGACTGCAGCCGCGCGGTATCGATTGCGGCAGTTTCGATGCGTTGCGTGCGATCCAGCGAACTGGCCGGCACCGTCGCCAGTGCCGCCAGAATCGCGGCGATGGCCAGCCGGGCAGCGGCCGGCCGGCGGGTCATTCCATCTCGACCGAGATATACCAGACGCCGTCGACCCGGGTCAGCGTCGCTTCATCCTCTTCGCTGCTGCCGTCGCCGAACATCGAACGGTAGCGGACGGTGGCGGTGTCGCCCTCGACTTCCTCGGAAATGATCTCGATGCCGTCGAAACCGCCGCGCCGGCCGGCTTCCTGCGATGCGAGCGATACGATCATGCCCATTTTCGGGCGGAACATTTCGCGCGCGTCGGGCTCGATATGTTCGATCACGGCGTCCTGATCGCCTTCGGCGATTGCGGTTTGAAAGGCCTCGACCGTGCCGCCGGGGCCGGAATTGCCGCCCGAACAGGCCGCCGCGAAGAGCAGCAGGAGCGGCGCGAGAAATGCAAGAAAACGGTTCATCACGAGAATCTCCCCCAATATGCCGGAATGCGGCACGCGGCGGCGAACCTATCGCTCGGGCGTGACACTGTCCATCGGTCTTGCCGCTGCCCGGGGTCGCTACGCCTCTATCGCCGCCCGATACCGCCGGCTGCAGGGCAGGGTATCGCCGCCGGCAAGCGTCAGCACCATGTCGCCATTGCCCGATGGCGCGCTGGTTTCGATCCGGTCGCGGTTGACCAGATATGAGCGGTGAACGCGCGCGACGGGCAGCCCCGCATCGCGCAGCAGGGCTTCTAGCCCCGCGAGCGTCGTGCGCGCGAAATGGGTCGCGCCGGTCGTGTGGACCTCGACATAATTGCCCGCGGCTTCCGCATGGCTGAAGCTTTCGGCGGCGAAGCGCATGGTCCGGCCGCCGCATTTCAAGGTGATGAGCCGGGAGTCGCGTGCATCGGCGCGGGCCGCCTCGAGCTCGCGGCGTTGTTCTGAATAGGTGCGCAGCAGGAAGAAGATGAGCACGATCATCGCATAGCTCAGCACATCCTTGCGCATCTCGTAGATGAAATCGCGGGGCAGATTGTTGGTGAAGATGTAGGGCACATCGAAGAACAGGAAGAAGATCAGCTTGCGCAGCCAGACCATCAGGAAAATGTGTACGGTCGAGAATAGGAGGAAGCCCGCCGCGTGCACCGCGAGCCAGAGCGGCAGCGGCGTATCGGCGAAGCGGAAGCGGTTCGCGTAGCGCATCACCAGCGGCGCCAGCGCGACGATGATCAAGACGCTCGTGGGGTCGTAGATCCAGATCGCGACCGGGTGATAGTCTTGGCCCACGCGTTCGAGTTCGGTCTGCCGCGACAGCACGTCGACGATCGTGAATATCGCACCGAAGATAGCGATGATGCCCATCGTCTGCAGCATTAGCCGCCGTTCGAACCGAAGTTCCGACTCTGCACTTTGCGCAGCCATGACCGGGATGTAGCCGCTCGCGTGCAAAACGGCCAATGCCGCTCGTCCCCATGGCGTGCCGCTCGCCCCCGCACGGCCGCCGCTGGTCATCGATCGCCGCTGTTCGTCCCGGAAAACTGGTGCTTTTTCGCGCTTCGCAGATGATCGGGCCATCACCTGTTGATCGGAGAAGATCCATGGCCCCGCTTGCCGAATCGCTGACGACAAATCGCCGCTACGATCTCGACTGGCTGCGCTTCATCGCCTTCGCGCTGCTCATTCTCTACCATATCGGCATGTTCTACGTGTCCTGGGGCTGGCACGTGAAAAGCGTCTACGCGTCGCCCGCGGCGGAACCGTTGATGAGCCTCCTCAATCCGTGGCGGCTCTCGCTGCTCTTCTTCATATCGGGCGTCGCCGTCCGTTTCGCGTCAGACAAGATGGCCTCAGGCGCATTCGCCGCGAGCCGGCTCAAGCGGCTGGGCCTGCCGATCCTCTTCGGCATGACCGTCATCGTCGCGCCGCAAACCTATTTCGAGCTCGTCCAGGGCGGCACGATCCCGGCCGGCTATTTCGCGTTTTATGGCGACTATATCGTGCCGATGGGCCCGTGGGCGATGATCACGCCGACCTGGAACCATCTCTGGTACGTCGTCTATCTGCTCGTTTACATCCTGCTGCTCGCCCCGTTCCTGAAACCGCTTTCTCGCTTCGCCGCCGGGCGCGGCGGGGAGTGGTTCGGCCGGGCGCTCGGCCATCCCGTTTCGCTGCTGCTCGTTGTCGCCGCGCCGTTCGTCTTCTACGCGGCCGTGTTCGGCGACCGCTTTCCCGAAACGCATGCGCTGTTCGACGACTGGCACAATCACGCCAACCGCTTCACCATCTTCCTGATCGGTTATTTCGCCGCGAAGAGCGATCGTTTCTGGAAAACCGTCGACCGCGCGCTGCCGCTGGCCGCCATCGTCGCCGCGGCGATCGGCGCGATCATCCTCGTCTACACGATGGTGCCCGGCTTTCGTGAAGCGCACCGGCTCGGTCCGATCATCGGTACGGCGCTGATGACGCTCTATGCCTGGTCGGTGATCGTGTTGCTTATGGGACTCGGCCAACGCCTGCTGAATCGGGATTCGAAGACGCTACGTTATCTGACCGAGGCGATTTTTCCCTACTACATCCTGCACCAGACGATCATCGTCGTCGCGGGCTTCTATCTGACCCAGCTGGCGCTCGGCGCCTGGCCGGAGTTCCTACTGCTCGTGCTGACCACGGCCGGAACATGCGCGCTGCTGCACGAATATCTTATCCGCCGCGTCGAATGGCTGCGCCCGCTCTTCGGCCTGAAGCCGCGCAGGCGCGCCGGTAACGGGCAGCCAGCACTGGCGAAGGCCTGAGCGGTTGCCGACTTGGCTTGAGGCCGCCAGCCCGGCTATCCTCCGACCTACAAGACAAGGGGGGATGGATATGGCGCGCAAGATCGGCGTCTGGACACTCGCAATTCTGGCAATCGCCGCGCTCACTCTGGCGGGGCTATGGGCGACCTCGCCCGACCCGCGCGGTAACCCGGCGACGTTCGAAGACACCGCGCTGACGCCCGGCATCCTGCCGCTCGACGAGGCAATCACGCTCGCGCAGACCGAGACGAGCGATGGCGCCATCGCGACATGGCTGGTTCTCGGCTTCGATCAGGAAGAAGCGACAGTCGTCGATATGGAGGCGCTGGGCGCGGAGCCGTCGAGCGATCCCTTCGCGGTGTTGGCAAGTGTCGACGATATCGATCTGGAGGCGCGCATCGCCGGGGGCGTGACGCGCGAAACCATGCCGATTGCGGACCTGCTGCCCGCTGCCGGGACGGGCGACCGCCATATTGCGACCGGCACTAACTTCCCCGAACATGCCGAGGAGGCGTCCAGCGAGGCCGTGTTCCGTTTCCCGAAATTTGGTACGGCGACGCCGGCGCGCACGACGGTGAGCGCCGATCCCGAGGTCATGCTCGATTACGAGATCGAGATGTGCATGATCTTCGATCGCCCGATCCGCTCGGTCGAGGATTTCGACGCGGCCGCGAAAGGCTTTTTCCTGTGCGGCGATTTCACGGACAGGTCGACGCTGATCCGTCTGATCGATCCCGACAATCTGGATTCGGGCCATGGCTTCAGCGATGCGAAAAGCGGCCCCGGCTTCTATCCGGCCGGGGCGTTTCTGGTGATCCCGCGCGACTGGCGCAGTTTCATAGCCGAAGAACGTATGACGACGCATGTGAATGGCGAACCGCGCCAGGATGCGCGTGGCGGAGAGATGACGCTGGATTTCCGTGAGCTGGCGGAACAGGCGCTGGCCGACATGGCCGATGCGCGTTTCCTGTACCGGGGCGACTATTACTGGCTGTCGCCCGAACCGGCGATTCTAGAGGGCATGACGCTGATGTCCGGCACGTCGGAAGGGGTGATCTTCACGCCGCCAACCCGCGCGGACATTATCGAGGGCGCGTTATGGCATCTCTTCTCCGGACGGCTGTTCGACGGCGAAACAGTCGTCTCGTCGATCATAGAGACCTTTATCGATAACGAGATCGAAACGGCGCATTTCCTGCAGCCGGGCGATACCGTGCACTATCGCTCCAGCTCCATGGGCGACATCGTTATCGCGGTCGAATAGGCGGCTGGCTGTCCAACGGCTGCGCTAGAACAGGTAACGCACCGCGACGAAGCCGCCGACGAGCAGCACACCGGCGAGCGCGGTCAGCAGGCCGAAATATTTCTCGATAAAGGCCTTCATCGGCTCGCCGAACTTCCAGAGCAAAGCGGCGACGAGGAAGAAACGCGCGCCGCGGGCAATGATCGCGGCCGGGATCAGGATGTGGAGCGGCAGGCCGGTCGCACCCGCAGCGATGGTAATCACCTTGAAGGGCAGGGGGGTGAAACCGGCTAGCAGCACGATGATCCAGCCCTGCTCGTTGAAACTGGTCGCAAAGCTCTCGAAGTCGCCCGTGTAACCGTAGAACTCAATGATCGGCTGGCCGACCGTCTCGAACAGGAAATAGCCAATCGCATAGCCGAGTACGGCGCCGAGCACCGAGGTGATCGTGCAGATCGTCGCGTAACGGAAAGCCCTGTCGGGCCGCGCCAGACACATCGGCAGCAGCATTACGTCTGGCGGGATCGGGAAGAAGCTCGATTCCACGAACGACACGCCGCCCAGCCAGCGTTCGGCCTGGCGGTGGCCGGCTTTCTCCAGCGTCCAATGGTAGAGGCGTTTGAGCATGGCCGGGCCTTATAGGGGGTATCTCTAAAAAGGAATCTTCTTTCTCGCGAAAGACAGATGATTGCCGCGAAAAGACAGCATCTCTCGCCTGTAACACTCTGTAATTGTTCGGTCATGCGCAGGTCATCGAAACGGCATCGAAGCGCAACGTTCGTCGCCTAGGCGCGGGGCACTCACAAAGGGGTGCATCCATGACCGATTCTCTGTTCGCGCGGCGCTCCATGCGCCTTCTCTCCGCTCTGGCCCTGTCGACGGCGATCGTCTCGCCGGCCATGGCCGGCATCATCGTCGGCACTGTGGTCGACGCGACCGATACGCGCGCGCTGCAATCGGCGCAGGTCCGCATCGTCGAGCTCGACCGCACGGCGACGGCCGGGCGTGACGGGCGGTACCGGTTCGCCGATGTGCCCGCCGGCAGCTACACGTTGGAGACACGCTATGTCGGCGCGGAGACGGTGAGGACGACGGTCACGGTGCCCGAAACCGGAACGGTTACGGCCAATATCGCGATCGGCATGAGCGACACGGAGATCCTCGTCATCGGCCAGCGCGCGAACCAGGCGAGCGCGCTCTCCCGCCAGCGCGAGGCGGACGGGGTCAGCTCGGTGCTGACCCGCGACGCGATCGGCCAGTTCCCCGACCAGAATGTCGCGGAGTCGCTGCGCCGCCTGCCGGGTCTCAACGTGCTCAACGATCAGGGCGAGGGGCGCTTCGTTTCGGTGCGCGGGCTCGATCCCAATCTCAACAGCTCCTCGATCAACGGGACGCGTATCCCGTCGCCCGAGGCCGATATTCGCGCTGTCGCGCTCGACGTGATCTCGTCCGACCTCATCGAATCGATCGAGGTCCGCAAGACGCTGACACCCGATATGGACGCGGACACGATCGGCGCCTCGATCGATATCCAGACGGTCGCTTCGTTCGACAGCCGCAGCGACTTCCTTTCGCTGCGCGCCGAGGCGAGCTGGAACGAGCTGGCCGATACCATCACGCCCAAAGCGAGCCTGGATTTCTCGACCGCCATTTCCGACAGTTTCGGAATTTCGGGCGGTATTTCCTATTATCTGCGCGAGTTCGAAACCGACAATGTCGAAGCCGATCCCTGGGTAACGGGCGATCTCGGCGAGGATTACTCCGAGGAAATCCAGTATCGCGACTATGACGTGGAGCGTGAGCGGATCAGCGCGTCGCTGTCGCTCGATTTCCGGCCCAGCGACAGCACGACGCTGTTCGCCCGCGGGATCTTCAGCCAGTTCGACGATCAGGAATTCCGTAGGCGCTTGCGTCTCGACTTCGGCGATTTCGACCAGGTGTCGGGCGGCGCGGGCGATCTGGTGACCTTCTCCGACACCGATGGCGAGCTCACCGTGCGCCGCGACATCAAGGACCGGTTCGAACGCCAGCGGATCGCGTCGATCAGTGTTGGCGGCGAAACGGAAACCGGCCCCTGGACCTTCGATTATCAGGGCAGCTGGTCGCGATCGTCGGAGCGGGAAAACGGATCGGTCGACCCGGCCGATTTCCGGCGCGATTTCGAGGACGACGGGCTGGTGCTGCAGATCGACAACAGCAATACCTTCATTCCTGCGTACAACGTTCTCGGCGGTTCCAGCCTGTTCTTCGATCCGGCGGAATATGAGCTCAACGATATCGAGTTCACGGCGCTGTCCGATTCCGTCGACGAAGAATGGATGGCCCGGTTCAACGCCGGTTACGTCATTCCGACGGACAATGGCGAGTTCACGGTGCAAGGCGGCGTGCAGGGCCGCTGGCGCGAGAAGACGTTCAACGGCACGATCGAATTTTACGAAAATGACGCGCTGACGCTCGATCAGTTCGTCGGCGTACCGTCGCTGCGGCTTGCCAATATCGCACCAGCCGCGGCGGACCGGCGGATCAGCAATTTCTTCTTCGCCAATCGCGGCGATTTCGAGCTGCAGGAGATCGACTCCCAGTTCGATTCCAACGTCGAGGATTATGCGAACCAGGAAGACATTTATGCCGGCTATCTGCTCGGCCGCTGGGACAGCGATACGCTGCGCGTGATCGGCGGCGTCCGCGTCGAGCATACCGAGAACCAGATCAACGCGAACACGACCGAGCTTATCGAGGAGGGCGCGACCTTCAACGGCATGGTGCTCGACGACGATATCGTCGTGGTGACGCCCAACAGCTTCTCGCGCAGCTATACCGACTGGCTGCCGAGCCTGAACATCCGCTGGGAGCCGATCGACAATCTCGTCTTCCGTGCAGCCGGCTATCGCAGCCTCGTGCGGCCCAATCTCGGCGATCTCGCGCCGATCTTCGCGGTCGAGCAGAATGACGATAATGAGCGCGAAGGCGAGTTCGGCAATCCCGACCTGCTGCCGTACGAAGCCTGGAACTTCGACGCGTCGGTCGAGTATTATTTCAGCTCCAACGGCGCGATCTCGGCCAACATCTTCTACAAGGATGTCGAGAATTTCATCGTCGATTTCTTCGACAGCGACGGCGGCACCTTCAACGGCATCGCCTTCGACGAGGCGGTGATACCCATCAACGGCGAGAGCGCGGAGATCTTCGGGTTCGAGTTCAGCTTCGCCCAGGCTTTCACTTTCCTGCCCGCGCCGTTCGACGGGCTGCTGTTCAACTTCAACTATACCTATACCGATGCCGAAGGGACGGTGCTGGACGAGGACAACAATCCGCGCGTCATCCCGCTGCCTGCGGCGTCCGAAAACACGTTCAACGCGGTGCTAGGATATGAGTCCGGGCCGTTCAGCATCCGCCTCGCGGGTACCTATCGGGACCTCTATCTCGACGAGCTGGGCGCGACGGCCGATGCCGACCGCTATGTGCAGGATCATTTCCAGCTCGATGCCAGCGCACGGTTCACCGCGACCGAGAATCTCCAATTCTTCTGGGAATGGATCAACATCACCGACGAGCCCTATTTCGCCTATCAGAATTTCAACGGGCAGCGGCGGCTGTTGCAATATGAGGAATATAACTGGACGATGAAGTTCGGCGCACGGCTGCGCTTCTGACAGGGGTTTCCGCAATGCGATCAGTCATTTCCGTTGCTGCGTCCGCAGTGCTGCTCGCCGGTTGCGAGACGATCCCGCAGCCCGATCCCGCGCGCGGCATTCCGGTGACGGCGAGCGCGCAGACCGTGCCGGTCGCGAGCACGGACGATGCCGCGGACGACCCGGCGATCTGGGTGAACAGGGCGAACCCGGCGGCGAGCCTGATCGTCGGCACGGACAAGCAGGCCGGCTTGCATGTCTACGATCTGAGCGGCGCGGAGCGCAGTTTCCTGCCGACGGGCCGCGTCAACAATGTCGCGCTGCTCGACGGCGTTACCATCGGCGGTGAGGAAACAATCCTTGTCGCGGCCAGCGATCGCGAAGATCCGTTGACCGCGCATGTTTCGCTCTTCCGGCTCGATGGCGAAAGCGGCGAACTGACGCCGATCGGCCGCGTCGAAGCCGGGCCGGGCGAAGGCTATGGCTATTGCATGGCGCGCAGCCCGGACGGCGTCGTGCACAGCTTCCTGAACACCAAGGAGGGCACGATCTACCATCAGCGGCTGGACGTCAGCGACGGGGTTCGCGTGCTCGGCACGCGCACGATGACCGTGCCGAGCCAGCCCGAAGGCTGCGTCGTCGACGCACGCAACGGGACGCTCTATGTCGGCGAGGAGGCGGCGGGCGTCTGGCGCTTCGATCTGGAGACGGGCGAGGGCGAACTGGTCGTGCGGGTCGCGCCGGGGCAGTTGGTCGCCGACGTCGAGGGCCTGGCGCTGGCGCCGTCCGGCGAAGATGGCGGCTATCTGATCGCATCGAGCCAGGGCGATCATGCCTTTGCCGTCTATCGGTTGCCCGATCTCGGTTATGTCGGCCGCTTCTACATCGCCGATGGCGAGAGCATTGACGGCGTTACCGAGACCGACGGCATCGAACTGAGCCTTGCGGACTTCGGCCCGGCTTTCCCGGCCGGTCTTTTCGTCGTCCAGGACGGCCACACGCCCTCGCGCCGCCAGAATTTCAAGCTGGTGGATTGGGAGCGGGTGGTCGACGCGCTGGGGCTGGATTGAGAGCGGCTGCCTGCCGCTCGTTTCAACCGCCCAGCGCGAATTCCTGAAATAGCATGCCGTCCGGGTAAAGTTTGGACTGCCTGAGTTCGGCATCGCATCCCGGCGCATGATCGCCGAAAAGCCGTGTTCCGGACCCGAGGAAGATCGGCGCGCGCTTCAACCGCAGCAGATCGACCAGCCCCTCCGACAGCGCCCAGCCGGCAAACTCTCCGCCGCCGCACAGATAGATCGGCCCGTCGCTGCTGGACTTGAGCGCGGCCACATGGTCCCGCGCATCATGCCGCACGATCTCCACGTCCGAGTCCTCGGGCAGGGAGAGGCTCTGCGAAAAGACCAGCGTGCGCATATGCGGATAGGGATTGTCGCCGGGCGCAAGGCCGAAATCATAGCCGAACTCATACGTCGCGCGCCCCATGATGGCGCAAGCGTACGTCTTTAGCCGTTCGAAATAGTCGTCGACCGCCGGGCTGCTTTGCGGAAATTTGGAGATATCGGCGTTGGGGCCGGCGATGAAGCCGTCCGCCGACACCGCGACGTCATAGATGATGGGTTGCATGGAACCCTCCTGCAAAAGTGATTGCGCATGGTCGTGCGCTGGACCGATTCTGACCGGTTACTGGATCACTGGCAGGATGCTCCTTCTTCCTTCGTGTCGGGATGCAGTGACGCGCCCTAATGCCCGGGCGCGCCGCTCACCTCCTCTTTCAGCTCCTTCGGCGTTTCGCGGCCGTGATCGGTGCCGGCGGTCCGGTTGCCGGCGGCCAGCGCGAAGATCACGCCGGAGAGCGCCATCAGCGCGACGATATTCGGCAGCGCCATCGCGGCGTTCGAAATGTCGCCGAGCCGCCAGACCAGCTCCAGCGGCACGAACGAGCCGATGAAGATCACCAGGCACCAGAGGATCCGCCATACGAGGTGCAGCTTCAGCTCGCCGGCTCGCGTCGCGCCCGGAAGCTGGTCGTACAGATAGGTGATCGCGCGCTCGCCATAATAGCTCCATGTCAGCAGCGTCGTGAACACGAACAGCAGCAGAGCAATGGACGCAATCAGCGTGCCGATCGGGATGCCGAGCACCTCGAGCGGGAAGGCGGCCGCATAGGCCCCGGACGTCATCGCAAAGCCCTGAAGGTCGGACTGCCAGGCATGTTCGACGGCGATTTGCTGGCCTTCGACCGTGGCGGTGAAATCGCCGCCGACCGTCAGCATCACGAGTGCCGTCATCGTGCAGATGACGATGGTGTCGATGAACGTCCCCATCATCGCGAAGCGGCCCTGGGCGGCGGGATCGTTGGTCTGGGCGACGGCATGGGCGATGGCGGTCGAGCCCTGGCCTGCCTCGTTGGAGAAGAGTCCGCGGGCGACGCCGGCGCGGATCGCCATGATGATCGCCGCGCCGAGGAACCCGCCCGATGCCGACTGCGCGTTGAACGCGCCGTCGAAGATACGGCCGAAGGTCTCGGGCAGATATTGGGCGTTCAGGATCAGCGCGATGATCGCCATCACGATGTACAGCCCGGCCATGAACGGGACGATCGTCTCGGCGACCTTGCCGATCGACTTGATGCCGCCGATGATCACGATGAATACGGCCAGCGCCGCTACCAGTCCACCGATCCATTCGTCGACGCCCGTCAGCTCGTTGACGCTATCCCCAAAACTGTTCGCCTGGATCGAGTTGCCGGTGACGAGCGCGGAGAACAGCGTGCCGAGACAGAACAGGATCGCCAGCCATCTCCATTTGGGGCCCAGGCCATAGGTGATGTAGCTCATCGGTCCGCCGCGATAGACGCCGTCCTCGGTCCGCTCGCGGAACCGCACGGCGAGCGAACCCTCGCCGAACGCCAGCGCCATGCCGAACAGCGCGGTGATCCACATCCAGAAGATCGCGCCCGGCCCGCCCAGCGTGATCGCCGTCGCCACGCCGACGAGATTGCCGGTGCCGACCTGCCCCGAAAGCGCGGTGGAGAGCGCGGCGAACGGCGAAATCTCGCCTTCGCCCTTCTTGTCCGATTTCCGGAAGATGCCGACCAGCGAGCTGCCGAGCTTGCGGATCGGATAGCCCTTGAGGCCGGCCATCATATAGAGGCCCGCGCCTAAGAGAATCACGACCATCGGCGGAACGAGCAGCACTTCTTCGCCATTCCACGTGCCGCCCCAGATGAAATCGCTGACATTGGTGATCGGCGCTATCCACGCCTCCAACCCCGAAACCGGTGCGTCCGCCGCCATGAATATACTCCCCTCTTACGCTGTTGCCGGGCAGCATTAGCGGAAGCGCGCGCGATGTAAACGCGGCTAGCTGCGCCGATTGACCGGAATCAACGGTAGGCGGGGCGATGGCGCTATTTTTGTGCAGAGCTTGCCGGACAGGCGAGCCGCGATCCGTCATTGATCAGGAGGGAATCGATGCATGACGCTCTCAAAACCGCCGCCGCCGCTATTTTGGCCGGCGCCGCCATGATCCCCGTCTCGGCCGGTCACACCCAGTCGACGACCTGGTTCGTCCATTCCAACTGCAATGTCAGTCCCTGCGTGATGGGCGTTGCGGACCAGAACTATGCGACGCCCGGCAATGCCCGGTGGAACGAGGGCTGGCGGCGCATGTCGCAAGGCTATTCGGACGGCGCCCAGGCTTGGCGCACGGCCTGCCGCTGGCATTATGGCCGGGCGGGCTACACCGCGCCGGATATTGCATCCGGCACGTTCAGCTGCGCCAGCGTATGTGACAACGGCACCTGCCAGTAAGCATCGCGCCTACCGCCCGAAGGTGGCGGGCAGAGCCAAGGAGATTGCGATAATCGGCCGAAAGCCGCGCGACGGATGGCCCGCGGGACTGGGCGATTGACTCCACCGAAATATGTAATAAAGTAATTACATGATTACTGATTCGGATATGGACGCGGTCTTCCAAGCGCTCTCGCATGGCGTGCGGCGGACGATCCTCGATCTGTTGCGGGAACGGCCGGGGCAGGGGGTCGGGGAGCTGGCCAAGAGCTTTGACGTCAGCCGGATCGCGATCATGAATCACCTGGCCGTGCTCGAAAAGGCGGGCCTCGTGATCAGCGAGAAGGACGGGCGGGTGCGGCGGCTCTATCTGAACGCCGCGCCGATCCAGATGATCCATGACCGGTGGACCGACGAGTATAGCGCCTTCTGGGCGGGCCGGGTCACGGGTCTCAAATATGCCGCCGAAGCCGCGGCGAATAACACGAAAACAGGAAAGGACGGGACATGACGAGCACGACCGGGGACACGCCGATGCCGCAATCGGGGACGGCGGAACGGGCCTATTACAAAGTCATTATCGAAGCGCCGATCGAGACGGTGTGGAACACGCTGGTGAAGACGGACGAGGTTCTGCCCTTCTTCTTCGGCGCGGTGTGCCGGACGCCGAACGGCCTTGCGCCGGGCGAGCCGATGGCGATGCAGTCGAAGGACGGCAAATATACGAGCGTCGTCGGCACGGTGCTCGAGTTCGATCCGCCGCATCGCTACGCGCACACGATGATGTTCACGAATATGGACGATCCGCCGAGCACCGTGATCTACGAGCTGAAGGAAGTCGACGGCGGCACCGAGTTCACGCTGATCACGGAAAATGTGCCGGCCGGAACGAAAACCGAAAAGTCGATGGTGCAGGGCGGGCCGTTCATCACGGGCAATCTCAAATCGCTGGTCGAAACCGGCAAGCCGCTGATGAGCGGGCGCATGGTCATGCTGCTCGGCCCGGTCATGGGGCTGTTCACGCCCAAGGTGAGCCGGAGCGAGAACTGGCCGTTCGAACGTATCCGGGGGATGTAGTTTGTTCGTCAGAATTTTCCTCACGGAAAATCGCGGCACCGGCCCGCTCCCCCTCCCGGCCCCCCATTGAGTGTACCCTGTTGGGAGGTCGGGAGGGGGAGCGGGCCGGTGCCGCGCTCGACCGTCAGGTCGAGTCTGACAGAAAACTCCCCAAGCAAACAACAAACTGGAAACGAGAACTGGGAGAGAAACAGATGGCGACACCGGAAGAACAGGTGGCATCGATGATCGCGAACATGCCGGAAAAGACGGGCAAGCCGCTCGAAGACTGGCTGGCGATCATCGCGAAAAGCGGTGCGGAGAAGCATGGCGAGATCGTCAAGATGCTGAAAACAGACCATGCGATGGGCCATGGCTTTGCGAACCTCGTCGCGCATAAAGCGAAAGAGGGCGGCGGCGAGACGGACCTGGTTGCCGCGCAATATGCGGGCCCGAAGGCGGAGCTGCGGCCGATTTACGATGCGATCGCCGATTTCGTGGCACAGCTCGGCCCGGACGCGGAGCTCGCGCCGAAAAAATCCTATGTGAGCCTGCGCCGCGCCAAACAGTTCGGGCTCGTGCAGCCGAGCACGAAGACGCGCGTCGATCTCGGCATCAACCTGAAGGATGTCGCGCCCATCGGGCGGCTCGAAGCGTCGGGCAGTTTCAACGCCATGGTCAGCCATCGCATGCGGCTCGAAAGCGTCGCGGATTTCGACGACGAAGCGCGCGACTGGCTGCGCGCGGCCTATGACCGAGCCGGGTGAACACGCTTTTCGCCTCTTCCCAAAGCTCCACAAAATCCGCTAGATAGCGCGTACGCGACGACCGGCGGACGTCCGCCGGTACGCGCGAACAGGGGGCGAGCATATGGCGGACGATTTTTCGCAGGTCGAAGCATTTGCCGGGCTGGACGAGACCGGGCGCCAGGCCCTGCGCGATGCGGCGGAGCTGACCGCGATCAAGGGCGGCGAATATCTGGTCCGCTACGGCGAAGAGGCCGATGCGCTCTATCTGGTTTCGACCGGGCGCTTCTATGTGCAGCTTTCGAACGGCCGCGTCGTCGCCGAGATCAGCGCGGGCGAGCCGGTCGGCGAACTGGCCTTCTTTTCCGGCGGCACCCGCACGGCCGATGTCCGCGCGAGCCGCGACAGCACGGTCTTTCGTCTGACGCGCGAGGCCTATGACGCGGTCGTCGAAAAATATCCGGAAATCGCGGATTCGATCCTCGCGACGGTATCGGCGCGCCTCGCGCGCACGACCGCATCGTCGCGCGCGATGGAGGCGAAGCCCGGCAAGGTCGTCGCGCTGATCCCGGCGGCCGCATCGCAACTGCCCGAAGGCTTTGCCGAACGCCTCGGCGCGTCGCTCGCCCGGCACGACGAGACGCGGATCGTCTCGCTGGCCGACAAACCGGACGGGGTGAATGCGGAAGGGGAGGCGCTGGGCCGCTGGCTCGGCGAACTCGAACGCAGCGCGCGGCGGGTCATCCTCGTCGCCGGGGGCGAACGCGAATGGGACCGGGCGATCGCCCGCAACGCCGACGATCTTGTGCTCGTCGCGCCGCTGTTCGAGGAGCAATGCGAGCGCTCCGAGCTTGAGGATTATGCGATTCCGCTGTTCCTGCGCGCGAACCGGACGCTGATCCTCTGGCGCGAGCGCGAGGCGGAGGAGATCACCGGATCGGGCCGCTGGCTCGACAGCCGCAATGTAAAGCTGCACCACCAGGTCCCGCTCGACAGTGACGCGGCCTTCGCGCGGGTCGGGCGTTTCATGGCCGGGCGGGCGAACGGCGTCGTGCTCGCGGGCGGCGGGGCGCTGGGCTGCGCGCATGTCGGCGTGATGCAGGCGCTGCTCGAAAACGACATTCCAATCGATTTCTATGGCGGCACGAGCGCGGGCGCCGCGATGGGCGGCGCGTTGGCGCAGGGGCTGACGCCTGAAGAGACGATCGTGCAGATGCAGGACATGTTCATCACCAAGAAGGCGATGAAACGGCTGACCGTGCCCGTGCACTCGATCCTCGATCCGAGCGTCTTCGACGAGCAATTGGAGCTCAGATATTCGAACAAGGATATCGCCGACCTGCCCTATAATTTCTTCGGCGTATCGACCAATCTCTCGACCAACGGCGTCTATGTGCACCGGCGCGGGCCGCTCTGGCATGCGGTGCGCGCATCGGGCTCGCTGCCGACGATCCTGCCGCCCTTCATTACGCGCGAAGGCGATATTCTCGTCGATGGCGGCGTGCTGGACAATATTCCGGTGACGATCATGCGCGAGGCGAAGGCCGGGCCGAACGTCGTCGTCTCGCTGCGGTCGGACGCGGGCGAAGAATGGCGGCTGGATACCAAATACCGCTTCCTGCGCTCGCGCGGGAA
The DNA here is from genome assembly GCF_052168295.1 of Parasphingopyxis sp. Classification (GTDB taxonomy): domain Bacteria; phylum Pseudomonadota; class Alphaproteobacteria; order Sphingomonadales; family Sphingomonadaceae; genus Parasphingopyxis. Next base: position 294,495 of record NZ_JBQLZN010000089.1, on the reverse strand, counting down.
ATTGCTTTCAGACCTGATTTTCCGCCGCAAGCCCAAGCATGAATTTCCGAGCATCGTGGAGATCATGTCGCGCTCGATGGTCGTCTCCAGCGCGAGCGCGGTGCGCGACAATCTGAGCCAGGCCGATGTGCTGCTGCTGCCGCCGATTCCCGAAACGATGAAGATTCTCGACTGGCATCTCGGCCGCGATCTTTCCGAATCCGCGCGCGAATATACGACGCAGAGGATTATCGAGCAGCAGGAGCTGGCCGATATGAAGGACGCGCTCTAGCTAGTCGGACCGATCCGTCGTCACGCCGGTCAGCAGCCGGTCTTCGAGCGTATCGCCGTGCAGAACGGAGATATCGCCCGTTGTTTCGAGCACAACGGCCTGCACGGCATCCAGCTCCAGTACGTTCGCCTCGCGCATCTTGGCCCAGATATCGTCCTCGGACACGCGCGCCTTCTCCATCGCATCGCGGCAGAAGTCGCCATTGCCGAACAGCAGGACGGGATTGTTGGACATCGCCGCGTCCGCCGCGTCACTCGCCCGCCGCAGCCAGGCGAGCAGCGCCTGGATCGCGAGGATGGCGAGGATCGCGAGCGAGGACTGGGCAAAGGCCGGCCATTCGCTGGTGACGGCGGCATTGGCGAGCAGCGATCCTATCGCGACCGTGATCACGAAATCGAACGCAGTCATTTTGGAGAAGGACCGCAGACCGATAACGCGCACGGCCACGACCACCCACACTACCGTGATCGGGCCGAGAAACAGTGATCGCGTGACCAGATCGAGCGTCGCGTCATTGTCGAAAAACATGATGCCTCCCCTCCGTGCGTCCGCTCAGCCCTTGAGCCGCGCGATGACATCGTCGTCCCGGATCGTACGGTAGCGCGCCATGACGAGGCTGAAGATACCGAACAGCACCAGGCCGACAGCGACGACTATATAGAGCCATTGCGGATCACGCAGCGCGTTGAGCACCTGGCCGATCCCGCCGACTTCGGCGGCGCGGTCGCTCAACGCCGCCGACGTCACTTTCCAGCCGAGGACAGTATAGACGACCGCCCGCGCCGCATAGCCGGCGCGCCCGAGATGCTTGGCGCGGTGCGGCGCATCGGCATCGAGCAGGTGCATGAACTTGGCGGTGGAGGCTTTGACCGCCTGGTTGAGCCCGGCCAGCAGGAAACCGATTCCGATCACGGCGAGGATGATCTCGCCGGCCGGGAGCGACAGGACCCAGCTCGCCGCCGCCTGGCCGCCGCCCGATCCGCTTCCCGAGCTCCCGCCGCCGAGGGCCTCGCTGATCGCGAACCAGGCGAGGTAGAGATGGGCGAGGCCGCTCGCCGCATGGCCGATGCGCTTGCCGATACCCTTGGCGTCCGTCCCGTCGCCCTGGATGTCGATCGCCGCGCCGTACAGGCGGAAGACGCCGTAGCCGGCAAGGCCTATGCCGACGAGCGCCAGCAAGATCGTGCCGGCGGGCGCCTGCTTGATGCTTTCGAGCACATCGGTCGTGCCCTGCGATCCGGCCGTGGAGAGCGCGAAATAGCCGAGCAGGATATAGACGATCCCGCGGGCGAGATATCCGATACGGGCGAAATTCTGGACGCGGACGACGGCGTTCATGGGGCACATTCTCCTGTTGTTATTACTAACAAGCAGCGAGGGCCGCTTTCGGTTCCGGTTATTGGCGAGTTTATGTGCGCGGCCGATATGCCCGGACGAAAAAGGAAGCGGACGGGCTGTGCGGCCGCCCGCTTCGAGGGGAGTAGGGGTCAGCGCGCGGCGGCGAGATCGGCCTGCGCGTCCGCCGGTTGCCGCTCGGGCTTTCTCACCGAGGCGGCGAAGGCGGTTTCATATTCGGGCGCTTCGGTCTTCATGACCCGGTCCCAGAATCTGAAGTAGAAACCGTAGTTGCGGTTGAAATTGCCCGAATGGTGCAGGTCGTGATGCGTCGTCGTGCAGATCCAGCGCGTAAGCGGGGTTTTCAGCCACCAGCGCGCGTGCAGCTCGAGCCCGGCATGGCCCATCGCGTTGCGGACGATCATCAGCGCGAGAAAGGCGGTGATCACGCTGACCGGCGTCGGCACGAAGAACAGCCAGAGCGGCATGAAGGCCATCATCACCAGCGCTTCGGGCACGGCGAAGGCATAGGCGGCGAAGGGCGTCGGCGTGACCGAGCGGTGGTGGAAGCGGTGAAAAGTCTTGAACAGCTTCGGGTGGTGCATCATCCGGTGCGTCCAGTAGAAATAGGCGTCATGGCCGATCAGGATAGCGGCGAAGAGCGCGAGATCGATGACCAGCCCGTAGCTGCCACGGATATCGTAGAGGATGCCCATCTGCTCGGCCGCGACGATGAAGATGCCGGTAAACACGAAAACCGCGCAGGTGCGCAGCGAGGCGAAGAATTCGCGGCGATAATCGGCCGAACGCGCCACGCGTTTCTGGATCTGGCGATAGGCGCCGCCGCTGCGCTTCGCGATCCAGACGATCGCGGCGATGACGGTCGAAGCGATCAGGTAACGGCCGAAATCGAAGGCGATCATGTTCGGGATATGCGAGATCCCGACCTGGATCGGCTCCGGCAGAAGGGCGAGTATCGGGTCCAATGGCATAGCGGCTCTCCGGTGCGTGAATGACGCAGCCCGTGTGCCGCAATGCGCGGCGTCTTTCTCGCCACGCTCGGAACCAGACTAGCCGGATTCCGAAATCGGCAAGGCAGAAAGTGTTGGAATAACAAGATGATCCGGCCGCGGGGCTATCGCACCGGCTTTCTTACGGGTGCGCGACCTCAACCGTCGCCGTCGTCCGCCGCGCCCTCGACGATCCGCCGGAGATTGGCGAGGCTTTGCGTCTGCCGGTCGGCGAAGCCCTCCATCCAGCCGGCGCGGATGGCGGCGATCGGCTCGGGATTGAGCGCGTAATTGTGCGTCTTGCCATGGCGGAAGGCGATGACGACGCCGCATTCGCGCAGGATCCTCAGATGCCGCGAGATCGCCGGGCGCGAGACCGCTTCGAAGCGCGCGGCGATGTCGCCGGCGGCGAGCACGTCGGTCTCGAGCAGCAGGCTCAGTATCGCGCGCCGCGTCGGATCGGCGATCGCGACATAGGCGTCGCGCACCATCCGCCGCTAGCCCTCGGCGGCGGCGCGCAGCGCCTTCAGATGCTTGATGTCCCAGCCGCCCTCATAGCCCTGGAGATTGTCGGCCGCCTCGGCACCCAGCCGCTCGAAGCCGTGATGGAACAGCTCGACATGGGTGCCGCCGTACAGCGCGGTCAGCCGGATCGTCCAGAAGGTCGGCACCGGCCATTGATGGGGCGGCGCCCACTGGCTTTCGAAGCTGATCTCGCGCTCGGGCTCGAAGACGAGCACTTCGCCGCCATAGCCGCGCGTCTCGCCGTCGATTTCGAGCGTCATCTCGACGCGGCCGCCGACCCGGCATTCGAAACGCTCGATATGATGGCCGAGATCGAGCCAGCCTGCGATCCGCTCCGGCGTCTCGAATTCCTGCCAGACGCGCGCCGGCGGCGCCTGGATGAAGATGCTGCGCCGGACGTGCAGCGCGCCGATCGCCATGCCCATAGTCCCTCTCCCTTCTACCCGTAACGAATCGGTTACGGGTTGGATCGGTATATACCCGCGAGCGTAGACTGGCAATCGGAGAAGGGCAGGGCGCGGTTCAGCCGCCCAGCTTCGCCGCGCGATACTGGCTCGGCGTCTTCCCCTCGGCTTCGCGGAAGGCGCGGTTGAAGGGGCCCAGCGAGCCGAACCCGGCGTCGAGCGCGATGGTCAGGATCGGCACGTCGCGCTGCTCGGGATCGGCGAGCGCCGTGCGCACCTCGTCCAGCCGGTAGCTGTTGAGGAAGGCGGCGAAGTTGCGATGGCCGAGCTGCCGGTTGATCAGGCGGCGCAGCCGATATTCCTGCGTGCCAAGGCGATGCGCGAGCGCGGCGATGGTGAGGCCATCCTCGCGCCAGGCGAGTTCGCCCGTCATATGCGCATCGAGCTTGGCGGCGAGTTCGGTATCGAGTTCGGGCGTCTTCTCGTCCCCGTCGCTGGCCCGCTGCGGCGCGCCGAACAGATCGGCCCGGTTCGTCGCCATGATCGCTGTCGCCGAGGCGAGCGCGAGGAGGAATATGCCCAGCACCAGCCAGGATCGCGCGACGCTGGGCGAATAGAGAAAGCCCGGCCGCATGCCGATTTCGACGGTGAGCACAAGAACGATGTAGAGGCCCGTTGCGCCGATGCCCCAGGTACGCAGCCGCCGCCGTTCCTCTATCAGATCCTCGCCCCGGCCGCGCCAGGCGACGTAGAGACCGGCCACGGCCAGGCCTATTGCCGACGCTCGCCCGGCGGCGCCGCTCGGTATGATCCAGGCGTCGACATCGTTCCACAGCATCCAGGCATGCCAGTGCATGAACGCGACGGAGAGGGCGACGATGCCCCAGCTGCGCCAGCCCGGCCGTTCGTCGCCGAACCAGGCGCGGGCGAACAGCCAGAAGAGACCCGGCGCCGCGTTGGAGCCTATCTCGAATATCCAGTCGCCGAAGGCGGGCGGACCGTCGATCCCCGTAACCCGGTTGGTCGCCACGATGTGGCAGATCACGGTGAGGAGAAAGAGGATGCCGATCCGGCCGGCCGGCGCATGCCGGTGATCGCGGAACAGGACCAGAATCATCAGCAGCATGATCCCGATCGCCCCGCCCTTGACGGCCAGATTGAGTTCCTCCCAGGTCATGAGGGACTGGTTGTCAGAGAATGGGGAAGGGCGCAATCCCGCGGACGCAAGCGGCTTTGGAACGTCGACGAGCAGATAAAATAACCAGATCGGTAAAAATATCTTGACAGCGTAACGCTGTTTCGGTACAAAGGGCCAAGATCGAAAAATGTATCCAGCCGGGGCGCGAAGGCGTTTCCCGGCTTTTGTTTTGGTAGCGTACGGCGGTTAGAGCATATGCGGACATCGAAGAGCGCGGCGAAGGGAAGGGCTTGCCCGTTCACGCCCGAGCGGCGTCGCGAGTTTCTCGGTTATCTGGCCGAGCGGCCGAATGTCGCCCGCGCAAGCCGGAAGACGGGCATCAACAGTGCGACGGCCTATTACTGGCGCGACAAGGACCCGGACTTCCGCGCCGATATGAATGCTATTCTGGGTGGCATCACCGTGCTTGAAGCGCGCTATATGCAGCGCAAGGGCGGTGCGGCCCCGGCATTCATCCGCCGCGGCCATAACAGCCCGAACGACGCCGATATCGAGGCCTTTCTGGATACGCTGGCGGAAACGTCCAATGTCTCGGAAGCGGCGCGCCGCAATGGATGGACGACGAAGCCCTGGTACGAACTCCGGCGCAGGAACCCGGCCTTCGCCCGGCGGTGGCTGGAGGCGCTCAGCGAAGGCTATGAAGAACTGGAGATGGAAATGCTGGCCCGCGCGCGGTTCGGCATATCGAAGCGGGCTGACGAACCGGCTTTCAACGAGGCTGTATCGCTGCGCCTGTTGATGGCGCACAAAAATGCGGTTGCGCTCCAGCGGGCCATACGATCCGGCCTGGGTGTCGAGGAACTTCGCGACCGGTTGGACCGGAAGATCGCGCGGGTGAAGGAAAGCCTCGAAGCGCATCATGCGTCCGACGGCGATGGATGATATCGACCCGTGTCTGGCCGCTCTGGCCGGCCTCTCGCATGAAGATCGGCGGCGCTTTCTCGATCTGCTGGATTACGAGGAAGCGGCCGCCATCGAGGCGTCATGGGATATCTGGGGCCGGACGACCCAGAAGCCGCCCGATGGCGACTGGCGGATATGGATGATCCTTGCCGGGCGGGGTTTCGGCAAGACGCGGGCCGGGGCGGAATGGGTGCGCGCGGTTGCGATGCAAGACGGATCGGCGCGCATCGCGCTGGTCGGCGCAACCGCGCATGAGGCGCGCAGCGTGATGGTGGAGGGCGAGAGCGGTCTGCTTGCGGTAACGCCGCCGGATGAAGACATTTTGTGGGTTTCGTCGCTGCGGCGGCTGGCTTGGCCGAACGGCGCGCGCGCCACACTCTATTCGGCGGCGGAACCCGAAAGCCTGCGCGGGCCGGAACATAGCCATGCCTGGTGCGACGAGATCGGCAAATGGCGGGACGGCGAAGCGGTGTGGGACAATCTGTTGCTCGGGCTGCGGCGCGGCGATGATCCGCGTGTCTTGGCGACGACCACGCCGCGGCCGGTGGCGCTGGTGAAGCGGCTGGTTCGGGAAACTGAGACCGGCGCAGGCAAGACCGTGATTGCGCGGGGTCGAACGCGCGACAATCGCGCGCATCTGGCACCGGGTTTCGTGCCGGCAATCGAGGCCGCCTATGGCGGCACGCGGCTCGGGCGGCAGGAACTGGACGGCGAGCTCATCGAGGATGTCGAGCACAGCCTCTGGCCGCGCACGCTGATCGAGACATGCCGTGTGGATATGGCGCCGGAATTGAAGCGCATTATCGTCGCGGTCGATCCGCCGGCGGGCGCGGGCGCGCATTCGGACGCCTGCGGGATCGTCGTTGCCGGGCTGGGTGCAGATGGGCACGGCTATGTGCTCGCCGATGCGAGCGTACAGGGCGTGCGGCCCGAAGGCTGGGCCCGGCGGGTCGCCGAAACGGTGGAGGAATGGAACGCCGACCGGGTGATCGCGGAGGCGAACCAGGGCGGCGAGATGGTGCGCAGCGTGTTGCGCGTGGCGGAGCGGAACCTCCCGTTGCGTCTCGTCCACGCTGCGCGCGGCAAAAGCGTCCGCGCCGAACCGATAGCGGCTTTCTACGAACGCAGAGAGGTGCATCATGTCGGCGCATTCCCGGCACTCGAAGACGAGATGGCGGGCATGACGATCGACGGCCGCTACGAAGGCCCCGGCCGTAGCCCGGACAGGGCAGACGCGCTGGTCTGGGCGCTGACGGAATTGTTGCTGGGCGGCCGAGGGGAGCCTGCGGTGCGAAAATTGTAACGGTTTCTTGAAAATATTGCCATATGGCGCTAAATATTATGTCAGAAGGCGATATATGGCGCGTGCATTGGCAATAGTTGACGACCGGACAGACGATGGCGATCGGCTGGATGCGGTCGCGGTCAAGGCGCTGGTGCGGCTGTTCGGTTTCTGGAAGGCGCGCATTGCGGATGCGTCGCGGCTTGCGGGCGTCGGTGCGCGGACTTTCAGCCGGATGCGCGCGCAGAATTGGGACGGAGTGCTCAGCGAGGATCAGCGGCTCCGCGCGAGCGCGTTGGTGGGCCTCTACAAGGGCCTGCACCTCTATTTCGGTGAGGAATTGGCGGACAAATGGGTGAAGATGCCCAATGACGGGCCGCTGTTCGGCGGACGCACGCCGCTTGCCTACATGCTCGAGGGCGGGCTGCCGGCGATCCTCGAGGTGCGCGATTATGTCGACGCCTTGCGCGGGGGGGCGTGACCGCACTTTCGGCCGATGCGGTGCCCGTCAGCGCGATCGTCCAGCCGCTGACCGTTCGCCTGATCCCGACGCGCCATTTCGCGCCGCCCGTGCTTGGGCCGCTCGTCGATACCGAGGAAGAACAGGAATTGCTGGCCGAGCTGGAAGGGCTGACCAACCGGCGGCTCAAGGCCGAACGCGGCAACGTCCCGGCGATCCGGCGCGAGGAGCTGGTCTATGACCGGGCCGGGCAGAGCTATGTCAACGCCGCCTTTGCGCACAGCCGCAAGGGCGGCAACCGGTTCAACGACGAAGCGCGCGGCGCCTGGTATGCGGGCTTCGACGTGCGCACCGCGCTGGAGGAGGTCGCATTCCACCGGACTCGCGAATTGGGTTACATCGGCCATTTCGAGGATAGCTGCCGATACCGGGCGCTGCACGCATCGTTCATCGGGCGGTTCCACGATCTGCGCGGTGTGGAGCCGCCGCCCGCGTGCCTCGATGCGGATATCGCGACCGGCTATCCGGCCGGTCAGGAACTGGCGGCGGCGCTGATCGAACGGGATTCGCGCGGGCTCGTCTATCCGTCCGTGCGGTATGAAGGCGGAACCTGTCTGGTCGCGTTCCAGCCTGGCGTCATCCAGGATGTCGTGCCCGGTGCCGAATGGGAATTGCGCTGGGATGGATCGCCCGACTGGAAAGCGACCACGGTCTGATCTGCGGGTCCTCGCGGCCCTCTACATGGGAAATATCGTATGAAACTCTTCGGATGGAAGTCCGGGCGTGCGTCCGCACGTCCGGCATTGCTCCGCGCGCCATGGGGTGCGGTCACGATTGGCGATTGGCCGCGTGGGTACGAGGCGCAGGTGCGCGGCGGCTATGTCGAAAATCCGGTGGCGCAGCGCGCGGTGCGGCTCGTCAGCGAGAGTGCGGGCGCGGCGCCACTGGCGGGCGGGGAACGGGAAGTGCGTCTGTCTGTCGCGGACTCGGCCGGCCAGCCCTTGATTGAGACGGCGGCCGCGCATCTGCTGCTGCACGGCAACGCCTATATCCAGATCCTCTGCGATGCTGACGGCGCGCCGGCCGAGCTGTTTGCGCTCCGCCCCGAGCGGGTGACGGTGGAGCCGGACGCGCAGGGCTGGCCCGCCGCCTATCTCTATCGCGCGGGCGAGACGGCGATGCGTATCGAGGCAAAGGACGGCACCGGCAAGCCGGGCCTGATCCATATCCGCGCCATGCATCCGCTCGACGATCATTACGGGCTCGGTGCGCTGGGCGCGGCGGCGGGCGCCATCGCGATCCACAATGCGGCGACCAAATGGAACAAGGCGCTGCTCGACAATGCGGCGCGGCCCTCGGGCGCACTCGTTTACGATCCGGGCGAGCCGGGCGCGGCGCTCTCGGGCGAACAGTTCGACCGGCTGAAGGCAGAGATGGAGGCAGGCTTTCAGGGCGCGGCCAATGCCGGCCGCCCGATGCTGCTCGAAGGCGGGCTGACATGGCAGGCGATGAGCATGACGCCCGCCGACATGGATTTCGTCGGGCTGAAAGCAGCCGCCGCGCGCGAAATCGCGCTGGCCTTCGGCGTGCCGCCCATGCTGCTCGGCCTGCCCGGTGACAACACCTATGCGAATTATCGCGAAGCAAACCGCGCGCTCTGGCGGCTCGGGGTTCTGCCGCTGGCGAACAAGATACTGGGCGGCATCGCGCGCGGCCTTTCCGGCTGGTGGCCCGATGCGGCGCTGTCGGTCGACCTCGATCATGTGCCCGCGCTCGCCGAGGATCGCGAAAAGCTCTGGGCGCAGGTCAGCGCTGCAGACTTCCTCTCGCCCGAAGAGAAACGCGCGATGCTGGGCATAGACTAAATCCTCCCCGAGAGAATCTCGGGGAGGGGGACCGCGGCGCGCAGCGCCGTGGTGGAGGGGCTGCGCGGAGAGCCACCGGATAACACAAAAGGTAAATGGCGGAGTGCCCCTCCGTCTCAGCGGCCCCTTGCGGGCCGCTCACGGGCTGCCACCTCCCCACGTTTCGCGCGGGGAGGATCTGGAGAATCACATGACCGAAAACGAAGAGATGCTCGTCCGGCTGGTCGAGCAGCTGTCGCAGAAGGGCAGCGACCTGGTGACGGTGCGCGCGGTGATCGAGGAGGCGAGCGAGCTGGGCGCAACCCATGCGCTGCACGAGCTCGGCCTCGGCGATAAACATGCGCGCAAGGATCTGGACGAGTTGCGCGAACTGCTCGGCGCCTGGCGGATCGCCCGGCGCGGGGCGCTGCGCACGGCGTTCGGCTGGATCGGGAAAGCCTTGCTGGCGCTGGTCCTGCTGGGCCTCGCCGTGCGCTTCGGCCTCGTCGATTGGCTGGGCCGATGAGCCTGCGCTTTGCGGGTTACGCGGCGATCTTCGATCGGCCCGATCGGGGCGGCGATGTGATCCGTGTGGGCGCGTTCAAGCGGGCACTTGAGAGTTTGGGAGGGCAGGGACGGGACGTCCCGCTGCTCTGGCAACACCAACGCGGCCGGGTCATCGGCCGGATCGAGACATTGGAGGAAGATGCGCGCGGCCTGCGCGTGATCGCGACACTGGACGACGCCAAGCTGGCGGCGGCCCTCGAAAGCGGCGCGCTCGGCGGCCTGAGCTTCGGCTACCGCGTGCGCGATGGCCGACCAGGCAAACGCTCGCTGCGCGAACTCATCGATCTCGATCTCGTGGAAGTCAGCCTGGTGACGATCCCGATGCAACCGTTGGCGCGGGTGCATGCGGTGGCCGGTTAGTTCCATTTTAGCGAAGCGATGGCGCGCCGTCAGGCTCTCAAATCAACTGGAGGCCGATGGGCTTGCAATTGCGCGGGCCTTTTCGATGGAGGAAGAAGAATGACGATCCGATACAAAACCATAGCCGATATCGCGGCAATTACCGGCCAAAGCGTCGACGATGCGATATATCTCGCAGCGGGTGGCCGAGAGGGCTGGTTCAAATGGGACATTTCCGATCTGTCGACGGAAGTTTCGGTGGATAGCCAGCAGGGCGTCTATATCGCGCCGTCCGGGCAAAATGGCTCGAGCGGCGCATGGGTGCGTGTCGGCGCTGAGCAAGACTGGCACGCTGAATGGTTTGGTTCAGTCGGCGATAACTCGACGGATTGCCAGCCCGGCTTGCAATGCGCACATGACTTAGCTGTTGCATTAGGAAAGAACGTAACGCTTCGTCTAAGCGACGGTATTTTCCTGTTGAACGACGAATGGGATATCTACCGCGCGTCGTCCACTTCTCGCGATTTCGCCATCATTGGAAACGGCCAGCACAATACCGTTCTCAAAGCGAATTTCGCTGGTACCGGAAAAACGCTGATCAAAGGCATTGACATAGGAGGGATCAATCGTTGTGCGCCGACGATCGTCCGGGACATTCAGCTTACCTGCGGATCGCGTGCTGCGGGCGATCCGGTCCTGCTCGATATTCGAGGCTGCGGGGAAAGCCGGTTCGAGCACATACGCTTCGGGCCCTGTGACAATATTCATTGGCGGGTAGGGTCGGCGCAGAATGTTCGTGCTCAAGATGTCGTCAGCTTCTTCGGAGGACATCACTTTCTGCACAAATCGACGAGCGGCGTTACCTTTTCGATTGCGAGCGGGGCCAAGACGCTCACATCATCGGCGGCGATTTTCGATGCCGGTGACGTCGGTAAAACGATTACGCTGTTCGGCCCAACTGTAACGCAAAAGCACGTGATCGCAGCATATACCAGCTCTACCCAAGTTACGGTCTCGACCAACGCTATAGCAACGGCCTCGGCAGTCGAAGCGCATTTCGAAGGCGCGACGGTGACCTGCACTGCGTCGTCCGCAAAGATCACCGCGTCTGGCGACGGGTGTTTCACGTCAAACGATGTCGGTCGATGGATATACATTCGGGGTGGCCGGACCGGCCCTTATGGCGAAGCGAATCTGCTGGCGCAGATCGCGACGTTTACTGACGCGAACAATGTTACACTCGATCGCAATGTCGAGGAAACGGGGAATTTCGTTATAGGCTGCCCGGTATATGATTTCTATGAGCCTGACGGGTCGGGCTCGCTTGCCGCCGATAGCAACGACAATGATTTCCTGAATCTGCATCTCGAAAACTATGCAGGCGTCGGCATCACGGCATCGGAAAATGTGTCTTTCGAGATAGACGGTAAGATTCATGCGGAGGTCGATCCGACTGATAACGTCGCATCGATCGCCCATATCTGGCTCGACGATTACGCTGGCACGGCCCAGATGATACTCGATGGGCAGCCGATTGGCGACTACCGGATACACATATCGAACATGAATGATATGGTTTTGATCCCGCATCTGTTTTCGCGCCGCATTGAGCTTGAAACGCTAATCAGAATGGAACATGTGACGGATGCTGGTGGCTATGCCGTCATCAGGGCGTTTAATGCCTATTCCGACACAGGCGACGCCGATCCGACCGGACTATTTTCAGATGCCAATACGGACAACCGTATACTCTATGCTGGGCCAGTTAACATGCTCAAGGACTCGGCTGGGGTGCGCACTTACATTGGCAGTCCGAATGTATACGTGTCGCCCGAGGGGCTTCTAAAATTCGCCGATCACGCGGCCGTCGGAGAAACTAACGTTTCCATTTCTTCCGGCATTAGCTGGAACGGCGTGGCTCCGACCGGACTCTCCGGACACTATACGTGGCAGCGTATTGGCAATACGGTCTTTTTCTCGGTGCGTCTTGAATACAGCTCAGCTGGTTTGTCGAATAGTTCGCTTAGCGTTGCAATTCCGTCTGCCTGGCCGGTCCCCGCGTTGAGAACAGGAACTGCGAATAATGAGCTCATGGATGCATCGATTAGCGTGGTAATGGCTTCCGCCGCATCAGGCATTGCCCCTTCTCTAACAAAGGGATACGTCGTTGGCGACGGGAACGGCGGGCACAATCTGCGATGCGTGTTGAATAGCAGCAGCATCTCGGCACAATATGCCTCTCTATCCGGTTTTTATTTTACCAATGCGTAGTGCGGACAGACGTTGTTCGATGCCGACCACCTAGCTGCTGATCGAAGGACTGGAGTGTTGGAAAGGGCAATTCTGAACTATCTCGGAAAGTGTTCACTCAGCCGACAATTGTAGTTTCTAAACTGAGTGAACGCATCCGACTTGAGAGCTTTGTTCACGAAAATTCGAGCGATCAACCCTCGTCCACATCCTCGAACCACGCCTCGACTTCGCCGTTGAGCTTGATCGTCAGCGGGTTGCCGTGGCGGTCGTTGGTCTTGCCGGCCTGGACGCGGATCCAGCCTTCGGAGACGCAATATTCCTCGACGTCCGTCCGTTCCTTGCCCTTGAAGCGGATGCCGATTCCGCGCTGGAGCATGGCGGGATCGTAGAAATCGCTCATCGGGTTGTTGGCGAGGCGGTCTGGCGGGGTTTCTTTCGCCCCGGTGTCTGAAGCGTCTGTCATGGCGCGTCCTGTAATTTGAAAATCTAGCGAAGGGAAGCCTTGCGGCTCGCCCTCATTCACCGCCTCCGTGCCCATCGGCCCGGGGGCTTTTTTGTGCCCCCAAGGAGAAGACGAATATGGATATCGAAACCAAGATGGACCCGCTCGCCGCGAGCTTTGCGGCGATGGAGCAGGCGCCGCAGGAGGATGCGGTCGCGCCCGATGGCGAAGCCGCGGAAGAGGAGCAAGAGCAATCGCCAGCCGAGAAGGTCGCCGAACATATCGCGGCGGTGAAGCGCTGGATGGATGCCCACACGGTCGCCGCCGCGCGCCCGGCGCTCGAGGGCACCAAGTCCATGCCGCGCGGGCAGAGCGATTTTACGGCACACTATCTGCGGCGCGGGCTGGAGACGGGCCTCGAGCGCAAGAGTTTCGACGGCACGAGCGGCGCTGCGGGCGGCTATGCCATCCCGCAGGAAATCGATGCGGTGATCGACCGGACGCTCAACGACATCTCGCCGATCCGGTCCATCGCCAATGTCGTGAAGGTCGGGAGCGCCGGCTACCGCAAGCTCGTGACGACGGGCGGTACGCCTTCCGGCTGGGTCGCGGAAACCGCCGCGCGCCCCGAAACCGATACGCCAGACTTCGCCGAGATCGCCCCGCCGATGGGCGAACTCTACGCGAACCCGGCCGCCTCCCAGGCGATGCTCGATGACGCCGCGTTCGATGTCGAAGCCTGGCTCGCGAGCGAGATCGCGGCCGAATTCGCTCAGGCCGAGGGCGCGGCCTTCGTCAACGGTTCGGGCGTCGACCGGCCGCGCGGCTTCCTGCAGGCGACGAGCACCGACGAGGCCGACGATGTCCGCGCGTTCGGCTCGCTCCAATATATCGCCACGGGCACCGATGGCGGCTTCGATGCGAGCGACCCCGAATATGCGCTCGTCGATCTCGTTCAGTCGCTGCGCTCGCCCTATCGCCAGGGCGCGCACTTCGTGATGAACTCGGCGACGCTCTCGGCGATCCGCAAGTTCAAGACGGCGGACGGCGCATTCCTCTGGCAGCCCGGCCTGATGGCGGGCCAGCCCGATACGCTGCTCGGCTATCCGATCGTCGAGGCCGACGACATGCCGGACATCGGGAGCGGCACGGACGCGATCGCTTTCGGCAATTTCAAGGCGGGATACCTTATCGCCGAACGCGCCGAGACCGCGATCCTGCGCGATCCCTTCAGCAACAAGCCCTTCGTCCATTTCTACGCGACCAAGCGCGTGGGCGGGCAGGTCTCGAACAGCGAGGCGATCAAGCTGCTGCGGTTCGCGGTTTCGTAGCGATCATCCCTATCCCTCTCCCCTCGCGGGAGAGGGACAGGCGGCGCGCAGCGTCGCCAGGGAGAGGGGGCGCAGAGCGAAGCGTAAATGCTGCGAAGTGATACGCTCGCGGCCCACCCCTCTCCAACTTCGCCTAACCCGCTTGCGCGGGAAAGGCTGCGTATCCTCTCCCGGAACGGGAGAGGAATGCGGACGCCGCGTTCCCGGCCGTTTCCCCCTTGCGGCCGGAGCGCGGCGTTTTCCTTTTCTTCGACGGAGCCTTGTCCATGACTCCCATTCTCAAAGATCCCGATGCGGCGCTGCGCTATGCGATCCGCTGGCCCGATGCCGTGCTCGACGGCGCGACCATCGCGACCTCCACTTGGTCGGTCGAACCCGGCGAGCCCGATGGCATTACTGTGTCCGCCGACTTTATCGACGGCAGCGACACGGGCGCGCGTTTTTCGGGCGGCGTGCCGGGCCGCGTCTATCGCGCCCGCTGCCATATCGCCCTTGCCGACGGGCGGTCGGCAGACCGTTCTCTGGTCATCCGCGTGGAGCAGGCCTGATGCTGGCGACGCAGGACGCACCGGCGGCGACCGCCGTCGCGCTCGACGAAGTGAAAGCCCATCTGCGGATTACGACGGACGAGGACGATGCGTTGCTGGCCGGGCTGATCCGGACGGCGACCGATGTCTGCGAGCGCTTTGTCGGCCAGGCGCTGTTGCTGCGCGATGCGGTGGAGACGATTCCGGTGTCGAGCGAATGGCGGCGGCTGACGCTGACGCCGGTCACCGCGATCACTGGAATGACCGGGCTGCCGGAGACCGGCGATCCATTCGCGCTGCCGGTCGATGCCTATGCAATCGATATCGACGGCAATGGCGATGGCTGGGTGCGCGTGACGGCTGCCGGGCAGGCGCGGCGGGTGACGGTCGACTATCGCGCGGGAATGGGCGCGGACTGGAACGCAGTGCCCGAGCCATTGCGGCAAGGGATCGTTCGGCTCGTCGCGCATCTCTTTACCGAACGCGATACCGACGATGCCGCCGGCCCGCCGGCATCGGTCGCCGCGTTGTGGCGGCCCTGGCGCCGGATGCGATTGGCATGAGTGCGGAGATCGTACTGCGCGACGCGCTACTGGCGGTGCTGCGCAATCATGCGCCGCTGGCCGAT
This sequence comes from Parasphingopyxis sp., assembly GCF_052168295.1. Taxonomy (GTDB): domain Bacteria; phylum Pseudomonadota; class Alphaproteobacteria; order Sphingomonadales; family Sphingomonadaceae; genus Parasphingopyxis. The sequence goes on along the minus strand of NZ_JBQLZN010000089.1, from coordinate 279,176 downwards.
GCGGTGAACGCCATCGACGCCGCGCCTGCCGTCCGCGCCACCGTGCCGTATGTCGAACTGGGCGCGATCGCGTCGCGCGACTGGAGCACCAAGACCGAGCCGGGCCGCGAGCTGCGCTTCTCGGTGGCGATCTTCGATCAGGACGAGCGGGCCGAGCGGCTCGCCACGCTGATGGCGGAAGCGGAGGCGGCGATAGACGCGCTCGCGCGCGACCTGTCCGGCTGGCGCGTCGCAAGCTGCGTCTTCCTGCGCGGCCGGGTCGATCGCAGCGGCAATCCCTGGCGCGGCATCCTCGATTATCGGGTCCGGGTGCTGGCGGCGTGAGTGCTCCTGCGCAGGCAGGAGCCCAGGGCAACAAGCGCAGTCATTTGCGGCTCTAGGCTCCTGCCTGCGCAGGAGCACAAACACTTACGGAGAATGAACATGGCAGCAGAAAAAGGATCGGCTTTCCTCCTGAAGGTCGGCGATGGCGGCGATCCGCCCGTCTACAGCACGGTCGCGGGCATGCGGACGACGCAGCTTTCGATCAATGGCGAGCCAGTCGTCGTCACCAACAAGGATTCGGGCGGCTGGCGCGAATTGCTGGGCGGCGCGGGTGTGCGGTCCGTATCGGTGTCCGGTGCGGGGATATTCACCGGCTCCGTCGCCGAGACGCGGCTCAAAAATAACGCGCTCTCCGGTTCGCTCGATGATTACGAGCTGAGCTTCGAAAGCGGCGAGCGGATGCAGGGCAGCTTCCTGATCGCCCGGCTCGATTACGCCGGCGATTTCAACGGCGAACGCAATTACACGCTGGCGCTCGAAAGCTCGGGCGAAGTGGCGAGCCTTTAACAAGTACGTGTACTTGATCTCCGGCTAAGCAAGGATTGTCAGTACCAGCATTGCGAAGCCAGTAAGCGTCGTTGTGGCGGTCAGGACCAAAATCGCTGTCTTGTAGCGCATATATCGGTCTCCTTTCTGGCTCACCAATATTTCCAAACTTCACTCCGCGTTACCGCCGTCATGCTGAACTTGTTTCAGCATCCACTGCTCCATTTGCGAGACCGGCTCAGGAGGAAGAGTGGACCCTGAAACAAGTTCAGGGTGACGAACTCCTTTTTATGGGAAAGCTTATGACTATTAATGCAAATCCCGCGCGCGGCGAGGCGGAGATTGTTGTCGCTGGCGAGACGCTTCGCTTGCGGCCGAGCTTTGCCGCGTTGGTCCAGGCGGAGGAGGAACTTGGTCCGCTGTTCGCGCTCGTCGAACGCGCGGCCGATGGCGGGCTGAAGCTCGGCGAACTCGTCGCGCTGTTCTGGCACTGCCTCGACCCGAAACCCGAAGCGCTGACGCGGGACCGGTTCGGCGAGGCGCTGGCGGGGCAGGGGCTCGCCGCGCTGACTCCGGCGCTGCGCATCCTGCTCGGGCAGATATTGCAGGGCCGGTGAAGAAGACCGTGCTCCTGCGCAGGCAGGAGCCCAGAGCCGCAAGCGATGTCGTAAGCCGCCCTAGGCTCCTGCCTGCGCAGGAGCACGAGATCAGCTTTACAGCTTCCGCCTCCCGGCTGTCCGGACTGGCCGGCGCGATGCTGGGCTGGCGGCCCGACGATTTCTGGGCGGCCACGCCCGCCGAACTCGCAACGATCGTGCAATCCTTTTCCGATGAAGCACCGGGCGGCGTTCCCGCCGCGCCATCCGATCTCGCCGCCCTGATGGAGCAATTTCCCGATGGATGATTTTTTCGAGGATCAGATGGTCCGTATCCGCGCCGACACGCAGGCGTTCCGCCACGATGTCGAGGAGATGCGCCGCAGCCTTTCCGACGGGCTGGGCGGCGCGGCCGATATCACGGGTCGGCGGATCGAGGGCGCATTGCTGCGCGCGGTCCGCACCGGCAAGCTCGGTTTCGACGATCTGAAACGCACTGCGCTCGCGGTGATGAACGATATCGCCCAGGCGGCGATCCGCACGGGGCTGGATTCGCTGTTCGGCGGTACGCGCGCCGGACCCAATGGCGGGCTGCTCTCGCTTGGCAGTCAGCTCGCGGCCGCCTTTCTCGGCGTGCCGGGCCGGGCGACGGGCGGACCGGTCGCGCCGGGCCGGGCCTATCGCGTGGGCGAGCGCGGTCCCGAACTGTTCGTGCCGGACGCGGACGGACGGATCGAGCCGCTGGCCGCGCCGAACGCGAGCCGCGATATCCGCGTCACGATCAATCTCAATGCGCCACAGGGGGCAGAAACGGAGGCGCTGACGCGTTCCGGCCGCCAGATCGCCCGGCAGGTTCGCCGCGCGCTCGAGCGGACGGATTGAGCCGATGCCCTATTGGCTCGCCCAGCCTGGCGATGCGCAGCAGCACGATTTCATCAAGCGCTTCGATCCGCGTTTCTGGACTGTCGATTTCCCCCGGCCGATGATGGCGTCGGTCGTCACCACCGGCCCGGATTCACTGCGCGCCGATTGCGTTTTCTACCAGACCGACGATCTCGCCGGATTGATCTGGGAGAGCGAGGACCGCTGGGACCATCCGCTGGTCGCCTATGAGACGGCGCGCGACTATCGCGGCTGCCAACTAAGCTTTCACTGGCGCTCGTCCGGGCTGATGCCGCTCGACGCGATCGACGGGCCGACGCTGACCATCGAGGGGCGGGACGCCAATGGCGATCCGAAGAGCTGGTACGTCCGCCTGTGGAACTATGCGACCGGCACACCGGAGGACGCGGCGATCGCGCTCGATTTCGACGCGATGGATGGTGGGTTCCTGCTGCCGGGTGAGGCCGATCCGGTCTGGGCCGGCGATATCGACCGGCTGTTCGTCTCGCTGGTCCCGCCCGGCTATACCGGGCTCGACGGCCCGCTTCCCGATACAGCCGAAGCCTGGCTCGAACTGACCGGCCTCGCCTGCACGGGGCCCGCATCGACGATTCGCATCGGCGATACGATGCTGCCCGAACACGCGATGCGCCTCGCCACGGGTTATGACGATGCCTATAACCAGACGCCGGCGCGGCTGCTTCGCAATGCGCTGCACCTCGGCTATCGCGCGACCATCAACCATTATGTCGGGATGAGCCATTATTACCGGCTCGCCCGCAGCACCAACGGCAACCTGCTGATCACGGTTTCGGACGGCGCGCTCAACACTGCCTGCATCGCCTGGCATCGCGACTTTGCCGAGCGCGCCGCTGCGCTGGGCTTCGCGCCGATCTTCTCGCTGTCCTACGAGCTGTTCGACGAGATTACGCCGGGCGGATGGAAACAGCGCGCCGAAAATGGCGATGTCGCGCTGACCGGCTGGTCGCCGCCCTCGACGCTGCTGACGCCGGCGCGTTCGACGGTCGTGTTCGTGCTCGCCGCGATCGCCATCGCCTTCGCCCAGATCCTCAAGGACGCCGGCCTGCCGGTCAAATTCCAGATCGGCGAACCCTGGTGGTGGATCATGCAGGACGGCACCGGCCGTATCTGCCTTTACGATGCCAGCGCCCAGGCGGCGTTCGGCGCCGATCTCGTCTCGATCCCGACGATCGAAGGGCCGCAGACGCCCGAACAGATAACAATGCTCGATCGGGCGGGCGAGATACTCGCCCAGTCCACCGCCGATATCGCCGATGCCGTGCGCACCGTCGATCCGGCCGCTGAGCTACATCTGCTCGTCTATCTGCCGACCGTGCTCGACGAGACGGCGCCCGAGGCGAAGCGCGCGAACGTGCCGCTCGGCTGGGCGTCGCCGGCTTTCGATGTGCTTCAGCTCGAGGATTATGACTGGGTGACGGCCGGCAATCGCGGCGCGACGGCGCGCGGCGTCGCGGCGATGGAGGCACGGCTCGGCTATCCGGCCGACCGCCAGCATTATCTGTCCGGCTTCGTGCTCAATGCCGAGGACGCCGCGCAATGGGCGGCGATCGACGCGGCCGCCGATGCCGCACGCGCCCGCGGCGTCGCCGAGACGTTTTTCTGGGCGCTGCCCCAGGTGATGCGCGACGGCTTCACCCATTTCGATATCGAGGAGGACGAAGTGCAGGCTTTCGACGATGTGCAATTCCCGCTGGCGCTGGGCCGCGAAGCGGTCGCGGCGCCGGCTTTTTCGACCGCGATCGTCACGACCGCCTCGGGCGCCGAGCATCGCAACAGCGACTGGGCCGATGCGCGGATGCGTTACGATGCGGGGCCGGGCGTGCGGTCCGAAGAGGATGTCGGCACGCTGATCGCCTTTTTCCGCGCCCGGCGCGGCGCGGCGCGCGGTTTTCGATTCCGCGATCCTTTCGATCACAGTTCGAACGGCATGACTGGCACGCCCGATCCCGGCGACCAGTTTCTCGGAACCGGCGACGGTCAGGCGACCCATTTTGCACTCGTCAAACGGTATGGCGACGATCCGGACCAGCAGGTCCGCGCGATCACCTATCCGGTTTCGGGCTCGATCCGGGTTGCGGTGGACGGCGCCGAACAGGCGAGCGGCTGGACGTTCGAGGCGGGCGAAATCCGTTTCGACACGCCGCCCGATGCCGATGCGGAAGTCCGCGCCGGCTATCTGTTTGACGTGCCCGTGCGCTTTGCCGAGGACCGGCTCGAAGTCAGCCGCGCGACCTTCCGCGCGGGCGAGGCCGTCAGCGTCCCGCTGATCGAGATCCGGCCCAGCTGATGCCCGTCTTTCTGGCAGCGCCTGTCACGACCATCGCACTGTGCTGGCGGCTGGCGCGGCGGGACGGCGTCGCGCTCGGTTTCACCACGCATGATCGGGACCTGACGATCGACGGGCTGAGCTATCGGTCTTCGCCCGGCATGCTGCCTTCGGCGATCCGCAGGACTAGCGGGCTGGAGGCGAGCACCATGGATGTGTCCGGCGCGCTGACCAGTGCGGCGATAGCCGAGCGCGATCTGGAAGCGGGCCGCTGGGACGGTGCACGCGTTGCGATATTCGCCATCGACTGGGAAGCGCCTGACGGCGAGCAGCTGGCGTTGGGTAGGGGCGAACTTGGCGCCGTGTCGATCGAAGCCGAGGGTTTCACCGCCGAACTCAATGGACCTGCCGCGATACTCGATCGCCCGGTCAGCGAAGAGACGTCGCCCGAATGCCGCGCGCGTTTCGGCGACACGCGGTGCCGGGTCGATCTGGCGCGCTATCGACGCATGAGCTCTGTCACGACCGTCATCGACGAGTCGACCATCGATGTCGCGGACACCGAACCGGCCGCGAACGCCTATGCCTATGGGCGGCTGCGCTGGATCGACGGTGAGAATGGCGGACTGTCGAGCGCCATCCTGTCGTCGGCCGGCGACCGGATAGTGCTGCGCGAGCCGCCGCCCTTCGCGATCGCGGCGGGCGCGAGGATCGAACTGACCGAGGGATGCAACCGGCTGTTCGAAACCTGCCGCGACCGTTTTGCCAATGCCGAGAACTTCCGCGGCGAGCCGCATCTGCCCGGCAACGATCTGCTGACCCGCTATCCGGGCGCAAGCTGATGACGGCAGCCGACAGCGCGGCATCGCGCATCGTCGCTGCGGCACGCAACTGTATCGGTGCGCGCTTCCGGGTGCATGGCCGCGATCCGGCCATCGGCCTCGACTGCGTCGGGCTGGCCGCGCACGCCTATCGCGCGGCGGGTGCCGATCCGATCTTGCCGGCCGGCTATGCGCTGCGCGGCGGCGCTATGCGCGACATCGACGAGCGGCTCCGCGCAAACGGGTTCATTCGTGTTTCGGACGGCATCGGGGTTGCGAGCGACCTGTTCGTCCTGCGGCCCGGGCCGCGCCAGATTCATCTCGCGGTCCATAGCGGCTTCGGCTTCATTCATGCCGATCTGGCGCTGAAGCGCATCGTCGAGCGACCGGGCGCACCACCTTGGCCGCTGCTCGGCATCTGGCGCTGGCGGCCCGACATACGGACAGGGATATAGTGCCATGGCGACATTGATACTCGGCACGGTCGGCACCGCGCTGCTCGGACCGATCGGTGGAGCGGTCGGCGCGTTCGTCGGGCAACAGATCGATGGCGAACTGTTCGGATCCGGCGGGCGGGAAGGACCGCGCCTCAACGATCTGAGGTTGCAGACCTCGTCCTACGGTACGCCCATCCCGCGCATCTTCGGCACGATGCGCGTGGCGGGCACCGTTATCTGGGCGACCGATATCCAGGAAAACCGGAACCGCGAGGGCGGCGGCAAGGGCCGCCCGAGCACGACGACCTATAGTTATAGCGCGTCCTTTGCTGTGGCGCTCTCGGCTCGACCGATCCGCGCCGTCCATCGCATCTGGGCCGACGGGAAACTGCTGCGGGGCGCGGCCGGCGACTTCAAGAGCGAAACCGATTTCCGCCTGCATCTCGGCTCGGAGGATCAGGCGGTCGATCCGCTGATCGCATCGGGCGAGGGCGCCGGTGGCACGCCGGCCTATCGCGGGCTCGCGCTCGCCATATTCGAAAATCTCCAGCTCGCCGATTTCGGCAATCGCATTCCCTCGCTGACCTTCGAGGTCGAAGCCGATGCCGGTCCGGTGAGCGTCGCGGACATCGTCGCCGATATCAGCGCCGGGGAGGTCGCCGCCGACAGCGATGCCACGCTGTCCGGCTATGCGGCGCACGGGGCCGATGTCCGTGCGGCGGTGGAGACCATGTTCGCGGCGTTGCCCCATCACCAGGTCCACGATCCCGAAACGCTGCGCTTTGCCGATGCGATACCGGAAGCGACCGTGCTGGAAACGGAATCGCTCGGCGCCGAACGGGGCGAGTCCGGCGGGCCGCGCTATCGGATCGAGCGCGGCGGTGCGGGCAAGGCGCCCATCGAGGTCGCCATTCGCTACTATGAACCGGCGCGTGATTATCAGGCCGGGGTTCAACGGGCATGGCGCCGTGGGCCGGGACGGGCGGCCGAACGCATCGATCTGCCGTCCGCCCTGTCCGCGCCGCGCGCCAAGGCGATCGCCGAAGCGCGGCTGGCGCGCCTGTGGACCGAGCGTGAGACCGCATCGGTTTCGCTGCCGTTCCGCGCCATGGACCTGCGGCCCGGCGATACGGTGTCCGTTCCCGGCCGCTCGGCCGTCTGGCGCGTGGCGGGCGTGTCGCTGGAGCGGATGGCGGTGACGCTCGACCTGATCCGGGTGCAGGCGGCCGATGCGCCGGCCGCCGATACCGCGGCGCCTGGGCGCGCTGTCTCCGATCCGGACCTGGAGCATGGGCCGACGCGGTTGGAGATATTGGATATCCCCAATCTCGACGACGAACTTCGGACCGCGCCGCGCATCCTGATCGCTGCCGCGGGCCCGTCGCCCGGCTGGCGATCGGCGGCGCTCGAAGTCAGCTATGACGGCGGCGCGAGTTTCGCATCGCTCGGACGGACCGCGCCGCCCGCTACGATGGGCCAGGCTGTCGATGCCCTCGGCGATGGGCAGTCGGCGCTGCTCGATCTGAGGGCCACTGTAGAGATAGAGTTGCTGCACAACGATATGTGGCTGTCGCCCGTATCGGACGAAGCATTGGTTGCTGGGGCGAATCTGGCCTTGCTCGGCGACGAGCTGATCCAGTTCGGTACGGCCGAGGCGATGGGGGCGGGGCGGTTCCGCCTCGCGCGCCTGTTGCGCGGACGGCGGGGCACAGAATGGGCGATGGCGACGCATGTGCCGGGCGAGCGATTCGTCTTCATTGAGGCCGCCACGATGAAAGCGCTCGATACGCCGATTTCAGCGCTCAGCGGTCCGGTCGAACTGTTGGCGTCTGGCCTCGGCGATGAGGACATGCCGGTATCGGCAAGCGGTACTATCGCGGGCCGCTCGATCCGCCCGCCCGCTCCCGTCCACCTGACGGCGCGGCGGCTGGCGGACGGTGCGGTCGAATTTCGCTGGGTGCGGCGCAGCCGTCTCGGTTGGGCCTGGACTTCGGGAAGCGATGTGCCGCTCGGCGAGGAAGAGCCGGCCTGGCGCGCTGTTATCGAACCGGAGTTTGGGACTGCGCGGACCGTGGAGGTCGGCGAACCGGCGCTCACATATTCGGCAGCCGCGCAGACCGACGACGGCGCGGACATGGCGGCCAGCTTCACCCTGTCGGTCGTTCAGCAGGGGACGCATGGCGATTCCCACGCGCCCGCACGCGCACAATTCACACTATAATACAAAGGAGTATTCGGCATGTCCGATTCCACGGCCCGTTTCGGGCTACCGTTCATCCAGCCGGGGCAAGCGCAAAAGGAGCTGTTCCACAACGAAGCCCTGGCGACGATCGATGCGGCGTTACACGCCGTGGCCGAAACGCGCGGGGAAGACGTCCCGCCGCCGGCGCCGGCGATAGGCCAGGGATGGATCGTCGGCAGCGCGCCGACCGGCGACTGGGCTGACCAGGCCGATCGGTTTGCCGTCTGGACGTCCGGCGGCTGGCGCTTCGTCGAGCCGGTCGAAACGATGTGCGTGTGGCTGCGCGATGCTGAGATCATCTCCAGATGGACTGGCACGGAGTGGATCGACGGCGAACTGTCGGGCTCGCTGGTGCGGATCGGAGGGAACGCTGTTGTCGGCGCGCAACAGCCGGCGATTTCGGATGTCGGTGGTGGTAGCGTTATCGATGCGGAGGCGCGCGCCGGAATCGCGAGCATATTGGCGGCTTTGCGCGCTCATGGCCTTATCGGGACATGATCTTGCCGATTCTCACAATTAAATAACCAACTTTCCTTGCATGCATGCAACCATCGCGGCATAGAGACGTTAGGTACTGTGTTGTTGATCCAAGCCGGGTCTTTGTCTGTCATTTGATTGCGCAGATGCGGCATTTTGGCAACAGATACGCCAATTGTCCGCTTGCGTGGATACATTGGTTTCGATATTGGTTTTGGTATTCCTACGCTAGGAATTTGTAAGAAAGGGGAAAGTTATGCGCAAGTTCGCCATCAAAGCGGCGCTCGCGACAACCGCGCTCACCGTGGCGGCTACGCCAGCGCTGGCTCGCGATGATTCTTGGTACATCGGCGCTGAAGCCGGTGGCACGTTGATCAGCAACGCTGATTTCGACGTTACCAACTCGGCCGGTGTTTTCACCAATAACGCTTTCAGCGTCAACACGGAGCCTGGCTTCGATGTCGGCGGCATTCTGGGTTACGATTTCGGATGGTTCCGGCTGGAAGCCGACGTTTCCTATCGTCGCGCGGAAGTGACGGGGATCGAACAGAATCTCGGTTCGCGTCTGCCAATCGCCGGTACGCCTCGTGCTGATGGCGGCGTGAACTACAACCCGGGCGGCCCGAACGGCAATCCTCCGGGCAACCCGTTCCAGTGGAACGGCGCGCAGGGCAGCGTTCGCATTCTCGCCTTCATGGCCAACGGTCTTCTCGACTTCGGCGATGATGACGGTTTCCAGGGTTACATCGGTGGTGGTGTCGGTATCGCCCGCACCAGCTTCGATGGCATCCGCGTCACGGACGCCGCGCCGGTTTACACCGATGATTCGGACTCGGGTTTCGCTTGGCAGCTCGTTGCCGGCGTTCGCTATCCGCTTTCCCGGAATTTCGACATCGGCGTGAAGTATCGCCTGTTCAATCAGGACGAAGTTGATACGAACAGCTTCTACAGCACGTCGGACAGCACGGATATCCGGTCGCACAGCGCGTTGGTTACGCTGACCTATAACTTCGGGTCGCCGCCTCCGCCTCCGCCGCCGCCTCCGCCGCCTCCGCCGCCGCCTCCTCCGCCTCCGCCGCCGCCTCCGCCGCCGCCGTGCGAGCCGGGTCCGTTCCTGGTCTTCTTCGACTGGGATCAGTCGGACATCCGTCCGGACGCGGCATCGGTGCTCGATGCGGTTGCAGCCCAGTACCAGACCGGTCGGTGCCCGACCTCGGTCATGCTGGCTGGTCACGCGGACCGTTCGGGTTCGGCCACATACAACGTCGGCCTGTCCGAGCGTCGTAACGCCTCGGTCCGTGCATACCTCGCATCGCGCGGTGTTCCGGATGGTGCGATGTCGAGCGAAGCGTTCGGTGAGAGCCGTCCGCTGGTCGACACGGCCGACGGGGTTCGCGAGCAGCAGAACCGCCGCGTCGAGATCACTTACGGCCCTGGCATGTAAGGATCGGCGCGAGCCACAAGAAAGAGGGGCCGGTCTCGCGACCGGCCCCTTTTTTGTGTCTGTTCGGAACAGCTTATCGGGAATGACGATTCCATGACATTTCGGGGTCGCCACGATTACCAAAATACTACAAATTTTATAATGTAATCAATAACTTGAATGCTTGATCGCCTGGTATTAAGCGGGCCGCACCGCAGTCCGAATCCAGGGGAACACCATGCGCAGATTGCTCCTATCCACGCTCTTAGCATCGTCGGTCATCGCCAGTCCCGCGGCAGCGCGCGACGATCATTGGTATGTCGGTATCGGCGCCGGCGTGATGATGCCGCAGGACGAGACCGCCGACCTGCTCAACCAGAATCAGAGTACGCGGTTCGGCTCGTTCGAAATCGAACATGATCTCGGCTTCGATGTCGGCGGCGTTCTCGGATATGATTTCGGGTGGCTCCGGCTCGAGGCCGAGGCTGCGTTCAAGCGCGCCGGTTTCGACCAGCTCAGCGGCGGGCCGATCACGATACCCGCAACGACACCGGGTCTTCCGGACGTGCAGATCACACCGAACGGATCGGCGAGCGGTACCGTCAATGTCACAAGCGGCATGGCGAATGCGCTGTTCGACTTCGGCGGCGAAGACGGCATCGGCGGATCGATCGGTGGCGGGGTCGGCGCGGCCTTTGTCGGTATCGACGGTCTCGGCGTCGGCGGCCCGCAAGTGCTGATCGACGACGATAATTCGAAATTCGCCTGGCAGCTCCTGGCCGATGTCCGGTTCCCGGTCAGCGAGTCGATCGATCTTGGGCTGCGCTATCGCTACTTCAACGTCCACGATCTCGTTTTCCGCAGCGCGGCCAATACGCGCACCGAGGCCGATTTCCGCTCGCACAGCCTTTTGGCGACGCTGACCTTCAATTTCGGGGGACCGAGCGCTCCGCCTCCGCCTCCGCCGCCACCTCCGCCTCCGCCGCCACCTCCGCCGCCACCTCCTCCGCCTCCGCCGCCGTGCGAGCCGGGTCCGTTCCTGGTCTTCTTCGATTGGGATCAGTCGGACATCCGTCCGGATGCGGCATCGGTGCTCGATGCGGTTGCAGCCCAGTACCAGACCGGTCGGTGCCCGACTTCGGTCATGCTGGCTGGTCACGCGGACCGTTCGGGTTCGGCCACGTATAACGTCGGCCTGTCCGAGCGTCGTAACGCCTCGGTCCGAGCCTATCTCGCATCGCGCGGTGTTCCGGACGGTGCGATGTCGAGCGAAGCGTTCGGTGAAAGCCGTCCGCTGGTCGACACGGCCGACGGGGTTCGCGAACAGCAGAACCGCCGCGTCGAGATCACTTACGGACCTGGAATGTAACTTCCGGGCATGTAAGGATCGGCGCAAGCCGCAACACGAAGAGGGGCCGGTCTCGCGATCGGCCCTTTTTTGCGTGCGGCGCCTAGCGTACGGAAAAGATGTCGATCGTCCGGTCGACCATTGCGGATAGGGAAAAGCGGTCGGTCGCCCAGTTCCGCACTGCGTTCCCAATGTCGTCCCGCTGCTTGCCGTCCATCGCCGCGAGTCCCGCGATATGCGCCGCCGCAGCATAGGCATCGGGGTCCTCGGCGTCCGCGAGAACAAGATTGGCGCGATGCGGCGCCACCGCTTCGGGCGCGCCGCCGGCCGGCGTCGTGACCACGGGCAGACCCGCCAGCTGCGCCTCGATCAACGCGTTGGGCACGCCTTCGTGGCGCGACGTCAGCGCGAGCGCGTCCATCTTGCCGAGCCAGAAACCGACATGCGATGTCCGCCCGACGAATAGCGTGCGGTCCAGAATGCCGAGACTTTTCGCCAACTCCTCGGCCGCAGGCCGCAATGGGCCGTGCCCGGCGATAACGAAGCGGGCATCGGGCAATCGCGGCGCCAATGCGGCGCAGATCTGGAGCCAGAGCAGAGGTCGCTTGTTGTCGTCGAACCGCATGACCCCGCCGAGCACGAAACCGTTACCGCCCGTTTCGGCGCCGAAGCGTTGCCACATCGCTTCCTCGGTATCCGCTGCCTCGACCGACAGCGGCGAAACGCCGTTGGCAATCGTCAGCACGCTGCCGCGCGGCAGATCCAGCCACTCCTCATAGGCCCGCGCCGCGATACGCGAATTCGCGGTCAGCGACACGCCCTCGGCCCTGAGCAAACCGCGATAGAGCGTCTGTTGCTCCGGCCTTTGCCGATCCGTACGCCGGTTGGGCGGCATGGTCCGCACATTGAGGACGATGCGGGGAACGCCAGCCATCAGCGCGGCGAGGCCAGCGGCGAAGATCATCCCGTCCTGCCAGATCTGCACGACTTCCGGCGCTTCGTGTCGCAGGATATCGGTGAGCCGGACCACGCCTTCCCGCATTCTCTCCGGCAGCGCGGCGACGAGATCGGCCGAGGCGCCCGCAGCGCTCAACGTCCTGTCGCCGCCCCATGGCCTGGCCGAGAGATAATCGGCGACCCGGATGTCCGCCCGCTCCAGCCGGGACAGGTAAAAATCGTTGCGGCGCCTGCGATCGAGCTTGCGGCAGAATATGCTGACAGGGCCGTGGAGCCGGTCGCCATGCCTCGCCCGTTCGGACAGACCAAGCGCCGTATTGGCCAATTGCCGCTCCGCTCCGCCGCCGCCGAGCGTACCGCCGATCAGCACAATACCGCCCAAGGCGTTGCGCGCCCGGATGGGCGGCGAAGCGGCGCGGCGTTGCAGGGATTGTTCGAGCAGCATTTCGAGCGCGACGACGGACGGGGGGCCATCGGCGTGTCGGCCGTCGAACACCCGCATGGCCCGCTCTATATCTTTCACGAGCGCGGGGGCGGCCGCCGCCACGCCGGGCATGCGCACCAGCGTCATCGCGTCGTCGAACCGGCCCGATTTGCGCAGCAGCTTCGCTTTCTCGATCGCCAGCCGCACATCCCAATCCTTATCCGCTTTCGCCGCGTCGAGTGCGGCGAGGGCGGTGTCCATATCGCCGCCGATCGCCCTGCATCGGGCAATCAGTATCGCGCGTTCGGGATCCGCGGACGTGGCTGAGTCTCGCGCGTAGCTTACGAGAAGTTGCGAGGCGACGGACTCACCGAAAGTCTCCAAAACGATCCGATAATATTCCGGTATAATATTGAAAGAATTGGGAAATCTTTCGGCAATGCCACGCCAGCAGAGTCGCGCGCTGTCCCGGTTTTCCATGAGGTCGGTCAGCTTGCCGACATGCCATTGCAGGCGCGCGCTATCGGGGTGCTGAACACAAAGATCGATGGCGCGCGAAAGCAGCCAGCTCGAATAGACGCCGCGCTCGGCTTCCTTGAGAAGCGTGGCAGCCTCCGCCAGAGCGCCGCTTTCGGGCATGTGTGAGACGACGGGATCGAGGGTGCCCTGGGCAAGCGCACGGCTCAGCATGTCCGCCATCGGCTGCCAAGCCGGGCGTTGCGCGGGGGCGGGTAAACTGCCAGTCACGAGCGCTGCAATAGGATGCGGCGAAGCGCGCCGCAATTGGCGAAGGAGAGGGGCTCTGCCGCGACTGTTGAGTGACCGGTTGCTGGCGCGGCTCGCGGCGTCTTCGCTATCGCCGATCCGGATATGGGCGGCGCGCAAGGCGGCGGGACGGACGTTGCACTGGGCGGCGCTGCGCGGCGCACCGGCCGATCCCTATGTGCTCGCGCGTCTCGGGCTGTATCCGCTGGCGCTTGAATATTCCGGCGGCGATGCGAAGGCGGAATTGGGCCGGAACCTCGCCAAGGCCGCGCTCGGCCAGGCGGATGCGGCGACGCGCACGGCGCTCGCATCTGCTGGGCCTGCGCATCGCAAGCTGGCGGCCAAGCTGATCGCTCTCCAGGACTGCCATGCGGCGCTGGAGCTGCTTGCGCCGGACGATTATCTCGCACGCGCGGCCTGCCACCTGGCGCTCGGTTCGCCTGAACAGGCTGCCGGCCTGGTGCGTCAAGCACGGTCCGCTTCGCGCGAGGCGGCGGCGATCGAGGCGGCTGTGGCCATTGGCACCGATGATTTCCGTGCAGCGCGTCGCGCGCTTAACGCCATGTTCGCGACTGACGGTCTTGGCGCGCCGCTCGCGGATGGCGACAGTCCCCACACCATCGACGAGCTTGCGGGCGAAGGGGCACCGATCGGCGCGGGACCGAAAGTCTCGGTCGTCATTCCCTATCGTAATGCGGAGGCAACGCTCGAAACCGCGGCTATGTCGATCGCCCGGCAGAGCTGGCGCAATGTCGAAATCCTCCTCGTGGACGATCGATCCGATGATGGAGGTCCGGCGCTGGCCGCCCGGTTGGCGAGGACGGACGATCGGATCGTGACGCTCGCCAATGCTCGCGATCCCGGCGTTTATGGCGCGCGCAATACGGCCATAGATTCCGCAACTGGCGAATATGTGACCTTTCTCGACGCGGACGATTGGTCGCCGGTCGAGCGGATCGAGCGGCAGCTTGCCGGGCTGCGCAATCATGCCGTGGCCATTTCCAATCATATCCGGATGGACGAGGCGGGCCGGCCAGTTGCGCCTCGAGTCTTTCCCATCGTGCGGCCGGTGCCGATTACCATGTGCCTGCGCCGCGACACGCTGATGGCGGCGGGCCCCTTCGAGGAAGTAGCGACGGGTGCCGACACCGAGATGCTGGCGCGGCTCGAGATGATCGGGGGGAAGAAGTCGATCTATCGCGATCCCGCCGTATTGCTGGTCGCGCGCTGGCAATCGGGTTCGCTCAGCCGCGATGCGGAGGGCGGACTGCTGGGCGCGCAGCGTTATGCGTATCGCGCCGCATGGATGTTCCGCCATGCCGGGATGGACGCACCACGCTTGCCACGGGAGCGGGCGGAGGAATAGAGACCCAGCAGGGACAAGAGGATAGACGCCATCACGGACGATATGGACAGCGATGACGAGCCCGAAGCGATCGCTCGCGCGCTGGAAGAAGAACGCGCCGCGCGCGAAGCGGCGGAGCGGCAGTTGCTTGCGCTCAAGGCGGAGAAGCGGCTGCTCGAGCATCGGGTCATCAATGCCCGCCGGACGCTGGCCTATGGGCTTGGCCGGGCGCTGATCGAGGCGCGCAGCGTGAAAGGGCTGCTGGCGCTGCCCGGGCGGATCCGGCAATTGCGGGTCAAACAGAAGGCCAAGCGACGCGAGCGCGTGCCCAACAGTTTCGCCGAGGATCCGGCGGCGCTGCTCGCGCTCGTCGATCCCGCGCTCGAACGGGCCAAGGACGAGGGAGTGCAGGCCGCGGCGGAATGGGTGTCCACGCAAGATGCGGCGCCGGAGAGCAAGGCACGCGCGCTGGCCGAGCTGGCGCACCGCATGCTCGACGACGATCCGGTGCTGGCCGCGCGAATCGCAGAGGACGCCGTCGCGCTCTTTGCCGGAGACCATCGCCTGTTTTCGGTGGCCGTCCGATTGTACGAGGCCGGTCTTGTCGCGGAACCCGCGCGGTTGATCGCACAGTTTCGCGATGCCCTGACGCTTTCCGATGCACAGCTTCGGATGTGCGCTTTCATCGAAGAGGACGCGGCGCTGCTGGAGCGCGGGCGCTGGACGTTACCGGGGCCTCCGGTAGATGAGCCTGCAGATGGCCGGTCCGGTCTCGCAATCCTCTGTTCGCCGCGTGGAAAGGGGCTGCCTGAAGTCGCGCAAGCCCGGGCTGCAATCGCTCCGATCGATTTGGCTGTCTCCGTTATCGAGCTTTCGTCGGACCAGGATCTCAACGATTTCGCCCTCGTCCATATCTTCGCGGACTCGCTCGAAATGGGCTGTCAGGCGGCTACCGATGCCCGTGCCGCCGGGTGCCAGATCATCCTCGACCTCGCGCTCCCGCCATCCGCGCTGATCGTCCTGCCTGGCAGCGCGCGTGCCCGGGCAGCGGCGATCCGCCTGAAGGGACTTGCAGAGGGCTGCGATGCGATAGTCACACGCAGCCGGGCAATGGCCGACGCGCTCGACGAACTGGGTATCGCGCACCGGATTGTTACCGATGTCGAGGATGTAACGCGGGAAAGCGTCGATGAAGACGCTGTTACCGCGGCAATCGTCGAATATGGTGCAAGGCCCGGCGTAAAGACGATCGGCTTCATAGCTGCGCTGGATGACGATCCTGGGCTGCTGCGCGGTCTGAAGGCTTTCGCCGCTGCGGCAGTTGACGACGAGGATACGCAGCTCATCGTCGTCGGAAGCGGCGCGGGCGCGGAGCGGTTTGCGCGCGAGGCGCGGCGTCTCTCGATCGGCGATCGCGTGCATTTCGCCGGAAACCCGCCGCCGCAACGCTGGACGGCGCTGCTGGCCGGTTTCGACCTGGCGGTGTTTCCCCGTCTCGAGGGCGAGGCGCTCGGTTCGGACGTTCCTGCCCTCTTGCGGACGACGGTCGCATTGGGCTGTTCCGTTCTTGCGACCGATTCGGCCTGGGCGTCTCAGTCCGGTTGGAACGCCGATGCGCAGTCGATCCTCCCGGACGACGGCGATTGGAATGCGGCCGTTCGCGAACTGGTAAAGAGGCCGCGCGGTTCGGTAGCCGTGCGCACCAGGGATGGTGTATCGATCGAAAAAGTTTACCGGTTGCTCCTCAAGCAGTTGTAGGCGATTGCCGATTTCCGCCGGGGTGGCGCCCGCGCAGAGGGTAGTGTAACAGCGGCCCGTTTTTTGTTGGGACGATTTCACAATGCGTATTGCGATGATTGGCACCGGTTATGTTGGTCTGGTGTCCGGCGCCTGTTTCTCGGATTTCGGTCATCAGGTTGTTTGCGTCGACAAGGATGCGGACAAGATCGCCGCGCTGCGTGATGGCGTGATGCCGATCTATGAACCGGGGCTGGAGGGCCTCGTTGAGCATAATGTAGGCGGCGGCCGGCTCAGCTTTACGACGGATCTGGCCGAGGCCGTGGACGGCGTGGATGCGGTGTTCATCGCCGTGGGTACGCCGTCTCGCCGCGGTGACGGCCATGCCGATCTGTCCTATGTATATGCCGCAGCCCGGGAAATCGCCACGGCGCTGACCGGCCCGGCGGTGGTGGTAACCAAGTCGACCGTACCGGTGGGAACGGGCGACGAGGTCGAGCGGCTGATCCGCGAGACCGCCCCGGACGCGGAAGTGTCCGTTGCCTCGAACCCGGAGTTTCTGCGCGAAGGCGCGGCGATAGCCGATTTCAAGCATCCCGACCGCATCGTTGTTGGCGTGGAAGACGATCACGCGCGCGACGTGCTCGAGGCCATTTATCGGCCGCTCAACCTCAACAAGGCGCCGCTACTGTTCACGACGCGGCGTACGGCCGAGGTCATCAAATATGCGGCGAACGCCTTTCTCGCGACGAAGATCACCTTCATCAACGAAATGGCCGATCTGTGCGAGGAAGTCGGCGCGGACGTCCAGTCCGTGTCGCGCGGCATCGGGCTCGACAACAGGATCGGACCGAAGTTCCTGCATGCGGGGCCGGGCTATGGCGGCTCCTGCTTTCCCAAGGACACGCTGGCGTTGCTGAAGACGGCTGAGGACGCGCAGGTGCCGCTGCGGATCGTCGAATCCGTGGTCAAGGTCAACGATGCCCGAAAGCGGGCGATGGGACGCAAGGTCGTCAAGGCGATGAATGGTGATGTGAGAGGCAAGACAGTCGCGCTGCTCGGCCTGACGTTCAAGCCCAATACCGACGATATGCGCGATTCGCCGGCGATCTCGATCGTCCAGGCGTTGCAGGACGAAGGCGCCAAGATCCGGGCCTATGACCCGGAGGGCACCGAACAGGCGAAGCTGGTGCTGGAAAATGTCGATTTCTGCGACGATCCCTACACTGCGGCCGATGGCGCCGATGCGCTGGTCATCGTGACGGAATGGGATCAGTTTCGCGCGCTAGACCTCAAGCGCGTGACGGACATCCTCAACCAACCGGTTCTCGTCGACTTGCGCAACATCTATTCGGCCGATGAGGCCAATCAGGCCGGCCTCCGTTACACCGGCATCGGGCAACCGAAAAAGGCGGTGTGATCGCGATGGAAGAAAAACTTCCGAGCGAACAGACGCACCGGGCGCCGTTCAGCGCGGCATGGTTTGCCGAATTGCGGGAATCGCTTACGATAATGGGCCGCGTGATCTTCGCGATCATGATACGGGAATCGCGGACGCGCTACGGCAGCTCGAATATCGGCTATGCATGGGCGATCGTGGACCCACTGGCTACGCTTGCAGTCTTTGTCG
Source organism: Parasphingopyxis sp. (assembly GCF_052168295.1). GTDB lineage: Bacteria > Pseudomonadota > Alphaproteobacteria > Sphingomonadales > Sphingomonadaceae > Parasphingopyxis. The sequence goes on along the minus strand of NZ_JBQLZN010000089.1, from coordinate 260,974 downwards.
GCATATTCTCTCTACTCGGCCGCACATCGCCGGTTCCTGCGCCGATAAGCGTGTTTTTCGTGACGGCGATCGTACCCCTGTTTTTCTGGCGCGGCTCGGTTGGACAGGCAGCGAACGCGATCAGCGCGAGCCTCGGTCTATTGACCTACCCGCAGGTCATGCCCGCAGACGTCGTAATCGGTCGTTTGTTGCTGGAGGCAGCGACGACGGTCGTGGTGTTCATGCTGTTCCTGGTCGGTCTCAATTTGCTGATCGGCGTTTCTCCCACTTGGTTCTTCGGCGATCCACCGCAGCTCCTGCTGGCGACGCTCGGCTTGTTCTATTTCACTCTGGGTTGTTGTTTCTTGAGTTCCAGTCTTGCGCGTGTCTTGCCCATTTGGCCGAATATCTGGGGATATATGAGCCGGCCGGTCTGGCTGCTTTCCGGCATCTTTTTTACGCTCGAGCAGCTGCCGAGCGGCGTGCGTGGATATATGGCGTATAATCCGGTCGCACATATGATCGAATGGATGCGCTCGGCCATGATCCCGACCTTTCAAAGCGAGGCATATTCGATATTTTTCCCGATGGCTTTCGCGACGATCGCGCTGATCATCGGCCTGGTGATCGACCGGATGCTACTCCTCACGGGCGACGAAGAGATCGTAAGCTGAGCGCCATGACTATCGAACTCCACAATATCACCAAAACATACCGGTCGCGGCGGTCCGGCAAGAAAACCGTTTTGAAGGACATCAGCGCCACATTCGAGCGCGGGCACAGCTACGGCATTCTCGGTGTAAACGGAGCGGGCAAGTCGACGTTGCTGCGGATCATATGCGGCGCCGAACGGCCGACCTTCGGCGAAGTTCGCAAGGACGTTTCGGTCAGCTGGCGGCTTGGGTTCGCGTCGTCCTTCAACAGCTCGCTGACGGGCATGGAAAATCTGCGCTTCGTCTGCAGAATATATGATGCAGACATAAAAGAAATTTCTGATTTCGTTGAAGATTTTGCTGAAATCGGCAATGCGATCCACGAGCCTTTGCGGACCTACTCGTCGGGCATGAAGTCCCGATTGGCTTTCGCGCTAAGCATGGCTATCAGATTTCAGGTGTATGTCATCGACGAATCGCTGGCAGCTGGCGACTACAGGTTCCAGGAAAAATGCCGGGCGGAATTCGATCGGCGCCGAGAAGAATCAGATCTACTTATGACCTCCCACATGCCGACGGCGATTCAGGATTATTGCGACCGCGCGGGCGTGGTCCACAAAGGACAGCTCAAGATGTTCGACAGCGTGGCGGAAGCGACGGAATACTATAAAGAGGTGTCCTCGTAATGAACCGCGCCGAGATTCTCGATCGCGCGAAGGCCTGGTTTCGCATTCCCGAGGAAGAGAGCGGAGATCGCCATGCCCGAAGGCGCTTGCGGTTTCGCATCATCGCCGCCGGTATCGTCATCCCGACCCTGATCGTTTTCATCTATTATGCTCTGTTGGCGCGGCCCCAATATAGCACGGAAATGATGTTCACGGTGCAGGGGCTCGAGCAGCAACCGCCCGATTTGCTTGGCGGCATCGGTTTGCCGGCGGTCACACCCACAGCCAATGACGGCTTGGTAATCACCGAATTCGTAACTTCGAGCGCGCTCGTGCGACGGCTTGAAGAGGATTATGGTTTCGATGCCGCCTTTGGCGATTGGAGCTTCGATCCATTTGCGCGCGTTGCACCATCGGCGCCGATCGAGGACAAGACGGAGTTCTGGCGCGGTCGGGTGATCGCCAATTACGATTCGACGTCACGGATCATCTCCGTGAATGTGCAGGCATATACGCCCCAGGACTCGTTGCGACTGGCCGAGGGTGTCCTCACGGAGACCGAAAATGTCGTGAACGCGTTGAACGGGCGCGTGCAGGACGAAGCGGTTCGCGTTGCGGGCGAAGAGGTCGCTTCGCGCCGTGACGCCTATAACGAGGCGCGGCAGCGCGTCATTGAGTCGCGGGCGACACGCGCGACGACACTTGAAGGCGAAGCTGCACAGCAGGTCGGGCTGGTCGGGCAAATCGAAGGCCAGCTTGCAAACGCGCGTGTGGAACGGGCGGCGGCTATCGCACAGTTTCGCCCGGATTCACCCCAGATTCGCGCAATGGATGAGCGCATAGAGGCGCTCGAGCGGCAACGGGCGGCTGCTCTGCGCGACGCGCGCGGCGGTTTCGGGGTTTCCGAGGCGCAGCGCGATGTGAGCGCGCAGACGGCGTTGCTCGACTATGAGTTCGCCCAACAGGCCTATTATGCGGCGATTCAGGCCGAGCGCCAGGCCATCGCGCAGCGCGCGAACGAGCGCCGGTACCTTGTCGCCTTCGTACCGCCGCGCCTTGCCGAGATATCCAATTATTGGGAGCGGTTCATCAATATATTCGCTTTCGCCATAGGTGCGGCCGTATTGATGGCGATCGCGACACTCGGCTATTCGATCGTCAAGGATCATATGGAATGACATTGTTCGCGTACTTCCGCATCGGCCTGTTCATACTGCTATCCGGCGTCGCATTGACGCTATTGCCGGTCCCCGCCGTGGCCCAAATCGACGAAAACACGGGTGCGAGCGCAGTCGGCGCCGGCTCTGCGCCCTCGGCGGTCATCCAGGACGATCAGCGCGGTGCGGAACGGCAGGTGCGGACATTGCGGCAGGACCAACTCGCCGGCCGCCGGCCCGCGCCATTCGGTTCGGAACTTTTCCAGGGCACGGCTCCGGATTCGGCGGAGGGTGCGTCCGATCCCAATTATATCGTCCAGCCCGGCGATGTCGTCATGGTTACGACATATGGGCTGGTCAACGAAACCGCGCGTCTCGTCGTCGACGCCGAAGGTAATATCGCATTGCCCAATGTCGGCCCGGTGCGGGTTGCCGGCACGCGGGCGGCCGATGTCGACAGCGTGGTCAGCGGCGCGGCTTCCCAAGTGTATCAGTCGACGGTGCAGGTTTACGCTACGGTTGCCGATGCCGGAGAGATCCAGGTTTTCGTGACCGGGCCGGTGCGGCAGCCCGGCGGCCACACGGCCAGCAGCCAGGCGTCCATTATCGGTTTCTTGCAGAATGCAGGCGGCATCGATCCGGATCGCGGCAGCTATCGTCACATTATCGTGCGGCGAAACAACGATACCATCGGATCGATCGACCTTTACGAGTTTCTGCTCAACGGCGAACTTTCAGGCGTAAATCTGCGCAATGGCGACGTTATCGTGGTCGGGCAGCAGGGCCCGGTCGTGTCGGTCAGCGGCGATGCACGTGCCCCTTACACCTTCGAGTTCGCCAGCCTCGCGAGCAGCGGCGCCGAATTGCTCCAATATTCGCGTCCGCGGCCCGAAGTTACTCATGTGTCGATCCTCGGGACGCGCGACGGGATACCGTTCAACGCCTATGTCACGCGCGAGGAATTCGCCGCGATGATGCTCGCGGATGGCGACCGGGTTCGTTACGAGGCGGATGCGCCGTCGGGCACGTTCATCGTCCGGGTGCTGGGGGCACATGACGGTCCGTCGGCCTATGTCGTGAATCGCGGGGACTATCTGGGTCCGTTGCTGGCACGCATCCCGCTCGATCCGCTCGCGGACGTGCCCATGATCCATCTCGAGCGGCAAAGCATTGCAGATACGCAGCGCGTCTTGCTGCAGGAGAATCTGGCGCGGCTGGAACGGGCCATCTACACCGCGCCGTCTTCGTCACCAGCCTCGGCGCAGGCACGCGCGGCGCAAGCGACCGCGCTTGGCGAATTCATCCAGCGTGCGCGGCTGGTCGAACCACGCGGGCTTGTCGCCTTTCCCGACGATGCTGATCTCAACGGCGTTCTGCTGGAACCGGACGACGTGATCGTCATCCCCTATATCAACCAGACGGTGGTCGTCGCGGGCGAGGTAGAACTACCGCAGACGCTGCTCTGGACGCCGGGTAACGATGCGCGCGATTATGTGCGCAGGGCAGGGGGCTTCACCAGTCTGGCGAACCGTTCGGATACGCTGGTTATCCGGCCCGATGGCAGCGTGCAGCGCGGCGGCGATGTGCGGGCCGGCGACCGCATTCTCGTGCCGCCGAAGGCGCCGGGCCAGACGCTGCAGTTCATCCGCGATATCACGCAGATCTTCGCGCAGGTGGGTATCGCAGCGGCGGCGGTGTTCAGATAGACGGGCGCGCCGCTCGCCGGATAACTCGATAACTGAAAACCATATCTGGCATCCAGAGCGCGAGGCCAATGCCTCGTGCGCAGGGAACGCCAGTCCGGTTCTATTTTCCGCGAGCCCAGTCGATGCCGGCAAGTGTGCCGGGTATCTTGATCCGGCGATAGAAGTTGCCGTTGAGCTGCGTGCGGTAGATTATATGGTTACGGAAGCTTTGGTACAGGTCCGGGTGGACGCTGAATTCGTCGGCTCTCGTCCAGAATTCGTCGAGCGTGGCGGACGCGGTCAGACCATCGATGCAATAGACAGCGTCGCCGAGCGCCAATGTCGGCTTGCCATGATGGATCGACGACAGGCCCGTTGTACTGTTGATCGTCACCATTCCCTTCGCATTCTGTATCAGCGTCGGGAGGTGCGGGTCGTGCACATAGATCAGGCGCTGCCCGAGCCCCGTCTTGTCACGAAGCTTGCGGACGAGCCGCGTATAGTCGGTATAGGGGCGGTCCATCGGGTGGTGCTTGAGCACGAGCAATGCGTCCCGCGGCGCATGATCGGCGAAGGATCGCACGACATGCCGGATAAATTCCTCGATCGTCTCGAATTCCGAGTGCACGCCGATCTGTGCATCATTGTGCACCTGCAAGGGCACGAGAAAGAAGGGCGGCGCCGCATCGCTCGATAGCTTCGCGATGTCCGCCCGGTTCTTCAGCCGATACCAATATTTGCGCGCGGCACCGCGCACCCAGGCCAGACCTTCGAACCAGCTCAGCGGCCGATGGTGCCGGTAGCGCGGAAAAGCCGGCCACAGGACGATGGCCCAGAAATAATAGGTGAACGCCCAGCCGGTGGCGTGCCAGATCGATTTGCCGACGGTGCTCGTCTCTGCGGGCTCCGGCGCTGACGCGTTGAGGTAGAAGATACCCGCTCTCGGCATCTTGCTGCGGCCGTTCACGCCGTGGCTTTCCATGGTGATATAATCGGGCCGGATATAGCCCTCTTCGAACACAAGCACTTCGATACCGCGCTCGGAAGCGATCTCGCTCGCCATGCGATGCATCTTCCTGCAATCGCCGAACAACATGATCGTATCGATTCGTTTCTCTTCGCATACGCGGTTCAGGAAGGCGGGAAACTTGTCGAGAGAGTCCCAAAAACTCGTCGCATTGGCCGGAAAATAGAACCAGTCACCGCCATTGAAATTGATCTTGTGAACCTTGGCACCCGCCCATTGCAGGTCTTTGGCGAGACGGTTGAAGAAGGGACCGACCGGGCCCTGCAGCATCAGAATGTTGCGGTCGCGAAAGCAATATGGCGCATTTTCCGGGATTTCCGGCAGGGTGTCGCGGAAGTCGCCGCGTTCGACATCTGCCGCGCTATTGTCCGAAACCAGCGTAGCAGGCGGCACTGGGCTACTCATAAATGACTCACTCCCTCTGCGCCCGCGACCCCTGTACTATTGTTGCGCAACGCCAAAGTCATCAGTAGAAGCGGTGAAAGTCAGTAATTTAACGAATAGGCTGGGAAAATGTGGCTAAAATGCTGCATACCGGCCGTCAAAGGGGCCCAATGACCGATTCCATAATGCGCAACAGGCTTGATTCGCGCGATAGGCCGACGAGTCCGACAAAAGTCGCCGCGCATGCACTCTCGATAAACGCCGCTGCAGTCGCGACGCTTGCCAACCGTATCGATGGCCATTTCGGAGAAGCGGTAGACCTTATCCTGGGCCGCAGTGGCCGCGTCGTCGTATCCGGCATGGGCAAATCCGGCCTCGTCGCGCGCAAGATCAGTGCGACTCTGTCGTCTCTCGGAACGCCCAGCCTCTTCGTGCACAGTGCAGACGCCGGTCATGGCGATCTCGGCATGATTACGCGCGGCGATAGCGCGGTGCTGATTTCGGCAAGCGGCGAGACCGATGAAGTGCTCGGCCTCATTCCCTATCTGCGTTCTCTCGAAGTGCCGATTATCGCGATTACCGGCAATTTACGGTCGACGCTGGCCAAGCAGTCCGACATCGTGCTCGACGGATCGGTAGAGCGCGAAGCGTGCATGCATAATCTGGCGCCGACCACTTCGACTATCGTCGCTATGGCGATGGGCGATGCTCTGGCGATTGCGCTTGGCGAAGCGAGCGGCTTTGGCGCGTCCGACTTCGCGCAATATCATCCCGGCGGAAAGCTCGGAAAACGGCTCAAAACGCCGGTCCGCGATGCGATGCACAAGGCCGATCTCCCGCTTTGCGCGCCCGACACGCCGCTCAAGGACATGCTGCCGATCATGTCGGACGGCCGGCTCGGTCTCGTGCTCGTGATGTCGGATCAGAAGCTGTGCGGCATCGTGACCGATGGCGACTTGCGCCGCGGGCTCGAGCAGGCGGACGAGCTGGGTCAGCTGCAGGCGAGCGAAATCATGACGTCGGACCCGCTGACGATCGGACCGGACGCCACGCTGTACGAGGCCGATACGAAGATGCACGAAGCCCGGGTTACCGCGCTGGTCGTTGCCGATCCGGCAAAGAAGGTACTCGGAGTCATCCAGATCCATGACTGAGTCGCTGCCCTCGCCCTGGGCGGGGGACGAGCTTTTCGTGCTGGCCGGACCCTGCGCGATAGAATCGCGAAGCTTTGCCCTCGAAACGGCAGAACAGCTGCGCGAGATCTTCGCCGACGCCGGGATCGGGCTCGTCTACAAATCCTCCTTCGACAAGGCGAACCGGACATCGGCCAGCAGTTTCCGCGGGGTCGGACTGGACGAGGGGCTTTCGATCCTGTCCGAGGTCCGTGAAAGCCTCGGCGTGCCGGTGATTACGGATGTGCACGATGCGGCGCAGGTAGCCCCGGCTGCGCAGGCCGTGGACATGTTGCAAACGCCGGCCTTTTTGTGCCGCCAGTCCGATTTCATCGCGGCCGTAGCGGCCTCCGGAAAGCCGGTGAATATCAAGAAAGGCCAGTTCCTCGCGCCATGGGACATGGCCAAGGTCGTCGAAAAGGCACGGATCGCGGCAGACGAAGCGGGCGTTCTCGCAGACTTTTTCGTGTGCGAGCGCGGTTCGACGTTCGGCTATGGCAATCTCGTCGTCGACATGCGCGGTCTTACCATCATGGGCGAAACGAGCGGCTGTCCGGTCGTCTTCGACGCCACCCATTCCGTGCAGTTGCCGGGCGCGAAGGGCGAAAGCAGCGGCGGCGAGCGCCAGCATGCACCGGCGCTGGCGCGTGCCGCGGTCGCGACAGGCGCCGTGTCGGGCTTGTTCATGGAAACCCATCCCGATCCCGACAATGCGCCGTGCGACGGGCCCAATATGCTGCCGTTCGAATGGCTGCCCGATCTGCTGGCCGACCTGAAAGCCATCGCCGCGATTTCGCGCGGGCGATAGGATATCCCGATGAAACTCGTCGCGATCATCCCGACGCGCTGGGGTTCCACCCGCTTTCCCGGCAAGGCGCTCGCGCCGATCGCGGGAACGCCGATGATCGAGCTGGTCTGGCGCAAGGTGCGGGCAGCGCGGGAGCTGGATGATATCATAGTTGCGACCGACGACGAACGCATCGCAAGCGTCGTCGGCGATTTCGGCGGACATGTCGAAATGACACGCGGCGACCATGAAAGCGGCAGCGATCGCATCGCCGAAGTTGCAGCGCGTATAAAGGCGGATGCGATCATAAACGTGCAGGGCGACGAACCGCTTGTGCGGGCTTCGGACCTCGACCGGCTGGCCCGGTTGATGCGGGACGACCCCGTCGTCGAAGTCGCAAGCCTGTGTCACGCCATTTCGGCGCAAGAGGCGCAGAACCCGAACCGGGTGAAAGTGGTCCGCGATGCGGCTGGCGATGCACTCTATTTCAGCCGCGCGCCGATCCCGCATCCGCGACATCCGGAGGACGCCCGCTATTTCCAGCATGCCGGTATCTACGCCTATCGGCGCGAGGCACTGCTTGGTTTTTCCGAGCTTCCGGTTCCGGACGAGGAGCGCGCCGAGGCGCTCGAGCAGTTACGCTATCTCGCGGCCGGCACGAAAATCCGTCTGATCGAGACGGAGCCGAGCGGGCCGGGCGTCGATACGCCGGAAGATGTCGCCGTCGTGGAAGCCCTGCTGGCGCGCTAGAGCGTCCAGCGATCGGCGTCGCCGAGGTTTCGGTCGCGCCACATATTCTTCAGATCGGCGATCAGGCCGCCATCGTTCACGAGCCCCATGATCGCGCCATCCGGCATGTCGCGATAGGCCCGATGCGGCACGGCAGCGAAGACGATGTCGCATGCGCCTTCGGGCGCGCCGCTTTCAAGGTCGATACCATATTCCGCTTTCGCCTCTTCGGGATCGGCGAGCGGGTCGTGCACGCGCACCTCATGGCCGAGTGCCTCGAGCCGCCGGATCACATCGATCACCCGCGAATTGCGCAGGTCCGGCACGTCCTCCTTGAAGCTGAGCCCCAGCACCAGCACGCTGCCGGTGCGGCCGCCGCGCCGCGCGTGGAGTTGGTCGGCGACCCATTCCCCCATCGCATCGTTGATCTTGCGGCCCGCCAGAATGACCTGTGGGTCGTGCCCGAGCTGCTCTGCGCAATGGCTGAGATAATAGGGATCGACACCGATACAGTGGCCGCCGACGAGCCCGGGCGTGAAAGGGAGGAAGTTCCACTTCGTTTCCGCCGCTTCCAGCACGTCCCAGGTCGACAGGCCGAGCGGTCCGAAGACACGGGCGATCTCGTTCATGAAGGCGATGTTGATATCGCGCTGGGCGTTCTCGATCACCTTGGCCGCTTCGGCCGCCTTGATAGACGCCGCCTTGAATGCCCCCGCCTCGGTGATTGCGCCGTATATGTCCGCGAGCCGCTCCGTAACCTCGGCATTTTCCCCCGCAACGACCTTCACGATCTTGTCGATCCTGTGCGCGCGGTCGCCGGGATTGATGCGTTCGGGCGAATAGCCGAGGAAGAAATCGGCGCCGCGGCGCAGGCCCGACGCGTCCTCCAGTGCGGGCCCGCAGATATCCTCGGTCACACCCGGATACACGGTCGACTCATAAACGACGATCGGCTGGTTCTCCGCGCGCAACAGCGGCCCGACGGTGCGCGTGGCGGCCAGCAGCGCGGACAGGTCGGGGCGGTTATCGGCGTCTACCGGCGTCGGCACGGCAATGATGAATATGTCCGCGCCAGCAGCTTCGGACGGATCATCGCACAGCTGCAAGCTGGACGCCTTCAGGTCGCCCTGATCGATCTCCCCCGTCCGGTCGGTGCCGTCGCGCAATTCGGCGATCCGGCTGGCGCTCGCATCGACGCCCATGACGGTGAAGTGGCGGGCCAAAGCGACGGCAAGCGGCAGCCCCACATAGCCGAGCCCGATAATCGCGATCCGGATATCCGGCGCTGCGTTCATTGTTTTTCCCTTATTCTGCAGCGAATTCTGTTGCGCGCCCCTATAGCCTCCGGGTGCCGGAAAATGCCATAGAACAATCACCGACTATTATCGCAGGGGACCGTCGATGCGTATGAGAATTGCCGCTTTGCCGAGTATCGCGCTGTCAGCAGCGCTCGCCGGCTGTGTTTCGAGCGGCGCGGAGCCGGCACCACCGCCGCCGCCGTCCGTCGAATTCGCCGGAGCGACGCTGCGCGATGCATCCGGCGCGCCGCGTGGCGACGCGACGATCACGCAGCTCGATCAGGGCATCCGGCTCGTACTGCGCGTCGAAAACATGCCGCCGGGCGTGAAGGCCGCGCATATCCACACGACCGGTCGCTGCGATCCGCCGGACTTTACGAGCGCGGGCGGGCACTGGAACCCATTCGACCGCGAACATGGCCGGGACAATCCGGCGGGCCAGCATATGGGCGACATGCCCAATATCATCATCGGCCAGGACGGGACCGGAATGCTGGAAGTCACGATCACCGGGGCACGCATCGAGGGCGGCAATGCCGAACTCCTCGACGTTGATGGTGCGGCGGTCATGATCCACGCCGGGCCCGACGACTATCGCAGCGATCCGACCGGCAATGCCGGCGGCCGCATCGCCTGCGGGGTCATCGAAGCGCGCTAGACTTGCGGTAGCGTCAGCGCGCAATCCGCGCAAAGCGTACGTACGCCGATGAACAGCGCATCCTAGCGGCCCCAGGCGATGAAATGCGGATTGTCGAAGCCGCGCTCGGCCTTGTTGTACATCAGCGGCCCGGCTTCGCTTTCGCCCTCCAGCGCCATGACGCGGCCGCCCGCGGCTTCGAGCACGGCCTGGCCTGCGCCCGTGTCCCACTCCATCGTCCGGCCGAGCCGCGGATAGACGTCGGCCGAGCCCTGGGCGAGCAGGCAGAATTTGAGGCTGGAACCGGCCGGCGTGAAATCCTTGACGCCGATCTTGTCGAGCAGTGCTTCGGTCTCGGGCGAACGGTGGCTGCGGCTGGCGACGGCGGTCAGGTTCTTGTGGAAGGCCGATCGCGCTTCGATCTCGTGCGGATGCTCGGCTTCGGTGCGATCCTGTCCGGGCGCGACCTCCTGATAGAAGGCGCCTTCGCCGCTCGCGCCGTAATAAAGTTTCGAAATTGCCGGGGCATAGACGACACCGGAGATCGGGCGGCCATGGTCGATGAGCGCTATATTCACCGTGAATTCGCCGTTCCGGGAGACGAATTCGCGCGTCCCGTCGAGCGGATCGACAAGGAAGAACCGGTCTCCTAACTCCGGAATCCTGCCTTCCGACGCCGCTTCTTCGGCGAGGATCGGGATATCGGGCTGTGCGGCCTTGAGCCCCGCCTCGATAATCGCTTCGGCCTCTTTATCGGCAGCGGTGACGGGTGAGCCGTCGCCCTTGGCATCGGCGTCGAAATCGGTCTGGTAGATCGCGTCGATCGCCGCGCCGGCTTGCAGGGCCAGATCGATCATGAGGTCGAGATGGGTGTCTTTGCGCACGTTTTCGGGCTTTCCTTGAGTGCTCCTGCGAAGGCAGGAGCCTAGAGCAGGAAACGATATCGCTTGAGGCACTGGGCTCCTGCCTTCGCAGGAGCACATGGTTCAGTTCACCTGCCGCTCCTTGCCCTCCCAATAGGGCGCGCGCAAATCCTTTCGCAAAATCTTGCCGCTCGCATTGCGCGGCAGCATGTCGAGAAAATCGACCGATTTCGGGCATTTGAAGGCCGCGATTTGCGTGCGCGAATATGCGATCACATCGTCTTCGCTCAGCTCTTCGCCCGGCTGCCTGACGATCACGGCCTTGACCGCTTCGCCCCATTTTTCGTCGGGCACGCCGATCACCGCCGCATCGGCGACCTTGGGGTGGCTGTATAGCGCGTTCTCGACTTCGGCCGGATAGACATTCTCGCCGCCCGAAATGATCATGTCCTTGATCCGGTCCTGAATATAGACATAGCCGTCTTCATCCATGTAACCGGCATCGCCCGTATGCAGCCAGCCATCGTCCTGTACGGTCTCGGCGGTCTTTTCCGGCTGTTTCCAATAATATGCCATGTTCTTGGGCGACCGCGTCACGACCTCGCCGATCTCGCGCGGCGGCAGGTCGTTGCCGTCCTCGTCCACCACCTTGATCTCGCAACCGGGCAGCGCCTTGCCCGCCGAGCGCATCCGTTCATTGCCGTCGGGGTCGTGATCGTCGGGCGGCAGGATGGCGACGGCGCCGGTCGTCTCGGTCATGCCGTAGGACTGGACGAAGCCGGCATTGGGAAAGGCCTTGATGCAGGCGCGCAGCAGATCGAGCGGGATCGGCGAGGCGCCATAGCCGACCTGGCTCACATGGCTGGTGTCGGTCTCGGCCATCTTGGGATGCTGGAGCAGGAATTGTAGCGCCGCGGGCACGAGGAAGAAGCGGGTCACCTCGCGCCGGTCGATGAGATCGAGTATCTCGCCCGGATCGAATTCGCGCGTCACCGTGCAGGCCGATCCGTAATTATAGGGGATCAGGCCGTAACCGGTGCCCGCGATATGCGCGACCGGCATCGGGATCAGCCCCGATTCCTCCTCGGTCCAATTGTCCCAGTCGGGCGTCTGGATGTCCGGATCGCGGCCGAGATCGAGGAAATTGCCATGGGTGAGAACCACGCCCTTGGGATTGCCGGTCGTGCCGGACGTGTAGAGCTGCACGAGCGCATCGCCGCGGTCCGGTTTGGGCGGCGCGTCGTCGCCGCTCGCCTCCGCGGCAATATCGCCGAGCGAGGGCACATCGCCGCCATCCTCCGATGCCCAGAGAACGCGCACGGCATCGATGGACTTCGCCAGCGCCTTGCCGGTGTCGAGGAAATCGGGCGTCGCGACGATCGCCTCGGCTTCGGCATCGGAGACGATGAACTTCATTTCGGGCTCGGCCAGCCGCCAGCCGATCGGCACGATCGTTGCCCCGACGCGCGCCGCCGCGAACAGCAGGATGAAATACCAGTCGCTATTCTTGCCGAGCCAGGCGATCCGCTTGCCCGAGCCGAGATCGGCGCGCTGCAACCCGCGCGCGAGTGCCTCCATCTTCTCCTTCACCTCGGCAAAATTGGTGACGCGGCCCTCGAAACGATAGGCGACGTGATCGGGCCGGTGCTCCGCCCAGAAATCCGCCAGCTCGTCCAGCGTGCTTGCCGTGTGAAGTTGATGCATCCTGCTCTCCGATAGTGTTTTCGGCCGCCATTTCGATCGCATGAGATCGATACTCGGCATGGCCTTGTCCGTTTTTGCGCATTATGGCGTCTCCGACATTTCTATTTGGAATTTGGAGGAAAGCAATGCGCACGGTGGAGCATTTCATTGGCGGCAATGCGGCTGGCGGTGGATCGCGCCAGCATGACATCTGGGATCCGAACTCGGGCGAAGTGCAGGCCAAGGTTTCGCTGGGCACGGGCGACGAACTGCAAAAGGCGGTCGATGCGGCGCTGGCCGCGCAGCCGGCCTGGGCGGCGACCAATCCGCAGAAGCGCGCGCGCGTGATGTTCGAATATAAGCGGCTCGTCGAAGCCAATATGGACGAGCTGGCAGCTTTGCTCTCCTCCGAACATGGCAAGGTGCTCGCGGATGCCGCCGGCGATGTGCAGCGCGGGCTCGACGTTATCGAATTCTGCTGCGGCATCCCGCACGCGCTGAAGGGCGAATATACGCAAGGCGCCGGGCCCGGCATCGACGTCTATTCGATGCGCCAGCCGCTCGGCATTTGCGCCGGGATCACGCCGTTCAACTTCCCGGCGATGATTCCGATGTGGATGTTCGGCGTTTCGATCGCCTGCGGTAATGCCTTTATCCTCAAGCCCTCCGAGCGCGATCCGAGCGTGCCGGTGCGGCTTGCCGAACTGATGAAGGAAGCGGGGCTGCCCGATGGCATTCTGAATGTCGTTCATGGCGACAAGCAGATGGTGGACGCGATTCTCGACCATGACGACATCAAGGCGGTGAGCTTTGTCGGCTCCACCGACATCGCCCATTATGTGTATCAGCGCGGCACGGAAAACGGAAAGCGCGTCCAGGCGATGGGCGGGGCGAAGAATCACGGCATCGTCATGCCCGATGCCAATCTCGACCAGGTGGTGAACGACCTGTCCGGCGCGGCGTTCGGCAGTGCGGGCGAGCGCTGCATGGCGCTGCCCGTCGTCGTGCCGGTCGGCAACGACACGGCGGACGCGCTGCGCGAGAAGATGATCCCGGCGATCGATGCGCTGCGCGTCGGCGTCTCGAGCGATCCGGACGCGCATTACGGCCCGGTGGTCACGAAGGAGCATAAGGAACGGATCGAAAACTGGATCCAGACCGGCGTCGACGAGGGCGCGGAACTCGTCGTCGACGGGCGCGGTTTCAAGTTGCAGGGCCATGAAGACGGCTTCTTCGTTGGCCCCTCACTGTTCGATCATGTGAAGCCGGGCATGGAAAGCTATCGGCAGGAGATTTTCGGGCCCGTGCTCCAGATGGTCCGCGCCAACGACTTCGAGGAGGCACTCGCGCTCGCCAGCAATCACCAATACGGCAACGGCGTCGCGATCTTCACGCGCAACGGCCATGCCGCCCGCGAATTCGCGGCTCGAGTGAATGTCGGCATGGTCGGCATCAACGTGCCGATCCCGGTGCCCGTCGCCTATCACACCTTCGGCGGCTGGAAGCGCTCGGGCTTCGGCGACACTAATCAGCACGGCATGGAAGGCGTGAAATTCTGGACCAAGATCAAGACCGTCACCCAGCGCTGGCCGGACGGCGGCGGCGACGGCAGCAATGCCTTCGTCATCCCGACCATGGGGTAGAGGATGGCTGCGTTTGCCCGACTACTGGCTTTGTCGTCGCTGGCCGTAGCCATGCCGGCGATGGCGCAACCGGACAATGATCCCGGTGTCGCGCTGCCCCCGCCGGGCGAGCTGGCCTTCGCGATACCGGCGCAGTTTCATGGCCGCTGGCTTTCGGCGGACATGGGTTGCGGAAACGAGACCGGATCGACCGAAACGATTATTTCCGCAGTCGGCCTGCAACGCGGCAGCCATTGGTCGGAACCGGTGGAGCTGATCGCGCAGTCGGACGATGGCAGGCGGCTCACGATGCGGGCGGACCTCTATTTTCAGGCCCCGCCGGTCCTCCACCGATCCGTGTGGGAACTCAGCGCCGACGGAAACAGCCTCGTCATCAGCGACAGCCGATTGGCTGCGTCCGGTGAGGAAGAAGGCGAGCTGGTGCGGCGCGTGGAGCTTGTGCGCTGTGACGCTGACCGTGCGAGTTGACGTCCATGGACCGCCGCAAAACCGCCTCCGCTTCCCCGTTCGAAAAGGCGTTCGGCTTCTCCCGTGCCGTTCGCTCCGGCAACCGTATCCTCGTCTCCGGCACCGGACCGATCGAGCCTGATGGCAGCTCGACGCCAGGCGATGCGGCAGATCAGGCGCGGCGCTGTTTCGCGATCATCGAGGCGGCGGTCGAGGAGCTGGGCGGTTCGCTAGCCGATGTCGTGCGGACGCGGATGTTCGTGACCGACGCCGCCGACGGCGATGCGATCGGCGCGGTCCATGGCGAGATTTTCGGCGATGTCCGCCCGGCCGCGACGATGGTCGTCGTCGCCGCGCTGCTCAGGCCCGAATGGAGGGTCGAGATCGAGGCGGAAGCGGAGATCGGCCGGTAGCAGGTCTTCCGCCGCCGGGCGATTTCGGGATTACGGTCGCTCCAAAAGCCCGCTATAGGGGCGCGCATGACACAATTCGACCTGACCGACGAGCAGCGCCAGATCCAGGAGATGGCGCAGAAATTCACTGCCGACGAAATCACCCCGCACGCCGCCGAATGGGACGAGAAACACATCTTCCCGCGCGACACAATCAGCAATGCCGCCGAACTCGGTTTCGGCGCGATCTACGTGTCCGAAGAGAGCGGCGGCATCGGGCTCGGGCGGCTCGAGGCGGCGCTAGTCATGGAGGCGATGGCCTATGGCTGCCCCTCGACCAGCGCCTTCATCTCGATCCACAACATGGCGAGCTGGATGATCGACACCTTCGGTTCGGACGCCGTGAAGCAGAAATATCTGCCCGAGCTCGTCACCTGCGAGCGCGTCGCCAGCTATTGCCTGACCGAGCCGGGTTCGGGCTCCGACGCCGCCGCGCTCAAGACCAAGGCGGTGCGCGAGGGCGACCATTATGTCGTGTCGGGCTCGAAAGCCTTTATCTCGGGCGGCGGCGAGAATGGCGTCTATGTCACCATGGTCCGCACGGGCGAGGAGGGGCCCAAGGGCATTTCCTGCCTCGTGATCGAGAAGGATATGGAGGGCGTCTCCTTCGGCGCGTTCGAAAAGAAGCTCGGCTGGCATTCGCAGCCGACCGCGCAGGTAAATTTCGATTCTGTGCGCGTTCCTGTGGAAAACCGTGTGGGCGATGAGGGGGAAGGCTTCCGCATCGCGATGATGGGGCTCGATGGCGGGCGCCTCAATATCGGCGCCTGTTCGCTGGGCGGCGCGCAGCGCTGTCTCGATGAGGCGGTGAGCTACACCAAGGAGCGGAAGCAGTTCGGCCAGGCCATCGCCGATTTCCAGAACACGCAGTTCATGCTTGCCGATATGGAAACCGATCTCCAGGCAGCCCGGATGCTGCTCTATACGGCGGCGGCGAAAGTCACCGCAAACGCCCCGGACAAGACCCGTTTCGCCGCGATGGCCAAGCGGCTGTCGACCGATAATGGCAGCAAGATCGTCAACGATGCGCTGCAGCTGTTCGGCGGTTATGGCTATCTGCAGGACTATCCGATCGAACGCTTCTGGCGCGACCTGCGCGTGCATTCGATTCTCGAAGGCACCAACCAGATCATGCGCATGATCGTCTCGCGCGATATGCTGCGGCAGTAGATTTACTCAAACAGGGAATTTCCGATGGATTATGAAACCATCCTCGTCGAACAGCGCGGCGCGATCACGCTGATCACGTTGAACCGGCCCAAGGCGCTCAACGCGCTCAACAGCCATGTGCTCGACGAGCTCATCGATGCCTTTGCCACGTTCGAGGCCGATGACGGGCAGCGCTGTGCGGTGCTGACCGGCGCCGGCGACAAGGCCTTTGCGGCGGGCGCGGACATCAAGGAGATGTACGACAAGGCGGCCGCCGATTTTTACCTCGAGGATTTCTTCGCGAAGTGGACGAGCCATATCGTGAAGGCCGTGCGCAAGCCCTGGATCGCGGCGGTCAACGGTTTCGCGCTCGGCGGCGGGTGCGAGCTGGCGATGATGGCGGATTTTATCATCGCGTCCGACAAGGCGAAGTTCGGCCAGCCCGAGATCAATCTCGGCGTCGCTCCGGGCATGGGCGGTTCGCAGCGGCTCACCCGCGCGATCGGCAAGGCGAAGGCAATGGAGATGTGCCTGACCGGGCGGATGATGGACGCCGAGGAAGCGGAGCGCTCGGGCCTTGTCGCGCGCGTCGTGCCGCATGACGACCTGCTCGACGAGACGCTGAAGACGGCGGAGAAGATCGCATCGCAGGCGCCGATGGCGGCGATGGTGAACAAGGAGATGGTCAATGCGGCCTTCGAAACGACGCTCGATCAGGGCGTGCTGCACGAACGCCGATTGTTCCAGATCCTGACCGCGACCGAAGACAAGACAGAAGGTATGGGCGCGTTCATCGACAAGCGCGATGCGGAATGGAAGGGACGCTGACATGACCACAATCGCCTTTATCGGGCTCGGCAATATGGGCGCGGGGATGGCCGCAAACCTCGCCAAGGCCGGGCATGACGTCGCCGCTTTCGATATTTCCGAGGATGCGCTGGAGGTCGCCAAGGCCAATGGCTGCCGGATCGCCGAGTCCGGTGCGGATGCGGTGAAGGGCGCCGAAGCCGTGGTCACCATGCTGCCCGCCGGCAAGCATGTCCGCGCCGTCTATCTCGACGATGTGTTCGATCATGCCGAGCCGGGTACGCTGCTGCTCGACTGCTCGACCATCGATGTCGCAACGGCGCGCGATGTCGGCGAACAGGCGGCGGCCAAGGGCTTCCTCATGGTCGACGCGCCGGTCTCGGGCGGCATTGCTGCGGCGGCGGGCGGCACGCTGACCTTCATGGTCGGCGGCACGGACAAGGCGTTCGAGCGCGCCGAGCCGATCCTCGACGTGATGGGCAAGGCGGTGATCCATGCCGGCGAGTCCGGCGCGGGGCAGGCGGCGAAAATCTGCAACAACATGCTGCTCGGCGCGACGATGATCGCGACCTGCGAGACCTTCAACCTCGCCCAGTCGCTGGGTCTCGATCCGCAGACCTTCTTCGATATCTCGTCCAAAGCCTCTGGCCAGAGCTGGTCGATGACGAGCTATTGCCCGGTCCCCGGCGTCGGCCCGGACAGCCCGGCCGATAACGATTACGAAGGTGGTTTTGCCGCGCCGCTCATGCTCAAGGACCTGAAGCTTGCGATGGAAGCGGCCGACGAAGCCGGGATGCGCACGCCGATGGGCGCCAAGGCGCGCGCTCTGTACGAGCAATTCGTCAAGAATGGTGGAGAAAAGAAGGATTTTTCGGGGATAATCGAGTTTCTCGAACGCAGCTCAATCGACGGCTAGCTTTGGCCATCGTAGTGAAGCAATGACGATGTTTTGAGGGTCAGACAAACAAAGATATCGGAGACGCAGCCATGGCCAAAACCGCACTTGTGACCGGGGGCACCGGATATATCGGCGGCGAGGTTATCGACCAGCTGCTCGCCAGGGGCTGGACGGTTCATACGACGGTGCGGTCCAAGGCGAAGAGCGAACAACGGCTCCGCGATCGCTGGCCCGATGCGGGCGAGCGGCTCAAGATTTTCGAAGCCGATCTTGAAAACGATGCAGGCTGGGCCGAAGCCAATGCCGGCTGCGAAGGCGTCGCCCATGTCGCCTCGCCCTTTCCATTGGCCGTGCCGGACAATGAAGACGAGCTGATCGTCCCCGCGCGCGAAGGCACGCTGCGGGCGCTGCGCTTTGCCAAGGAGGCTGGCGTGACGCGCTTCGTCCAGACCTCGTCGGTCGCCGCGATCGCCTATGGCCATGACGAGAGCCGGACCGAATTCGACGAAAGTGACTGGACGAACATTCAGACACCCGGCGTCGCACCCTATACGAAATCCAAGACGATCGCCGAGCGCGCCGCGCGTGACTGGGTCGAAGCGAACGCGCCGGAGATGGAGTTCTGCAGCGTCAACCCGACCGGCGTGTTCGGACCCGTCGTCAACGACGATCTGTCGACCTCGATCGAGCTGATCAAGCGGCTGATCGACGGCAGTATGCCGATGATTCCCGAAATGGGCATCGGCGTCGTCGATGTCCGCGATGTCGCGAAGATCCATGTGCTGGCGCTCGAAGCGCCGGCCGACAAGGTGCGCGGCGAACGCTTTGCCGCGGCCAACGGCTTTATGTGGACGCGGGAGATGGCCGAAGTGCTGCGCGCGCGGATCGGCGACAAGGCGCGCAAGGTGCCCAAGCGCAAGATGCCCTATATCATGGTCGCCATTCTCGCGCTGTTCATGCCGGCGATGCAGCAGATCAAGGCCAATATCGGCAAGAAACGCGTCACCTCCGGCCGCCATGCCGCCGAAACGCTGGGTTTCGAATATATCCCGGCCGAACAGACCATCGTCGATACCGCCGAAAGCCTGATCGCGCGGGGCGTTGTCACGCTCTGATCCGTTGATTTTCGCCGCTGTTCCTGCTTGGGCTTAATAAAATAACCAACCCCCTCCCTTCTAGGGAGGGGCGTAGGGGTGGGTGAAGCAGAAAGCGGCTCGATGCCGCTTTCGTAGTTTCGTTGCGCGAGAGCCGACAAGGGGATCGACCCCTTGCCGCCTCACCCCACCCTTACATCCCTCCCCTGGAGGGGAGGGAGGAGTTTTTGAGAAGGGGCGATCATGCAGGACGTTATCGAGGATCTTGAACGCCGGCGGGAAGCCGCACGGATGGGCGGCGGGCAGAAGCGCATCGACGCGCAGCACGCCAAGGGCAAACTGACCGCGCGCGAGCGGCTGGAAGTGCTGTTCGACGAGGGTTCATTCGAGGAGCTCGACATGTTCGTCGAGCATAATTGCACCGATTTCGGCATGGAGGAGCAGGTGATCCCGGGCGATGGCGTCGTGACCGGATCGGGCACGGTCAACGGCCGGCTCGTCTATGCCTTCAGCCAGGATTTCACGGTGTTCGGCGGCTCGCTGTCGGAGCGCCATGCGGAGAAGATCTGCAAGGTCATGGACACGGCGATGAAGGTCGGCGCGCCGGTTATCGGGCTGAACGATTCAGGCGGGGCGCGTATCCAGGAGGGCGTGGCGAGCCTGGGCGGCTATGCCGAGGTGTTCCAGCGCAACGTGCTGGCGAGCGGCGTCGTGCCGCAGCTTTCGCTCATCATGGGCCCGTGCGCGGGCGGGGCGGTCTACAGCCCGGCGATGACCGACTTCATCTTCATGGTGAAGGATTCGAGCTATATGTTCGTGACCGGGCCCGACGTCGTGAAAACGGTGACCAACGAAGTGGTCACGCAGGAGGAGCTGGGCGGCGCGGTCACGCACACGACCAAGTCGGGCGTCGCGGACGTCGCGTTCGAGAACGATATCGAGGCGCTGATGGCGGCGCGCGATTTCATCGATTACCTGCCCGCGTCGAACCGCGAAGAGGTACCCGAACGGCCGACCGCCGATGCCTGGGACCGCGAGGAGCCGAGCCTCGACACGCTGATCCCGGCCAGCGCGACCATGCCCTATGACATGCACGAGCTGATCCGGAAGACGGTCGATGAGGGCGAATTTTTCGAACTCCAGCCCGCCCATGCGGCGAATATCATCATCGGCTTCGGCCGGATCGAGGGGCGCACGGTGGGCATCGTCGCCAACCAGCCGATGGTGCTCGCCGGCGTGCTCGATATCGCGGCGAGCAAGAAGGCTGGCCGCTTTGTGCGCTTCTGCGACGCTTTCGATATCCCGATCGTCACCTTCGTGGACGTGCCGGGCTTCCTCCCCGGCGTCGGGCAGGAGCATAACGGTATTATCAAGAATGGTGCCAAGCTGCTCTTCGCCTATGCCGAGGCGACGGTGCCCAAGATCACGGTGATCACGCGCAAGGCCTATGGCGGCGCCTATGACGTTATGGCGTCGAAACATCTGCGCGGTGATCTCAACTACGCCTGGCCGACCGCCGAGATTGCCGTGATGGGGGCGAAGGGCGCGGTCGAGATCATCTTCCGCCAGGACCGCGACGATCCCGACAAGATCGCCGAAAAAACGAAGGAATATGAAGACCGCTTCGCCAACCCGTTCGTAGCGGCTGCGAAGGGCTTTATCGATGAGGTCATCATGCCGCATTCGACGCGGAGACGGGTGGCGCTGGGCCTACGGAAGCTCAGGAACAAGCAGCTCGAGAATCCGTGGAAGAAGCATGATAATATTCCGTTGTGAGAAAAGCAATGAGCGAAAATAGCGAAAATGAACTTAGATTAATAAAAGCCGAAATAATAAAAGAGGAAATTAGAAAGGATGACGATTTTTCGTTTTCCATTTTTAAATGGTGTTTGGCGAGTCTTGTCATTGTGAATAGCGGTACTTTATTTTCATTATCCAGAATGGAAATTATACAATCACCCAATTTTTTATCTATTGCTAGCCCATTTGCCGCTAGTTTATTTTTATCGATAATGTCTGGTATCATAATGTGTATTACTTATTCAATTTCAGCCTCAAGGATGAGGAGTCGCCTTTGGCAGGATAATTTTGATCAATATGAGTCGTTTACGAAATTCTATTCAAGTCTGAAGCCAGGGACAGGGCTATTTTTGATTGGCGCATTGCTTTTGATTTTTAGTGTTAGCGCATTTATTTACGGATGCTTCTCATTAGCCGCAGTCCTAAACGCTTCATAAGTGCAATTTTATTGTAGGCGAGCGATGAAAACTATCCGATCTGTGCGAGAAGATCTGGGAGCGTGTACGTGGGATGGGCCAGTAAGCGAACCAGCTTGCCGCGTAGAAAAAAGGGTCAATCTGAAATGCGGACGGTCTTCGAAATCGGCAGGTTCAATGCGTAGCCCATGCCCTCCGGCCTAGTCGCCCTTCTCGACGACGTTGCCGCCATCGCGCGCGCGTCCGCCGCATCGCTCGACGATATCTCCGTCGCGGCCAAGGCTTCCGCCGCGTCGCTCGACGACATTGGCGTCGCAGCCAGCCGCGCGGGCGCCAAGACAGCCGGCGTGGTCATCGACGATGCCGCCGTTACTCCGCGCTACGTCACCGGCTTCGATCCCGCGCGCGAACTGCCGATGATCGCGCGGATCGCGCGCGGATCGATCTTCAACAAGCTCGTTATCCTGCTGCCCGCCGCCGTGCTGCTCGGCCAGTTCGCGCCCTTTCTCATTCCCTATATCCTGATCGTGGGCGGGCTGTTCCTCTGCTACGAGGCGGCGGAGAAGGTGCTGGAATGGTTTCATGTCGACGAGACGAACGTCCATGAAACGCCCGCGATCGTAGAGGGCGGGGAGCGCGAGGACGATATGGTGTCCGGCGCGATCCGCACGGACCTGATCCTTTCCGCCGAGATCATGGCGATCGCGCTGTCCGAAGTGACCGACCAGGTCTGGTGGACGCAGGCGCTGATCCTCGCGCTGATCGGCCTGGTAATCACGGCGGTCGTCTATGGCGCGGTCGCGCTGATCGTGAAGATGGACGATGTAGGCCTGCATCTCGCCAAGACGCGCGAGGGCGGGATGGCGGCGTTCGGGCGCGGGCTGGTCGGCTTCATGCCGAAGCTGCTGGCGTTCATCTCCGTCGTCGGCACGCTCGCCATGGCCTGGGTCGGCGGCGGGCTGCTCGTCCACAATATCGCGGCGATCGGCTGGCATGGGCCCGAACACTGGATCGAGGCGGTCGCGCATCCGGTGGCTGGGGCGATGCCCGCGGGGCTGCACGGCTTTATGGACTGGCTGGTTTTTGCCATATTGTCCGGGCTCGGCGGTGTGGCTATCGGCGCGGTGATCGCGCCCATCGTCCACCGCTACATGCCCCATGGCGAGGCGCATTGAGCGCCATACAGTGCAGGAGACTGGCAGAATGAAACTCGGCCCCCTCAACCATGTCGGCGTGGCGACGCCCTCCATTCCCGACAGCATCGCCTTCTGGCGCGACATTATGGGTGCGACCAAGATCCACGAACCGTTCGACATGCCAGCGCAGGGCGTGAAAGTCTGCTTCGTCGATACGCCGAACAGCCAGATCGAGCTGATCGAGCCGCTGGGCGAGGATTCGCCGATCCACGGGTTCCTCAAGGCCAATCCGCTGGGCGGCCAGCATCATCTCTGTTTCGAGGTGCCGGATATCCACGAAGCCAAGGCCGAGTTCGAGGCGATGGGCAAACGCGTGCTCGGCGAACCGCGGATCGGTGCGCATGGCACGCTGATCTTCTTCGTCCACCCCAAGGATATGGGCGGTGTGCTGACCGAGATCATGGAGACGCCGAAGGAGGCGCATTGATCGGTCTGCCGGATTTGACTCGCGCGGCTCGGCATGGTTTACGTTAACGTAAACCAACGACATCCGCGGGAGACAGAACGCCATGGCCGAATATGACACCATCAAGCTCGCCGTTGCCGACACTATCGCAACGATCACGCTGAACCGCCCCGAGCGATTGAACGCGATGCCGCCGGCGATGGCCGACGAGATTTCCGCTGCGCTCGACGAGGCGCTGGGCGAGGGCGTGCGCTGCGTCATCATGACGGGCGAGGGCCGGGCCTTCTGCTCGGGCGCCGATCTTGCGGGAGGCGGCCGCGACGGCAGCAGCGAGATCAGCGGCGGCGATCGCGCCAAGGCGTCGCTCGACGGGCATTACAACCCGATGATGAAGAAGCTCGCCGAACTGCCCGTGCCGCTGATCACGGCGGTGAAAGGGCCGGCGGCGGGCGTCGGCTGTTCGGCGGGGCTCGCCGGCGATTTCGTGATTTGCGGGGAATCGGCCTATTTCCTCCAGGCGTTCGTCAATATCGGCCTCGTGCCCGATGGCGGCGCGACCTGGATGCTGCCGCGCCTCATCGGCAAGGCACGTGCCTTCGAGATGATGATGCTCGGCGAGAAGATCCCGGCGGAGAAGGCGCTCGAATGGGGCATGGCGTACAAGGTTGTGCCGGACGATGCGCTGATGGATGAGGCGCAGGCGCTGGCCGAACGGCTGGCCAAAGGCCCGACCAAGGCGCTCGGCCTCATGCGCCGCACGGCAATGGAAAATCTCGAGCGCGACTATTCCGATGCGCTCGATGCCGAAGCCAATGCGCAGCGCGAAGCGGGCAACAGCCAGGATGCGGTGATTGGCGCCGTCGCCTTCCTCAAGAAAGAAAAAGCGCAGTTTACCGGGCAATAGAGCGCGCCTATGATGCGGTCGCTATGACCGACAAACCCACCAAAGCCGATTGGCGCGAACGCGCGGCCAGGGAAGTGAAGGGCCGCGATCTGACCTGGGATACGCCCGAGGGCATCCCGGTACAGCCCGTTTACGATGCGAGCGACGCGATCGATCCGGGCTTGCCGGGGTTCGAACCGTTCACGCGCGGGCCCTATGCCTCGATGTACACGGGCCGGCCCTGGACAATCCGCCAATATGCGGGCTTTTCGACGGCCGAGGAATCGAACGCCTTTTACCGCCGCAACCTTGCCGCCGGGCAGAAGGGGCTCTCGGTCGCCTTCGATCTCGCCACGCATCGCGGCTATGACAGCGATCATCCGCGCGTCACCGGCGATGTCGGCAAGGCGGGCGTCGCGATCGATACGCTCGCCGACATGCAGATCCTGTTCGATCAGATCCCGCTCGATCAGATGAGCGTGTCGATGACGATGAACGGGGCGGTGATCCCGGTGATGGCCTTCTATATCGTTGCGGCGGAAGAGCAGGGGGTGGCGCAGGAACAGCTTTCCGGCACGATCCAGAACGATATCCTCAAAGAGTTCATGGTGCGGAACACCTATATCTATCCGCCCGAACCCAGCATGCGGATCGTCGCCGATATCATCGCCTATACGGCCGAGCATATGCCGCGCTTCAACTCGATCTCGATCAGCGGCTATCATATGCACGAAGCCGGGGCGACGGCGGTGCAGGAGCTCGCCTATACGCTCGCCGACGGAATGGAATATGTCCGCGCGGCGATGGCGCAGGGGCTCGACGTAGACAGTTTCGCGCCGCGCCTCAGCTTCTTCTGGGGTATCGGCATGAACTTCTTCATGGAGGTCGCCAAGATGCGCGCGGGGCGCAAGCTCTGGCACAAGATCATGGACGATTTCGGGGCGCAGAACCCCAAGTCCAAGATGCTGCGTACCCATTGCCAAACGAGCGGGGTGAGCCTCACCGAGCAGGATCCGTACAACAATATCGTCCGCACCACGATCGAGGCGATGGCGGCGACGCTAGGCGGCACGCAGAGTCTCCATACGAACAGCTTCGACGAAGCCGTTGCTTTACCAACAGATTTTTCCGCGCGTATCGCGCGCAACACGCAGCTGATCTTGCAGGAGGAAAGCGGCATCACCAACGTCGCCGATCCGCTGGGCGGTTCCTATTATGTCGAGCAGCTGACCCAGCAGCTCGCCGACAAGGCCTGGGAGCTGATCGAGGAAGTGGAAGCCGCAGGCGGCATGACCAAGGCCGTCGCCGATGGCCTGCCCAAGCGCAACATCGAGGAAGCGGCCGCCGCCAAGGCCGCCGCCGTCGATCGCGGCGAGCAGGTGATCGTCGGCGTCAACAAATATCGCCTCGCCGAAGAGCCCGAGATCGATATTCTCGATATCGACACCGCTCGCGTCCGCCGCGACCAGATCGCGCGGATCGAGAAGACACGCGCCGAGCGCGACGAGGATGCGGCGCAGGCGGCGCTTGCCGCGCTGACCGAGGGCGCGAAAGCCGACGGCAATATGCTGGCGCTCGCAATCGAGTGCGCCCGCGCGCGCTGCACGCTCGGCGAGATTTCGAGCGCGATGGAAGATGCGTTCGGCCGCTACGACACGATCCCCCAGCCGGTGAGTGGCGTCTATGGCGGCGCCTATGACGGCACGCCCGAATGGGAGCGGGTGACGGGCGGTGTCGAAGCGATGACCGGCCGGCTCGGTCGCAAGCCGAAGATCATGGTCGCAAAGATGGGCCAGGACGGGCATGACCGGGGCGCCAATCTCGTCGCGTCGGCCTTTGCCGATATGGGCTTCGAGGTCGTCTCCGGCCCGCTGTTCCAGACACCGGGCGAAGCCGCAGATATGGCGATGGAGCATGATGTCGATGCGATCGGCGCGTCGAGCCTCGCCGCCGGTCACAAGACGTTGATCCCCGAACTCATCAGCAAGCTGGAAGAAGCCGGGCGGTCGGATATCCGCGTCTTCGCCGGCGGCGTGATCCCGCAACAGGATTACGAGTTCCTGCGCAAGGCCGGCGTAAAGGCGATCTTCGGCCCGGGCACCAATCTGGTTGACGCGGCCGCCGAAGTCCTCAAGCTGCTCGGCCATAACCTGCCGCCGCTGGAGGAAGCCGCCGAGTGACCGAAATTCGTACCGACTGGACGCGCGAGGAGATCGCCGATCTCTTCGACCTACCGTTTCACGAGTTGATGTGGCGGGCGCAGACCGTCCATCGCGAAAACCATGCGGCCGGCGAAGTGCAGCTTTGCACGCTGCTGTCGATCAAGACCGGCGGCTGCCCCGAGGATTGCGGCTATTGCTCGCAGTCCGTTCACGCCGATAGCGGCGTCGAGGCGACCAAGCTGATGGACGTCCGCCAGGTGCTGCAATTGGCGGCACAGGCCAAGGATGCGGGGTCGCAGCGTTTCTGCATGGGCGCGGCGTGGCGCAATCCGAAAGACCGCGACATGCCCGCGATCGTCGAGATCGTGAAGGGCGTGCGCGAGATGGGCATGGAAACCTGCATGACGCTCGGTATGCTGACGCCGAAACAGGCGGAGATGCTCGCCGAAGCCGGTCTCGATTATTACAACCACAATATCGATACCTCGCCCGAACGCTATGAAGAGGTGATCACGACGCGCGCCTTCTCCGAACGCATCGAAACGCTCGGGCATGTCCGCGATGCCGGGATCAATGTCTGTTCGGGCGGGATTGTTGGCATGGGCGAAAGCCGGGAGGACCGGGTCGGTTTCCTCCATGCGCTGACGACGCTCGAACGGCATCCAGAGAGCGTGCCGGTCAATGCGCTGGTACCCGTCAAAGGCACCGTGCTTGGCGATATCCTGCACGATGTGCCCGAAGCGAAGATCGACGATCTCGAATTCGTCCGCACGGTGGCGGTGGCGCGGATTACGATGCCGCGCTCGATGGTGCGGCTATCGGCGGGCCGCGAAAGCATGAGCGAGGCCGTGCAGGCGCTCTGCTTCCTCGCCGGTGCGAACAGCATCTTCACCGGCGACAAGCTGCTCACGACGGGCAATCGCGGCGACGATGCCGATGCGGAACTGTTCGAGAAGCTCGGGCTAATACCGCTAGACGGCGAAGAGCCGGCGCGCGCCGATCTGGTGGCGGCGGAGTAAGTCGATGCTCGGGGTGACCCTGTTCGCAATCATGCAGTTCACGCCCAATGCCGAGACCTGCGCCGATAGCGGCAATCTCCCGCAGCAACCGATGAACGCCTGCGCCGCTTGGGAATATGAGCTGGCCGATGCCGAGCTCAACGATGTCTGGGAGCAGGCGATCGCCTATGCGCGCAACTATCTGAGCCATGACGATATGAATGACGGCCGGCCGAGCGGCGCCGAGCGGCTGCTCGCGGCCCAGCGCGCCTGGATTACGCTGCGCGACGAACATTGCGCGGCCTGGTCTTACCATATGCGCGGCGGCAGCGCGGAGCCGCTGCTCTATCACGGCTGCCGGACCAGCATGACGCGCCAGCGGGTGACCGAACTGCGCAATTTGATGATCGAGGATCAATAGATTTCAGGGAGTAGCTAGGGGCGTGTTCAAAAAAATCCTGATCGCCAATCGGGGCGAAATTGCGTGCCGGGTGATCCGCAGCGCGCAAAAAATGGGGATCGCGACGGTCGCGGTCTATTCGGACGCCGACGCGCGCTCGCCCCATGTCGAGATGGCGGACGAGGCCGTGCATCTGGGGCCGCCGCCTGCGGCCGAAAGCTATCTGCTCGCCGACAAGATCATCCAGGCCTGCAAGGATACGGGCGCCGAGGCCGTGCATCCCGGCTATGGCTTCCTCTCCGAGCGCGAGAGTTTCGCCAAGGCCTGCGCGGAGAACGATATCGTTTTCATCGGCCCGCCGCCGGGGGCGATCGCGGCGATGGGCGACAAGATCGAGTCGAAGAAGCTCGCGAAGAAGGCCGGCGTCAGCGTCGTCCCGGGCCATGTCGGCGAGATCGACGATACCGAACATGCGGTGAAGATCTCGACCGAGATCGGCTATCCGGTGATGATGAAGGCCTCGGCCGGCGGCGGTGGTAAGGGTATGCGGCTCGCCTGGAACGAGCAGGACGTGCGCGAAGGCTTCGAGGCAACGAAGCGCGAAGGCAAGGCGAGCTTCGGCGACGACCGCGTTTTCATCGAGAAATTCATCGAACAGCCCCGCCATATCGAGATCCAGGTGCTGGGCGATACGCATGGCAATATCGTCTATCTGGGCGAGCGCGAATGCTCGATCCAGCGGCGCCACCAGAAGGTCGTCGAGGAAGCGCCGTCGCCTTTCGTCGACGAGGAAATGCGCAAGGCGATGGGGGAGCAGGCCGTCGCACTGGCCCGTGCCGTCGATTATCACAGCGCCGGGACGGTCGAGCTGATCGTCGGTGCCGACAAGAGCTTCTATTTTCTCGAAATGAACACGCGGCTGCAGGTCGAGCATCCGGTGACGGAATTCGTTACCGATATCGATCTGGTCGAGCAGATGATCCGCGTTGCGGCCGGCGAAGAGCTGCCGTTCAAGCAGGACGATATCACGCTGACCGGCTGGGCCGTCGAAAACCGCGTCTATGCCGAAGACCCGTATCGCGGGTTCCTGCCGTCGATCGGACGGCTCGTGCGCTACGATCCGCCTGAGGAAAGCCATGAGGAAGAGGGCTGCACGCGCGTCGATGATGGCGTGGCCGAGGGCGGCGAAGTCTCGATGTATTACGATCCGATGATCGCGAAGCTGATCACCTGGGCACCGACGCGGGAGGGGGCGATCGACCGGCAGATCGCCGAACTCGACCGGTTCGAGCTTGAGGGGCTCGGCCACAATCTCGATTTCCTCTCGGCCCTGATGCAGCATCCGCGCTTCCGGTCGGGCGAGATCACGACCAACTTCATCGCCGAGGAATATCCGGAGGGCTTTCAGGGTGCGCCCGTGGACGAAGTGCTGCGCAAGCGGCTGGCCGCGATCGCCGGCTTTGCCGCTGTCGCCCATGCGGACCGGGCGCGGCGCGTGTCGGGTCAGTTGGACGGACCGCTAGAGCCGCCGGCAGAATGGGTCGTCGAGATCGATGGCGCGGCGCATGATGTGCATGTCGACCTGGATGACGTTTCGGTAGACAGCGAAGGGATGGAGCTCGCCATGGCCTATGCCCCGGGTGACCGGATGGTTGAGGCCGAGTTCGGAGGCGAAGCGCTCACCGTTAAGATTAGGCCGGGCCGTTACGGCTTTTCGCTCACGACGCGCGGCGCGAGCCACGATATCCGCACGCTGCCCAGGCATTTCGCCCATCTCGCCCAGCATATGATCGAGAAGGAGCCGCCGGATCTTTCGAAGATGCTGATCTGCCCGATGCCGGGCCTCGTCACCGCGCTCCATGTCGGCGAGGGCGATTCTGTCGAAGAAGGGCAGCCGCTCGCCGTGATCGAGGCGATGAAGATGGAGAATATCCTGCGCGCCGAAAAGGCGGGTGTCGTCAGCAGCGTCAGTGCGGCCGAAGGCGACAGCCTCCAGGCCGACGATGTAATTATGGAGTTCGAATAGGAAGCCGTCCGGGTTTCCGGTTCAGCAGCCGTCCGGCGAAGCGCATCCGCGTATACCGCTCTGCCGCGAGCGATATCCGAGAATGTTCTCGGCATCGTCGTTCCCGTGGCGCGCCATCCGGTCCCACTGCCGGTTGGTCATGCATATCCGTTCACGCCGCGCATTCGATCCGGTGACCCGCCGTGTCTGACAGCGGATATAGTTCGGATCGGACCGCGATAGGGTTTCCTCCGCTTCGGCCTCGGCTTCCTGCGATGCAGCTGCGCCTGGTAGCATCATCAGAGCGCCAGCCGCGAACGTGAGGGCCAGTTTTCCAATCGTCATAGCTTCAACTCCCGCGCAATCGTTTTCTTCGTCGTCTTGCCATAGGGCGGCTTGAAGCCGCCGAGCTTCGCGACATCCATCTTGGGCTGGCTGTAGACGCTCTTCGCATGGCTGAAGGTCTTGAAGCCTTCATGGCCGGTATAGGCGCCCATTCCGGACGGGCCGACGCCGCCGAACGGCAGTTCTTCCATCGCGATATGGAAGATCACGTCATTGACCGTCGCGCCGCCGGAAATCGTGCGGGAAAGCACCTTCTGTTCTTCCGCCTTGTCGCTGCCGAAATAGTAAAGGCCGAGCGGCCGGTCATGCGCGTTCACATAGTCGATGGCTTCGTCGACCGACTTGTACGTCTTGATCGGCAGGACCGGACCGAAAATCTCTTCCTGCATCACGGTCATGTCGTCGGTCGGATTGCGGACGATGGTCAGCGGCATCTTGCGCTTGTTCGACGCACTGAAATCCTCATTGCCCGGATTGACCTCGACGAGCTCCGCGCCCTTCTCCTCGGCGTCCTTCAGATAGCCCTGCAGCCGCTCATAATGGCGGTCGTTGATGATCGAGGTGTAGTCGTCATTCGCGTCAAGCGTCGGATACTGTTCGCCGACCGCCGCCGTCAGGCCCTGGATGATATCGCCCTCCTTCGCTTCGGGCACCATCATGTAATCGGGTGCGAGGCAGATCTGGCCGGCATTCATCATCTTGCCCATTGCGACGCGGCTCGTACCGCGTTCGATATCGGCGCTTTCGCCGAAGATCGTCGGCGACTTGCCGCCCAGCTCCAGCGTGACCGGCGTCAGATGGTCGGCCGCGGCGTGCAGGATATGCTTGCCGATGCTCGTCGCGCCGGTGAACAGCAGGTGATCGAAGGGCAGGGCGGAAAACGCCTGGCCGACTTCGGGGCCGCCATTGAACACGGCGATTTCCTCAGGCGAGAAGGCCTCGCCGATCAGCTTCTCGACCAGCGCGCTGGTAACCGGCGTAAACTCGCTCATCTTGATCATTACGCGATTGCCCGCCGCGAGTGCATCGGCGAGCGGGCTGAAGGTCAGCTGCACCGGGAAATTCCATGGTGCGATGATCCCGACCACGCCCATCGGCTGATACTCGATCCGCGCCTTCGCGCCGAACAGTCCGAGCGGGAAGCGCGCGCTGCGCTTTTCGGGCCGCATCCATTTCTCGACATGCTTGCGCGCATATTTGACCTCGCCGAGCGCCGAGACGACGTCCGTCATCATCGATTGCTCTTTGGAACGATGGCCGAAATCCTCGCTCATCGCGGCGCACAGCGCATCGGCATTGTCGACGAGCAGCCGGCCGGCGCGAGTCAGCCGCTCCTTGCGCGTCTCGGCGCTCACGGGCAGTTCGGCGGTAAAGGCGGCGCGCTGCTTTTCGAGCGCGGCGAGCATCGCATCCTTGTTCACGATTTGCGGGTCTGCATCGGCCATCGTCACATCCTCTGTTGCAATTTGAAACCGAGTTTAGGGCAGATTCGCGAAATTGGGTAGGGGCGCTGTTTGCCGCATCATTGACAAGCGGAGTGGTGAGGCAGAGAAGAACATATACGGAACAGGACGGCGGTATGCGCGGCGATTGGCATCATATCGATTTCACTGTCAGCGACGTTGAAGCGGCGCGGCCGGTCTATGAACTATTCCTGACCCATATGGGCTATCGCGAGACACGACGCGTTGAAGATGGGCCGACCGAGTGGAGCCTGGGCGAGGGACTTTTCCCGTCTGTCGGAATCCGGCCGGCGAACGAGGCAAACAGAGCGATGCAGCATGACCGTTATGCGCCGGGGCTGCACCATGCCGCCTGGCGCGCGGAGGACCGGGCCGATGTCGATGCGCTGCACGCCAAGCTGGTCGAAGCGGGAGTGACGATCCTCGATCCGCCCGATCACTATTATGGCGACAACTACTACGCGGTGTTCTTCGCCGATCCGGACGGGCTGAAGCTCGAATATGTGTGGACTCCGCTGTCCGGCGAAGGCGCCTGACCCTCTCGCGCTATTGATGGGATGACGCGCCGCCGCCGACCCGTTACCAGCATGTCCATGACCGAAGACCTTATCACCCAAATCGACGGCAAAGCTGCCCGGCTGCGGCTCAATCGGCTCAAGGCCCTCCACGCGCTGACCACGGCGATGTGCGAGGCCGCGATCGATGCGCTCATGGCGTGGCGCGAGGATCTGTCGGTGGAGGCCGTGCTGATCGACCATGCCGAGGGCCGCGGCTTTTGCGCGGGCGGCGATATCCGGATGCTGGCCGAAAGCGGGGCGGGCGACGGGGTCAACGCGCGCGAATTCTTCCACACCGAGTATCGGCTCAACCACCTGCTCTTCACCTATGCCAAGCCGACCGTCGCCTTCATGGACGGGATCACGATGGGCGGCGGTGTCGGCCTTTCGCTGCCCTGCCAATATCGGGTCGCGACGGAGCATACGCGCTTCGCCATGCCCGAAACGGGGATCGGGCTGTTCCCGGATGTCGGCGGCGGCTGGTATCTGTCGCGGCTGCCGGGGCGGACGGGGCAGTTTCTCGCGTTGACCGGCGCGCGGATCGACGGGGCGGAGTGCATGGCGCTGGGCCTTGCCACCCACTACCTGCCCTCGGAGTCGCTGGAAGCCGTGAAGGCGAAGATTGCTGAAAACCCGCAGGAGATCGAATCGATCCTGAAGGAAGCTTCGGTCGAACCGCCCGAAGCGCGGATCAAAGAAAATCTCGAAAAGATCGACCGGCTGTTCGCCTCGGACAAGTATGAGGACATCCTTGCCGCGCTCGAGGAAGATAGCTCGGAATGGGCGCAGAAGGAGCTGGAAACGCTGCGCACCAAATCGCCGCAGACCTGCAAGGTGTCGCTCTATCTTTTATGGCAGGGAGCCCAGCAGACCGATTTCGCCGACGAGATGCGTGTCGAATACAGGGTCGGCGCCCATGTCGTGCAGCGGCACGATTTCCTCGAAGGCGTGCGCGCCGTGATCGTCGACAAGGATAACGATCCACAATGGAATCCGGCGACGCCCGAAGAGGTCAGCGATCACCTGATCGACCAGATATTCGCGCCGCTGTCGCCCGACGAGGAATGGACGCCGCTGAGGCTTTAGGCAAAAAACCGATAACCCTGAGCCTGTCGAAGGGTTGTACTTTTTCTTGGCCGTCTCAAAAGAAGTGCAGGGCTTCGACAAGCTCAGCCCAAACGGATTTGTTTAAGCCAGCGTTCGTTCGAGCGCCTTGCGCCACCCGGTAAGCAGCGCGTTCCGCTGCGCATCTGCCATTTGCGGGCCGAAATGCGCATCGGCCTCCCACCGCGCGGACAGATCGTCCAGCCCGTTCCAGACGCCGGTCGCGAGGCCCGCGAGATAGGCGGCGCCCAGCGCGGTCGTTTCATGGCTTTCCGGCCGTTCCACAGGGGCTTCGAGGACATCGCTCAGAAACTGCGCGAACCAGTCATTCTGCGCCATGCCGCCATCGATACGCAGCGCGCGCGGATCGTCGGCCCCATCGGCGCGCATCGCATCGACGAGATCGCGCGTCTGATAGGCGATCGATTCGAGGGTGGCACGGACGACATGGTCGGCCGTCGTATCGAGCGTCATCCCGCTGATCACTCCGCGCGCATCGGGGTCCCAGTGCGGCGCACCCAGACCCACGAAAGCGGGTACGAGATAGACGCCGTGATTGTCCGGCGCCGCCTTGGCAATCGCCGCCGTCTCGCCGGCCTGTGCGATCAGCCCCATCTTGTCGCGCAGCCATTTGATCGCCGCGCCGGCGACGAAGATCGAGCCTTCGAGCGCATAGGTGATATCGTCGCCGATCCTGTAGGCGGGCGTCGTCAGCAAGCGGTTTTCGGACGGTACGGCCTCGGCTCCCGTGTTGAGCAGCAGGAAGCAGCCCGTGCCATAGGTGGATTTCACCATGCCGGGCGCGAAACAGGCCTGCCCGATCAGCGCCGCCTGCTGGTCGCCCGCCATGCCGGCGATGGGAATCGCCCTGCCGAACAGCGCCGGGTCGGTCTCGCCGTAAATCTCCGCATTGCTGCGGATGTCGGGGAGCAGGCTGCGATCGATCCCGAACAGGTCGAGCAGCGCATCGTCCCAATCGCCGCCATGGATATCGCACAGCATCGTGCGCCCGGCATTGGTGATGTCGGTTGCGTGGACGCTGCCGCCCGTCAGCCGCCAGAGCAGGAAACAGTCGATCGTCCCTGCGGCCAGCTCGCCGCGCGCCGCCGCCTCCCGCGCGCCCGCGACATGGTCGAGCAGCCAGGCGAGCTTGGTCGCGCTGAAATAAGGGTCGAGCAGCAGCCCGGTCGTCGCGCGGATCATCGACTCATGCCCATCGGCCTTGAGGCGGCGGCAGGTGTCCGCCGTGCGCCGGTCCTGCCAGACGATGGCATTGTGCAGCGGTTTGCCGGTCGCGCGATCCCAGAGGACGATCGTTTCGCGCTGATTGGTGATGCCGATCGCCGTCGTTTCGTCGGACAGAACGGCTTTCACCGAGGCGACCGTATCCCGCCAGATATCTTCCGGATCATGTTCGACCCAGCCATCCTCTGGATAATGCTGCGGAAATTCCTGTGCGGAACTTGTGAGCGGTTTGCCCGTCTCGTCGAACAGGATCGCGCGGCTCGACGTCGTCCCCTGATCGATGGCGAGAATATGCCTTGTCATGCGTTCACCCTTTCGCGGTCGTCGGCCATGTACGATGCAAGCCGGGCCTGCTCATCCGGGCTCATCGACAGACCCAGCTTGGTCCGCCGCCAGAGCACATCTTCTGGCGTACGCGCCCATTCGCGGTCGATGAGGTAACGCAGTTCGCGCTCCGTCAGGCCCGCGCCGAAGTCCATGCCGAGATCGTCCATGCTCCGTGCATCGCCGAGTATCTCGGTCATCAAGCGGCCATAGGCACGAGCGAGGCGCTTCGTCAGGTCGGCGTCGAGAAACGGGTAGCGCGCCGCCATCTGTCCGAGAAAATCATCGAACTCCGTGCCGAGATCGCCGCCCGGGAACTTCGCGTCACGCGTCCATGCCGGTGCCTGCAATCCCGTTTGCCGGCTCAGCCGGTCGATCGCATCTTCCGCCAGCGCGCGCGCTGTCGTGATCTTGCCGCCGAACACGGAGAGGATCGGCGCATCGCCGTCGCCGCCATCTATCTCGAGCACATAATCGCGCGTGACTTCCTTCGATTGCTTGGCGCCATCGTCATAGAGCGAGCGCACGCCGGCATAGCTGGCGACGATATCCGCTGGCGATATCTGTTTGGAAAAGTACGCATTCACCGCGCGGCACAGATAGTCGATCTCGTCATCGCTCGCATCCGCATCGCCTGGATCATCGACGGCGACGTCGGTCGTTCCGATCAGCGTGAACCGGTCGAGATAGGGCAGGGCGAAGACGATGCGCCGGTCCGGCTGCTGGAGAATATACGCCTGGTCGCCATCATAGAGCGGCGGGACGACGATATGGCTGCCGCGCACGAGCCGCACGTCAGCCTTGCCGGAGAGCCCGACCTTTTCGTTGAGCAGCTTGGAGACCCAGGGGCCGGCCGCGTTCACCATCGCGCGGGCTTCCACCGTCCGGCCGTCGCT
This sequence comes from Parasphingopyxis sp., assembly GCF_052168295.1. Lineage (GTDB taxonomy): Bacteria > Pseudomonadota > Alphaproteobacteria > Sphingomonadales > Sphingomonadaceae > Parasphingopyxis. The sequence continues at coordinate 225,565 of NZ_JBQLZN010000089.1, read as the reverse complement.
CAGTGCCGCTTTCCAGACCGCGCCGGATCGCTCGGCCGACACGAATGCGGTGCGCGTCGCGATCTCCGCACCCCGGTCCGCAGCGTCCACCGCGTTCAGGACCACCAGCCGCGCATCGTCGACCCAGCAATCCGAATAGACGAGGCCCTTGGTGGCCGGATCGGCGAAGGGCGCTGCATAGCGCGGATCGGCCTTGGCCAGCGCGCGCGTGCCCTGCAGCGTCCGGCGGCCGCCGATCATGTCGTAGAGGAACAGCCCGGCGCGGATCATCCAGAAGGGGCGGACCTGATGGTTGTGCGGAAAAACGAAACGCATCGGCCAGATGATATGCGGCGCCGATGCCAGCATGACCTCCCGTTCTTTCAGCGCCTTGCGGACGAGGCCGAACTCGTAAAATTCGAGATAGCGGACGCCGCCATGGATCAGCTTCGACGAGGAGGAACTCGTATGGCTCGCCAGATCGTCGCGTTCGACGAGTAAGGTTTTCCACCCGCGTCCGGCGGCATCACGCGCAATCGCGGCACCGTTTATGCCGCCGCCGACGATCAGGAGGTCATAGGTCATGACGCGTGTTTAGCGGAATTATTTCTGCCGTCACTAGATGGCCGCCGCATCCGATAACGGCTATGGCGGCGCCATGCCCCGCAGAACCCCCGCCGGTTTCCCGACCGAGCAGCAGATCGTCGATTTCCTCGAAAGCTCGGACCGGCCGGCCGGTAAGCGCGAGATTGCGCGCGCCTTCGGCCTGAAGGGGCAGGACAAAATTCAACTCAAGGCGTTGCTCAAGCGCATGGCGGAGAAAGGGCTCGTGGACAAAGGCGCGGGGCAGTCGCTCCACAAGGCGGGCGGCCTGCCGCGCGTTACGGTCCTGGGCGTCACGAATGTCGACGATGACGGCGATATATGGGCGGAACCCGAACGCTGGGATAGCGATGCACCGGTGCCCAAGCTGCGCGTCAAGGAACGCGGCCGCCGTCACCCGCTCGGCGTTGGCGATCGCATTCTCGCGCGGACCGAACAGGCCGGGCGCGGCTGGATCGCGCACCCGATGAAGAAAATTGCGCCCGCGCAGGACGAGTTGATGGGCGTGCTGCACGAGGAAGGCGGCAAGCTCTGGCTGAAGGGGCTCGAAAAGGGCAACCGGCGCGACTTTTTCGTATCCGACGCCAATCGCGCCCGGCCCGGCGATCTGGTTCTAGCCGAAAAGTCGGGACGGCCGCCGCGCGTTTCGGCACGTGTGACGGAAATCCTCGGCGATCCGTTCGAGCCGCGCAGCTTTTCCCTCATCGCGATCCACAAGCATGAAATCCCGGTCGAGTTTTCCGACGAGGCGCTCGCCGAAGCCGGACGTATGGCCAGACACGATCTGGGCGAACGCGAAGACTTGACGCATCTGCCGATCCTCGCCATCGATCCGGCCGATGCGCGCGATCATGACGATGCCTTCTGGGCGGAGCCGGACGGCGAGGGCGGCTGGCGCGTCATCGTCGCGATTGCCGATGTCAGTTACTATGTGCGGCCCGGTTCGGCGCTGGACAAGGAAGCGCGTAGGCGTGGCAACAGCGTCTACTTTCCGGACCGCGTCGTGCCGATGCTGCCCGAACAGCTGTCCGCCGATATCTGTTCGCTGAAAGCCGGCGAGGACCGCGCCGCGCTGGCCTGTCACATGACGATCGACAGGAAGGGACAGGTGAAGAGCTGGCGTTTTTCGCGCGTCAGGCTCCGGATAGCCGCGAATGTCCCTTACCCGGATGCGCAGGCGGCGATCGACGGGCAGGCGGATATCGTTGAACCCGCGCTCGTCGATAGCGTGCTGCGGCCGCTCTGGGACTGTTGGAGCGCGTTATTCCGGGCGCGCGAAAAGCGGGAGCCGCTCGATCTTGATCTGCCGGAACGCCGGATCGAACTCGATGAAACCGGCCGCATCCTCTCGGTCGCGCCGCGCGAGCGGCTCGATGCGCACCGGCTGGTCGAAGACTATATGATCGCCGCCAATGTCGCGGCGGCCAAAGCGCTCGAGGCCAAGGCCGCGCCGGTCATGTACCGCGTCCACGAACCGCCCAGCCGGGAAAAGCTGGTTGCACTGAAGGAGTATCTCGCGAGCCTCGACGTGCCCTTCACGCTGGGTCAGGTGATCCGTCCGGACACCTTCAATCGCATTCTCGAACGTGTCGGGGACGACGACTTCCGGCCGCAGGTCATGGAACAGATTTTGCGCACCCAGACCCAGGCCTATTACGCACCGCGCAATGCCGGGCATTTCGGGCTGGCGCTCGGCAGCTATGCGCATTTCACCTCGCCGATACGCCGCTATGCCGATCTGCTCGTCCACCGCGCGCTGGTCGGCGCGTACAATCTGGGGCCGGACGTCGCCGAGACGAAGTTGACGGGCAGCGAAGCCGAGCGGATGGAAGCGACGGGCGAGGCGATCAGCAAGCTCGAACGCCGTGCCATGGAGGCCGAGCGCGACACCGTGGACCGCTATGTCGCCGCCTATCTCTCCGAACGAGTCGGCGAGATCATGCCGGCACGGATTACCGGCGTGCAGAATTTCGGCTTCTTCGCGACGGTCGAGGGGCTGGGCGGCGACGGGCTGGTGCCGGCGCGCGATCTGGGCCGGGAATATTATCGCTATGACGAGCGCGCCCAGGCCCTGATCGGCGAAGACAGCGGCACGCGCTATACGCTTGGCGACCGGCTCGACCTGCGGCTCGTGGAAGCCAGTCCGATCAGCGGTGGGTTGCGGTTCGAACTGCCCGAGGGCAAAGGCGGCGGAACGAAGAGCGAGCGCGGGCGCAGGGGATCGCGCGACCGTTCAGATGGAAAACGGCGCAAGCCGCGCCGCAAGCGTAATCGCTAGCCGTCCGCGGCTTCGTTGCCGTCTTCTTCTTCTTCGCGGTCGGCTTCGAGTTCGCCGCCCAGTTGCGCGACGATCGCTTCGAGATTGCGCCGCAATTGGGCCGGTCGGCCGGTCACGCTTTCCCAGTCCGGATAATTGGAACGGATCGCGGTGATCGCCTCGTTAATCTCGGCTTCCGTGGCGACATCGTCGGACAGTATCTCGCGCTCGACGAGACCGCGCACGAAAGAAATATACGCAACCTGATTGGCGACGAGCAGGCCGATCGGGCCCGGCTCGCCATGGCCTGGATAGAGGGTGTAGCCGCTGAAATCGCGGGTCAGGCGGTCCAGCGCGCGCGGCCAGCTGTCGATATCGGCATCCGTGAAATCAGGATGCATGCGATTGGCGACCATATCGACGGCCAACAGCGCCTGTTCGCTCGGAATAGAGAGCATCGCCATCGTTTCTGCCTCGGTATCGCTCACGACATGGACGATCACCGGCACGCCCGAGACCGTCAGTTCCTCGCGATTCTCGATGAACCGCGTCGGCTCGGGCGGCATCCGGTAATCCTCGCCCAAGGTCTCCCGCAGCCGTTCGACATAGCCGGAAAGGTCGCGCCCGATCTGCTCCGCAACGTCCTCCGTCATCAACAGTTCGGCCTCGGGAAACGCCTCCATGAAAGACTGGAGACCGCCGAAATGGCCGGGATCGTAATGGCTGATCACAATCGCTGTGACCGGCTTGCCCGTCGCGCGGATCGCCGCGACCACGCGATCGGCAAGCGCTATTTCGCGCTGCGTATCGAATACCAGGACTTCGTCGGCGCCCTCCAGCCAATAGCTGTTTACCGAACCCGGCCCGGCGCGGAATGGACGGTGGATCTGGACGCTGTCGGTCGCGGTCGCTTCCGCCTCGTCCTCAGCGCCGCTCTGGCCGCCGCTGCAACCGGCCAGTGCCAGTCCAATGGCCGACAAGGCGATGAAAATGGGCGCCGCGCGCATGGCTCGAAGTCTCCGAATAAGGGCAGCCAGACTATATGCCGTTCGGCGAAAAGCGCAATTTCGAAGCGGCAACCGGCATGATTCTTTGGGGATATGTCGGCGCGGTAACCGCCGGATTTCGGGGCTTTCGCAATCGAGGACCGGATCAACCCTGAATCCTTTGTCATCAGACATTTACAGAACTGTCACATAAGTGTAATATGTATGTCACTAAAGAGTAATGCGGAGAGAGTGGATGACGAAATTCCTCATGATAGCAGCAGCTTGTGCTCTTCCTGTCGCGGTCCAGGCCGCGCCCTACCCGGAAGCGCACCCCACCGGGTACGACCCCTATGCCGCCGACGCGATCGAGCGCGCCGACTATGCGGCGGCCGAAGATCGCCTATTGCGGCGTCTGGCGGAAAATGATGGCGACGTTTCGGCGATGCTCAATCTTGCCACCGTCATGATGGAGACGGACCGGGTCGCACGCGCGTCTTCGATGCTCGAGCGCGTGCTCGATGCCGAGAATGTGCAGCTCACCAGCGTGGACGGCGAGCCGGTATGGTCACACGACGCGGCAACGGCCGGTCTGCGCGGTCGCGTGATGATCGGTTCGCGGTAAACGGATCCCCGAAAATTCGGGTCGCGAATAGCCCCGCCGGCATCACGTCGGCGGGGTTATTTGTTTCAAGCGAAGCCGTTGAAGGCGAGATGGACGATCTGGCCACTCGCGGGATTGAACTCCGCACCGAAGAAGGAGCGTCCGCCGTCGCAAACAATCATCGTAGAACGGCTGAAGTCGTTCTCCGGATGGCGTGTCACCATCTCCCTGGGAAAGAAGTTCCCGTATATCGTTTCGGTGCCGTCGCGAACGATGCCGATATATTGCCGCGCCCATCTGTCAGCGAGGTTCGACCAGCCCTGTCTTTCGGATTCCGGCCGATAAGAGTCGGGCGTTTCTCCCGAGGCACGTAGCGCCTCGGGCAGCGCTGCTTCGAAAGCCACGATGTCGGCCGGGGAAGGGGTGAAATAGCTGTCGCCGGGCGCGGGTGTGCTGCGTGAACACTGGTCGAGCAGGTCGGCCGCATCGTCGCCCCGATAAATATAGGCGCCAGCCGGAAGGGTTTGACTTTGTTCGGCGGCGGACGGCGTGCAAGCCATGAGCATCGCTAGAGTAACGGCGAAAACGGAACCGGGCTTTGCCATGGGTGTCTCCCAACGATCCAGACCGCAACCATGCCTTATAGCTTCGGCAACGTCACGCCTTTCTGGCCCATATATTTGCCGGCCCGGTCCGCATAGCTGGTCTCGCACGGCTCGTTGCCCTGCAGGAACAGGAACTGGCAAGCGCCTTCATTGGCATAAACCTTGGCGGGCAACGGGGTCGTGTTGGAGAACTCAAGAGTCACATGGCCTTCCCAGCCCGGTTCGAGCGGCGTGACGTTCACGATGATGCCGCAGCGCGCATAGGTCGACTTGCCGAGGCAGATAACGAGAATGTCGTTCGGCACACGGAAATATTCGACCGTCCGGGCGAGCGCGAAACTGTTGGGCGGTATGATGCAGCAATCGGTCTGCCGGTCGACGAAACTGTTGTTGGAGAAATTCTTGGGATCGACGATCGCATTGTCGACATTGGTGAAGATCTTGAACTCGTCCGCCGCGCGCGCGTCGTAGCCATATGAAGACAGCCCATAGCTGATCGTGCCTTCGCGGCGCTGCCCGTCCTCGAACGGCTCGATCATCCCGTCTTCGAGCGCGCGTTCGCGAATCCATTTGTCGGCCATGATGCTCATGAGCGCGATCCTTAGCCCGGCTGGTTCGGCCGCACCACATTCCAGCGTACGGGGTTTTCCACACCCTCGACCTGTCTGATGTCGCTCGCCTCCCACATCACCCAGGGCACCGCGCCGAAATCCGGTTTGAAGAGCCGGCGGGGCAGCCAGAAGCTCCGCTCGACCCGGCGCGTCACCTCATATTCGGCATCGAATTCGCGCGTGACGTAGATCAACGCCGGGCTTTGGGCGTGCCGCTCGACGATCTCGAGAAAGTTTGCGAGTTCCGCGATGAAGATGTCCAGGTTCGGCCGGTCGGTGCAGTTGCCGGTGAAGTCGAGCAGTATCGCGGGGGGCAGAGCATCTTCATGATCGGGCACGGTAGCCACGAAGTTCGTCGCCTGGTCGATGGCGAGGCGGCACAGCTCATAGGTGTGGATGGCGCCATGCCGGAGCCCCGCCTCGTGCGCGGCACGCCAATGCGCGGCGAAATTCGGATCGCGATCGGTATCGCCGTCGGTCGCGTGGATATAAGCGAAGTCGGCACCCGCGGCGCGCAGGGTCGGCCAGTGCACCTCGCCCTGCTCGGCACCGATGACCGGACCCTGGGTCGGATATTGGCTTTCGACCGGATGCCAGCGGATCGCGACCTGCCACAGCGCGATGGCCGCAACGCCGGCCAGCAGCAGCCAGAACACCCCCCATTTGATTGCCTTCATCGTTCCCCCGGTCCGAATGGCATGGCGATCAGCCCTTGATATGCAGGACGCAGATCAGCGTGAACAGACGGCGCGCCGTATCGAAATCCACCGCCACCTTCCCGTCCAACCGCTCCTTGAGCAGCTCGGCCGCGTCGTTGTGAATCCCGCGTCGCGCCATGTCGATCGTCTCGATTTGTTGCGGCGTCGCCTGGCGGATCGCCTGGAAATAACTGTCGCAGATAGCGAAATATTCGCGGATCGGCCGGCGAAAACGCGTGAGCCCTATGATGATCGTTTCGAGCAACGCATCGTTCTCCGCCGCGATATCGAGCGCAAGCCGGCCCTCCTCGACGCGCAGCGTAAGCTTGTAGGGTCCCGCATAGCCTTCCGGATAGTCCTTGGCCGGTTCGAAATGATTGCCTTCGAGCAGATCGAAAATGGCAATGCGCCGCTCCTGCTCGATATCGGCATTGCGCCAGATGATCGTGCGTTCGTCGAGCTGGACGTCTATGATCCGCGGATCGGCCATCCGCGACGCTTAGAGGGCGATTATGGCCGAAATCAATCGCTAAGGGGGCGAGGAACCTTTCCACAGACTTATGCAGGACTTTTACATCCTCTGTCCGCGACACGGTTAAGGGGTTGAGCGACACGCCAATCGAGACGACAAGGGGTATATGGCAGAACCCGCTCCACTCATCGGCGACAACGAAAACGGCATTATGGCGTTGCCGCACAATGTGGAGGCAGAGGCGGCGCTGCTCGGCGCGCTGCTGATCGACAATCGGCTGGTTGACGATGTGCAGCGGATCCTGCGCGAGGACCATTTTTTTGATCCCGTGCATGGCCGTATCTACCAGGCGATCATCAAGATGGTCGTCGATAAGAACATGGTCGCCAATCCGGTCACGCTGAAACCGATGTTCGAAGCCGATGAGGGCCTCAAGGAACTGGGCGGTGTCGGTTATCTGGTGAAGATCACGGAGAGCGGCGTCGCGTTGATCGGCGCCCGCGATTTCGCGACGCAGATCTACGAGCTGGCACTGCTCCGCGCGCTGATCGGCGTTGGGCGCGAGATGGTCGAAAAAGCCGTCGATACGAGTGATGCGGTCGATCCCAAGGCGCAGATCGAGGAAGCCGAAGTCGAGCTCTACAAGGTCGCCGAAGCCGGCGGCGAAAGCGGCGCAACCAAGAGCTTCGCCTCGGCCGCTGCCGAAGCCGTTACCATGGCGCAACGGGCGCTCAATTCGGGCGGCAATGTTTCGGGCTACACGACGGGTTTTTCGAGCCTCAACCATCATTTCGGCGGGCTGCACAAGTCGGACCTCATCATCCTCGCCGCGCGCCCCGGCATGGGCAAGACGGCGCTCGCGACGAATATCGCCTTCGAGACGGCCTTGCGCTTCCAGCGCGACCAGGAAGACGGGATCGAGGAATCGATCGGCGCCCCGGTCGCCTTTTTCAGCCTCGAAATGTCGGCCGACCAGCTCGCCACACGCATCCTGTCCGAGCGCTCCCGGATCAGTTCGGAGAAACTCCGCAAAGGCCAGATCAGCCAGGAAGAGTTCCGCAATCTCGCCCGGGCGGCGGCGGAGCTGGAAAGCCTGCCTTTCTATATCGACGATACGCCGGGCCTCACGATTGCCGCGCTGCGCACGCGCGCACGGCGGCTGAAGCGCCAGCGCGGCATTTCGATGATCGTCGTCGACTATCTGCAGCTATTGCAGGGTTCTGCGCGCACCGGCGACAATCGCGTGCAGGAGATTTCGGAGATCAGCCGTGGGCTCAAAACACTCGCCAAGGAACTGGAAGTGCCGGTGCTCGCGCTTTCGCAGCTCAGCCGCGCCGTCGAACAGCGCGAAGACAAGAAGCCGCAGCTTTCGGACCTGCGCGAATCGGGCTCGATCGAGCAGGATGCCGATATCGTGCTCTTCATCTATCGCGAGGATTATTATCACGGCTTTGCCGAGCCGCCGATGATCACCGAGCAAAGCTCGCCCGAGGATCGCGAGAAACGCTCCGCCTGGGAGCTGAAGAACCAGGAAGTGGCTGGGCAGGCGCAGGTCATTATCGCCAAGCAGCGCCACGGCGCGACCGGCACGGTCACGCTGCACTTCGATCGCGAATTCACGCGCTTCAGCGACATGGCCTATGAGGATCGGCGGCCGAGCTATTAGCGTGTCGCGCGCTTTCGACTAAAGCATCTCCATGCAGCTCCGCACGCGCGCCATTGTCTGCGCCATCCGCCCGCACGGCGAACATGGCACAATCGCCCGGCTGATGACGCCCGGAAGCGGGCTGATGGCGGGCCATGTCCGGGGCGGCCGATCGCGCCGCATCCGCCCGATCCTGTTGCCGGGCAATATCGTCGAAGCAGAATTCCGCGCGCGTACGGAGGAGCAGCTCGCCGGGTTGACCGTCGAACTGGTGACGAGCCGGAGTGGTCTCTACGCCGAAGCGCTGGCCGCAGCCGGCATCGAATGGGCCTGCGCGCTGACCGCCGCCACCTTGCCGGAGGGACAGGCTTATCCGCACATCCATGACGCGCTCGATGCCGTGCTGAGCGCGATCGAAGCCGCGCCGAGCGCGCGGCGCTGGGCGTCGGCGCTCGTCCGCTACGAACTGCTGATATTGCGCGAACTCGGTTTCGGCCTCGATCCTGAAAAGACGGACATTCCCGACGCGATGGAAGATTGGCCGGCGATCTTCGACGGATTTCGACTCACCGGGCATTTTCTCGGCCGCGACCTGTTGGACGAACGGCGCAATGATGTAATGGCGGCACGCGAAAGACTCGTCGAGCGTCTGAAACGCGCCGCGTGAAGAAGGGGAATAGAGCCATGCTGGTCGCGTTGCTGCCCGGAGACGGGATCGGTCCCGAAGTAATCGCGGAGGCGGTGCGTGTACTCGAAGCGCTCGGCATCGACGGTTTGGCGTTCGAGGAAGCGCCGATCGGCGGAGCGGCGTACAAAGCGTCCTGCCACCCGCTGCCGGACGCGACGCTCGATCTCGCTAGGCGCGCGGATGCGATCCTGTTCGGCGCGGTTGGCGACCCCGATTGCGATGGGCTGGAACGGCATTTGCGGCCCGAACAGGCGATCCTCGGACTGCGCAAGGAATTAAAACTCTTCGCGAATTTGCGCCCGGCCAACCTGTTTCCGGAACTTGCCGATGCATCGGCCCTTCGGCCCGAGATCGCACGCGATATCGATGTGATGATCGTGCGCGAACTGACCGGCGACGTCTATTTCGGCGAGAAGGGAATGCGGACGACCGAAGACGGGCTGCGCCAGGGCTATGACATCATGGCCTATGACGAGGCGGAGATCGCGCGGATCGCGCGCTCGGGTTTCGAGACGGCCCGTGCGCGCCGTGGCAAGCTCTGTTCGGTCGACAAGGCCAATGTCCTCGAAACCTCGCAGCTGTGGCGCGATGTCATGATCGAGGTGTCGGCCGATTATCCGGACGTCGCACTCAGCCATATGTATGTCGACAATGCCGCGATGCAGCTCGTGCGCGATCCCGGCCAGTTCGATACGATCGTCACCGGTAACCTGTTCGGCGATATCCTGTCCGACCTTGCCAGCATGTGCGCGGGCTCGATCGGGATGCTGCCGTCCGCCTCGCTCGATGCCGACGGCAAGGGGTTGTACGAACCGATCCACGGTTCCGCCCCCGATATCGCAGGCCAAGCCAAGGCCAATCCGCTCGCGACGATCCTGTCCGCCGCGATGATGCTCCGCTATTCGCTGAAGATGGGCGAGGCGGCGGACAGGATTGAGTCGGCAGTGAGCACGGCGCTTTCGGGTGGATTGCGGACCGCCGATCTCGGCGGCAGCGCCTCCACGCGGGAGGCGGGCGATGCCGTGATTGCCGCGCTACCGCATTGACGCGGCGCATCATCGCTTGGCAAAGCGGGATGCCATGAAACGCAATACCGGACAGGATCGCGCAACGACGGCGAAATGGCGCCCGGCCACGCAGGCCGTGCGCGGCGGCACCGCGCGTTCGGAATTCGGGGAAACCTCCGAAGCGATCTTCCTGACGTCCGGTTACGCCTATGATTGCGCGGCCGACGCGGCTGACCGCTTCGCCGGCGAGCAGCAGGGCATGACCTATTCACGGCTGCAGAACCCGACGGTCGAGATGCTCGAACAGCGGATCGCCCTGATGGAGGGCGCCGAGGCCGCACGCTGCACGGCGAGCGGCATGGCGGCGATGACCGCGGCCCTGCTCTGCCAGCTAAAGACCGGCGATCATGTCGTCGCCGGCCGGGCGCTGTTCGGTTCGTGCCGCTGGCTGACCGATACGCTGCTGCCGAAGTTCGGGATCGAAACGACCACCATCGACGCGCGCGATCCGGATTTGTGGAAGGTCGCAATCCGGCCCGAAACCAAGGCCTTTTTCTTCGAAACGCCCGCCAATCCGACGATGGATATCGTCGATTTGAAAGCCGTGTGCGATATCGCGCGCGATAACGGCGTCATCTCGGTCGTCGACAATGCGTTCGCGACGCCCGCGCTCCAGCGGCCGATGGAGTTCGGCGCGGATATCGTCGCCTATAGCGCGACCAAGATGATGGACGGGCAGGGGCGGGTGCTCGCCGGAGCGATCTGCGGCACCGAGGAATTCATCCTCGAAACCCTGCTGCCCTTTACCCGCAACACCGGGCCGACGCTGTCCGCGTTCAACGCCTGGGTGGTGCTGAAGGGCCTGGAAACGCTCGATCTGCGTATCCGCCGGCAGAGCGAGAATGCGGTGCAGGTCGGGAGCTTCCTCGAGGGTCGCGTCCCGCACATCCTGCATCCGGGTCTTCCCAGCCATCCCCAGCATAATCTCGCAATGACCCAGATGGACGCCTGCGGCCCGATCTTCTCCTTCTTCGTCGATGGCGGTCGCCGAGAGGCCCATGCCTTGCTCGATGCGCTTGAGCTCATCGACATTTCGAACAATATCGGCGACTCTCGCAGCCTGATGACGCACCCGGCGTCGACCACGCATAGCGGGCTGGACGAAAGCGTGCGGGAGGAAATGGGAATCGAAGAGAATATGCTCCGGATCAATGTCGGCCTCGAGGATCCACAGGATCTGATCGACGATCTCGATCGCGCGCTAAAGGCGGCGGGCCTGTGAATGCGCTCTTCCCCCATGCGGCGCGGACCGAAGATGTGATCGTGCGCGTTTCGGTCAGCTTCCTCCCCGAACAGTCCGAACTCGCCAAGGAACGCTGGTTCTGGGCCTATCATATCCGGATCGAGAATTGCGGAGACATGCCGGTGCAGCTGCTCACGCGCCACTGGTTCATCACCGACGCCAATGGGCGTCAGCAGGAGGTTGCGGGCGAGGGCGTGGTCGGCGAACAGCCGGTGATCGAGCCGGGCGGTGCGTTCGACTATGTGTCGGGTTGCCCGCTTTCGACGCCGAGCGGTTCGATGGAAGGCAGCTATGCGATGGTCCGCAACGATGGTGCGCAGTTCGACGTCGCGATCCCGCGCTTCCCGCTTGCAGCACCCGCGGTCGCCGGATGATCAGTCGAGAGGAAAACCGTTAGCCCTGAGCTTGTCGAAGGGCGTCTATCGTTGGATAAGCGGGCTTCGACAGGCTCAGCCCTAACGGAAACGCATGAAAAGAACTCTACTCCCCTTGAACGGATTGCGCGTGTTCGACGCCGCGGCGCGTCATCTGTCCTTCACGCGGGCGGCCGACGAGCTGGCCGTCACACCAGCCGCGGTCGGTCAGCAGATACGCGCGCTGGAAGACACGCTGGGCGTCGTCCTCTTCCGTCGCACACCCAAGGGCCTTGAACTGACGCCGGAAGGCGAACGCGGGCTCGACGCGCTGCGCGCGGGTTTCCTGCAATTCGAGGAAAGCGTGCAGGCGATGCGGCAGGGCCAGTCCTCCAACCGGCTGACGATCGCCGCGCCGCGCGATTTCAGCCGCTACTGGTTGCTCCCGCGCCTCGCCGAATTCGGCAAGACCGATCCCGATATGCGTTTCCAGCTGATCGCCAGCGACGAGCCGCTCGATTTTACCGAGGCCAATCTCGATCTGGCGATCCGGCTCGCCGACGGGCCGGGCGACCATATGGGCGTGAAGCTGGCCGAGCCGGAAGCCGTATGGGTCGGCAAGGGTGAGATCATCTGCTGGGAAGGCGGCAAGGCGGACGAAATCCGGCTGATCGTCGCCGATGCGGGGCTGGCACTGGAGGCGGCGATGTCCGGAATCGGCAAGGCGCGCGTGCCGCGGCTGCTCGCCGAAGCGGCCGGGGCCGAGATCGGCGAGAGCGAGGAGGCGCAGCGCGCCTATTGGCTGATGGCGCCGCTCCCGCAATGGCGGCAGCAAAAGGTCCGCAAGCTCGTCGCCGCGCTCACAGGCTGATGGCCGATCTGCCGACGTTGCAATCGAAGCGGCTCGTCCTCCGCCCCTTGGTCGAGGCCGACGCCGAAGCGATGCATCATTTCTTCTCGGACGAGGAGGCGATGCGCTACTGGTCGAGCGGTCCGCACCAGACGCTTCAGGAAACCGAGGGCTATGTCCGCATCAATGCGACGGACGAGAAATATCTGACTTGGGCGATCACGGAGGATGGCGGCGAGGCGTTGGGCTGGGTCTGTCTGATCCCGGGCCGGGAAGGCGTGGCCGAAATCGGCTACAATCTCCGCCGCAGCCATTGGCGCAAAGGCTTTGTGAGTGAAGCGCTCGCGCGCGTTATTACGCATGCGTTCGGCAAGATGGATCTAAGGCGCATTACCGCCGATACCGATCCGGATAACCACGGCTCGAACGCCGTGCTCGAAAAGCTCGGGTTCCAGCGCGAAGGTTATCTACGGGAAGAATGGACGACGCATCTGGGTGTCCGGGATAGTATCGTCTGGGGCTTGCTGAAGCGGGAGTGGACGGCGCGCTAGGCGTCGATCGCTTCTTCATCCAGCATCGCCGCATTCTCCTGAATGAACTGGAAGCGGTGTTCGGGATGTTTGCCCATCAGCCGGTCGACCAGGTCCTTCACGCCGGCTTCTTTCTGGAATTCCTTGGGCAGCGTGACTTTCAAAAGCGAGCGCGTATCCGGGTCCATCGTCGTTTCGCGCAGCTGTTTCGGGTTCATCTCGCCCAAGCCCTTGAAGCGCGCCACATCGACCTTCTTGCCCTTGAATATCGTCGCTTCGATCTCGGCGCGTTCGACATCGTCCTGCGCATAATGGCTCGTGCCGCCGGCCGTCAGGCGGTAAAGCGGCGGGCGGGCGAGGAAGACATGGCCGGCCTTCACGATGGCCCCCATCTCCTGGAAGAAGAAGGTCATCAGCAATGTCGCGATATGCGCGCCGTCGACATCGGCGTCGGTCATGATGATGATGCGTTCGTAGCGCAGCTGATCGGGATCGCATTGCTCGCGCGTGCCGCAGCCGAGCGCAAGGACGATGTCGGCAATCTCCTGGTTTGCCAATATCTTGGCCGACGTTGCTGAAGCAACGTTGAGGATCTTGCCGCGGATGGGGAGGATCGCCTGCGTCTTGCGATTCCGCGCCTGTTTGGCCGATCCGCCCGCGCTGTCGCCCTCGACGATGAACAGCTCGGTGCCCTCGGGGCCGGCTTCCGAACAATCGGTCAGCTTGCCGGGCAGGCGCAGCTTGCGCGCACTGGTCGCGGTCTTGCGCTTGACCTCCTTCTCGGCCTTGCGCGCGAGCCGCTCTTCCATCCGCTCGACGCAATAGGTGAGCAGCGCCTTGCCGCGTTCCATATTGTCCGTGCAGAAATGGTCGAAATGGTCGCGGACCGCATTCTCGACGAGTTTTGCCGCTTCGGGGCTGGTCAGCCGGTCCTTGGTCTGGCTCTGGAATTGCGGGTCCTTGAGGAACACCGAAAGCATCAGCTCGCTGCCGGACATGATATCGTCGGCCGTGATGCCCGATGCTTTCTTGACACCCACAAGCTCGCCGAACGCGCGGATGCCCTTTACGAGCGCGGCGCGCAGGCCTGCTTCATGCGTCCCGCCGTCGCGCGTCGGGATCGTGTTGCAATAATAGCTGTAGGCGCCGTCGGAATAGAGCGGCCAGGCGACGGCCCATTCGACCGAGCCTTGCCCATCCGGGAAATCCTGCTTGCCCGCAAAGAAGTCCGTCGTCGCGCACGGGCGTTCGCCGACTTCTTCGGCGAGATGGTCGGCGAGGCCGCCCGGAAACTGGAAGACGGCTTCGGGCGGCGTATCGTCCTTGATCAGGGCGGGGTCGCACTTCCAGCGAATCTCGACGCCAGCAAAGAGATAGGCTTTTGAGCGCGCAAGCTGGTGCAGCCGCTGCGGTTTGAACGCGGCCTTCTTGCCGAAGATTTCGGGGTCGGGGACGAAGGAGACGGTCGTGCCGCGCCGGTTCGGTGTATCGCCTACCTTTTCGAGCTTCGAAGTCACATCGCCGCGCGCATAGGTCTGGCGATGCACTTCCTTGTTCTTCGCCACCTCGACGATCGTTTCCTCGGACAGCGCGTTGACGACGCTGATGCCGACGCCGTGGAGGCCGCCTGACGTCGCATAGGCCTTGTCCGTGAATTTGCCGCCCGAATGGAGCGTCGTCATGATGACTTCGAGCGCCGATTTCTTTTTGAATTTGGGATGCGGGTCGATCGGGATGCCGCGACCGTTATCGCTGATCGTCAGCCGGTTGCCAGGCTCCAGCGCAATCTCGATCCGGCTTGCATGGCCGGCGACCGCTTCGTCCATCGCATTGTCGAGCACTTCGGCCGCGAGATGATGGAGAGCGCGCTCGTCGGTGCCGCCGATATACATGCCGGGCCGCCGGCGGACGGGCTCGAGCCCCTCGAGTACCTCGATCGCGGAGGCGTCGTAATCGTCCGTCGAACCGCCGCTTCCGGATTGGCCTGCAAAAAGATCGGTCATGCCGATCGATATAAGAATCGCGGAGTCGCTGCGCTAGCGCTCGGTCGGCGACTTATCCCCAACGTCGCGCCAGGGCTGGCCGACAAAGCGTTTCCAGCGATCGCGAAAGCCCCAGAGATAGTTGATGCGCCGCTCGGCGATGCCCGGCAGGCTGAACGGATCTAGACCCGTCCATGGGAGATAGGGATTGCGCCGGCCATAGGCCCATATCTCGACGCGGGTGGAAGGTCGCACGGACGGTCCGCGCGCGTGAAAGCCGAATGTGTCGCCCACGACCAGCGTATTGGCGGGCACAGCGAAGGTCCGCGGCTCAGGCAGACCGAGGCCCGGCAGCTCTTCGTGCGTGACGCGGAACGAGCCGCGCGACGAGAGACGGTCCACGCCTTCGGGCGCCTTGATGCTCATCTGCCGCTCCCATTCCAGCCGTTCGGGCGTCAGCCGGTGCGAGCCGGGCACGTAGCAGAACGGTCCCTCGTCCTCGGCGACATCGGTGAGGAACAGCCATGCCTTGACCGTCGGGTGGAAAGTGTCGGCGTGGAAATGCGTCTGCGGGTCGGGATCGGCGTCGCGGACATGCGAGAGGATCGATTGAATATATGTGAGCGGCTCCTGGTCGAAGCTGCCCGCATAGCGGATCAGCCCACGCCAGTCGGGATTGCGGAGAAGCGCCCGTGCCTCGGGAATTTTCGTAAGCAAAGCCGGGTCGAGCGCGAAACGCCGCGTGATCGTGTCGCCCTGCACCATGTCGCGCGCCGGGCCGCGATGGGCGAGCACGGCGTCGCGCAACCGCGCGAACTGCTCTGCGGGCAGGAAATCGGACTTGGCGACGAACCCATCCCGGTCGAACGCCGTGCGGTCCGCTGGGTCGATAAGCTTGGCGAGCTTCTCGCGCCGCTTCCACGCCATCGCATGCGCCCGCTTCACACGCGCCGCATGCAGCCCGCGTGCATTCAGCCGGTGCGAACCGATAATCGGATTCTTGCTGAAATTCTTCGCGCCTGTGGCGAGTTGCGCCACCCACCAGGGTGCGAGGAGATAGCGGGCGGGGTTCATGCTGGCCCCGCTGCTATCCGGCTAGCGTACCCGCGGGCCGCCAAAGGGCAGGGGCGGCGGCGGACGGCGGTCTTTGCGCGGGAGCTGCGCCTGATAGGCGCGGCCGCAATGTTCGACGCAATAGGGGAAACCCGGGTTCACCGGCTCGCCGCAGAAATGGAAATCGGATTCGCCCGGATGGCCCATCGGCCATTTGCAGATACGCTCGGTGAGGTCGAGCAGGCCGGTCTTGTCCTCATATTCCGGGTCGAGCTTCTGCGGCACGAGCCGGCGCGGCGGCGCGGGCGGCAGCGGTTGCTGGTCGGCCGGCGACTGGCGGGTAAAGCCGCCAGGGCCGATCGAGCGGTATTGCGGGCCCGACGGCGCGGGCGCGGCCTTTTGCTGCGGCGCTTCGGCGGGCTTGGCGGCGGGCGCGGGCGCTTGCGGCGCCGGCTTCGCTTTCGCCTTGGTTGCTGCCTTGGCTTTCGGCGCGGCCTTCTTCGTGGCAGGCTTCTTCTTCGCCTTCGACTTCGCTTTCACGGGCGAGGGGCGGGACTTGAGGCCCAGCCGATGTGCCTTGCCGATCACCGCGTTGCGGCTCACGCCGCCGAGCTTTTCGGCGATCTGGCTCGCCGTCATGCCTTTTTCCCACATCTTCTTCAGTTCATCGATGCGTTCGTCGGTCCAGGCCATCAATTTTCCTTCTTTAGCTCAAAGCCCAACTGGCTTGCCGGAGCGTGCCGCAGCGGATAGTCGCCTTGGCGATGTCAGACCAGCCCCAATCGCACGATACCGATTTTCGGATGCCGGAAGCCCGAACACTGCCCGAACCGGGCGTACCCTCGATCGCTTTCGTCAACTGGGTTGGATTACGTACGCTCTACATTAAGGAGGTTCGCCGTTTCTTCAAGGTCCAGCTGCAAACCGTCTGGGCCCCGGCGGTCACGACTTTGCTGTTCCTAGTGATATTCACCGTAGCGCTCGGGCGGGGCGACCGCGAAGTGCTGGGCGTGCCGTTCAACACCTTTCTCGCGCCCGGTCTGATCGTTATGGGCATGATCCAGAACGCCTTCGCCAATTCCAGCTTCTCGCTGCTCGTCGGCAAGATCCAGGGCACGATCGTCGACTATCTGATGCCGCCCTTGTCGACGCTCGAACTCCTCATCGCGCTGGTCGCCGGCGCAGTGACGCGGGCCTTCTGCGTCGGCATCGCCGTATGGGTCGCGATGTGGCTCTGGGGGATCGACGTGTCGACCGAGCATGTCTGGGCCATCGTCTATTTTGGCCTCATGGGTTCGATTATGCTCGCCTTTCTCGGCGTGCTGACATCGATCTGGGCGGAAAAATTCGATCACGCGGCGGCGGTGACCAATTTCCTCGTCGCGCCGCTCGCGCTCCTGTCCGGCACCTTCTACACGATCGAGCGGCTCGATCCGATCTTCCAGGCGGTCAGCGCGCTCAATCCGTTCTTCTATGTCATTTCCGGGTTCCGATACGGGTTCATCGGCGCGACGGACTCCAATCTTGCGATGGGCGTTGTTGTGCTGCTGGCCCTCAATATCGGCCTGTGCGCGCTATGCTACGGGCTGCTCGTGCGCGGGTGGAAGATAAAGAGCTGAGGCGCGTTTTCGCCATTTGACGGACTCGTTTCGCGCTCGGTATAAGGCGGTCCGATTGGCGGCCATCGGGGCCGCCTTTTGCTTTTGCGAACGCCGAACAGGAACGCCACAATGACGATCACGCCGCTGATGCCCGTTTACCCCCGCAGCCCGGTGCGTCCGGTGCGCGGCGAGGGCGCCTATCTGTTCGGCGAAGAGGGCGAGCGCTATCTCGATTTCGCGAGCGGCATCGCGGTCAACCTGCTCGGCCATAGCCATCCGCACCTGACCAAGGCGATCCAGGAACAGGCGGCGCAGCTCGTCCATGTCTCGAACATGTATGGCTCTCCGCAAGGCGAACATCTCGCGCAGCGGATTTGCGATCATTCCTTCGCCGATACGGTCTTCTTCACCAATTCGGGCGCCGAAGCGGTCGAATGCGCGATCAAGACGGCGCGGCGCTATCATCACGCGAACGGCGCGCCCGAACGCAAGAAGCTGATCACCTTCTCGGCGGCTTTCCACGGGCGGACGATGGCGACGATCAGCGCCGCGGGATCGGAAAAGATGGTCGGCGGCTTCGAGCCGGTGCTGCCCGGTTTCGAAACTGTCGAGTTCGACAATCTCGATGCGGCCGAAGCGGCGATCGATGCGCAGACGGCCGGCTTCCTTGTCGAGCCCGTGCAGGGCGAGGGCGGCATCCGCCCGGCGAGCGAGGAGTTCATGCAGGGCCTGCGCAAGCTCGCCGACGAGCACGGGCTGATGCTGGCGCTCGATGAAGTCCAATGCGGCTATGGCCGGACCGGGACCTTCTTCGCCTATGAGCAATATGGCATCGAGCCGGATATTCTCGCGTCGGCCAAGGGTATCGGCGGCGGTTTCCCGCTCGGCGCCTGCCTCGCGACCGAAAAGGCGGCATCCGGCATGGTCGTCGGTACGCACGGCTCGACCTATGGCGGCGGGCCGCTGGCGATGGCGGCGGGCGAGGCGGTGCTCGACGTGATCCTTGAAGAGGGTTTCTTCGATCATGTGAAGCAGATGGGCGACCGGCTCCGCCAGGCGCTGGAGCAGATGCTGCCCAATCACGATCATCTCTTCGAAGGTGTGCGCGGCAAGGGCCTGATGCTGGGCATCAAGATGAAGGTCGATAGCAAGCCCTTCGTGCCCTATCTGCGCAGCAAGGGACTGTTGCTGGTCGCGGCCGCCGACGATGTCGTGCGCGTCCTGCCGCCGCTCAATATCGAAGAGCATCACATCACCGAGTTTATCGAACTGCTGTCCGATGCGGCCCGGGACTACGAGCCGCCGCAGGACTCATGACCCGGCATTTCCTCGATATCGCGGAACTGGACGGTGACGCGCTGGCGGCGATCCTCGACGATGCGCTGACGGCCAAGGCCGCGCGCACGGATAAGTCGAAAGGCGCAGTCGACGATGATGCGTCGCTCGCGGGCCATGCCCTGGCGATGATTTTCGAGAAGAACTCGACCCGCACGCGCACCTCGTTCGATATGGCGATCCGGCAGCTCGGCGGCTCGTCGATGGTGTTGGAATCGGGCACGATGCAGCTCGGCCGCGGCGAAACGATCGCCGATACCGCCCGCGTCCTTTCCCGTTACGTCGACGCGATCATGATCCGGACCGACGATCATGCAAAGCTGACGGAGATGGCCGACCATGCGAGCGTTCCCGTCATCAACGGACTGACGGACCGGTCACATCCCTGCCAGATCATGGCCGACATGCTCACGGTTCTTGAGAAACTGAACCGGCTTGCGGGCACGAAATGGGCCTGGCTGGGGGACGGCAACAATGTGCTGACCTCGATCATCGAGGCCGGCAGCATATTGAAGTTCGACGTGGCGGTGGCTTGCCCGGAAAGTCTCATGCCTGCGCCGGACGTTGTCACCGCCGCACGAGAACGCGGCGGTACCGTCGAAATCACACGCGATCCGATGGCCGCGGTCGCCGATGCAGATGTCGTGGTGACCGACACCTGGATTTCGATGGGACAGCAGGGCGGGGACGCGAAGCTGGCCGCGCTTGAGCCCTATCAGGTGACGGAACGCGTAATGGCCGCGGCGAAGCCGGATGCTATCTTTCTCCATTGCCTGCCTGCGCATCGCGGCGAAGAGGTTACGGCCGACGTGATCGACGGTCCGCAGTCGGCGATCTGGGACGAGGCGGAGAACCGGCTGCACGCGCAAAAGGCGATCCTGCGCTGGTGTTTCGGCCTGATCGGATGAGCGACGCCATGGCAGACAGTGCGCTCGGTTTCTCGATACCGGGGCGTAACGCGCGCGGCCGGGTCGTCAGAATCGGACCGGCGCTCGAGGAGGTGCTCGAGGCGCACGCCTATCCCGAACCGCTGGCGCACCTGCTCGCCGAAGCGCTGGTCCTCGCCGCGCTGTTGGGCTCGACGCTCAAGGAAGCGGGTGGTCAGCTCACCATCCAGGCGCAGACGAAAAACGGCGTCGTCGAGCTTCTCGTGGCCGACTACAAACGCGGCGAGTTGCGCGGTTATCTCCGGCACGACGCGGATCGCTTCGCGGAGGCGCCGGCCGATCCGTCGCTGTTCGCGCTGTTCGGCCAAGGCTATCTGGCGATCACTTTCGATCAGGCGATAACCGGGGAGCGCTATCAGGGTATCGTGCCGCTCGAAGGCGGATCGCTGGCCGAGGCCGCCGAGCATTACTTCGTGCAGTCCGAACAGATACCGAGTTTGCTTCGGATCGCCGTGGCGCAGGACGATGCCGGGCGCTGGACCGCCGGGGGCATCCTACTGCAGCATCTGCCGGAAGGCGAAGAAGGCCGCGAGCGAATCCATGTCCGGCTCGATCATCCCGAATGGGAGGACGTTCGCATGCTTGGCGAGACCGTGACGGAAGAAGAGCTCGCCAATCCGGACCTGGAGATGGACGCGCTGATATGGCGGCTGTTTCACGACGAAGGCGAGATACGCGTGCTGCCCCAAACGCCGCTCGGCAAGGGATGCCGCTGCGATCCCGTCCATATCCGCCAGGTCGTCGGCCAGTTCAGCGCCGAGGAGCATAGCGAAATGGCCGATTCCGACGGCATCATTCGCGTGAATTGCGAATTTTGCGCCAAGAGTTTCCCGATAGAAGTCTCTGACCTTTAAAGCGAAAATGTGACTTTCAGCACCGGTTCACCTTGTTTCGGCTATAAAGTGGCCGTGATGGCGGAGTATCGCCGTCAGCTATGGGAGTGAATATGCAGCTTTCCCGGCCCTTCAAGCCGGCCCTTTTTGGCGCCGCGGCGTCGGTCCTGCTCGCGACGCCCAGCGCCGCGCAGGCGCCTGCGGCCATATCCGGCCTGCAGAGCGGCAATTGGGAATTGCGCGATCTTGGCCGTACTGGCGCGCGAACACAGATTTGCGTGCGCAACCCAGCGCGTCTGCTGCAGATCCGCCATGCGGGCCGATCCTGCCCACGCCGCGTGCTGAGCGAGGACAGCCGATCGGTTACCGTGCGCTATGACTGTTCGAGCGCGGGCTGGGGCCAGACGGAAGTATCGGTCGAGACGCCGCGGCTCGCGCGGATCGACACACAGGGCATCGCGAATGGCAGCCCGTTTCACAATGTCTACGAGGCACGCCGGACCGGCGACTGCTGAAAATCGCGCCTTAACCGCCTGTTTACCATATTCGTTTAGACAGAATGGCGTGCCTTTCATGGGGGCACGCTTTCCTCCCTAGCGGGCCGAGAGGCCCAAACCTGGCCGCCTTTACGGGCGGCCTTTTATTTGCGGCAAAGCTTGCACGGCGCGGCCCGCGGGCATAGCTGCGTCGCCGATGACCGAAAATGCGAACAGATATGCGGTGCTGCTGCTGTCCGGCGGCCTCGATTCCATGGTGACGGGCGGCCTTGCACGCGAGGCCGGCTATCGCCTGTTCGCGCTGACTATCGACTATAACCAGCGCCATCGGATCGAGCTGCAGGCGGCGGCGAATGTGGCGGCAGCGCTCGGCGTCGAGAGACATATCGTACTGCCGCTCGACCTGTCGCAATTCGGCGGCTCGGCGTTGACCGACGATATCGCCGTGCCGAAAAGCGGCGTTGGCGACGATATCCCGATCACCTATGTGCCCGCGCGCAACACGATCTTCCTCTCGCTGTGCCTGGGCTGGGCCGAGGCGGCGGATGCGCGCGATATCTTTATCGGCGTCAATGCGCTCGACTATTCGGGCTATCCGGATTGCCGTCCCGATTTCATTGCGAGTTTCGAGGCGATGGCCAATCTCGCCACCAAGGCGGGCGTCGAGGGCGATCGCTTTTCGGTGCACACGCCACTCATCGATATGAGCAAGGCCGACATTGCGCGCGAGGCAGACCGGCTGGGGCTCGATGCGGGGATGAGCTGGTCCTGCTACGATCCGACGCCGGACGGAAAACATTGCGGCCTGTGCGACAGTTGCCGGCTGCGCCGTAAAGGCTTTGCCGAGGCAGGCCTTGCCGATCCGACCGATTATGCGGTGGCCCTGTGAGCTACGCAGTCAAGGAAATGTTCCTCACGCTGCAGGGCGAGGGGATGCAGGCGGGGCGCAAAGCCGTGTTCTTGCGGTTCGCCGGTTGCAATCTCTGGACGGGCCGCGAGCAGGATCGCGCGACCGCCGTCTGCCAGTTTTGCGATACCGATTTCGTCGGGACGGACGGCGAGAATGGCGCGCGCTATGCCGATGCGGAGGCCGTCGCCGCGAAAGCGGGCGAGTTGTGGGGCGATGAACGCGCGCAGGCCTATATCGTCTGCACGGGCGGCGAGCCACTGCTCCAGCTCGATGCGCCGCTGATCGATGCGCTCCATGCCGAAGGCTTCGAGATCGCGGTCGAGACCAATGGCACGATTGTGGCGCCCGGTGGCATCGACTGGCTCTGCGTCAGCCCCAAGGCTGGGAGCGAAGTGGTCCAGCGGTCGGGCGACGAGCTCAAACTGGTCTGGCCGCAGGACGGTATCGATCCCGCAACGTTTCTGGACTGGGATTTTCGCAACTTCCTTATCCAGCCGATGGATTGCGAAGAGGCCGACGCCGCACGGCAGGCGGCGATAGCTTATGTCCGCGATCACCCCGAGTGGCGGCTGACGCTCCAGACCCACAAAATGCTTGGCATTCCCTAACCCGCTAATATTGCACGGGCTTGGCGCGGCTGAGGCTGTTCCAAAGCGCGCGAAGCCAGCGCAGCCTTTTATGCCCGGGCTCGGGCGCATGGGCCGCCAGCCAGTCGACAATCTCTTCCGGCGTGCAGGGTAGGCCGGTCGGCGGATGGATGTAGCGCGGGTAGAGGATCAGCGTGCCGGCGACGAGCGCGTCCAGCGACAGGGTGCGCGTGCGGCGGTCGAAATCGAGCCGGTCGTCGGTCAGGCCCCAGCCCGCATAGAAAGGCCCGCCATAGGTCATCACTCTCTTGCCGCGCATCAGCGCCTCGAAACCGGCGAGCGAGGTCATCGTCGCGAGACTGTCGCACGCCGCTATACAGGCATCGATATTGGCGTCGCTAACGATCCGGTCCGCCAGCGCCGCACTATCGCCATCCGTTATCCGGCCCTTCCGGTTACCGGTCTCCACATCGGGATGCGGCTTGTAGAGGATATAGGCGTCCGGATGGTCGGCACGGACGGCTTCAAGCAGCCCGAGATTGGTATTGATGTCCGCCGTCCCGCGCTCGATGGAGCGGTCGTCCTCAACCTGCCCGACGACGAGGATCGATGCGCGGCCTTCTGGCGGATCGATGTCGATATGCGCGCCGACATTATATTTGCTGATCTTGGCGGCAACGAGCCGTTCGCGCAGCCGCGTCGCGCGCTCCAGAAGGTCTGGCGTGAAATCGGCGGTCTCGAGGATCGTCTCGAGGCGCGAGCTTTGATGCCGGTCGAAATACATGCCGCGATCGTCGATCACCACCGAAGCGGGCAGGTGGAAATCGGAACCCAGCCCGCGCGAGCGCAGGAATCCGTCTTCCATGCGCCAGACCGGGGTCCCGCCGCGCGCGAGCGCGTCCCGCTTTGCCGGATCCTCCTTGCCCGACCAGATCAGCACTTTGCCGTTCTGCCCGCGCGCGTCGCGAACCGCGCTGTCGACCGAACCGTGAAAGCGGATGCTGTTGCGTGGGCCGGCCATCATGTTGCGTACGGCCGCCCGCTTCCAAGGGGTGAACCCGATGGCGGCGAAATGGCCTGCATTGCGGTCCGCGATGCGCCGCCAGTGATGCAAGCGTTCGATCGTCGCCTCGAGCGTCGTCGGCTGGCCACTGATCGGATCGACATAGCGCGAATAGAGCAGGTAAGCGGCGGCGAATATTTCCGCGACGCTGCGCGTGGCCGTTCGGCGCTCGCAGCGGATCTCGTCGCGCGTCGCGCCCCAGCCGGCATAGAAGGGCATGCCGAAACAGCGCACGGGCTTGCCCATTACCAACGCCTCGAAACCCATCAGGCTGGTGACGCAATAGACGGCATCGACGCGCGCGAGGATATCGGCCGCCCGCGCCTCGCTGTCGAGCAGCGTGACCCCGTCCAGCGCGTCGGCAGGTATGCAGCCCTGCTTGAGTCCGCTGGCTACAGCCGGATGGCGGCGAACGACGATCTCCGCACCGGGTTCGTCCCGTTTCGCGGCTTCGACCATATCGGCAAAGCGCGCGCCATCGGCGAGCCCGCCTTCAATGGACACATCGCCATAGGTCTGGTCGACGACCAGCACCCGGCGCTTGTCGGTGGCGGGGAGCAGGTGGTTGGGCAGTTTCGGCGCGCTATTGGTCTTGCTCAGCCCGTAATCGCCGATCTGCCGCATGGCCGTACGCGCGCGCTCGAGCAGCTCGGGCGACTGCCAGCCGCCGTCTTCCAGCAGCCGTTCGATCCGAGAGGGTGAGCGGGCGTCGTAATAGATGCCGATATCGTCGGCGATCAGGCTGAGCGGAGGCGCGCCGGCCTCGCCCAATCCGATCGAGCGGAGAAAACCGTCTTCCAGTGCGATATAGGGCAGGCCCTTTTCGGCAGCGATGGCCCGGGCGCGCTTCGCGGTCGGTTTATAGCCCCATCCCGCCACCGCATCGGTGTCGCTCCGCGCTGTCCGGCTGCGGTCGATACGCTCGACTTCGGGCAGAAACGCGTCGAGATGGGGCACGGCCGCTACCCCGTGGCCGGGGACGAGCAGATTACGCGCCGTCAGACGGTGATGGACGGGTTCGGACATTGCGGGCGGGATGCAAGGCCCGGCCCTTTTTGGCAAGGCCGGTGCGAGCGGTCAGCAGCGTCCGCTGTTATAGCTGCTGCCGCGCCAGCAGCGGTCATCGAGGCGGAGCAGCGGCGGGAGCGGCACCGGCTCGTGATAGGGCATGGTCGCGTCCGCGTAGGAGACGAGGCTGTTGCGCATTTCGCGCATCCGGTTTTGCGCCGTTATGTGAAGCTGGCCCTTGGGCCGGGCGAGCGCATCGCGCGCGATATCGGCGGCGGCATGGCAGAAGCTGCGCTGCGAACCGACGCGCACGTAACTCTGGTACATCGTCGTCGTATATTCATCCATCGTCGCCTGCCAGCGCCGCCCGACGGTTCGCCGGAAATAGGCTTGGAGGCCCTCATAGGCCGCGTTCAGCTCGTCGGCGTGATGGGTGAGGATCGCGTTGTAATTGTCGACCGACATCGCCGAGGGCCAGAACTGGCAGTTCAGCGCCGCGACGTTGAGGCTCGAGCGCAGGTTCCAGACGAGGTTCGCGCGGATATCGGCGGGCTGGCCATTGGTCATTGTGGGCACGAAAAGTCCGGGCTCGGCGCCGGAAACCGGCTGGCCCTGATGCTGGGGCGGAAAGAAGAAGATCTGCGCCGATGCGGGCGCCGCAATCGCCAGCCCCAGCATTGCCGCAATCCCGGCAAAAGCCGCTTTGATCCTGCGCATCTTCACTCTCCCTCGCTCATTCACTCGTCACACTAATAATCTTGCTGTCCGGCGCTGCATCGCGGTTCCGCTCGTCTCGTCGCAACTGCGACTCGCTCCGGCCCAATATCGGCGGCTATTCGGCCGCTTCTTCTTCACCGTCTTCTTCGTCGGCCGGTTCTTCTGCCGGGGCAGGTGGCTCCGCTTCGGCGTCATCGGATACAACCGAACCGCCGGAGGCCGCCGCCGGTGCGTCCGGTGCTTCGGAGCTATCGGCCGGCATCCGGCTTTCCATGCCCATCGTTTCTTCGGCGCCGATCGTGCCGTCGATCAGCGTCGTATCGTTGATCGTGCCGTCACCTTCGCCGGGATCGACATCGGTTACGGCGGTGTCTTCGTCGGTAGTCGCGGTGTCGGAGCCGCCGCCACATGCCGTCAGTGCGAAAGTCGCCATGATCGCCGCCGTTCCGTTCAGAAATCTGGTGGAAATACGCATCTTCCGTCTCCCTCGTTCGCCCGGTTGGATAGCGGGCCGATTTTGACGTCACAAGCCCATCGATCACATGGCCGGGGTCAATATGCTCGGGCGGAACTCTCCAATGTTTTCAAGACGCCGGAGAAATTGCGCTTAATCGTCGCGTCGATCTTCGCCATGTCCGTGACAGCGCCCAGCTTTTCCAGGCTCGTCACCGGATATTCAGCGATCCCGCACGGCACGATCCCGTCGAAATGGGAAAGATCGGGCGCGACGTTGAGCGCGAAGCCGTGGAAGCTGATCCATTTACGGATGCGCACGCCGATCGCGCCGATCTTGGCCTCCTTGTCGCCGTCATCCGTCCAGATTCCGATCCGGCCTTCTGCGCGCCGGGCATCCACGCCGAGTTCGGCCAGACTGTCGATCACCCAGCCCTCAAGCGCATGAACGAAACATCGCACATCGCGCCCGCGCTTTGCTAGATCGAGCATCACATAGACGATCCGCTGGCCCGGCCCATGATAGGTGTATCGCCCGCCGCGCCCGGCGGTGTAGACCGGAAACCGCTCGGCGCTGAGCAATTCCGCCGGATCGGCACTGGTGCCGGCGGTATAAAGCGGCGGGTGTTCGAGCAGCCAGATGCATTCGTTCGCCTCGCCGCGGCGGATCGCAGCCGCGCGCGCTTCCATCTCCGCCAAGGCCTCGGGATAGGGCGTGAGGCCCGGCGAGATACGCCATTCGATACCGGTATCGTCCATCACCACGTTAAATGCGGGCGGCGCGGGCGGCGATCAAGGGTTGTGCCCGCGCGCCAGTCGCCGCATGAAGGCGCCCATGTCCGATAGCTTTCGCTTTTCCCCCAGCACCGGCTGGGACGAGGTTCGGCAACTGCTGGGCCGCGAGATGCAATTGCTGGTTGCGATCGCCGGCGTGTTCTTCCTGCTGCCAGGGCTCGTCCTGTCTTTCGTGCTGCCGCCGATAGCGGATGTCAGCAGTCTCGGCGTGATCGTCGCGGCACTCCAGCCCTATTTGCCGCTGATCATTCTCGTCAGCCTCGTCCAGATGATCGGCCAGCTTGCGATCTGGGTGCTGGTCATGGCGTCGGACCGCCCCACGGTGGCCGAGGCGATCAAGGCGGCGCTCCTCTTCCTGCCTTTCTATTTCCTTATCAATATCCTCAGCAACATCATCGTCGGCGCGGGGCTGCTGCTGTTCATCCTGCCGGGCATCTATCTCGCTTGCCGCCTCGCGCCGATCGGCGCGATCGCCGTCGCCGAGAATGTGCGCAATCCGTTTGCGGCAATCCAGCGCAGTTTCGCAGTGACCAAGAGCAACGCCCTGCCGATCTTCGCCTTCCTGCTGATCGTCGGAATCACGTTCCTGCTGATCTCGCTGGCCGTGTCGTTCGTGTTCGGGACGCTGTTCGTTATCGTCGGGCTGGAAATGGGGCCGGGCGAGACCGGCGCGACGCTGCTCGCCTTCGTGACCGGTATCGTTTCGGCGGCGGGCACGACGATCTTCGCGCTGATGCAGGTCGCCATCTATCGCCAGTTGACCGGCGCCGGCACCCCGGCAGTCTTCGACTAGCTCTCCAGCAGCGGCACGTGCGGCGCGGCATCGCGCGGCAAGATGCCGGCGAGCCGCGGATCGGGAAAGGTCTCGACCGCCCGGCCGCGCGGCACGAAACCCATGCGCCGATAGAAGGCGAGGGCGCTCGGATGGTCGAGCGTGCATGTGTGAAGATGGACGCGCTCGACGTCCGCTCGCCAGGCCAGCGCCAGCGTCTGCATCATCAGCCAGCGGCCATGGCCCTTCCCGGCGAGCTCCGGCACCAGCCCGAAAAACTGGATCTCGCACTGCCGCTTTTCGCGGAAATCGAGCTCGATCATGCCGATCTCGATGCCCTGCCGGTCTTCGACCGCGTAGAATGCGATATCGGCGTGGTTGATGATCGCGTCGAGCTCGGTATCGTCCATCACGAGCCGCGAATACCAGAGCCAGGGCGCGCCGACGCGTTCAAACAGGATACGATATTTGGCGAGATCGACCGGCTTCCATCGATTGAGCCGCAGCGGCGAAGCGGGCATCGGCGCGGGCTTCGGCCGTTCGCGCATATCCAGATAGGTCACGACCTCGGCCAGATGCCCGGCCGGAATATCGTGCAGCTTCATGTCCATATGGCGCGAGGCGGGAGGCTCATGAGAATTGCGTCGATATTGCCGCCGGTCTTCAGGCCGAACAGCGTGCCGCGGTCATAGACGAGGTTGAACTCGGCGTATCGGCCGCGCCATTCGAGCTGTTGCTGCTCCTCCTCGGCCGTAAATTCGGAATGCATCCTTTTTCGGACCAGCGCCGGGAAGGCCTTGAGAAACGCGTCGCCGACATGATCGACAAAAGCGAGATGCGTGTTGAACGATTCATCGTCGTCGATTTCGAGATGATCGAAGAAGATGCCGCCCACGCCGCGTGAGACATTGCGGTGCGGGATCCAGAAATAGTCGTCCGCCCATTTCGAGAAGCGCTCATAATCGCCGGGCTCGTGCGCGTCGCACGCCTTGAACATTTCGGCATGGAAGAAATCGGTATCTTCCTTGTACGGGATCGGCGGGTTGAGATCAGCGCCGCCGCCGAACCAGCGCTTCGTGGTATTGAGGAAGCGCAGGTTCATGTGCACGGCGGGCACATGCGGATTGGCCATATGCGCGACGAGGCTGATGCCCGTGGCGAAGAAGCGCGGGTCGTTCTCCGCGCCATGAATGGTTTTCGAGAACTCTTCGCTGAACTGCCCGGCGACGGTAGAGACGTTGACGCCCGCCTTTTCGAAGACCTTGCCTTTGATCAGGCCCTGGACGCCGCCGCCGCCCGGCGCGCCGGTCTCGTCCGGCCGGTTCCAGGGCGTATAGACGAACTTCGCATCGCTCCCCGCTTCCGCTTCGATCGCTTCATATTCGGCACAGATCCGGTCGCGCAGCGTTTCGAAGGTGGTGCGCGCGGCTTTTTGTTGCGCGTCGAGTTCGATCATTCGGGCCATCCTCCACTTTGCCTGAGTGCTTCGCCGAGAGCGATGCCCGTTGCCACCGCGACATTCAAGGATCGAAAGCCCGGGCGCATCGGTATGCGCACCCTGAGGCCAGCGGCATCGTGGACGTATTCTGGCACGCCGGCGCTTTCCGATCCCATAAGGAGGATGTCGTCGGCTGCGAACCGCGCATCGGGGAGCGGCGTGCCACCCTGAACCGTCAACAGGACCAGCCGGGAGGTGTGCGAATCGCGAAAGGCGGTCCAGTCCGCATGGCGGGTCACATCGGCGGCGGCCGCATAATCCATGCCGGCGCGCTTCAACCCACGGTCGGAAAAGGGAAATCCACACGGTTCGATGATATCGACCTGTACCCCGAGGCAGGTGGCGGTGCGCAGTATAGTGCCTACATTTCCGGCGATATCGGGTTGATATAGAGCGATTCTCATGCCGCAGTCATTCGCATCGCAGGGTCATTGTCACAAGCCGGTCAAAAACGCTGTTGGCAAATGGCATCGAGGGCGGCTATCAGGCCCTCCAAGAGGGGCTGGGGGACGTCTGTCCGCCCCGATATCATTTGAACCACGAAGGCCCGAGGAATGGCGACCGAAGACCATGTAGACCAGCCTGCAGCCGAGCAGCCCGAAGAGGGCGTGCGTCGGCGCGATTTTCTTAACATTGCGGCGGTCAGCGTCGCTGGCGTGGGCGGTGTAATCGCCGTCTTGCCGCTGGTGAACCAGATGAACCCGGACGCCGATGTTCTGGCGCTGGCGTCGATCGACGTCGATCTATCCGCCGTCGAGCCGGGTCAGACGATCAAGACGAGCTGGCGCAAGCAGCCGCTATTCATCCGGCATCTGACCGCGGAAGAGATCGCGGAAGCCGAGGCTGTGGACGTGTCGGGGCTGCGCGACCCGCAGACGCTCGCGGACCGCACCGCCGAAGGCTATGAACAATGGCTGATCTCGCTCGCGGTCTGCACGCATCTGGGCTGCATCCCGCTTGGCGCCGCTCCGGGTGAGAATAAAGGCGAATTCGGGGGCTATTTCTGCCCCTGCCACGGTTCGCATTACGATACCGCCGGCCGCATTCGCAAAGGCCCGGCCCCGACCAATCTTGTCGTGCCGGAATATGAATTCACCTCCGACACAACCGTCACGATAGGCTAAGGCAGACTGATATGAGTTTTCCCTGGGCAGAACAGTATACCCCGAAAAGTCCGTTCATGAAGTGGATGGACGAACGGCTGCCATTGCCGCGGCTCGTCTATAATTCGGTCGGCGCCGGCTATCCGGTTCCGCGCAACCTCAACTATTTCTGGAATTTCGGCGTTCTTGCCGGCCTCGCCCTGATGATCCAGATCGTCACCGGCGTCGTGCTGGCGATGCATTATGCCGCGAACAGCGAAATCGCTTTCGCCTCGGTCGAGCACATCATGCGCGATGTGAATTCGGGCTGGCTCATGCGTTATCTCCACCAGAATGGCGCGAGCTTCTTCTTCATCGTGGTATATATCCACATCTTCCGCGGGCTATATTTCGGCTCCTACAAGGCGCCGCGCGAGATGGTATGGCTGCTTGGCCTCGTCATCTTCCTGCTGATGATGGCGACCGCGTTCATGGGCTATGTCCTGCCCTGGGGCCAGATGAGCTATTGGGGTGCGCAGGTCATCACCGGCCTGTTCGCGGCGATCCCGCTGGTCGGCGAGACGATCCAGCAATGGCTACTCGGCGGTTTCGCGCCGGACAATGCCGCGCTCAACCGCTTCTTCTCGCTCCATTATCTGCTGCCGTTCGTGATCGCCGGCTGCATCATCCTGCATATCTGGGCGTTGCACCTGCCGGGTTCGAACAACCCGACCGGCATCGATGTGAAGGGTCCACAGGATACGATCCCGTTCCATCCCTATTACACGGCGAAGGACGGTTTCGGCGCCGGCGTATTCCTGATCGCGCTGTCGATCATGGTGTTCTTCGCGCCGAACTTCCTCGGCCATGCCGACAACTATATCGAGGCAGACCCGCTGGCCACACCCGCGCATATCGTTCCTGAGTGGTATTTCTGGCCGTTCTACGCGATCCTGCGCGCCTTCACCGTGGACTTCATTCTGCCGGCGAAGTTGTGGGGCGTGATCGCGATGTTCGCGTCGATCCTGCTGCTCTTCTTCCTGCCCTGGCTCGACAAGTCGCCGGTGCGGTCGGGCAAATACCGGCCGAAGTTCAAGATCTGGTTCTGGGTGCTCGTGGTCAATATCCTGATCCTCGGATATTGCGGCGGCGCGCCGGCGGAAGAGCCATATGTGATGCTCAGCCAGATCTCCTCGATCTACTATTTCGCTCACTTCCTCATCATCCTGCCGTTGATTTCGCGGACGGAGCGGCCATTGCCGTTGCCCAACTCGATCACCGAAGCGGTGCTCGGCAAAGACAAACACGAAGACAAGGCAGCACCCGACAAGGGGATGGGCACGGCGCAGCCGTTGCCGGCCGAATAAGGGGTTCGACACATGGTTCGCGTTATTGGTTTTCTCGTCGGCCTCGGCTTCGTCGTTGTGCTCGGCTATTCGCTGATCGTCGGCGCCATCGCCTTTGCGACCGAAGAAGAGTCGGGGCCTACGGCTTATGACTATCATCTCTATGCGCAGGATGTGAGTTTCCCGAGCGACGGTCCGCTCGGCCGGTTCGACCGGCAGCAGCTGCAGCGCGGTTTCCAGGTGTTCCGGGAAGTCTGCGCGGCCTGCCACAGTCTCGAATATGTCGCGTTCCGCAACCTGACCGAGATCGGTTTCACGGAGGCCGAGGTCGATGCGATCGCCGATCAGTGGCCGATTCAGGTGCCGACTGTCGATCCCGATACGGGCGAGGAAACGACGCGTAACGCCGTTGCCGCCGACAATTTCCCGCATGTTTATGCGAACGAGACTGCGGGCCGGGCTGCGAATAACAACGCCTATCCGCCCGACCTTTCGCTCATGACGAAGGCACGTGGCGAGGGCGCGCCCTATGTCTATTCGCTGCTTGTCGGCTATCAGGACCCGCCCGCAGACTTGCCGGAAGAATTCCTGCCGGGCACCGGGCTCTACTACAATCCGTATTTCCCGAACCTGAATCTGGCGATGCCCCCGGCGCTGTTCCCGGACCAGGTGACCTATGCGGACGGCACCGAAGCGACCGTCGAGCAGATGGCGTGGGATGTCTCGGCCTTCCTGATCTGGACGGCTGAACCCAGGATGGAAGAGCGCAAGGCGACCGGCTGGGCCGTTTTGATCTTCCTGATCTTCGCGACGGTTCTCGCCTTCCTGTCCTACAAGAATATCTGGCGCGACCAGAAGCACTAGGTCATGAGCGGCGGGGCTGAACGCAACGCCGACTTGAAGGCGCTGATCCGGACGATCCCCGACTTTCCGAAGCCGGGGATCCAGTTCCGCGACATCACGACATTGCTGCTCGATCCGGCCGGCCTTGCGACCGCTGTCGAGCGGCTGGCCGGGATGGCCGATGGGCCGATCGACGCCATTGCCGGGATCGAAGCACGCGGCTTCGTTTTCGGCGCGGCGCTGGCGCGGGAGCTCAATGTCGGGCTCGTCCTCGTCCGCAAGCGCGGCAAGCTGCCCGGCAAGACGCTGACCGAGGACTATGCGCTCGAATATGGCAGCGACAGTCTCGAGATGCACCACGACGCCATTCCGCAAGACGCGCGCATCCTGCTGGTCGACGATCTGCTTGCCACCGGCGGTACGGCGCTGGCCGCGGTGAAACTGTTGCGTGGGGCAGGGGCGCAAGTCGGTCAGTCGCTCTTCGTCATAGACCTTCCCGATCTCGGCGGCGGGGCCAAGTTGCGCGGAGCGGGCGTATCGGTGGAAACCCTCGTCGAGTTCGAGGGCGACTAGGATTCATGTGCTCCTGCGTAGGCAGGAGCCCAGAGCAGCAAGCCATATCGTCGTAGGCCCTAGGCTCCTGCCTGCGCAGGAGCACAGCTCATATAACGGCTAGTCGTCGGCCGGCCGCCGCCGGATCAACCCGATCGAGATGAACGTCATGACCGGCTCGTCATTCTGGTTGAAGACGGTCATCCGGCCGCGCATCGATCCCATGTCCGGGCGGCTCTTCGAGGCGCGTTTCTCGATAACCTCGCTCTCGCAGCGCAGCACATCGCCAGGATAGACGGGTTTGAGCCAGCGGATTTCGTCGACGCCTGGCGAGCCGAGCCCGGCCTGGCGGTTGGCCGCCATATTCTCGACCACCATCCGCATCGTCATCGCGCACGTATGCCAGCCGCTCGCCGAGATTCGCCCGAAATAGGTTTGCGCCGCCGCCTCGTCGTCGAGGTGGAAGGGCTGCGGATCATATTTCGTCGCGAATTCGATCACCTCTTCGCGCGTGACTTCATAGCGGCCGAAGCTGGACTTCCGGCCGATCTCGATATCTTCGAAATAGAGCATGGCGCGACGATATCAGTGCCGCAGGTTTACGCAAGCGTAAAGCAGATCAGACGTTGAACTTGAACAGCATCACATCGCCGTCCGTCACCGTGTAATCCTTGCCTTCCTGGCGCAGCTTCCCGGCGTCGCGCGCACCGGCTTCGCCGCCCAAGGCGATATAGTCGTCATAGGCAATCGTCTCGGCTCGGATGAAACCGCGTTCGAAATCGGTATGGATGACGCCGGCGGCCTGGGGCGCCTTGGCATTGCGCGCGACCGTCCAGGCGCGCGATTCCTTCGGCCCGGCGGTGAAGAAGGTGATGAGATCGAGCAGCTCGTAACCGGCGCGGATGACGCGCGCTAGGCCGGTTTCCTCCAGACCCAGATCGGCCAGGAATTCGGGCCGGTCTTCGGGGTCCATGGTGATGATCTCGGCTTCGATCGCGGCCGAGATAACGACCGCCTGCGCGCCTTCCGCCTTGGCCTTTTCGAAGACCCGCGCGCTATGTTCGTTGCCGTCGGCGGCCGAAGCCTCGTCAACATTGCAGACATAGAGGACGGGCTTCGCGGTCAACAGCTGCGCTTCGCGAAACAGCCGCGCCTCTTCCTCGTCATTGGGTTCGGTCAACCGGGCGGGCTTCCCGTTCTTGAGCAACTCCAGCGCCTGGCCGAGCACGGACGCGATGGCCTTGGCCTGTTTGTCGCCGCCGGTTGCGCGCCGCTTGGCATTCTCGACGCGTTTCTCGACCGATTCGAGATCGGCGAGCAGCAATTCGGTCTCCACCGTCTCGGCATCGGCGATCGGATCGATCCGGTTATCGACATGCTGGATGTCGTCATCCTCGAAACAGCGCAGCACGTGTACGATGGCGTCGACCTCGCGGATATTGGCGAGGAACTGGTTCCCCAGCCCTTCGCCCTTGGATGCGCCTTTGACGAGCCCGGCGATATCGACGAATTCGAGCTGCGTTTCGATCTTCTGCGCCGACCCCGCGATTTCCGCGATCTTGTCGATGCGCGGATCGGGGACCGCGACCTTCCCGACATTGGGTTCGATCGTGCAGAAGGGATAATTGGCCGCCTGCGCCGCCTGCGTCTCGGTGAGCGCGTTGAAAAGCGTCGACTTGCCGACATTTGGCAGGCCGACGATGCCGCATTTGAAACCCATGGGAGTCTTTCGTCTGGTTCGTCAGTCGCTCAGGCAGATAGGATCAATCGAGCACCGATTCCACCCATGGCGCGAACTGGCTGCCACTGTACATGGCGAGCTGTGTTTCGCGCGAGACGCGGTTGATCGCCTCTTGCGGAATGCGCGTCGGATGGACGGCACGCCGGAGCGGCCGCGTCCCGGGCGGCATGGCGATGATCTCGGCGATCGCGCGCGGGATATCCATCGGATCGGTGCTGCCGCCACCGCCACTCCGCATCGCATTCTCCACGAAACCCGGATAGGCGGCCTTTTCCGCGTCGGTGAGCCGTCCGAGCAGCGCCTGGGTGTTCTCGTTGGAATTGCGCCAGATTTCGGTCGGATAGCCGCCGGGCTGGATCACCGTCACCTCGATACCGTGCGGCACGAGCTCATAGGCCATCTGTTCGCTCATCGCCTCGACGGCGAATTTGGTCGCACAATAATGGCCATAGCCGACGGCGATCACGCGTCCCAATTGCGAGGAGACGTTGAATATCTGGCCTGATCCGCGCGCCCGCATGCCCGGCAGGACGGCGCGCGCCATGCGCTGATAGCCGAATACGTTGGTGTCAAAGATCAGCTGCGTCATCTCCATGTCCTGCAGCTCGACTGGCAGGCCGTTGCCGATCCCGGCATTGTTGACGAGGACGTCGATCGCGCCGCCAGCTATCCGCTCCGCTTCGGCGACGCCCGATGCGACCTGTTCGTCGGACAGGACGTCGATTTCGACGATATGGAGGTCGAGCTCCTCGGCTGCCGCCTCGGCAGCCAGCGATTCCGCTTCGGGGCGCGGCAGGTTGCGCATCGTGGCGATCACTTTCGCGCCGAGCCGCGCATAATGCAGCGCGCCGAGCCGCCCGAATCCGGACGAACTGCCGGTGATCAGAACCGATTTGCCCGAGAGATCGGGCGGCGTCTGCGCGAAACTGGGGGTGCTCGCGGGCATCGTGGACAGCGCGGCGACGGCGGCGGTTCCGGCGAGCAAATGGCGGCGGCTGATATCGGGCATCGGGAATCTCCTGCTTTTCGGATCCCCTAGCAGAAACGGACGACCGCTTCACGCCCGCGCGCGTTATTTGGCCTCCGGCAGATCGGGCAACCGATAGATATTTCTCTCTTTCCCGTCAGGAAAAGGCTCGCGCGCGATCACAGTGCCGCCGAGCTTTTCGGCGAGCCGTCGGGCGGCCTCATTCTCATCGTCCATATGCGTCTCGACCTGCGGCCATTCCCATTGCCGATAGGCGAAGTCGACGATGGCCCGCGACGCTTCGAACGCATAACCCTTGCGCCGCCCGGCGGGCGTGATCCACCAGGTCAGTTCGTGCCGCGGCCAGCTTTCGGGCCAGACGAGGCCGCAACCACCGACCATCTGTCCGCTTTCCCGGTCGACGACCGACCACATACCGAAGCCGCGCAACTCCCAATGGCCGATATCGGCGGCGAGCTTGCGCCAAGCCATCCCCGCGTCGAGCGGGCCGCCATAAAAGGCGGACGCTTCGGCATCGGCGTAAAAATCGCGATAGACGGGAAAATCATCGGCGCCCGGCGCGCGCAGCAGCAACCGCTCGGTTTCGATACGCGGAATATCGGCCATGCTCAGTCCTGCAATCTCAGCGCAACCTCATTCAGGAACCGCGCATCGTCGCCCTCGGCAAGCCAGACAGCTTCCGCCGCGATGGCGCCGAGAAGGTCGGTCAGCGGCTCTATCTCGGCTTTGCTGTAATTACCGAGCACATGTCGGGTGACGCGGGCCTTGTCGCCCGGATGGCCGATGCCGATTCGGACGCGGCGAAATTCGTTGCCGATATGCGCGTCGGTCGATCGGATGCCGTTATGCCCGGCCGTCCCGCCGCCGCGCTTCACCTTTACCTTGAACGGCTCGAGGTCGAGCTCGTCGTAGAACACGGTCACATCTTCGGGGCCGAGCTTGTAGAAGCGTATCGCCTCGCCGATCGATTGGCCGG
The DNA here is from genome assembly GCF_052168295.1 of Parasphingopyxis sp. Lineage (GTDB taxonomy): Bacteria > Pseudomonadota > Alphaproteobacteria > Sphingomonadales > Sphingomonadaceae > Parasphingopyxis. Next base: position 188,795 of record NZ_JBQLZN010000089.1, on the reverse strand, counting down.
ACTTGTTCATATAGGTCGCGGGTTTCAGCAACAGGACCTTCTCGCCGCCCAATCGGCCTTCCTGCGTCCAGCCCTGGAAGCGGGTGCGCACGCTGTCGAAATCATGCACCTCGGCGATCGCGTCGACCGCCATGAAGCCGACATTGTGCCGCTGCATGCTGTGCTCCGCGCCCGGATTGCCGAGGCCTACCCATAATTGCATTTTTTATGTCGCCTGATTGATGGACGTCCTTCGACAGGCTCAGGACTAACGGATTTAGGGTAACCGTTAGCACTGAGCCTGTCGAAGTGCGATTATCGGATATGCGGCACCTAAAAGAAAACCGGCCTGTTCGATAGAACAAGCCGGTCTTCCTATCCACTTCAAGCGGAAATGGCGGGGAAGGGGACTTAGCTGTCCTCGCCTTCGCCGTCCTCGTCGCCGCCCTGTTCCGTGGCCGGAACTTCGTCGGCTGCGACTTCTTCGCCCTCTTCGCCTTCTTCACCTTCCTCGGCTTCGGCTTCGTCGCGCTTGAGCGCGGACGGCGCCACGACGCCGGCGATGGTGAAGTCGCGATCGTCGATCGCCGAAACGACGCCTTCGGGAAGGGTGATCTCGGAGATATGGATCGAATCGCCAACCTCGAGGCCATCGAGAGCGACGATGATTTCGCTCGGAATGTCGTCGGCCGGGCAGGTGAGTTCGAGCTCATGCCGCACGACGTTGAGCACGCCGCCACGCTTGAGGCCCGGCGAAGCTTCTTCGTTGATGAAGCTGACGGGCACGGCGAGCGTGACCTTCGCACCCTTGCCGATGCGCATGAAATCGACATGCAGCGGGCGATCGGTGACCGGGTGGAACTGCACATCCTTCGGCAGCGCTTTCGTCGTGTCCTTGCCGACGGTCAGCGAGACCAGGCTGTTCATGAAATGGCCGGTATGCAGCAATTTCATGAGCTCGCGCTCTTCGAGGTGAATGGGTTCCGGATCTTTCTTGTCGCCGTAGATAACGGCGGGAACGCGGCCTTCGCGACGCATTGCGCGAGAGGCTCCCTTGCCCGCTCGCTCGCGCACTTCGGCCGACAGGGTCAGCTGATCGCTCATCTGATGTCTCCAAATGCTGGTTGGTTGGTATCAATCGCCCGCCACGCCTCCAGGGTGCACATGGCGGGGAAGCGGCGCATATAGGCGGGACAGCGGGCTTTGGCAACTGTTTGTCGGACGTGGTTTCCGTCAGAGTTTTCCGACGGTTCGGGTCTAACAGATAGCGCCTACTGCACCCGTTCGACCTCGATCCCCGCTTCGGCCAGGAAATCCTGAACGGTGAACTGACCGGCCAGATGGCCTGCACCCACGGCCATGAACACCGTGCCGGGCTCCGCCAGCCGTTCGCCGATCCATTCCGCCCAATTGGCGTTGCGGCGCGTCAGCAGCGCCTCGCGCAGCGGATCGGACTCGACAAGCTCGCCGTCGAACGCTTCGGCGATCGCCGCTTCGTCGCCGCGTCGCCAGGCATCGAGCATCGCGTCGAACTCTTCGCGCGCCTCGTCCGCCGATCCGACGACCGAGGTCAGGAAATAGCGCTGCGCCTCTTCCGGCAGCGTATCGAAAAAGCCCAATTGTTCGGCCGGTGTTTCGAGGCCCGAAATCGGTTTCTCGGCAAGCTGGAAGGTCAGTTCGAGCTGCTCCTCCACGCCGTTTTCCGGATCGAGGCCGAGATCGGCGAGCGTCACCTGCACGAGCATCAGCGCCGCCGCCCAGGTCTCCAGACCGTTGAGGAAGGATTCGGGGAAGGGGCCGCGCTCGATCATCGCCGCAAGATCGGCTTGCGCGTCGGCATCCACACGGTCGCCGATCGGCGGCAGGTTGGGCGAAATGCCGAGCCGCATTAGCAACAGCGCCGCATCGCTCTGTTCGCCCGAAATCACGGTTTCGATGACGAGCGCGTCGGACGCGGCGATGGCTTCGTCGATGACCGCGTTCCGCCATTCGAAACCGGTCGGGAGGATGTGGATCGTGCCGAACAGCCAGATCGTCGTATCCTCGTCGGCAATCCGCCATAGTGCGGGAGAGGCCGTAGTTGCAGCAAGCGTCTCCGCGACGGCCGTGGCAGGCGTGGTTTCGACGGTTTGCGGCGTTTGCGCCGGGGCGCAGGCGGCGAAGAGCATGCCGGCGAGTGCGGCGGTGATCATCTTGATTTTCATGGCGCCCCTATCCGCGATTTGCCGGGCAAAGAAAAGCCTGCATCAGTGCACACGCTCGACGGTAAAGCCGCGCGCGTTCAGCATGGTCTGCAGCGAGGCGCTGCCGGCGAGATGGCAGGCGCCGACCGCGAACAAGACGTCGCCCGGATTGCCGAGCCGCCCGATCAGCCATTCGATCCAGTTGGCATTGCGCTGGACGAGGAGGATTTCGCGGAGCTGGGGCGGGAAATTCTCGTCATCGTCGCACTGTTCGGCCATCGTGCCCATATTGCCCGTCACCCAGCCCTGCAGCAGCGTATCGAGCTCGGCACTCGCCGATTCCGGCGCGCCATCGCCGACCAGGCTTTCCAGCAATTCCCGCTGCGTCTCTTCGGGCTGCAGCCGGAAGAAATCTATCTGCTCCATGGGGCTTTCAACGGCCCCGATCGGCTTGTCCTGACCTGAGAAGATATCGATCAGCTGATATTCGACGCCCGTCGTCTCGTAATCGTCGCCCTCGGCATAGGCGTTCTCGAACGAACTCGCGATCAGATAGAGGATCACCATCCAGGTCTGCATGTGATCGAGATCGCCGGGCCCGATATTGCTGTATTTGAGCACTTCGCGCAGCGGCATCCGATATTCGCGCGATACGCGATCGAGCAGCGGCACGGGTTCGTCGAGCCTGATCAGCGCGCCGAAGCCGTCCGTATCCGCATAGAGCGCTTCGGCTTCCTCCTCGCTGGATTCGAGGACCAATTCGTCGGCCTCGGCGATGATCGCGTCGAGCTCCGGACTGCGCCAGGCGAAGCTGTGGGGCAGGACGTGATTGGTGCCGAACAGCCAGATGCGCGTGTCAGCGTCCGACAGGAGCCAGATGGCGGGTTGCGGCGCGCCGGCGGCGAGCGTGCGATCGGGTTCGGCCGGTGGTTCCGGCGGCGGCGCGGCGGTGGCGGAGGCGACAAATAGCGGCAGCGCGGCGGCGCAGATCGCAAATTTCAAAAAACTTCGGAGCGGCATCTACTCAACTTTCGCGGGCTTCGGCCATGGTCGACACGAATTCGGCCCCCGTCAACCATTTGGCGGCGGACTGCGGTGCATGGCCGACTGTGGGCATCCGCATCACGCTTCGCTTGACCCCTGCGGCCGCATGCGCCAATCCGCGCGCACCGTTTATTGCAACTGCGAAGGCATGTCCCGAGCACAGCCGAAGGGCCGACCATTGGGCGATACGACCCCGCTCAGTTTCCAGCGATTGATCCTCACGCTTCACGATTATTGGAGCGACAAGGGCTGCGTGATCCTGCAGCCCTATGACCTCGAAATGGGGGCGGGGACGTTCCACCCGGCAACGACGCTGCGCGCGCTCGGCCCCGATCGGTGGAACGCGGCCTATGTCCAGCCTTCGCGGCGCCCGACAGACGGCCGCTATGGCGAAAACCCGAACCGGCTCCAACACTATTATCAATATCAGGTAATCCTGAAGCCGAGCCCGCCCGATATCCAGCAGCTCTATCTTGACAGCCTTGTCGCGATCGGGATCGATCCGCTGAAGCACGATATCCGGTTCGTCGAGGATGACTGGGAGTCGCCGACGCTCGGCGCCTGGGGTCTGGGCTGGGAGGTCTGGTGCGACGGGATGGAGGTGACGCAGTTCACCTATTTCCAGCAGGTCGGCGGGTTCGATTGCAAGCCGGTCTCGGGCGAGCTGACCTATGGGCTGGAGCGCCTCGCCATGTATATCCAGGGCGTCGACAGCGTATACGATCTCGCCTTCAACGATGAGGGGGTGACGTACGGCGACGTGTTCTTCGATAACGAAAAGCAATTCAGCGCCTGGAATTTCGAGCACGCCAATACCGAAACGCTGTTCCAGTGGTTCAAGGATGCGTCGGCGGAAGCGAAGAATTGCATCGCTGCCGAATTGCCGCTCCCGGCCTATGACCAGGCGATCAAGGCCAGCCATATCTTCAACCTGTTGCAGGCGCGCGGCGTGATCTCGGTCGCCGAGCGTCAGGCCTATATCGGCCGGGTCCGCGACCTCGCGGTCGGCGCGTGCGAAGCGCATATGACGAAGAACGGGTGGAGCGCCTGATGGCCGATTTCCTGCTCGAACTGCTGTCCGAGGAAATCCCGGCGCGGATGCAGCGCAAGGCGCGCGAAGACCTCGAACGTCTGTTTGCCGCCGAACTGGAGGGCGCGGGGCTGAAGGCCGAAAGCATTGAAACTTATTCCACGCCGCGGCGGTTGGCGCTGATCGCGCGCGGGCTGCCGACCGAGACCGAGGCGACGCGCGAGGAGCGCAAGGGGCCCAAGGCGGATGCGCCGGATCAGGCGATCGACGGTTTCCTGCGCTCGACCGGGCTGACGCGCGACGATCTCGAAACGCGCGAGGTGAAGGGCAAACCGACGCTGTTCGCGGTGATCGACAAGCCGGGCCGCAAGACGGCCGATGTGCTGGGCGAGGCGATCCCCGCCATCATTCGCGCTTTCCCATGGCCGAAATCGATGCGCTGGGGCGCGGCATCGGCGAGCACCGAAAGCCTGCGCTGGGTCCGCCCGCTGCAGGGCATCGTCGCGATCCTCGGCGATGAGCTTGTCGCGTGCGAGATCGACGGTATCGCTTCGGGCTACGAGACGGTCGGTCATCGCTTCCATCATCAGGGCGTGGTGACCATCGGCGGGGCGGACGATTATGCGGAGAAGCTGCGCGCCTGCCATGTCATCGTCGATCACAAGGAGCGCGAGGGGATCATCCGCACGCGCGCCAATGCGCTGGCCGAGGCGGCGGGGCTGACCCGCAAGCAGGACCTGGGTCTGGTCGAGGAAAATGCCGGGCTGACCGAATGGCCGGTGCCGCTGCTCGGCAGTTTCGACGAGAATTTTCTCTCGGTAGCGCCCGAGGCGATCACGCTGGCGATGCGCAGCCACCAGAAATATTTCGCCTGCCTGAAACCGGACGGCAACCTCTCGCCCCACTTTATCTGCGTCGCGAACCTTGAGCCGGCGGACGATGGCGCGCATGTCGTCGCGGGCAATGAGAAGGTGCTGGCGGCGCGGCTGTCGGACGCCAAATTCTTCTGGGAAGAAGATCAGTTTGTATTCACGGACTCTTCTCGCACGGAGATTGAAAGACGGAAGACATTAGAAGAGCATGCGCAAAAGCTCGACCAGATCGTCTTTCACGAAAAGCTCGGCACGGTCGCCGACAAGGTGGATCGCGTCGCCAAGCTCGCACGCTGGCTGGCGGAAGAGGGCATCGTGCCCAATGCGGATCCCGACAAGGCCGAACAGGCCGCTCGCCTCGCCAAGGCCGATCTCGTCACCGGCATGGTCGGCGAGTTCTCGGACCTGCAGGGGATCATGGGCGGCTATTACGCAGCCAATGAAGGGCTGGACGACGAAGTCGCCGCCGCAATCCGCGATCACTATAAGCCGGTCGGGCAGGGCGATGAGGTTCCGACAGCGCCTGTAACGGTGGCGGTGTCGCTGGCGGACAAACTGGATACGCTCGCTGCGTTCTTTGCGATCGACGAGAAGCCCACCGGGTCGAAAGATCCATTTGCACTAAGACGAGCGGCTTTAGCGATCATTTCTATAATTTTGGACAATCGTCTCCGCTTAAGCTTCGTTACTGAGTTCTATAATGCGCATCTCGGTGTCCTAGAGATGGCTTTCGAGAAGGCTGAGCGGCTGAAACTGAAGTCTGAGTCCTTCATGGCTTTTCAAGAGGACGTAAAGAAGGCGATAGCAGCTGGTCCTCAAGCTGCTTCGTCAATTAATATTCGACAAGAGCTTGCTGATGAGATCACTGATCCAGTCACGCTCGCTTTGATGCTTGCTCTTAGAGACCAGTATCGCCAAGGCCCTGAGGTGTTCGTCGAGTCCGCGATGAACTTCTTCGCCGACCGCCTCAAAGTCCAACAGCGCGAGGCCGGTGTCCGGCACGACCTGATCGATGCGGTGTTTGCGCTGGGCGGGGAGGACGATCTTGTCCGGTTGCTCGCCCGCGTGAAAGCGTTGCAGACATTCCTCAAAACTGCCGACGGCGCGAACCTGCTTGCCGGGTACAAGCGCGCGGCAAATATCCTCAAGAAAGAAGAATGGGAGCCGGTCGAGGGTGACTATTCCCCCGAACCCGAAGAGGCGCTGTTGCGCGAGGCGCTGGAGCGGGCGGAGCCCGAGGCCGAAGCCGCGATCGCGGCCGAGGATTTCGAAGGGGCGATGGCGGCGCTCGCGACGCTGCGCAAACCGATCGACGCCTTTTTCGACAAGGTCACCGTCAATGACGACGATCCCGTGAAGCGCGCATCGCGGCTTCAAATGTTGGAACGGATGCGCGATGCTGTACACCGGGTCGCCGACTTCTCGAAGATCGAAGGCGGATAGCGGGATGCGTTTCGAGGAGGAGGCCTGCCAGGGGTTTATCGGGCGGGCCAGTGTCAACCAGTGTCAACCGAGCGAAGGAAAGCGCCCGTAATGACCCAATATGTGTACCGGTTCGGCGGCGGCGTGTCCGATGGCGGGCAGGGGGACAAGAATCTCCTCGGCGGCAAGGGTGCGAACCTTGCCGAAATGGCGTCGATCGGCCTGCCGGTGCCGCCGGGCTTCACGATTTCGACCGAGATGTGCACGCGCTATTATGCGGATGGGGAGGTGTTTCCGGATGAATTGCGGGAGCAGGTCGCCAATGGCATCGCCCATGTCGAACAGGTAACCGCCAAGCGCTTCGGCGACGCCGCCGATCCACTGCTCGTCTCGGTGCGGTCGGGCGCGCGGGTGTCGATGCCGGGCATGATGGATACGGTCCTCAATCTCGGCCTCAACGACGAGACGGTGCAGGGGCTTGCCGAGACGTCCGGCGATCCGCGTTTCGCCTGGGACAGCTATCGCCGCTTCATCCAGATGTATGCCGACGTCGTGCTCGGCCTCGATCATGGCACGTTCGAAGAAGCGCTCGAAATCGCCAAGGAAGACAAGGGTATATATCTCGATACGGAGATGGCGGCTGAAGACTGGGAGAAGCTGGTCGGCGAATATAAGCGCATCGCCGAGGAGGAACTCGGCCATCCTTTTCCGCAAGACCCGCAGGACCAGCTTTGGGGCGCCGTAGGTGCGGTGTTCGGCTCGTGGCAGGCGGAACGCGCGAAGGTCTATCGCCGGATCAACGATATCCCCGGCGACTGGGGCACGGCGGTCAATGTCCAGGCCATGGTTTTCGGCAATATGGGTGAAACCTCGGCCACCGGGGTGGCGTTTACCCGCGATCCCTCGACCGGCGAGCGCGCCTATTATGGCGAATGGCTGATCAATGCGCAGGGCGAGGATGTCGTCGCCGGCATCCGCACGCCGCAATATCTGACGAAAGCCGCGCGCGGGGCGGCGAATGCCAAGCCCGCCTCGATGGAAGAGGCGATGCCCGACACCTATGGCGAGCTCGCCAAGGTCTTCGATCTGCTGGAAACCCATTATCGCGACATGCAGGATATCGAGTTTACCGTGGAACGCGGCACACTCTGGATGCTGCAGACCCGCGCGGGCAAGCGCACGGCGACGGCCGCGCTCAAGATCGCCGTCGATATGGCGGGCGAGGGGCTGATCAGCGAAGAGGAGGCCGTGCAGCGCGTCGATCCGGGCGCGCTCGATCAGTTGTTGCACCCGACGCTCGATCCCGATGCGGAGCGCGATGTGATCGCGCAGGGCTTGCCCGCGTCGCCGGGCGCGGCCTCGGGCGTCGTCGTGTTCGATGCCGATAGCGCCGAGCGGCATGCGGCGGCCGGCGAGGATGTGATCCTGGTGCGCGTCGAAACCTCGCCCGAGGATATTCACGGGATGCACGCGGCCAAGGGCATTTTGACGGCGCGCGGCGGCATGACGTCGCACGCCGCCGTCGTCGCGCGGGGCATGGGGCGGCCCTGCGTATCGGGCACGGGCAGTGTCTCGATCGACGCCAAGGCGAAACAGTTCACCGTGATGGAGCGCGTCTTCAAGGAAGGCGATACGATCACCATCGACGGCGCGACCGGCGAGGTGATGGCCGGCGAGGTCGCGACCGTGAAGCCCGAGCTCGCCGGCGATTTTGCGCGGCTGATGGAATGGGCCGACCGGGCGCGGCGGATGCGCGTGCGCACCAACGCCGAGACGCCCGCCGATTGCCGCACGGCGCGCGAATTCGGCGCGGAGGGCATTGGCCTCTGCCGCACCGAACACATGTTCTTCGATGCGCGGCGGATCACGGCGGTGCGCCAGATGATCCTCGCGACGAACGAGGCCGGGCGGCGCGATGCTCTGGCGAAACTGCTGCCTGAACAGCGCGGCGACTTTGCCGAGATATTCACGATCATGGCCGGGCTGCCGGTCACGATCCGGCTGCTCGATCCGCCGCTGCACGAATTCCTGCCGCATGGCGATGAGGAGATGCAGGACGTTGCCGACGCGGTGGACGTGTCGATCGATACGCTGCGGCGGCGCGTGCAGGAGCTGCACGAGTTCAACCCGATGCTCGGCCATCGCGGCTGCCGGCTCGGTGTTACGTATCCCGAGATATACGAGATGCAGGCGCGCGCGATTTTCGAGGCGGCGCTCGAAGTTGCGGCGGACAGCGACGAGGCGCCGATCCCCGAAGTCATGGTCCCTTTAGTCGCGACGCGGCGCGAGCTGGAGCTGATGAAAGCGGTCATCGACCGGACGGCCGAAGCCGTGTTCGAGGAGAAGGGCGCGCGTATCGACTATATGGTCGGCACGATGATCGAATTGCCGCGGGCCGCCCTGCGGGCGGGTGAGATTGCGGAAGAGGCCGAGTTCTTCAGCTTCGGCACCAACGATCTCACGCAAACCGCGCTCGGCGTGTCGCGCGACGATGCCGGACGTTTCCTCGGCGCCTATGTCGATCAGGGCGTCTATCCGCGCGATCCGTTCGTGAGCCTCGATATCGAAGGTGTGGGCGAGTTGATCGCGTTGGCGGCCGAGCGTGGCCGGGCAGCGCGCGACGGAATCAAGCTCGGCATTTGCGGCGAACATGGCGGCGATCCGGCTTCGATCGTCTTCTGCGAAGAGACCGGGCTCGATTATGTCAGCGCCTCGCCCTATCGCGTGCCGATCGCGCGGCTGGCGGCGGCGCAGGCGGCGCTGGCTTCGTCAAAGAGCCGCGCCTGAGCGTTAGCGAAGGTCTGAAAAAATCGCAGCGGAGCCGGGAGAGAGGTGCCCGGCCCCGCCGCGATATCATCAGCCGACGAGATTGTCCGAGATCGAGCAGGCCGCAGGGCCGAGGATCACGACGAACAGCGTCGGCAGGATGAACAGGATCAGCGGAACGGTCATGATCGCCGGGAGGCGCGCTGCCTTTTCCTCGGCGCGCATCATGCGCTCGTTCCGGAATTCGGCGGACAGGACGCGTAGTGCGCTGGCCAGCGGCGTACCGTATTTCTCGGTCTGGATCATGGTCGTGACCACGCCGCGCACCGCTTCGAGATCGACGCGATAGGCGAGATTCTCGAACGCCTGGCGCCGTTCGGTCAGGAAGCCGAGTTCTATAGCGGTCAGCGCGAATTCGTCGCCGAGTTCGGGATAGGCCGCGCCCAGTTCGCGCGCGACGCGGGTGAAGGCCGCATCGACGGTAAGGCCGGCTTCGGCACAGATGACGAGTAGATCCAGCGCATCGGGCAGACCCTTGCGAATCTCGTCCGACCGCTTGGCGACTCTGTTCGATACGTAGAGATCGGGCGCTTTGTAGCTGAGCAGCAACGTACCGCCGACGATCATGAACTTCTTGAACGGCGTATAGTCGGCCAGATAGCCGAAGCCATAGACGGCGATTGCTAGGCCGCCCCCGATGACGATCGGCAGCACGAGCCGCGCGAAGATGACCGCAACCGCCAAGTCCTTCGACCGGATGCCGGCCTGTGCGAGGCGCTGCTGCGCTTTCTGGAGCTGTTCGTCCTGCAGCGTGTTGAGCGACTTCAGCAGCGAGCGCATGCGATCCGTCGTCTCGTTCTTGCGGACGAGCGATTTACGCTCGCGGCGCGCCGACGCCGTGATCCCGGCTTTCAGCTGCTCGCGCCGGTCGTTGAGCGACTTGACGCGTTTGGCCATGGGATCGCGCACCGTGGTCGCGGCGTAGAGCGCAACGAGCACGGCAAAGGTCGCCACGGCCGCGAGTAGCGTCGCGACGAGGATTACGTCGATGCCGAGTATCGTGGGGCCGGCAGCTTCGGTCATGTCTCTCTTGCTCCCGTCCCGCTAGATTTCGAAATTGACCATTTTGGCCATGATGAACACGCCGATACCCATCCAGACGAGCCCGCCCAGCCCGGCGATGATCAGTCGTTCGTCGACGAAGAACTCGCCCATATAGCTCGGGTTGATCATCATGATCATGCCGAACACGATGAACGGCAGCGATCCGACGATATAGGCCGAAGCCTTGGATTCCGCGGACATTGCCTTGATCTTCAGCTTCATCTGGCTCCGCTGGCGCAGGACGTTCGCTAGATTGGACAATGTTTCGGCTAGGTTGCCGCCCGTTTCGCGCTGAATGGCGAGCGTGATGCAGAAAAAGTTGAACTCGGGCGTGTTGAGCCGCTTCGCCGTATCTTCCAGCGCCTCGTCCATCGTCTTGCCGATCTTCATCTTGTCGACAACTTCGCCGAACTCGGTCCCGACCGGGTCGGGCACTTCGCTGGCGACGACCTGCAGCGTTTCGGAGATAGGCAGGCCCGACCGCAAGCCGCGAACGAGAAGCTCGATCGCGTCGGGAAATTTGGCGTTGAAGCTGTTGATGCGCCGCTTGATCAGGAAACCGACCACCATGTGCGGCAGGCCGAAACCGAGAAAGGTGCCGACCAGAAGCGCGAGATAGATCGGCATGCCACGGAAATAGAAAAGTCCGCCGACGACCACGGTGATGCCGACGATCGCCATCATATACTGGCCGAGCGTCCAGTTCATGCCGGTCTGCTTCAATCGCAGGCGTAGCATTTCGGGCTTCGGAATGAAGCGGCCGGCGAAGCTGTCCATCTTCGTATCGCGCTTCGCGAGGATCCGGTTCATCTGCGCTTCGGCGGAAATCTGGCTTGTCGCCGGAGCATGCCGCTGACGCAGCGAGCCGAGCCGCTTCGCCTGGGCCTTCTGCACATTAGGCCCGGAAAAGGCGAAATAGAGCAGCGCCAGGAAACCGAGCGTCCCAACGAAAAAGATGATCATGGGAAGGATAGTCATAAAACGCTTTCCATTCGCTGCTGGGCCAACGGCCGTATCGGGCCGCCGGCTTTACGCGTCCGCCGTTTCCTTTTTCCCCGATTTCTTGGAGATCAGCGACTTGAGTCCGCCGAGCTTGTCCATCAGCGAACCGCCGTCGTCGGTTTCGTCGCTCTGCTCGCCGTCGAGGCTGACTATGCGATCGGCAAGCTGCCGCAGCCCCGAGCCGACCTTGCTGGACCCCGACGCTTCGGCAAGCGTCTTGCCAAGCTTGGCCGCCTGGACCGCGATCTTCTGATCGAACGGAATGACCAGATCGATCTTGCGTTCGACCGACGTTTCGAAATCCTTCTTTGAGATTTCGAGCATGTTGCCGGCCGGTACGCGGTTCGCGACCAGTATCACCTGCGCCTGTGGCGCGTTCGATTTGAACCAGGACAGCAGCCGGATCGTATCGCGCGTCGCAGCGAGTGTCAGCTCGGTCACGATCACGGCGCGGTTTACGTCGTTGAGCAGATGCGGATACTGGATCAGCGTCTGGCGCGGAATGTCGATCACCGAGATTTCAAAGGCGCTGCGGATCTCTTCTTCGAGCTGGTAATAGGCACTACCGTCAGTCAGCATCGGCTGGTTGATCGGGGCCTCCGCGGAGAGGACGGCGAGCTTCTCGTTCGCCTTGACCATGGCGCGTTCGATGAACAGGCCGTCGATGCGGCTCGGATTTTCGATCGCGTCGATCAGCCCGCGGCCGGGCTCGAGGTCGAGCGCCAGCGCATCGGTACCGAAATGGATGTCCAGATCGAGCAGTGCCGTCAGCCGGCCTTGCTGCTCGCTCGTCAGCCAGGCGATCGAACTCGCAAGCGTCGAAGCGCCGACGCCACCACGCGTGCCGATAAAGGCGGTCATCACGTGCGGCCGATCCTGTTCCTCGCCATCCGCATTGCGCGGTCCGGCTAGCACCATCTGCGCCTGCGTTAGCGCATCGCGGAGCTGATCGGCGTTGAACGGCTTCAGCAGATAGTCCTGAATTCCGCTCGACAACAGATCGCGATACAACCGTACGTCGTTGACCTGGCCGGCCGCGATAACGATCGTACCGGGCTCGCAGACTTCGGCGAGCCCATTGATATCGTTCAGCGGATCGCTGCTTTCGGACAGGTCGACGAACAGGATGTTCGGGCTTGCCGATACCGAGAGCGACTGGACTGCGTTGCTAAGCCCGCCCTTGGCGACCTTTTCCTGTGCCCAGCCAAGTTCCGAAGCAATCGGCTTCATAAGCTCGGCGGTTTCGTCGTCGCAGACATAGGCCTGGAACGGATCGCGCATTGAGGCCGAACCTGGGTTAAAAGGTGCGTTCATCAATTGCCTCCTGTCGTCGTAGCTTCTTGCTGCAAGCCGTTACCGGCGCCTGTCGGTGTGGCGTCGCGATAGCTGTCAATGGCCCGCGAGGTCGTACGCGGATCGATCGTGCCGTCGCCGCGCTGGCCACGAACCAGATCTTCGGGATTGGCCACCATCGCGGCGAGATTACCGTTGGTCGAACAGCCATAGTTCGAACCCGTCGAACCCGCGTAATTCCAAAGCGAGTCGCGATCCCAGTTCGGGCAGTTCGGCACCTCGGCATGCATGCGGCTTACGACGACACGCATCTGGCCCGGCGCGATCTGACCGGCGGTAACCGGCGCCCGATCGGCGAGAAGCAATCCGTAACGGCCGGCGATCTCCGCGACAGCCTGGCGCCGTCCGGCGTTGCCGTACGGGCTGGGGTCGTCGATGGAAACGCGGTCGCCATAACCGAGTTCGATCGTTTCGAACCAGTCGGCGATGCGCGCCTGTTCGCTATAGGACAGCGTATCGCCGCCGGCATTGACGTCGAAAACGTAGTCAGCGCGGCTGACGACAGGCTGGTTGATCGGCGTGAGACCCTGGTTCACCGGACCACCCGCACAGGCAGACAGCGTGCCGGCTATGGCGAGAAGGGCGGAAGTGGCAAGAATGCGCATGATAATCTTCTCCAAGAAACGCTGAAACTAGTCGGTGAACGAAAAGCCCGGTGCCGCTGAGCGTGCCGGCTGGGCGCTGGCGGCATTTTGCTGCGGCGCCGGCGCCTGGCTGACCGCTCCATTCTCGAGGCCCGGTTGTACGGTCGTCGGCGGTGCCATCGTCGGCCCCGGACGGGTCGCGCCCGTCTCGCCGCTGAAAGTCCGGCCCAGGAACACACGCTCGAGATCGCTGGGCGAGCGATAGCCATCGGTCGGCAACGCAATCTGATTGGCCGATACCGGCTGCACCAGATAGGGCGTCACGACGATCACCAGTTCGGTTTCCGCACGCCGCCAGCGATTGGAGCGGAACAGCGTACCGAGGATCGGCACATCGCCGAGCCCGGGTGTGCGGTCGACATTGCTGTTATGGCTGTTCTGGAGCAAGCCGGCGATCATGAAGCTCTGGCCGGAGCCGAGTTCGACGGTCGTTTCCGCCCGGCGCGTCGTCAGAGCCGGAACGGTGAAGCCGTTGAGCTGGATCGCGCCATTGTCCGAGAGCTCGGAGACTTCCGGACGCACGCGCATCGAAATGCGGCCATTGTCCAGAACGACCGGCGTAAAAGCCAGGCTGACGCCGAACTGCTTATATTCGATCGAGACCGAACCCAGACCCTGAGAGAGCGGGATCGGGAACTCGCCGCCAGCGAGGAAGCTTGCGGTCTCGCCCGAAAGCGCCGTCAGGTTCGGCTCGGCGAGCGTGGTCACCAGGCCTTCGGTTTCCGCGAGATCGAGACGGCCCAGAATATCGAGTCCGAAAAGCCGGCCCGCGGCGGCGAGCGCGGTCCGTCCATCCTGCGGCAGGTTGAACGTGTTGGCCGTGCCCGGCGATGTGATGAACTGACCCGTAGCCGGATTGAACGGCAGATCGATTGATCCCGGCGGAAGTCCGTACAGCGCGCTTGCGTCGACAAGCGGGAAACCGGAGAGATCGGCATTGCCGATCGTGCCCGGATTGCCGCGGCCGATACCGAACTGGAAACCGCCCGTAGTGTCACGCGTCAACAGGTTGGCGCCGATATCGCGGACAACCGAGCGGCTGACCTCGGCGATGCGGACCTGCAGATTGACCTGCAGCGGCGTTGCGGTGCGCAGGCGGGAAACCACCTGCGTGCCCTCGCCGACAAAGGCCTGGACCAGGGACTGGGCTTCCTGCACGTCGCTCGGCGACGCAACGGTACCGGTCAGCAGTACAAGACCATTCATCGGTGTGGCGACGATCGATGCTTCGGGCATCGCCAGGTCCAGCATCGAGGAGACGCTGTTGAGATTCTGGCCAACGCGCACGGTCGTCGAATAAACCACATTGCCGGCTGCGTCGGTTGCATAGACCGTGGTCTCGCCAGCGGCCTTGCCGAACACGTAGAGCGCACGCGAGGAGCGCACCTGGACATCCGCGATATCGTCGTTGGCGACGAACAGGTCCGTCATGGAGCGCGGAAGATTGACCAGCTGGCCGCGGCCGACAGAGAGCGTCAGGCTGCTCGTCGGCTGGGGCCGGGCGTCAACCTGTGCCTGTACCGGATCGGCAGCGGGCGCGCCGAGGCCGAGTGCGATCGCCGAAACTGCGGCGGCAGCGACGGCCGTAAGGCGGGTTTTGCGTAGAATGGTCATCTTAGTTACCCCCAACAGGTACGTGCGTGACAGAGTTGCCGCGGGCGACGCGCACCGAAGGACCTTCGGGGCGTGCGCTCGACTGGGCACCCGGGATCGGATTGCCAGTAGCAGCGGCGAGCATGGCAGCCGCCATCTGCGCGGCCGTGCTGCCCGGGCCATCATTGTCCTGGCTCTGGGCCGGCACCGTGCGGCGCTGGAAGCGCGAAACGTCGCCGCCCGTCACATAGGTCGTGTCGGTGTCGACTGGCCGCTGCGCGACTTCGATCAGCATCCGGCGTTCGGCATCGGGATCGTCGCCGTCAGGCATTTCGATCTCGCCGGCAGCGATGGCGCGTTCGAGTTCGGCTGTGTTGTCGGCGATCGAGCGCAGCGAGAGCGAGAGCGAGCCCATGGTCTGAGCAACCGCGATCTTTTCCGCGATGCGCGGCGTCACCTCGACGGTGACGGTGTTCGACACCTGAACGCGGGTATCCCCGTCTTCAGTCGTCTCGGTTTCGGTGCGCTGGTCGGTCGCGAGAATGCGCAGATTGCGAATGATGGTCTCCGACGCATGAAGCGCGGGTCCGTCACCGCCGCCTTCGACTTCCTGGGTCAGGACAAGGTCGACGCGGTCGCCCGGAAACACGAAACCGGCAACACCGCTCTGTACCGAGACCGGCACCGTTACGGCGCGCATGCCCGGGCCGAGCGCCGCGGCAAGGAAGCCACGATCGCCGGGGCGCACGAGCGAACCCTGCGTGATCGGCTGACCGGCGGTGATTTCGGTACGCACGACCGTACCGAGCAGTTCGTCGATATTGGATTCGTCGCGAATGAAATAGCTGCCTTCGATCAACTCTTCCGGCCAGGGCTGGAAGCGGAAGCTGTCCTGGTTGATGATAGTGCCGACGGGAAGCGCGCGTGTCGCGACCAGCACCATCGGCCCCTGGGGCTCGGCTTCGGCAGCAACCGCGGTCGGCGCACTGCCGTCCGCGAACATGCTGCGCGCCATAAAGGCGGTAACCGCTGCGACCAGCAGCGCACCTACGAGCAAAATGACTTTACGTGCATCCATGACGGTCTTTGCCTCCTGTCAGGCTTTCTTGGCCGATCAGATCGTTACGGCCCCAATGGTTAAAATCTCGTTCAGCACCACCCAAAGACCGCCGATGGCGATTGCGATCCCGTAAGGAACCTCGGGTTTCTCGGGCTTTTTTCGGAGGCGGTGGTAAATCAGCATCACTGTGGTCAGGATGCCACCGGCAATTGCCATGACGACCAGCATTATCGGGAGTTGCATCGGCGTCATCCACAGCGCGAGCGCGCCGATCATCTTGACGTCGCCCCCGCCCATGGCGCCGATCGCGAAGGCGCCCGTAAAAAGAATGAATAGTGCGAGCGCCAGCCCGACGATGATTGCGATTTCGGGCCACAGCGCAAAACCCGCGGCCCACCAGTAGAGCGGCGCTGTGAGCGCGATAGCCGCATTCAGCTTGTTCGGAATGTCGCGGCGCAGCCAGTCGCCATACGCCGCGTAGAGCAGCGCAGGCACCAGCAATACTACCGAAAAAAGTGGTGCTGCCCCTGTCATGGGGGATGGCACTAAGGCTTACTGCTTTCTAAACCGTAACCAGCAACTATGAAAAAAAACCACGTAGACCGCCGCGCCTATCCCGAAGCCATGGTCCTCGACCGCTGGCATGCGCCCGATGGCTGGGATCACAGGCGATGGACGTGGAACGTGCCGGAACCCCGAAAATCATGCGGCAGCATCATATTCCAGACTGGCCGCGGCGATATCTTCGAAAAATATCTGGAGACCCTTCACGAATGGCATCGGGCAGGCTGGAATCTCACCGGCTTCGACTGGCGGGGACAGTCCGGTTCTGGCCGCTTCCTGACAGATCCGACGGTTGGCCATATCGCCAGTTTCGATCCCTGGATCGAAGACCTCGCGGAATTTGTGCGCGGCTGGCGGGCCGAAATGCCCGGGCCGCACATTCTCGCAGGGCATTCCATGGGCGGGCATCTTGCCATGCGGTACCTGATCGATCACCGGCCCGGACTCGATGGCGCCATTCTCAGCGCGCCGATGCTCCGTGTCGTGTCCCAACCGCTGCCGAAGCGCCTTGCCGCCTTTATCGCGCGCCAGTTCGCGCGGTTCGGTTTTGCGGACCAGCATGCCTGGCAGGAAAATGAACGGCCTTCATTGCCCGGCAGTTCGCGGCAGAAATTGCTGACCCATGATTTCGAGCGCTACTCGGACGAGGATTGGTGGTTGAAGCGCAAGCCCGAACTCAAGATCGGCCCGCCGAGCTGGCAATGGCTGGTCTCCGCCTATGCATCGTCCGCGGCCATGTTTGCGCCCGATACGTTCGAAAAGGTCACAACCCCCGTCCTGATCGTCGCAGCGCTCAAGGATCGGCTCGTCGATGCCAATGCCATCAAGGAAGCGGCGCGCCGGCTGCCAAACGCCAAATTGTTCATGCACGATCACGCCGCGCATGAGGTGCTTCGCGAGCGAGACGATATGCGCGACGAATTCATGGCGGAGGTCATGCGGTTTCTCGATGAGCGGGCGACGCAGGCCGCATGACATTCGATTTCGCGATTGTCGGCGCCGGCATGGCCGGCGCGAGCCTTGCGGCGGAACTCGCGCCCGCGGGATCGGTCGTCATGCTCGAAGCGGAAGAGATGCCGGGATATCACGCGACCGGCCGGTCGGCGGCCTTCTGGTCGGAAACCTATGGCGGACCTGCGGTGCAGCCACTGACCAGCGCTTCGCACGATTTTCTCGCCGCGCCGCCGCCCGACTTCGCTGACCGTTCCTTTCTCGACCGTCGCGGCGCGCTGCATATCGCAGAGGCGACCGGCGCATCGATGCTCGAAGCCTTTCTCGCCGATTTCGCGAAAAGCGACGTGGTGCTTGAACCGTTATCGGCCGCGGCGCTCGCCGGTCATTGTCCCGGATTGCGCGACGGCTGGAACCGTGCCGTTCTCGAGCCGAGCTGTGCGGATATCGATGTCGCCGGTTTGCATCAGGCCTATCTCCGCGCCGCGAAACGGGCCGGTGCCGACTTGCGCTGCTTAGCCCCCGTGACCGAAATCGAGCGTGTCGGCGATGGTTGGCGGTTACGTGCAGGAAACGAAACGATAGAGGCCCGCATTCTCATCAACGCCGCCGGCGCATGGGCGGATGAGGTTGCCGCATTGGCCAGTGTCGAACCGATCGGCATCGCGCCGTTTCGCCGCACGGTCGTGCAGTTGCGAACCGACCCTGCCGCGCCCGCCGATCTTCCGCTGGTAATCGACATTGAGGGGCGCTTTTATTTCAAAGGCGAGGCCGGCGGTCGTATCTGGCTAAGTCCGCACGACGAGACGCCGGCACCGGCTGGCGACGTTGCCGTGGAAGAAATGGATATCGCGCTCGCCATCGACCGTTTCGAAAAGGCTGTCGACTGGAAGGTTCTCGCGGTCGAGCGGAAATGGGCGGGGCTCAGAAGCTTCTCGCCGGATCGCTTGCCCGTCTACGGTTTCGACCCCGCGTCGCCCGATTTCTTCTGGTGCGCGGGGCAGGGCGGCTTTGGCATTCAGACAGCGCCCGCCGCTGCCAGGCTGTCACGCGCACTGATTCTCGAAGAGGCGATGCCCGCATCGCTCGCGGGTGTCGATGCGGCGGTCTACGCGCCAGATCGCTTTTCCTGATCCGATTGTTACAGTTTAAAGGCTTTCGCCCTAGGCGTCCGAGCCGCTTTCGCTTAATGCCATTGGCCCAATACATAATCGGGAGGCCCTGATGGCGCATAAATTCGAAATCTGGAAAGACAAAAAAGGCGAGTTTCGCGTTCGCTTCAAATATAATTCGGAAGTGATGTTCTCGACCGAAGGCTATTCCAGCAAATCGAGCGCCAAGAATGCGATCAAGTCGATCCAGACCAAGGGTCCCGACGCCCCGATCGAAGATAACAGCTGAAGCTTTTGTCAGACCCGACCTGTCGGTCGAGCGCGGCACCGGCCCTCTCCCCCTCCCGACCTCCCACAGGGTACAATGAATGGGAGGTCGGGAGGGGGAGAGGGCCGGTGCCGCGATTTCGCGTTAGCGAAATTCTGACAAAAAGAATCTGCCGCGCCTGAGGCGAAGCCGAAGGTCTGACAATCAGAATCCCGCCGCGATCGCCTCGGCGGCGTCGCTGGCGAGCCGATCCGCGCGTTCATTGTCGGGATGGCCGGTATGGCCCCTGACCCAGGTCCATTCGATATCGTGCGGCTCTATGGCGGCGAGCAGTTCCTGCCATAGATCGGCATTCTTTACCGGCTTCTTGGCTGCCGTGCGCCAATTATTGCGCAGCCAGCCATGGATCCATTTGGTGATCCCGTCTTTCACATAATTGCTGTCGGTGGTCAGCTTTACGCGGCTCGGCCGCTTGAGCGCTTCGAGCGCGCGGATCGCGGCGATCAATTCCATGCGGTTGTTGGTCGTCTCCGGCTCGGCGCCGGACAGCTCCTTTTCGTGCTCGCCATAGCGGATGACGGCGCCCCAGCCGCCCGGCCCCGGATTGCCCTTGCAGGCGCCGTCAGTGAAAATCTCGACCAGGCTCATGCGGCGAATACCTCGCTCCCCGTCGACCGATAGAATTCAAGCCGGCGGAGAAAGGCGAGCGGATTCTTGCGGGTGACGAGCGCGTCCGCCGGCGTATTGAGCCAGTCCCAGGCCCGGGTCAGCAGGAAACGCAGAGACGCGCCGCGCGCGAGGACCGGCAGCGCCGCCCGCTCGGCATCGCTCAACGCCTGTTCGGCGTCATATCCGGACAGAAGCGCTTGGGAACGATCGGTATCGAAGCCGCCGCCATCGTCGTCGAAACACCAGGCGGCGTGGGTGACGGCGAGATCGTAGGCGCGGATATCGGTGCAGGCGAAATAGAAGTCGATGATGCCGGTGACCCTGTCACCGAGCATCAACACATTGTCCGGAAACAGATCGGCGTGGATGGCCGAGCGGGGCAGGGCATCAGGCCAGTTGGCTTCGAGAAAAGCCAATTCCTCTCCAACGGTCGCGCGCAACCCGGCCTGAATATCATCCAGCGCGGGGCCGCATTGCTCCGCCAATTCCTGCCAGCCATGCAGCGAAAGCGGGTTGGGGCGCTCATCCTCAAAACCGGCCAGCGCCACATGCAGTTTGCCTAGGGCCGTGCCGGTCGCGCGTGCCTGATCGGCATTCGGTTCGCCGAGCGAGACACCGGGCAGGAAAGCGATGAGACAGGCCGGCTTGCCCTCGACCGTCTGAATCTTCTCTCCCTGCCGGTCGGCAATGGCGGGCGGGACAGGCTGGCCGTGTTCCGCGAGATGATCGAGCACATCCAGGAAGAAGGGCAGATCGCTCGCATCGACCCGCTTTTCATAAAGCGTCAGGATGAAACGGTCTTTGCTAGTCTCAATGAGATAGTTGCTGTTCTCGACGCCTTCCGCGATGCCCTTCGCCGATACGAGGGTCCCGACATCATAGCGTTCGAGCAGCCGCGCGATCCGCTCGGCGGACACATGGGTATAGACCGCCATGCGAGATCAGGCGGCTTCGAGGCCGCGTGGCAATTTGAAAAGCATCTTCTCGCGCGTAGTTTCCACTTCGCGTTCTGCGATATCGTAACGTTCGGCGAGCGTATCGACGACCTCGCGGACGAGGATTTCGGGGGCGGAGGCGCCGGCCGTAATGCCGAGCGTCGCCACGCCGTCCAGCCAGTCGAAATCGATTTCCGTCGCGCGCTGGATCAGGCATGCGCGCGTGCCCTGACGCTCCGCCACTTCTACCAGCCGAAGAGAATTGGAGCTGTTCGGCGCCCCGATCACGAACATGGCGTCGCAATTCGAAGCGATGGCCTTCACCGCTTCCTGCCGGTTCGACGTCGCATAGCAGATGTCCTCGCTGCGCGGCGCGTTGATGTTGGGAAAGCGGCGCTGCAGTACTTCGATCATATCCGCCGTATCGTCGACCGAAAGCGTCGTCTGCGTCAGGAAGCCCAGATTGTCGGGATCGTCCACTTCGACATTTTCCGCGTCTTCATGGGTTTCGATCAGCGTCATGGCGCCGGCCGGGACCTGTCCGAACGTCCCGACGACTTCGGGATGATCGCGATGGCCGATAAAGAGGATGTGCTGGCCTTTCTCGACGAGCCGTTCGGCCTGCCGATGGACTTTCGAGACCAGCGGGCAGGTGGCGTCCAGATATTCAAGGCCGCGCTCTTCGGCTTTTGCAGGGACCGCCTTCGGCACGCCGTGCGCGGAGAAGACGACCGGCACGCCGTCCGGCACCTCGTCCAGCTCCTCGACGAAGATTGCGCCCTGTTCCTTCAGTGCATCGACGACATAGCGGTTGTGGACGATCTCGTGCCGGACATAGACCGGCGCGCCATATTTCTCGATCGCGAGCTCGACGATGCGGATGGCGCGATCGACGCCTGCGCAAAAGCCGCGCGGCGCGGCGATCAGGAGCGTCAAAGGCGTTTTGCTGTCATTCATGCGGATCGTCTTACGCGATTGCTTGCAGCGACGGAAGCCGCTTCCTATGAGGGAGCCCGCGTTTTCGCGCGCTGTGCATCGGCGCGGATATTTGAGTAAGGATTTCGTTTGTGCGGAAATATGGAAATATCGCTCTTGCCGCCGCTATCGGGCTAGTTCTGGTGTCCTGCGGACGCCGCGATGTGATTACCGCGGGCGAGTCGGGGATCGGGCTGCTCGTGAACAGAACGGCCTGCCCGGCGGTCGCAACGCCCGTCCACACCAATGAAATCACCCTGTTCGATCCGCGCTCCAGCCGCGAGGCGAGCGCCATCGATGCGACGGCCGTTATTACCAATATTCGCAGCACCTGCGGCGATGCGGCCGACTCCGTCGAGACGATTGCAAGCTTCGAGGTGCACGCGCGGCGTACCAACCCGCGCGGCGAACGGCAGATAGTGCTTCCCTATTTTGCCACCGTGCTGCGCGGAAACGGGCAGATCGTGTCGAAGGAAATCGGTCGTGTCGGTCTGACTTTCGCCGACGGCCAGTATCGCACCACGACCAGCGGCCAGGCCACGGCCCGCGTGTCCCGTGCGGCGCTGACCCTGCCGCCCGATATCGAGGAGCGGCTCACCCGCCGCCGTCGTCCGGGCGATGCCGATGCCGCGCTAGATCCGATGGCCGATCCTGCGGTGCGCACGGCCGTCAATAACATAACCTATGAACTGCTGATCGGATTTCAGCTAGAGCCTGACCAACTCGAATATAACGCGACGCGCTGACGGCGATGGCGGCCTACACGGTCGAAGCCGTTCTCACGGGCCGCGCGCAGCCGCTTCGCGGCGAGGAACTCAGCGCCATCCGCAAAGAGGCCGAAGCCGGGCCGGTGGAAATCGGCGTGCTCGGCCTGATCGGCGACGAGCAGGCGGATCTGCGCGTCCATGGCGGCCCCGAAAAGGCGATCCACCATTATCCGCGCGATCATTATGCCTTCTGGGAATCGCTGCATTTCATGCATCCGAAGCTGGAGAAGCCGGGGGCGTTCGGCGAGAACATATCGACATCGGGTCTTGTCGAGGGTGAAGCCTGTATCGGTGATCGCTATCGGCTGGGAACCGCTCTCGTGGAGCTCTGCCAGGGCCGGCAACCGTGCTGGAAACAGGCGCATGTTATGGACTGGCCGGAGCTGCTCGCGCTGATGGTCAAGCATCGCCGGACCGGCTGGTATTACCGGGTTCTTGAGCCCGGTGCCGTTGCCGCAGGCGACAGCCTCGAATTGCTTGAGCGCCCGCACCCGGAATGGAATGTCGAACGCGTTTTCGGACTCTTGGTCGCCGGCGATGCCAAGGAGGATCCGGCTGCGGTGAAGGCGCTGGCCACATTATCGGTGTTAGCCGAAAGCTGGCGTGCGAAGGCGGAAAAGCTCGCCGCGCGCTGATTTCGGCCCATCCGCCACCGGCTTCGCCGTGTTACCCGTTGACTCTGCTTCGCGCGCGCGCCAATCTTCGCTGCACCGCCGCTGCCGGGAAACCGGCGGATGGCCGCGCGGGAGAGGGTGCGCCTGCCGCACCGCCGAAGGAGCAACCGCCCCGGAATCTCTCAGGCTAAAGGACCGCGCAGCCAATCGGTGCTCTGGAAAGTGGCCATGGTGCAATCCATGTCCCGCCGAAGGGGTAAGCCGTGCACCTAGGTACATGGTGAAAGCTCTCAGGCTTCCGTGACAGAGGGGGCAGGTCGGCGCGGTCCGGCCGTTCTGGTCACGGAGTATATATGGGCGACGACGCGAAACTTCCTCTCGATAGCTGGCACAGGGCCCAGGGCGCGCGCATGGTCGGCTTCGCCGGCTATGAAATGCCGATCCAGTATGAAGGGATCATGGCCGAGCATCTGTGGACGCGCGAGGCCGCCGGTCTGTTCGACGTCAGCCATATGGGACAGCTGCAGCTGATCGGGGAGGGTGCGGCCGAAGCGCTCGAAGCCGTCGTGCCGGGCGATATTTCGGCGCTGAAGCCCGGGCGGATGCGCTACACTTTGCTGCTGGCGCCGGACGGTGGGATCCTCGACGATCTGATGGTGACCAATGCGGACGAGCATCTGTATCTGGTCGTCAACGGCGCGACGAAACATGACGACATCGCCTATCTGCAGGCAAACCTGTCGGACGCGGTCGAACTCAGGCATCTCGAAGGCGAGGGGCTGCTTGCCCTACAGGGGCCTAAGGCGGCGGAAGCGCTGTCGCAGATCGATATCCGCGGTGCGCAGGATACCGAAATGAAGCCGGACGGCCTCTATTTCATGCAAGGGGCGCCTTTCCTCTGGGGCGATGTCCCGCTCGGGGTCAGCCGCTCCGGCTATACCGGCGAAGACGGGTTCGAGATCAGCGTGCCCGGCGAGCATATCGAAGCGCTGGCCGATGCATTGGTCGCACTCGACGCGGTCAAGCCGATCGGCCTTGGCGCGCGCGACAGCTTGCGGCTTGAGGCTGGGTTGCCGCTCTACGGGCACGATCTCACCCCGGAAACGCTCGCCGTCGAAGCCGGCCTCAATTTCGCGCTGAGCAAGAAGCGTCGGGAAACAGCCGATTTCGCCGGCGCCGAGCGGGTGCTCGCCCAGTATCCGGATAAGGCGGATCGCCTGCGCGTGGGCCTCGTTGTCGAGGGCCGCCAGCCGGTGCGGGAGGGCGCGATCGTCGTCGACGATAGCGGCGCGGAGATCGGGCAGGTGACGAGCGGCGGCTTCTCGCCGACGCTGCAACAGCCGATCGCCATGGCCTATGTGCCCGCCAGCCTTGCCGCGCCCGGCACGCAGATCGCGCTGCAGCAGCGCGGCAAGCCGTTTTCCGGCACGGTGACGCCGATGCCGTTCGTTCCGCAAAACTATCACAGACCGCCAAAAAGCTAGGGGAGACCGCGATGGCCCGATATTTCACCGAAGAGCATGAATGGATCGACGTCGATGGCGACCATGCGACGATCGGTATCACCGATTATGCGCAGGAACAGCTCGGCGACATCGTGTTCGTCGAAGTGCCGGAAAGCGGCACAATGCTGGAGAAGGGCGGCGAAGCGGCGGTAGTCGAATCGGTCAAGGCCGCCAGCGACGTCTATGCGCCGGTTTCCGGCGAGGTGAGCGAAGGCAATGACGCGCTCGCCGACGAACCGGCACTGGTGAATAGCTCGCCCGAAGAAGAAGGCTGGTTCTTCCGGATGACCCTGTCGGACGCGAGCGAGCTCGAAGGGCTGATGGACGCGACGGCCTACAAGGCGTTCGTAGACAGCCTGTAAGCGCGGACCGCTGTCCGCGACGGAGAATAGACATGCGATATCTTCCCCTCGAACCTTCTGACCGGGCCGCGATGCTGGCCAAGATCGGCGCGCCGGATATCGATGCGCTGTTCGCCGACGTACCGGAGGAAGCGCGGCTCGACGGGCCAATCCGCGATCTGCCCAATCATGCATCGGAAATGGCCGTCGATGCGGCCTTCCGGAAGATGGCACGGAAGAATAGCGCGGCCGCCGACATGCCCTTCTTCCTGGGCTGCGGCGCCTATCGCCATCATGTCCCGGCGAGCGTCGATCATCTGATTCAGCGCGGCGAATTCCTGACCGCCTATACGCCCTACCAGCCGGAAATCGCGCAGGGCACGCTGCAGATGCTGTTCGAGTTCCAGACGCAGGTCGCGCGCCTGTTCGGGACCGATGTCGCCAACGCCTCCATGTATGACGGCTCGACCGCATGTTGGGAGGCGATCGTCATGGCGCGGCGGATCACCAAGCGGGGCAAGGCGATTCTCTCGTCCGGCTTGCATCCGCATTATGTGTCCGTGGCTAAGACCATGGCGCGTTTCACGCGGGACCAGATCGTGCATTCCGCACCGGAGCTCGTGGCGCAGGGCGATACGGACGGCTTGCTCGACCAGATCGACGACGACACGAGCTGCGTCGTCGTGCAATATCCCGACATTCTCGGCCGGATCGCCGATATGAGCGCGCTTGCCGACAAGGCGCATGCGCACAAGGTGTTGTTGATTGCGGTCGTCACCGAACCGGTTGCGCTGGGCGCGCTCACGCCTCCGGGTGAGATGGGCGCGGATATCGTTGTTGGCGAGGGGCAGTCGATCGGCGTCGGCCTGAACTTTGGCGGGCCCTATGTCGGGCTGTTCGGCTGCAACCAGAAATATGTGCGCCAGATGCCGGGCCGGCTGTGCGGGGAAACCGTCGATGCCGAAGGCAAGCGCGGCTATGTGCTGACGCTGTCGACCCGTGAGCAGCATATCCGGCGCGAAAAGGCGACGTCCAATATTTGTACGAATTCAGGGCTTTGTGCTCTGGCCTTTTCAATTCACATGACATTGCTCGGCGAGGCGGGTTTGCGAAAACTCGCGGCAATCAATCACGCGAAAGCGGTGCGCGCGGCGGATCGTCTGGCCGAAATCCCCGGCGTAGACGTGATCAACGACGCGTTCTTCAACGAGTTCACGGTAACGCTCCCGGAGCGGGCACGGCGGATCGTTCGTACGCTGGCCGATCAGCGGATCTTGGCGGGCGTGGCTTTGAACCGGATGTATCCGGACGAGGAAGCTCTGGCGCACGGCCTCGTCGTTGCCGTCACCGAAACGACGAGCGACGAGGATATCGAGACGCTGGCGGAGGCGCTTGAAGCCGCACTGGCGTCCGCGCGCGAGGAGGTGCCGGCATGAGCATGAACAATCAGGGCCGCCCGACGCAGCCGCACATAACAGAAGGTGCAGCCGAAACCTTCACCGGCAATCGCGCATTGATGCTGGAAGAACCGCTGATCTTCGAGATCGGCGCGGCGGAAGAAACCGGGGTCGATTTCGAGGACGTCCCGGAGGCCGATAGCCGGTTAGGCGGTCTGGACCGTAATCAGCCGATCGGCTTGGTCGGACTGTCCGAACCCGAAACCGTGCGGCATTACACCCGCCTTTCGCGGATGAACTATGCCATCGATCTGGGCCTCTTTCCGCTCGGCTCGTGCACGATGAAGCATAATCCGCGATTGAACGAACGCGTGGCGCGGATGAAAGGCTTTGCCGATATCCATCCGCTCCAGCCGGTCGATTCGGTGCAGGGCGCACTGGAAGTCATTCACGAACTCGGCGAGTGGCTGTGCAAGCTCACCGGCATGCCGGCCGTCGCGATGAGCCCCAAGGCGGGCGCGCATGGGGAGCTGTGCGGGATTCTCGCGATCCGCTCGGCGCTCGAAGCGCGCGGCGATGCCCGCGAAGTCATCTTGGTGCCGGAAAGCGCGCACGGTACGAATCCGGCGACCGCTGCCTTTGCCGGCTACCGGGTCGAAGACATCCCGGCGACCCCCGAGGGCCGCGTCGATCTGGCGGCGCTCGAAGAGCGGTTGGGTCCGGACGTTGCGGGTGTCATGATCACCAACCCGAATACCTGCGGCCTGTTCGAACCGGATATGAAGCGCATTTCGGACGCCGTGCATGAAGCTGGCGGCCTTGTTTATTGCGATGGCGCGAATTTCAACGCGATCGTTGGGCGCGTCCGGCCTGGCGACCTTGGCATCGATGCCATGCACATCAATCTGCACAAAACCTTCTCGACGCCGCATGGCGGGGGCGGGCCGGGCTCCGGACCAGTCGTCTTCTCAGAGGCGCTGGCGCCGTACGCCCCGCTGCCGTTCGTCGAGAAGCAGGGCGATCATTATGTCCTGATCGAGGAGGAAACGGCCGAGGACCATCACGAATCGAGCTTCGGCCGCATGGTCGCCTTTCATGGCCAGATGGGCATGTTCACGCGCGCGCTTGCCTACATGATGAGTCATGGCGCGGACGGGCTGAAACAGGTGGCCGAGGACGCCGTGCTCAACGCCAACTATTTGCTGCGCAGTCTCGAAGACGTGCTCGATGCGCCCTTCGCGGCAAGCGGTCCGTGCATGCATGAGGCGCTGTTCTCGGACAAAGGCTTTGCCGAGGGCTTCACGACGCTCGATCTCGCCAAGGCGCTGATCGACGAGGGCTATCATCCGATGACGATGTATTTCCCTCTGGTCGTCCATGGCGCGATGCTGGTCGAACCGACGGAGACGGAATCGAAAGAGGCGCTCGATCAGTTCATCGGGGCGCTGCGTTCGGTCGTCGAACGGGCCAAGGCCGGGGACGAGACGATGCACGGCGCGCCCTATCACGCGCCGCGACGACGTCTCGACGAGACCGCGGCGGCGCGGAAGCCTATACTGGTGTGGACCGAACCGGAGCATGCCGAAGCCGCGGAATAGTCTTGGGCGCGAAGTCCGCTGAACATGTTTCTCATGCCGATGAGCCTGGACCGAAAGAATGTCGATAGATGACGGCGGCCGAACCGACGCGAAACGGCACGCGCCGGCGACGTTGCGTAATCGCGACGCCATAGCGGCAATTCTCGAACGCATATTGCCGGCTGAAGGCCGGGTGCTCGAGGTCGCAAGCGGGTCGGGCGAGCATATCGTCTATTTCGCGAAACGCTTCCCCAGGCTGGAATGGCAACCGAGCGATCCCGATCCGGCGAGCCGGGCGTCCGTCGACGCCTGGGTATCGGATGCGCAACTGACCAATGTCTATGCGGCTATCGATCTCGATGCTGCGGCCGACGACTGGCCCGTTAGGACTGCCGACGCGATCCTGTGCATCAACATGATCCATATCAGCCCCTGGACGGCAACGGAGGGTTTGTTGCGCGGGGCGGCACAGCTGCTCTCGACCGGTGCCCCGCTTTATCTCTACGGCCCGTTTCATGTACCCGGACGCGAAACCGCACCCAGCAACTTGGATTTCGACCGCAGTCTCAAGTCGCGCAATCCGGAATGGGGATTACGCAGTGTTGGCGATATAGAGGCGGCGACCATGCATTGCGGGATCTTCGTAGAAGAAATTGTCGATATGCCCGCCAATAATCTGTCCGTGATTTTGAGAAAGCGGTAACCGGCTGGCAAAATACGACTTTTCGCGACCTTTCCATTTTCTTTACCTTCTTGGGCTATCTCCGGAAATTCCTGAAATCGCTAAGATTTTCCGCCGTAAGGATTGGATATGCAAAGCGCATCTCAGGGGGGCCAAGAAGACCGGGCAAAGCGCACGTCTTTGCTCACCAAAACCGCGCTTCGCGACGATGCTGGCGGCAGCGGCGACGCGCGCATTCGCAACCTGTCCGAAAAAGGCCTTGGCGGCGTCAGCGAGATGACGCTCGATCCCGGCCAGCGCGTGACAGTTACGTTGAAAGGCATTGGATCGGTGCCCGGCCGGATCGTCTGGACCAGCGGTAAATCCTTCGGCATGGAATTCGCCGATCCCATCGATCTCGATCAGCTCTATGTGCCGACCGGCGATATCGTCCAGGTCAAGCCGAAATTCTCCGTCGCGTCGCGCTATAAACCCGTGCAAGACTATAAGCGCCCCGGCTTCACGCATCGGCGCTGACGCAACTCGCGAACATGTTTGAAAAGGTGGTGAGCCCTGCTGGGTTCGAACCAGCGACCTACTGATTAAAAGCGCGGCTGGAAATCTCGCTGGATCGCTTCCGATTGACCGAGATCGTCCACAAATTGCTGGTCGTAAAAATCTTTGGCTTTGCAGATCGTTTCAGGCTCTTTCAGGCCGGTGCGAATAAACAAGGTCGCCTGATTCCCCGCGGATGCCCCGCGGGCATCATGAAATTTATTGAAACCGACTTTCCAGAAAATGTTGCGCGGCATCTGGTGCTACTGATCGATCCGGGCTTCGGTCTAAAGGACCGGCGGGTTTGTCCCAACATATCGCTCGACCATTGATGCGTCAGGGAAAATCCCACCATGTCTGACGAATTTCGATCCCCGCTATCGAGCTTGGTTCCGTTGCAGATCGTTTCAGATTGCACTTTGCCGTTTCAGGCTCTCCGCATTCTGGGAATTTCTTTGAGATTTGGCCAAATGCATGATTATTAGGTTGCCATCATTCGAGATGGCACATGCGAAAACCTCTTACGAACAAGACGATAGAAGCGCTTAAACCCAAAGCGAAGCGGTATGAGGTGCGGGACACCTATTGCCCCGGCTTCGGTCTTCGCGTCACACCCAAGGGGCGAAAGACGTTCTTCGTCGCGTATCGGTACGGCATCGATCAACGCCGTCCCGCACTCGGCACTTTTCCCATAACGTCGCTTGCCAAAGCGCGGAACGAAGCAATCTCGATCCTTCGAGATGTTGTCGATGGTATCGACCCGCAGCAGTCGAGAGGTCGCGATGATCTGACTCTTCGGGAAGGCGTTGAAGCTTTCGTTGAGCAATATGCGAAGCCCCGCAACAAAAGCTGGCGCGAGTCCGAACGGGTTCTCACCCGCGAGCTGGTCAGCCGTTTTGGGGAACGCGAAATTGCGAAGATGACCCGCGCGGACATTTTGGTAGCGTCCGATGCTGCTATGGCGCGCGGCGCGAAGTATCAGGCGAACAGGATTGTCTCCAACGCGCGCAAACTGTTCAACTGGTTCGTTGAGAGGGGTATGATCGACGCCAACCCCTTGACCGGCATCCGGGCACCTGCGCGTGAAAAATCACGAGATCGCATACTGACCGACGACGAACTTGCTCGCGTCATCGCGGCCTGTCGTGACATGCCTTACCCGTTCGGGCCCTATACGCTCATGCTACTGGCGACTGCACAACGCAGGAGCGAGGTTGCCAACATGCGTTGGTCTGAAATCAATTTCGAGAAACGGACTTGGGAGATACCGGCCGAGCGGTCGAAGAATGGCAAGGCGCACAATGTGCCGCTAAGCGACTTCGCTATCAAAATCTTCGACAATGTTTTGCAGTTTTCCGATTGCGATTTCGCTTTCACTACTACCCGGCGATCTCCTATCAGCGGCATCACGAAGATGCATCGCCGCATATATGAGATTTCGGAAACGTCCGGCTGGCGCCTTCACGATTTGCGGCGCACGGCGTCTTCGAAGATGGCTGAGGCGGGAATTCAACTGCAAGTCGCCGAAAAGGTGTTGAACCATATTTCAGGGAGCCTGGGTGGCATTGCAGGCGTCTATAACCGCTATCATTACGAACCCGAAAAGCGTGCTGCGCTTGAAGCCTGGGCGCATGTTCTCGCCGAAATAGAAGCGAAGGGTTTTGATCGATAATTCAACGAAATTCGCTGCGCTTTTTAGCGGTTCATGTTATTAGGGGGATCGGAGGGACATTCTGCTAAACGATGGAGGTAGTCTATGCACTATCACAGCAACCTTGTCCCTTTGCGTGAAGCCTTTGAGCATATAGGCGAATGTCAATTTCCTGATGAATGGACGGGCGATGAGGCAGCCGCAACCCTTCCCGGGAGGCGGTCGTTGGTTGGTTTAGACGCGTGGAAGCGAGCGTGTCGGGCACGGTCCATTATGATCAGTATGATCGACAATGAGCAGCTTGGAATAGTGATCGATATGCCAGGTTTGCGGGTCCGTTATGGGGCCACAGCCACCCCTCGTATCACCAACATGTATCTGTCTCCAACTAATGATGCTGATGCTGGCTTCGTCGAGCTTGAGGATCAGGACATTTATTTCGCCCGAGCTGACATGCGCGCTCTGCCTAAGCCGAACTCGAGGGCGAAGGCACGACCGGGTCCGAAAAAGAGCTTCGATCACGTGTTCGCAGTATGTGTGGACTACTTCCGGCAATTCGGATTCACACAAAGCAATTCCGAGGTCAGGGCAGCGCTTGAGGCCATGCGCCCCGAGATCGAGCCCCTGCCGAAAAAGACGCGAGAACGAGAGCTGATCAATGAAGCCCGCGATCTCGTAAGGAATGAGCCGATCGCAATTAGAAATAGCGACTTAACAGCGACCGACGCGCTGTAGCCGCGTGTTTGAATATGCATAGGATGTCGAGCCTCCAGTAACTCGGAGGCTCGACATGGATAAAATGCTTTATGACCGCACCGACCTGTTCCGGCGTGGGATAAGATTATCAAACACAACGCTGCTGAGACTTGAAGGCGAGGGCGTTTTCCCCCGCCGGAAGTATCTGACACCGAGAAATGTCGTCTGGCCAGCAGAGGCCGTCGAGGCGTATCTGCTCGGCCTGATCGAAGTCGGCGGGGAGGAGGCCAATGGCTAATTCTCCTCGTCTCTCGAAGCGTGCTCGTGCCAAATTGCGCGTCGCTCGCCGCATGGTGTTCGACAAGATCGGCGTCATTGCGGTCAAGCGCCGTTCGAAAGCGCCCGATCCGAGATTCTGCCCGAATGGTAGTCACGATGCGACGCTTGACCTCGATCAGATCAAGAGTTGGTTATTGCAAGATGACCGCATCAACATTGCGGCGGTAATGCGGGAAACCCAATTCTTGGTGGTGGATGTTGACGGCCCGAAGGGAGCAAAAGCGGCCAAGAAGCTCGGTCCTTTGCCGCGAACTCTCACGGTCAAAACCCGCAATGGGTCTCACCGATACTATCGGCATTATGGCAAAATCGCAGGCAGTCGGATCAAGCTGGGTCCCGACCTCGATATCATAGCGTCGGGCTATGTGCTTCTCCCTGAAAGCGAACACCCCGATGGCGGGCGATATGAGACGGAGAAGCTAAGCCAGAACATCGTCAGGTTGCCGGAAAAGACCATCGAGGCGATCAACCGGGACCGCCACGCCGAAACCGCCGATGATGAGCGTGACACCAATATGATCTCCAAGGGGCGACGGAATTCTGCGCTGGCCAGCATCGCGGGTTCGCTGCGGCATCACGGCTACGGTCCGGACTTCATGTTTACTGCCTTAGCCGCAATCAACGAAGGTCATTGCAAGCCATCGCTCCCGGCCAAGGAAGTGCGCCAGATCGCCCAAAGCGTCGGACGTTACACCGCTGCTGACGCAGACCTGTTTGCAGAGATGGCCGATGTCGAGCCACGCGATGTCGAATTCTCGTGGTTTCCCTATCTGGTGCGCGGGGCGGTCAATCTGCTCGAAGGTGATCCCGGAACCGGAAAGACCTACCTGCTGTGCACCGTCGCTGCATGCTTCTCGGCGGGGATCGCCCTGCCGGGACAGGACGAGGCGCGACCGATGAATGTGCTCTTCATGAGCGCAGAGGACGACCCGGACACTACTCTGGTCAGACGGCTTTCCCGAATGGGGGCAGACCTTGATCGGATCACTTACACCACCCGCTATTTCCAGCTCGAAGACGAAGCCTTGGGGTGGATCGAGAAGCACGTGACAGAGAAGGGGGTCGAGTTGGTCATTCTTGACCCGCTGCTAGCCTACATGCGCGGTGGTATCGATATGAACAAGGCCAACGAGACCCGCCCATTCATGGCGCGCCTCGCTGAGTTGGCCAAGCGGACGAACATTACGATCATCGGTCTGCGCCACCTCACCAAGGGCAGCAAGGACAAGGCCATCTATCGGGGTCTCGGATCAATCGACATCACCGCCGCCGCCCGGTCGGCCATGATGCTCGGCTTGCATCCGGAGGACGAGGATGTGCGGGTGATGATGCATATCAAGCACAACCTCTCCGAGCGCGGCGGATCGCTCGCGTATGAGCTTCTGGACGGCGATTACAGGCGGGGCAAAGTGCCGAAGCTCAAGTGGCTAGGGGAGGTGGACATCCGGCCCGAGGATCTTGCTCCTAGGTCGGGGGAGGCTGGTCGCCCCGACGATGCGAGGAAGGCCGCTATCACCTTCCTTCGTCAGATGCTGGCCAATGGCCCCAGGCCAGTGAAAGACGTCCTTGCCGCAGGCGAAAAGCGGTCATTCTCGGAACGGACATTGCGCCGTGCCGCGAAAGACATTGGTGTGGTCAAGGAGGATGGATGCTGGAAAATTGCCAAAACCGACCTGTAGGATGATTTTGGCAACTTCCGGTGTGTCAGGCGTTTTGATGGGCCGTCAGCGCCTTCTTCGCCTCCGTGAGCGCCTTCGATCCCTTGGCCCACTGCCAAGGTTGCCGGGGGACGTGCTCTTCGGTCAGGGCGGGATATTCGCCTTTCTGGGAGACGGCGAGCCGCAGCATCATTCGTGCTTCGCGGGGCTTGATTTTCAACTCGGTGCAGAGGTCAGCCAGTGTGACAGTCTTCGTTGGTGTGCTGGTGGGCATGGTTTTCTCCTTCTGGTGATGCAGGAGTTGATCGTCGCGCCTTCACTCCCAATCCATCAGCGGGATGGCGAAAGTTCCGGCGCGGCCAACGAACAGATATTCGTCGTCGTCACTCCCAATGTCGAAGGCGTAGCGGTCGGCGTCCACGTCGATATAAATGCGTTCGTCGTCCGTGTAGGAAATCGTCACCGACGCATTCGGAAACCGTGTCCGAGCGTGACGCATGAGGTGGTCATAATCGGCAGGTTTTGCATGAGTCATGATGATCGCCTTTTTTCTTCGACGACCAGTTCAATAAGATTGGGTTCCGGCGCTTGTCAGGGAAAAGCCTCAGACGCGTGAGGATTTTTTGGAAACGGGATTTCTTGTTAACATTTGCAGGTAGCGTCGAGTCGCATTGAAGGAGACTCGATATGTGGAAGACGCCCATTCAAGAGACAGTTGTGTGCGCAGACTTTGTTCAGGTCCGGGGCACGCGCACCAAATTTCGACCCGCGCGATTATACCTCTGCAAGCTCGGCGATCCGGAAGTTTGGAGATCGAGCTACAGCTTCGGCGCGGACTTTGTCGCAATGCGCGGCGGTGTCGGGGAAATGTTGGAGCACATTCGCGAGGGGCGACGAACCCTGATCGAAATTGGATTTAGGCGGTCAGCAGTAGACAGGCAGCTTACCCGCATTCCCGAATACCGCTCGGCCTACGGTGGCTCGTAGCTGGGTAGTTGCGACCTACTGATTCTAAATGAGTCTATCGAGCAGTCATCAGTTGCGATTTAGCGTGCCTTTCGACCACCAATTCGAGACGCCGGGTCACCAGCGGGTACCAGATCGTTATTCTACTGCACTCTGCGCTCAATAAGATAATTGCCCCGTAATTGCAGATTGTTTTCAGAGTGCTTAAGCGACGCCCGGCGTGTCCTCTTTGGGTATTGCGGCTTCGCCAATTCGCCATTCAACTGGCCTAAACACAACACGCCGGCGCCGAAACTGTTCGAATGGGAGCATCGGTTTATCGTCGTTAAAATATCGAGCGATCTGTTCGGCGAAAGCGTCACCATCGGCCCAAATACCGACCGTCACGTATGATCGAAAGTTTCCCAAAGACTGTTCATCGAGATGCCATGTGATGAACGGCAGATCACTTGGCTTAAGTGAATCACTCAGGAATTCCGCAATCAAACCTGAGCGATCCTCTATTCGATTATTCTCTCGCCAATGTCGCAGAAACTCTTCAACGCCGTCATCCTTAATTCTCCAGTGAATCAGAGCAATCTTGCTATTGGACATTGCTGGTCTCCTTATCCGCCGTATAGCTCATGAGCTTTCAGAAACGAGAGCCATTTGTCAGGAGCTCGCGTCGAACTATTGAAAACTGTCCACCACAACGCTCAACCTAGCACGATAGATGTCTCCGGCATCGCGCTTCGCCTGTCTGAGTTCCTGCACTTTGTTGTATCGTTTCCGGCCGCGTGGACGGGCGAAGCGCGTATCTCCCTCAACTTGCCTATACAGCTTGCGCACCTTGCGGCGGGCACGCGACAGCTCGTCCTCGCTCTGGCTGGCGTAGGCGAGTCTGTGGGCCTTGCGCGAAGCGAAGACACCATCGACGAGGAAAAGCTGCTCGCAGCGTGTGCCGGTCAGCGGACAGAGAAAGTAGCAGCGATAGCCGCCGAAAGGGCAGGGAACGCACTCGATCGCTGCGCGCTGGTCGGAGCATCACCGACAATTCGTATCGACGCGTCGTCCTGGTCGCTCAAATCGACAAAAATTCGAACCTCAAGCGCCTCTAGATCCTGATTTCGCCAGCATAACGTGTCATACGTGCATTCATCGGGCTTCAGTAGCCCAGCGCGTTTCAGCACGCGCATGTCGATGACGGGAAACTGCTCGACTGCGCCGCGATGGACGCTGCGCTTCCGCCCGGAATTGATGCCGCCCATGATGGCCTCTCTATGTCGCTAGTGCTGGGCGATTATACGAAATACTCTGGCGAAGATCAGGCCCAACCCCGGCTATGCAGCTTTCCATTGCCTGAAAGCCGCACCTGTCCCATACAGCTTGGTGATGCCGCCACGCACGGCATTGGGGATTAGTAACCCCGAAGTGACTGGTTGGCGCTGACCACGATAGCGCCAAACTTCTTGACCCTATGGTCGGGGAGCCTGCGACGTATGTCCAGGGCTCCGGCCTAAAGGTCGTAGGGCCGAGTCACTTCGGTTTACTAACTCCCCGATCACCAAGGGATCAGCGTGAAGTCGAAAGCGGGGGCGCACCGCAATCGACTTTCGGGGAGACACCGGAAATGCCGTTGGGAACACGTCACACCGTGACGGGTATGCTGCGCCCGTCGCAACACGGCCTGTACGCGCTTGAAGTGGATGGAGGCGGGGTTTGGCAGCTTGATGTCGGCTGGGGTTGGAAAGCGCGGAAGCTGGCTGGGCAGCGCGTTACAATCGAAGGCATTCGTGCAGGCTTTGACTTATTGGACGTGCAGCGGATTCTCTCTACCTCTCAACCCCCACCACACGAATAGTAGGTATCCGCACGCAGTTAATATGAGGAGGATTACATAAGCCATCCGAATAGTGTGCCGAGCGTTTCCACAATCTCGCGACCGAGACCTGAGATGGCGAGGCCTGTTCCAGTACCTGCTGCTACGGCACCTGCCTTTGCAAAATCCGTGACCCGTTCTCCCATCCACATAGCTATCCTAAGGCCGAATTTCGTCAGCGTTGCGGATGAAAGCCCTATGCGAACTTGATCAGGGTTATCCGAGGTCACATCCTGCTCAATTTTCTGAACAGCCTCCAAGACTACTTGCATATCGCTTTCGGAGATATTGAAGCTCCCCGGCGGGTTGTTGTGACCTATGCCAGCAGATTCGGTGGGCTCAATCTCTTGCAGTTTGTCTTTCAGATGTTTCAGGCGTTTAAGGACTTGGGGCGCAGTTGCGCGGGCATAAGATTGGCTCTTTAACTCGGAGATTGATCGTAGTGTAGCGTGGCGGGCGTCTAGAATCGCATTCAAGCGCTTCTTAACATTGCGCCCGACTTGGGGGGCAGGTGAAAAAGCTGCTAGAGCCTGCTCACCTCTTT
Organism: Parasphingopyxis sp.; assembly: GCF_052168295.1. GTDB lineage: Bacteria > Pseudomonadota > Alphaproteobacteria > Sphingomonadales > Sphingomonadaceae > Parasphingopyxis. The sequence goes on along the minus strand of NZ_JBQLZN010000089.1, from coordinate 152,140 downwards.
CTATGAGGACGTGCGAGATATTGCGCATTCGGTAGCGAACAGAGGCTTCATTTCTTGAATGAAGCGGGCCATCCAGCAGCACCTTTGAATGTTCGGCTGCCGAAAACGAAATTGAACAGACTTCTAGCTGCCGCATGTAAAGATACGCATCCACCGCCGCAGCAAGTTCGGTGTCGTTCCAGAAATTTCCGCTACTGCGTTTGGCCCGTTTTCCTCGGCGGAGCGGTCTACTAAACGGTTTCGGCATATTTCTGGCACTCAGATACAAATGCGTCTGCCTCGGCGGCGTTCAGTGCTTCGAAAACTATGCCTCCTCCATTCCGGTTGATGGCTTTCATTAGCTTCCGGAAACTTTCCTCCGTGGCGGTGGCTGCAGGGGTCCTCTCCATCTCCCGCAAGATTGCAGCAGCAATGTTTCTGCGGCTGCTCATCCATACCCGTTCGACAAAATTCGATCGGATGTCAGCGGATTTGAGGATGAGTCCCAGAGCTTTTTCTACTTCATCCGGGAAACAGCTCTTCGCAATATGATAATTCCACCAAAGCCTGGAAAGCGAATGGTCATCTCGTACGGCCGTTTGCGTTGGGGCAAACATGTGAGTTTGAACCGCAGAAATCAGATCGTCATTGTCTGACTGGCCGAGCCAGCGGGCCTGCGAATATTCGAACCCCTCAATGTGTGACAATCGCGTCCAGATCAGCTCCTCATTCGCTAGAGCAGGTGTAAGGTTCACAAGAGCCTCGCCGACGATCTTGGAGTTCTCGAGATCGATTTCGATGATGTTGCGCTGCTGGGTTTTGTTGAGAGTGCCGAGCAACTTGCCATCATATTCAATCTGAAGGGCGATGTCCCACGATGGTTTGTCGGCTAAGTCACCAAAACCGTCACCTCGATAGCGCTCTAAATTGCCTTCAATGTTCTCCAGCAGATCCGCCAAGGTCTGATTGGAAATGTGCTTGAGCTGCTCTGTCATTCGGCTTTCTCCACCGCTGTGATCGTTCCCAGCAGAGGAGCCGCCAAGAGCTGTTGTGCCAACTGCAGGGGAGAAACCGAGCCATCCGCGGGGTCAATCCCCAGGTCATCGCATTTAGCTTCGAAAACCTGATACCAGCGTTGCGACCTCAACGTTGTATCGCCACCCTGAAGCCGTGCGATAACGTCGATGACCACCGGCATATAGACCGAGCTCAGCATCACGGGTTTGCCGAATGTCACATTACGCATATCGGCGAGGGAGCGATGCGTGTTTTTCTCGGCGGAAATCTCAATCTTCCGCTGATATGGATCGACTTCGATCATACCGGGCGCAACCTTCTCGTTGACTGAAAGGCTGAATATCGTTTCGAAGGGTTTGAATTTTTTTGGGTCCACGGAGAACCTGAATTCCGGACCCATTGCGATCACAGAACCTTTTGGAAGGACTATATCGTCGCCGAACTCGCTGTCGATTGGTGGGCTCTGATAATCCTTGACAGTACCCAATGTCCAAACAACCGGACGTAGCGTCACCAAGCCAAACAGAGAGGAGAGGTCAAAGAACTTTTCTGTTCGTCCGAGAGGAGCTTCTTGCAAGTGATTAAAATAGGTTCGGCGGCAGACTATGAAGTACCCGACAGATGCCCTCTTCTGTTCAATAAGCAAGCGCAGTTCGTCATTAGAAATACCAATTTCTGACTCGATAACCAGATCATTATCATCGGTTTGCCTATGAGTGAACTCGGCTGAAAACTCACCGGATATGTAGTCAGTCGAGTATTCGCTAAGGACGGGATGCGGATAACGCATCTTTTCATCGAGCTTCATGCTGCGCCCCCATTCTCATTTATTTCGTGCGCATACATCTCAATCGGCCCCGCGTATTCGACATCGAACTCAACATCGACGGTGGTTCGATCTCCCTCTTTGCAGGAAATCGCTAGAGCGCCTTCTTCAATGCTACCGACGGTTGTCTTAGCGATCGGCAGGTCTTCTTCAGAGTTCAGGCCGCTTGCTTTCGCGACAATGAGTAAGTCGCCGGTGACGGGCGAGGTGAAAAGTAAACGTCGAAGTGAGAGCCTTGAAGTATCCGGAATCAAAGCGCGTTCGGCAATCAGTTCCACGGGATTTTTCCGGGCACGCGGCCTTGGATTCGGGCCTGGACCGGGGGGAACCGGTCCTGGTCCGGGTGGCGCAGGGCCTGGTCCGGGGCCTGGACCCGGCGGATCATCGGGAGCGCCGAATTGCTCGGGTTCCGGTTGAGGCTTCTTCGGTTTTGACGGCTTGATGACCGTCGGCTTTTTTGCCCTCGGATCCGTCTCGGTTCCTTCGGGGTCCTCGGTTTTGGAGCCGTCCGTTGCGAAAAATTCATTCAGTTCGTCGAGATCGATGCTATCTTCAGGCTCACTCTTGGCGGCGGCCCGGATGCGCGTCCGAATTTCCTTAGCAAGCGTTTCGAACGCCTTTTGCCCCTTCTCTCGCAGCTGAGGGTCTGTGATCCGGTCTGCCGACAACGCATCGTGACGAGGGTTTTCAAGCCTCTTGAACCACTCACTTTCAGTAGAGCCCTCGGGTTCAATGATTACAGCAAAATCGCGATGCAGAGGGAAGCGTTTGAAGGGTTCGTTGAAGTATGCAAGATTATCGGTGATATACATGCCGTTGCGGATAATACCGATCGTATAACCGATGCCATCCCTGAGCAGTATGCTCATCCTGACGTTTCCGAGGTCTGGAACCGTCAGTATCTCAGACGAAGTCTGGTTGCCTGTGAGACATTGATGAAGGGTCCTTGCCGCATCAAAAGAATAGCGCACGTTCAGCTGATCAACTGCCTTATTGACGCTCTCATCGGCAAACAGGCTCTGAATAGTGTTGCGGTTGATGAGAATCGAGGCCTCGTCGATCTCGAATTCCATCTCCTGCCGTTCGATTGCCGCAAAGAAATTTATCAGGAGTTCGGCGGTGATCTCATACCGCCAGTCTGTTCTCGTGTCCCTCAGGCCGATTGAGAAGATCGACGTCCCCTGTTCGTCACGCCTTAGCCAATCGGGCATTTCGTCGAGCTTATCGAGCGGCATATAGCCGTCTGTGATGCCCCAGTAGCCCTTGCGCCGCCTTTCTATCCCGTCGGCATCGGTGTGTGAGATGAACTGAGTCTTCCCCATACAGAGATTATGCTCGGTTTCATCAGCGTCGAGATAACGCGTCGAAATGAAGACCGTTTGCAGATCAGAAAGCGCAAAAGTAGCGTTCTTACCGATACCGAAGGAACCGCCCGAACTGATATCCTCTTTCACGCTCATGCCGTCGGTTTTGGCTAGGGTGTGAAAGGGCCGACCCTCTTCGCACGGCCCGCGAACGCCTTTGGTGTTATAGTCAGCAATCCTCAAAATCCGGATTTCATCAGCGTTTAGAACTGACACTGCGTTACGGAAAAACCCGGTTTCTTTCTCGCGTTCGTTATCCTCGGATTTCGTCAGACAAAGCTGCGCTGCCTCCCTGTATTCCTCCACCGATGGGAACTCGGCGGCAGGAATCGTAATCATGTCAAACTTGAGCAGAACCGGCCGATCGGTGTCCGCCCTTGCATCCCGACTGTTCTGCCCCGTTTCTCGTGCAACTGCGGCAAAGGGATTCTCACGAAAAGTCTCGATGCCGGCGTCACTCAGGCCCTCAGCCTCGCCGCCTTCGTTTGTCAGAAACTCGAGTCCGATATTTTCCATTTCGTTTTTCATTTGCTGCTCAGCCGGAAAGAGTCAGCTCCGGTTCGCCCTCCACCCGTGAACCTGCTTTTTGCGGTATCCAATTCTGTCTGGAGCGCTTTGAAAATCTCCTTCGCGTCACTCTCGCTGTATTCATACGAGTTGGTGTTCGCCAGATTCCCGATCAGGCGCAGATCCTTGATCGCCCGATTGACCCGCGACTCCGCGAGTTCGATGAACTTTTGCCGTTTGTCGCGCATATATATCTCCTATGTGTGAGGACACATATAGCGTATATATACAAAATGTCTAGCCCATGAGGGTGTTCATACAGCGAATATATCAATCTTGTGGAGGCAGCTGCTCCTCTAGGGCGCCTTGAACGCGCGCCAAAACCTGAGATGGGTTGGCCTTCAGCTCACATTCCCAGACTGTGATGACATGCCACCCGGCTTCCGCTAGCGCCCGCACGTTCCGACGGTCCCGCCGTACATTCTCCGCGAATTTCTCGGTCCAGAACTCTACACGCGTTTTGGGAGTTGTTGCAGCGGGACACCCTTCGTGTCGATGCCAGAAGCAACCGTGAACAAAGACCACTGTCCTGTATTTTTTGAGAACGATATCCGGCCGGCCGGGGAGTTTTCGATCGTGCAGCCGAAATCGGTAACCTGCTCTGTGAAGCATCGACCGGACAAGAGTTTCAGGTTTTGTATCTGCCCCTCGAATACGCGACATGTTCCAACTGCGCCGCTCTTGTGAGATTCGATCAGTCACGTCGGTTGCTCGTCTGCCTCATCAAGAAGCTGAGCGATTACATGCGCAATCTGACGAGCCAGGTAAGGAGGGACCGCGTTTCCAACCTGATGGTACTGCGACGTTCTTGGCCCTTCGAATTTGTAGTTGTCCGGAAAGGTCTGCAAACGTGCCGCTTCCCTTACTGTCAGTGACCTGCACTGCGCGGGATCATAGTGTATGTAGTAATGCCCATCCTTAGAGATATGCGAAGTGATTGTTGTGGACGGGCCATCGGGAAGCTGAACTCTGAATCTGTCTGAGAACATCTTCCCTTTAGTTCCCATTTCGACGTTCTTGTGGTTGGGCAAAAGGCTGGTCGGGAAATCGGAGAGCTTAGGGCTATGTCCTGTATGAGACGCGAATGCAGCTGCAAATGCATAACGCCTTAGATCGGAAGGCATATGACTTCTTGCTTCATGCCCGACGAGCGTGGTCAGACGGTCATCGTACAGACCGGTGACAGCCTGGTGCTTCACACGCGGTTTACCGGGATAACTCGAAGAGGTCTTCTCCAATCCAGCCGAAACCTGTTCCAGAGTCTGCTTTACGCGCGTAGCAAGCTCGTCACCGAATAGTCTTGGTCGATCCGGTTGCTCAGTTACGGTGTGTTCGAGCGCTTGTATCTCTCGGCACCACGCATCTGAACTATCCTCGCTTTTGGATATGCCGCTTCTGATCTTCGGCAAGTCTCCAATTGTCTGTCTGACCGTTGGAGGACCATGTGGTGTGAGCCTCTGAGGTGCCAGCGCAATGTCCTCCCGAACCCCTACAATGAACATTCGATGCCTCGCTTGAGGTACACCAAATTCTTCACTGCGAACCAGAAATGACTGTGCTGATGCGGGTTCGTTCTCAGGGGCCTCTCCTGAGAGTGGGAATAGCTTGTATCTCAGGCCGTTCGTATCGTGTTCTAGTGCCTTCACTGGACTAGAAAGGTCGGCGATGATTTTCTCTATGACTAATTCACCGCCGACTCTCGAAGATAGAAGCCCTTTCACGTTTTCCATGACGAAAATAGGGGGTGCGTGGTCCACAATGATCTTGAGATATTCGCGATACAGAAAATGGCGCTCGTCCTTTTCGAAATCCGGGTTCCCCATCATCCGGGACCTTCCTACGAGCGAGTAGGCTTGGCAGGGCGGTCCGCCGACCAGAACCCATTTGTCCTGTCCTGATATCTTGCCTTCGATAAGTGAGCGAACGTGGTCATGGTTTTCGGGTCCCAGCGACACTCGGAAGGCCGAATTATCAGCTGAACGCTTTGCCTCTGGATATAGATCGTGGAGTTCGGGAAGAGTGATACTGCCGTCGAGATAATCGTAATACTCATCTGGAAATTCGTCGCCGGGGCAGGCGCGCAGAAAATGTCTCAGATGCAGCGTATTAAACGAGTTTTCGTCGTGCTCGATCGAAACGACAGACTCAAAAGCGGGTTGTCGGTCGTATCCGCGATAGCTTGCAAACCCTTCGCCAAGCCCACCCGGACCTGCAAAAAGATCGATGACTGGAAATACCAAACCCTCAGCACTCACCGCCTGTGTGCCTCGGGACGGCCGCTTTCCAGGGTTTCATATGTTTCGACGCTAAGCACCACCACGACAGCGCGACCGTGCTTCTCAATCGATACCGGCTCCCGCCTGGCAGTATCGATAAGATAACCGAAGCGATTTTTTGCATCCTTCGCGGAGAGGGTTTTCATGCGGCTAGGTCCATAAAAGCCATTTTGGCTACAATGCACACCAACAGCGTTACGTGCAATATGGTTTGCTGAAAAAACCCCTCGTAGCCGACAGTGTGAAGTAGCTCTGATGCCCCACTGCTGCCCCAGCGGACGTAGACGATGTCCCGCGCCGCTCATCTCGCGCTCAAGTCATTGAAAAGGTGGTGAGCCCTGCTGGGTTCGAACCAGCGACCTACTGATTAAAAGTCAGTTGCTCTACCAACTGAGCTAAGGGCCCGACCACCGCGTGCGACCTAGGGACGGTTGGCCGTCCGGTCAACCGGCATGTTGCGATGCAGCCGATGGTGAAGCTGGCGGATTGTGCGGCCGTTGATCGGGTGGCGCCAGTCCGGCGCGATTTCCGCCAGCGGCGTCAGCACGAATGGGCGCATCGCGAGCGAAGGGTGGGGGATAATCAACCCATCGCCTGCCCAGCACCCGCCTGACCACAGCAATATGTCGATATCGATGATCCGGTCGCCCCAACGCCGGCCTGACCGGCGGCCGAACCGGCCCTCTATGGCCTTGCTCAGCGCGAGCAGGGCGGGCGGATTCCTGTCGGTGCGGACGAGCACGGCCGCATTCGCATAGTTTCGGTGTCCGGGGCCGAGCGGCGGCGTCGTTCGGATCGTAGAGCAACGCTCGATCTCAATTCCTTCGTCTTGCAGGGCGGAAATGGCGTGCACGATCGTCAGACGCGGCGGGCCGCTGCGATAGCGGTTCGAGCCCAAGCCCAGGAGATAGCGCGTCTTGATCCCACTTGTATCCATCACGCGAGCCCGCCTATCGCAGCGCGGTGACCGACGCCAGTATCACCCCATCGCCCGATTGCGATCTGTGCCCGCGGCTGGCGGCGTTCCGCACCGAGCAGCGCGCGGCGCATCCGGATTGGTTCAACGCGCCCGTGCCCGGCTTCGGAGACCCAGACGCGTGGCTCGCCGTCGTCGGTCTCGCGCCGGGCCTGACCGGCGCGAACCGTACGGGGCGGCCCTTTACCGGCGATCATGCCGGTGGATTACTGTACAAGACGCTTGCCAAGGTGGGCATGATGCGCGGCGACTATGCCGGTCATGCGCAGGACGGCGTCACACTTGACGGCGCGATGATCCTCAACGCGGTCCAATGCGTGCCGCCGCAGAACAAGCCGACCGCGGCCGAGATCAATATGTGCCGGCAGTTTCTCGTCGCGGCATTGAGTCGTCTGCCTAACCTAGCCACGATCGTCGCCCTCGGCACGGTGGCGCATGCGTCGGTAGTGCGCGCATATGGAGAAGTTCCCGGGCGGCACAAGTTCGGGCACTTGGCTGAACATGCGCTGCCAGACGGCCCGCTATTGATCGATAGCTATCACTGCTCGCGCTACAACCAAAATACGGGCCGGCTTACCGACGCGATGTTCGAAGCGGTGTTCGCGCGGGCAGTGGAAATGCGAAACTAGCGCGCTTTGCGGAACAGCAGCGTCATCCGGTCGCTTTCGCCGATCGCGACATAGCGGTCGCGATCCTGGTCGCCATGCGTGAGCACGGGCGGCAGGGCCCAGACGCCGGGCTCGTGATTGGCGGGATCGTTCGGATTCGCGTTGATCTCTGACGTCGATACAAGTTCAAACCCATTGAGGCGGAACAGGTCGATGACGTCCTGTTGCTTCAGATAGCCGCGGGTTCCGCGCGAACGTTCCCAGGTCTCGGTTGCTGGCGCGCGGTGCTGGACGACGCCAACCATGCCGTCGTCCGCCAGCATCGCCCGGATGTTGCGGATTTCGCTATCGGCGATCGTGCCGTTGCGCAGGCCGTGGATCGACCGGAAGATCAGCACGCGATCGATCGTACCGGCAAGCGCTTCCGGCACCTCGTCGCTTTCAAAAGCCGTGACCGAGCCGGCGGGCACGCCGGTCCATTCCTCGACGGTTGCCGGGAAACGCTGCGGCCAGCTTTCGACACGGGCGCGCTGTTCTTCGGTGAGTTCGCGGCCGGAGCTGTCAGCGTTTACCGCGAGATAACGGCCCTGCGGCGCGATATAGGGCGCCAGTACGCGCGTATACCATCCGCCGCCCGGCCCGTATTCGGCCACGGTCATAGTGGGCTGCACCTGGAAGAAGTTGAGCGTTTCGGCCGGGTGGCGATAACGATCCCGCGCACGGTCTTCGGCCCGATAGTCAGCGGCCAGCACGCTATAGAGACCGCCCTGTGCGGCCGCCGGTGCTTCGCTAGTAGAGGATTCGGCTTGCGGCTGCTCGGCGGGACCGAGGACGCGATCAAGCACGCGTTCGAGGATGGAAGGTTCGGCTTCCTGCTGCTCGCCCTGCGCCTGGAAGGCGAGGGCGGGCGCGGCAACTGCTGCACTTGCGGCAATCATCATGGCGATGGTGCGGGTCATTTTCACTCTCCTATTGGATTCGGATTAATCGGATGCGGGCCGCGATGCGTCGCGCGCGGCGCGGAATTCGGCATCGGGGTTCCAGTTCGGCCAGTCGTCGGAATCGGCGAGCTCCCGCCCGACGGCGTAATACAGTTCAAGATCCTGGATCGCCCCGTCCCAGTTCCAGTTCGGATCGAACTCGTCCTTGGGCCCGTGATAGCGGTTTGCCCGATAATCGGCGGCGGCGGCGGCGCCCGCTTCGGGGCCGCCATTCACAAGGTCCTCGCCGCCTTCGGCGTAGATCATCGGCACGCCGGGACGGGCGAGTGCGAAATGATCCGAGCGGAAGAAATAGCCGGCCTCGGGCGTCGGCTCGGGTTCCACGACGCGGCCCTGCGCGGCCGCGGCGCGGGCGAGATAGGTTTCGAGCTCCGATTTGCCGTAACCGACTACGACGACATTATTGGTTTCGCCGTTTACGTTCAGCCCATCCATGTTGATGCCGCCAGCCGTCTGCGCGAGCGGGAAGACCGGATTGGCCGCATAGTAAACGGACCCGAGCAGCCCCGATTCCTCGGCTGTCACGGCCAGGAAGACGAGCGAACGCTCCGCCGGCCCGGCCGCCGCATGAGCTTCGGCGAGCGCGACAAGTCCAGCGGTGCCGGTCGCATTGTCGATCGCGCCGTTGCAGATATCGTCGCCATCGGGCGCGGGCGTGCAGCGGCCCAGATGATCCCAATGCGCGGTATGGATCACATATTCGTCGGGACGCGTGCTGCCCGGCAGCACCGCGATGACGTTGCGCGACGATTGACGCTCGATAGCGTTCTCGACACTCGCGCTGCCCGTGATGCCGAGCGGAACGGCGCTAAAGCCGCTTTCGCGAGCTGCCGCGCTCAGCGCATCCAGATCCTGACCGGCTGCGGCAAGCATCGCGCGCGCCGCGTCGTTCGTCATCCAGCCTTCGATCGGCACACGGCTCATATGATTGTCGGCCGCGTCCATATTGAGCTGCGGGCCGGACCAGCTGCTCTCGACGACGTTCCAGCCATAGGACGCCGGTGCGGTGTCATGGACGATGATCGCGCCGGCGGCGCCCTGACGTGTGGCTTCTTCGTATTTGTAGGTCCAGCGGCCATAATAGGTCATCGCGCGGCCATCGAAGAGACCCTCGCTGGCCGGGCTTTCGAAATCGGGATCGTTGACGAGGATCACGGCGATCCGGTTCGTCATGTCGACACCCTCATAATCGTTCCAGCCGCGTTCGGGCGCGTTAATTCCGTAGCCGACGAACACCAGCTCGGCGTCTTCGATCGCGAGCTCGGGCACGACACGCCGCGTGCCGATCACCACTTCGCTGCCATAGGCGAGTTCGGTCGTTTCGCCGTCTGCGGTGTAGGAGAAGGATGCCGTTTCCGGATCGGCTGTGATGCTTACGAGCGGCACCTCCTGGAACCAACTGCCATTGTTGCCTGGTTGCAGCCCCGCAGCCTCGAAACGTTCGGCGAGCAACGCGACAGTCATCTCGCCACCCGCCGTTCCCGGCGCGCGGCCTTCGAATTCGTCCGAGGACATGGTTTCGGTCAGCGTCCGCACCGTTTCGGCTGAGATCGCCGGGGCGGCTTGGTCACTGTGCGCGACGGCCGTGGCCGGCGCCAAAAACAATGCGCTCGCCGTAATGGCCGATGCGGCAGTGGTTCGGAATTTCAAGATCGTCTCTCCCGGGTGTGTACGGCCGCACAGGCGGCCTCTTATGCGCTATTAACTACTCGCGCGGCGACCGGTTCCGCAATCGAAAACCGCGTCCGTGGCCGATAGCGAGTTTCACTCGGGCGCGTCCGGCCGCGTCAGGATGAAAATGGCGACGACACCGAGGACGAGGAGCTGAACGCCGATAATCGAGCCATCGAAACCGAGGGCGAGGCTGACAAGTGGCGTAGCGATTATGACGAGCATCGCTGCCATCTTGGCCCGCCGCCCGATCGCGCGATGCTCGCGCCAGTTTGCGATCAGCGGGCCGAATTGCGGATGGTTTTCTAGCCATGCCGCGAGCCGGGGCGAAGAGCGGGCGAAGCCGAATGCCGCGAGCAGCAGGAAAGGCGTGGTCGGGATAAGCGGCAGGACGGTGCCGATAATGCCGAGGCCGAGCGAAACCAACCCGACCGTGAGCCAGAACAGCCGAATGCCGAACCGTTTGTCCATTCGGCCGTCTACCACACTCGCCCGGATTTCTCCGGCTAATGTGATCGAGGGGGTTTTGTTCCAATGATCGTATACATATAGCGATCCGCATATCGGGGTAGGGATCAGGTTAGGGACAATGAAAATTTGCAGGACAGTCTTCGCTTTTGCGACGGCGCTCGCTGTCGCGACGCCGGCAACAGCGCAACAACTCGATGACCCGGCCGAGGCCTTCGGCAGCCGCGAGGCCGTACGTTCGATCGCGCTGTCGCCGAGCGGCAATCGGGTTGTGTATCTCGGGCCGGGGCCAGGCGAGGAAACGCGCGCCTATGTTGCCGATGTCGGCGCGAGCCGATCACAAATCGTCACGCTGACCGATGGCGATCCGATGGAGCTCGATTGGTGCCGCTTCGTCAGCGAGGAGCGGTTGGTGTGTCAGATCTATGCAATGGTGCAAGATCCGCGACAACTCTATCCGGTCACACGCCTATTTGCGGTCGATGACGACGGTTCCGATGCCAGAACGCTCGGCCAGCGCGACAATATGTATCGCAACAATCGGCAATTCGACGGTTCGATCATCGATTGGCTTCCTGACGAACAGGGTACTGTCATGATGACGCGCGTCTATGTGCCCGAACAATATCGGGGCGCTACGAGAGTCGTTGACGACGATGAAGGACTCGGCGTCGTTCGGATAAACACCGTGGATGGGGATTTGAATCAGGTCGAACGCCCGATCTGGAGGAACGTCCGTTTTCTGAGCGACGGCCACGGCACGGTTCGGATGCGGGCGACAATATCCGTGCGCGGTGCCACTGGCATGGTTGGCGCCACCCGCAATTATTATTACCGGCTGCCCGACAGCGACGAGTGGCACGATTTCGGCGTCTATAATGGGCTAGAGCGAACCGGCTTCCTTCCCATGGCGATCGATCGGGATCTGAATGCCGTTTACGGCTTTGAGCGGCATGACGGTCGTGACGCCTTGTTTCGCGTAGCTCTGGACGGAACATTGCAGCGCGAACTTGTCTATGCGCATCCGGAGGTGGACGTCAGCAGGCTTGTTCGCATCGGCCGAGAACGCCGCGTCATCGGGGTTGGTTACTCGGAAGACGAGAATATCGTCGAATATTTCGATCCCGAGTATGAGGCCTTGCACCAGGCGCTGACCAGCGCGTTACCGGGCAATCCGCAGGTGACCTTTCTGGATGCCAGCGACGATGAAAACCGGCTGCTTGTGCGGGCGGGCGCGGTCGCGGGACCCGGCCGTTATTATGTGTTCGACAGATCGGCGCAGTCATTGAACGAGATTCTGCTCGCCCGGCCACAACTCGAAAACGTCGCTCTCGCCGAGGTGCGGCCGGTGCGCTACCCGGCTGCCGATGGCACGATGATTCCAGCCTATCTGACCATGCCGCCCGCCAGCGACGGTCGAGACCTGCCGGCAATCGTCATGCCGCACGGTGGCCCGGAATCGCGGACAACACTGGGCTTCGATTGGCTGGCGCAGTTCCTCGCACATCAGGGCTTTGCAGTCCTCCAGCCGAACTTCCGCGGCTCTTACGGCTATGGTGAGGGCTGGCTTGTGGAGAACGGGTTTCGCGGCTGGGAAACCGCGATTGGCGACGTTAACGATGGCGCGCGCTGGCTGATCTCGGAAGGCATCGCCAATGCCGACCAAATGGCGGGCGTTGGCTGGTCCTATGGCGGCTATGCCGTTCTTCAGTCGGGTGTTCTCGAACCCGGTTTGCTGAAGGCAATCGTTGCGGTTGCGCCGGTTACAGATCTCCCGGCGCTTCGGGAAGATGCGATGGCCTTTGCCAACGGACGCAATGTTGCGGAATATATCGGATCGGGACCACATCTGACGGCGGGTTCGCCTGCGCGGCACGCTGATCGGATAACGGCTCCTGTATTGTTGTTCCACGGCGATGAGGACATCAATGTCGATATCGGTCAGGCGCGCAGGATGCATGATCGCTTGAACGATGCAGGCCAGGCAAGCGAACTGATTATCTTCGAAGGGCTGGACCACGGACTCCGGGATTCCGACGCGCGGACGCAGATGCTTCGGCAGACTGAAAGCTTCCTGCGCGAGGCGCTCGGGCTCTAGGCTAGTAGCTGCATGCGTCTCCGCCGGGTGTACGCCCTGTTTCGCCGGGGCGGTATTGGCAGACAATGTTGGGCGTCAGATCGTCCGCATGGAACCATGTATCCTTCATTTCCATGGCGACGAAGAGCGGGGCTTGATCGGCATAGTGCGGCGAGTCCGGGCGGGTGGTCGCAGCACCGAACTGATGGACGCTACGCGAATAGACGCGGCCGTCGGAGTCCCAGCCGATCTCCATGATATAGCTGTCGCCGGCCGTCGCTGCATGGGCGCCGTCTTCCGGATCGCTCCAGTAGATCGCCCGTAACGCGTCGGGTCCGCCGGTGAGCGCTAGGTCGGTTTCGCCACGCCGCAGGCGCAGCACGTCGCCCAACGGGACGTCGAGCCGGCCGTGCGTCGTCATCAGAAAGTCGACCGCGCCAGCGAACGTTTCGCGCGGTTCGGGCAGCGGGTCGCCCAGATAGGCGGCGAGCATGATGTGTCGAAGGACCAGGGCCGCAAGCCCATCGGCGCGGCCTTCGCCGTCGAGCGACCAGTCCCATTCGGCGAGCAGTTGCTGCGCGTCGGACAGGTCGCCCGCATCGAAGTTGAGGGCCGCTATCGCCCGAAAATAGGGCCCGGCCGCCGATCGCCGCGAATAGCCGGCATCATATTTGATCCGGCGCAGTTCGGGCCAGCCGATCATGCCCTCGACGGCCGCGAGCAGTTCTGCAGCGCGGTACATGCGGTTGGTCTCGTTGCTTTCGACGCCGAGCAGGGGCGAGAAGGTCGCGCAATCGAGATTGTCGGCCTCGGCGGTCGCGATGCAGGGTGTGCTGTTCGTATCGAAGAGATAGCCCGATGCCGGATCGATCAGAAAGGGCATCGCTTCGAACGGCACGTTGGCCGTCCAAAGTGTCTCGCTCGTATCGCCAGGTAATATGCCGCGCCAGTCGAAACCCTCGGCGCGATCCGGAAAGCGCGCATTGTAGAGCCGTGCAATCCGGCCATCGGCATCGGCATAGATGAAGTTGGTGGCGGGGATCGCCTGCATCCGCATGACGTCGAGCCATTCATCGAAACTCTGCGCGCGCGTAAGCCGATAATATTGTTCGACCTGTCTGATTTCGCCGATCCCGGCATAGCGGATCGCAAAGGCGCCGTTGTCGTTGACCATTACCGGGCCGTGGATCGACCGGTACACGGTTTCGGGAATGGGGAGCACGAACGGACCCATCCGGACGTGCAGCCATATGCGGCGGCTTTCGAGCTCCCGCCATTCGCCATCGAAGCGATAGGCGTCGCCGCTCTCGTTGAGCGTCAGCTCGTAGACATCGACCAGATCGGGGCGGTTGACGGTATTCGCCCAACCGATCCGCTGGTTATGGCCGAGCAGGGGCAGCGGGGCGATCGGGAAAAGGCCGCCCATCATGTCGAGGCCTTCGCGGCTCGTCACATGCGCCTCGTACCAGGCGACGGGACCGGTCCAGGGCTGGTGCGAGTTGACGATCAACTTGGTCTCGCCGTCCGGATCGCGGCTCGGCGCGATGGCGAAGGCGTTCGACCCGCGCTCACTTGACGGCTCGCCGTTACGCGGCGGGTCTTCGCTGGCGGCGAGCGCGCTCAGCGTACGGTCGATCCCGTAGAAGAAAGGCGAGGTGAAGGCGAAACCGGTCGCCACATCCTGACCCGTAACGGGAAACAGACCGCGCAGCCGCAGCTCCTCGGGATGCTCCGAGGCATAAAGGTTCAACCCGTCGGCAAAGGCTTCAATCAGTGCGCGCGTGTCGGGGGAAAGCTCGCGTTCGTAACCCGCTTCGACATCGCTGCGCGCGTCGAAGAGATGGTAGGCATAATCCTGTGCCGCGCCGGCCGCCCCGGTGATCTCGCCGAGCCGGCCACGCGAGCTCGCAATCACCTCCTGCAGCGTTGCGAAATCGTCTTCGGCATGGGCATAGGCGAGGCCGAACGCGGCGTCGGAATCCGTTTCGCCCAATATGTGCGGCACGCCCCAGCTGTCGCGGCGGATGACGACATCATATTGCGTGTCAGGCGCCGCTATCTGCTGCTGCCGCGCATACCATTGGCTGTTGAGCGCCGCGTTGATCGCCGCCGTCACAGCCAGAATCGCCACGATGACCCCAAGGATCTTCGCCAGTTTTCTCATGATAATTGCCCGCTCCACTCCCGCTCGCCGCACCATTGGCGGTCGCGCGCGTCAGATCAAGGCGCTTGGACGGTCAGTGATCGTCCAGTCGGCAGCCGCGTTGTTCGAGAATCGGTCGGAGTTCGCGATAGGCGGCCGCGGTGCGCGTCAGCGGTATCGACGGATGGAGGTGGTGGACGATGTGATACTGCATGCCCATCGATGCGATATTGCCGAGCGAACTGCGCCATGCGCGCGTGTTGCGGTATCGGCCGGTTTCGGTGGCCGGGTGATGCGGTGCCCAGCTCAGGAAGAACTGGATATAGGCCGTGCCGATATGGCGCGGCAGCCACCACAGGATCAGCGCCTCGATACCGTACCCCGCCCAGGCGGCGGTGCATAGCACGCCATAGAAGACGAGCTGATAGAGCATGCCGTCTATGACGACGTCGGGCCGCCCGATCCGGATTAGCGCATCGCGATATCCGCGCAGGCCGCGGTTCGATCCCGGTTGGCGGTTCTTGAGGCTGACCCAGATCATATGCAGCGGGCCGTTCGCGCGCATGCTATAATCCGGATCGCGATCGGGGTCGTTGGTGTGTTTGTGATGTTCGAGATGCGTCAGCTTGGCCGCGCGATAGGGCAGGACGAGCGGGATTGTCGATACATGGCCGACCAGCTCGTTAAGCCAGCGCCATTTCGTGCCTTTGCGGCCGATGATGTCATGCTGCGCCTCGTGCGAGGGCAGATAGCAGAGAATGACGTTGAGCGTGGCAATCGGAAATGCCGCCCAGACTGGCAAGGCGCCAAATATGACGAGCGGCCATAGCGCCAGCCAGATTGCAAAATTGCCCAGTCCCCAAGCGACCGCGAACCAGGGCACACCGCCCATATGCTGCCGCGCGATTACCTGTTCGCGCCGCGCGAGCAGGCGATTGCCTTCTTCGGCGACGGATTTGAGTTCGCTCAGGGCTGCCATGTCAGCCAGCTTCCACGCCACTGTGCGTAGAGCCCCCAAATGCCGCCAAGGACGAAACCGGCGGTCAGCGGCGCAAGACCAAGGGGCGGCGTCCAATCCAACGCCGTCACGACCTGCGCCGTGACGGGCGGGATGAACAAGAGGCCGAACAATAGCGGCCCCAGTTGAAAGCCAGTCTTTAAAACCGCGCTCAGCATCGTGGTCCGTTATTCCGTGTGATTGCCCTATGCGCAGAGACACTAGGCAAGAATGCTAAATAACTGCCTAACAACGCGCGATTTTTGTAGTTCTATCGGAAAAAGGCGATCTGACTCGTCAGCGCGAGTAACGTGCCCTCGCGCGACCAGATCCGCGCATGCTGATCGCTCATGCCGCGCCGGACGCGGTTGCTGTCGCTTTCCACCAGCACATGATCGTTACCGATCGCCGCGAGCTCTTCATCCGTAGCGAACTGAAAGAAGCTGTATGTTACAGTCGAGCTGAAACGCGGTGCATCGGCGAGGAAAAAGGCGCGCGGCATCGGCACGTCGGAAATCGCCGCCAGGCCTTTGCTGTCCAGTGGACGCCCGTCGCCATCGCGTATCCAGACCGCGCTGTGCGGGCGATCCTGTACGGTAAAGGGCGCGCCGATCACGATCCGCTGATCAAAATGCCCGAACCAACGCGGCCCCATGCCGGGCGGAAAGGCGAGGCGTTCGGTGTCTTCCGGCGCATTCACATCGGGCATCCTGGGCTGATAGGCGAGATCGGTTTCCGGACGATCCGAGGTCACGATATCCGCACTGAAGAGCAGGGGACCGTCGGGTACATCCTGACGCAACTCCGCGCGATAAAAATGGGTCCGCTTGCCGTCCCGCAAGGTTTCGACGCGAACGAACACGGTTTCACCCTTGATGGCCGAGACGAACGCAGCATTTATGCTCGCCAGCGTGCCCGCGACGCCGGTTTCCCGCTCCACCGCCTCCAGTGCCAGCGCGATCGCCCAGCCGCCGAAAGCGCTATCCATATTCCAGAAGACATCGGTAATTGCGCGCGAATAGAGACCGTCTTCGATCCGATCGAGACGTGTTTCGATGTCGAGCGCAAATTCCATGAGTGTCTCCGGCTTGTTCTGCGGTGGCACTAGGATGCGTGCTGCGCCGCGGCAATCGTCAAGAACGGTGATCGCGCTTCGAGATGTGCCGATCGCCAAAGAAAAAGGGCGACCCGCGGGCCGCCCTTCTTGAAAATGGGGTCCTCCCTGAACCTCTGGGCAGAACCCTTAACGCGAATAGAATTCGACGACGAGGTTCGGCTCCATTTTGACCGGGTAAGGCACTTCGTCGAGCGTCGGCACGCGGGTGAAGACCACCTTGGACGTGCCGTCGGGCACGACATATTCCGGGATTTCGCGCTCGTTGAGGCTCTGGGCTTCGAGAACCAGCGCCATTTCCTGCGCCTTCTGGCGCAGCGTGACTTCGTCGCCCGGCTTGATCGTACGCGAGGGGATGTTGCACTTGTCACCGTTCACGCGGACATGACCGTGATTGACGAGCTGGCGCGCGGCGAAAATCGTCGGCGCGAACTTGGCGCGGTAGACCACCATGTCGAGCCGCTGCTCGAGAATGCCGATCAGGTTCTGCGACGTATCGCCCTTCATCTTGCTCGCCTCGGTATAGGCGCGCTTGAACTGCTTTTCTGTGATATCGCCGTAATAGCCCTTGAGCTTCTGCTTGGCGCGCAGCTGCACACCGAAGTCGGAAAGCTTGCCCTTGCGGCGCTGGCCGTGCTGGCCGGGTCCGTATTCACGGCGGTTTACGGGGCTTTTCGGTCGGCCCCAGATATTCTCGCCCATCCGGCGATCGAGTTTATACTTGGCGCTCTTGCGCTTCGACATCAGTCGTCTCCAATTTGCTTCTTTCAGAGTCCCGGAACGCACCGCACAGCTCCTTCGACAAGCTCAGGACTGCACGCGGCCACCACTTCACCGGGGTGCGGGGCCAATTGCGAAGGCGCGCATGTGGGCGGTGACGCGCGCAAAGTCAAGGGATTTCGCGGATCCCGCGAAACCGCCGCGCCGTCTCAATGAACGATAAAGAGCGGGAGCGGCGGGTGGCGCAGCATATGACGCGTCACCCCGCCGAAAATGAACTCATTGACCCTGGACCGGCTGTAGCCGCCCATGACGATATAGTCCGCTCCGAGGCTTTCGGCCGACTTGCACAAGGCCTTCGCGGCGTTCTTGCCGCCATCCTCGGCTGTCTCGATCCGGCTCTCTATGCCATGGTCGCGCAGATAATCGGCGGCGTCCTGTGCGGCGAACCGGCGGATGTCCGCGGCGGCAGTCACCAGATGCACATCCGACGCGGCGCGCAATATGGGGAGCGCGAGCCGCATCGCCCGGGCCGATTCGGCGCTGCCATTCCACGCGATCATCGCGGTGCCCGTGCAGTCGAAAGCATCCGTATCGGTCGGTGCGATCATCAGCGGTGCCGGGGCACGCAGCAACAGCAATTCGGCGATCGGCTCGACCATCGAACCGCCGCCACTTTCGATCATCGGACTCGCGACGATCAGGTCGGTCATGGGCGCATGTTCGATGATTGCGTCGACGATGTTCCCGCGATGCGGATGCCAGGTCCACCGGGCAGCATCTTCGGACAGTTGGCTCTCGACCGTGCGGCGCAGCCGAGCCGCCTCGCGGTCTTCTTCCTCAACAAGCCGTTCCATCCCGCCGGCGCTGATCGCCTGTCCGGCACCAGGCGGAACATGCGCGTACACGCATTCGAGCGTGCTCGCGAACTGCTGCGCCAGACATGCCGCTACCGTCAGCCGTGCATCGAGGCCATGATCGCGATGGGAAGGGAGAAGTATGCGTTTCGGGCCATTCATCGATCATCTCCTGCAACCATAAGGCCGCGCCGTTCGTCCACTATCGTGCGTGCCGCGTCGTCCGGAATGCCGATTCCCGTCAACACCTGCTCGCAAAGCTCGAGGCTGGCCTCGACCGTTTCGGGGACCGCGCTGTCCGCGCCCTGCTTTTGTAGGTGATGGGCATGGCCGATATCGCGCGCGCGCGCCATGATGGGAACATGCGGCCATTCGTCATGGACCGCCTTGATCACATGTTCGGCCGATCCGGGCTCGTCCATGGTCGTCGCAAAGGCCGCGGCGCGCTCGATACCCAGGTGCCGGAGCAGATCGGGCTGGCTTGCATCGCCGAAATAGACGCTCGCTCCCTCGGCACGTTCGCGCGCGACGAGCTCCGGGTTGCTGTCGATGGCGACATAGGGAACACGCTGTTCCTCAAGCAGCTGGGCGAGCATTTTCCCGACGCGGCCGAACCCGCCGATGATGACCGGGTGGCCGTCGTCCATTGGCCTGTCATCGGCCGAGAGGCTCGCGTCGCGCTCCCTGAGGGCTTGGCCGGCGCGGCGACCGGCTATGGCGAGCAGCGGCGTTAGGAACATGGTGACGATGACGACCATCAGCATGAACTGCGCGACCGCCGGGTCGAGCAGCGCATAGGTGAGCGCGGCGGCGATGACGACGAACGCGAATTCGCCACCCTGGCTCATCAGGATCGCGGTTTCGGCGGCGACATCCTTCGGCAGCCGCCATAGCCTGGCGAGCGTGAAGATGATCGCACCCTTCAGGCAGAGCAGTCCGACGACCGAAAGAGCCACCCAGCCGATATTTTCGCCCACGGCGACGACATCGAGGCTCATCCCAACCGATATGAAGAACAGGCCCAAGAGCAGGCCTTTGAACGGTTCGATATCGCTCGCGATCTGATGCCGATATTCGGTGCCGGCGAAGAGCAAACCAGCAAGGAATGCGCCAAGCGCCATTGAGAGACCGGCTTCCGCGGTAATCGCTGCAGTGGCCAGCACCAGCAACACTACCGCCGCCATGAAGACTTCGCGGCTCCCCGTTCCGCCAACAAACTGCAGCAGTGGCCGGACGATGACGCGGCCGATGAGGAAAATCACGGCAATTACGAGCACGGCCTCGCCGATGGCCAGGCCCGCGGCGAGGGCGAGCGATCCCTGCACCGATGCGCCGGCGACGCCGACGAAGAAGAGGATCGGCACGACGGCCAGGTCTTGCAGCAGCAATATGCCGAAACTGGACCGACCGGCGGGCGTGCTCAATCGGCGCGTCTCGGTCAGCAATTGCATGACGAGCGCTGTCGAGGAGAGCGCCAGGCACAGTCCGAAGATGGTGGCGGCAACGAGGGAGTTGCCGAACAGATAGGCGATGACGCCGATCGCGATGGCGCTGACCGTTACCTGCGCCGCGCCGAGGCCGAAGACGAGCCGCCGCATCGCCCATAGCTGCGCGACCGATAGTTCGAGCCCGATCGTGAACAGCAGGAAGATCACGCCGAGTTCGGCAACCCGGCTGACCCCCTCGATATCGGCGATCACGAAATATTCGAGGATCGGCGTGTCGCCGACAAATCGCCCGACGCCATAGGGCCCGATAACCAGTCCGACGAACAGAAAACCGAGCACCGGGCTGATGCCCGCGCGGCGCACGAGGGGCACGACCAGCCCGGCCGCGACGAGGAAGATTATGATTTCCCGCAAATACGGAATTTCGGGATGCACTATCGGAACCTTATATCGCTGCCATCGCTCTCGACATTCGAAATAGGCCGTTTAGAGACGCTCGACATGACCGAGATCAAAGCCGTCGAAGAAACCGTGGAACCAAACGACACGACCACTATGGCAGAGGTGCGCGACGGCGTCGATGCCATCGATCGGGCGCTGGTTGCGCTGATCGCGCGCCGGTTCGGCTATATGGACGCGGCAGCGCGGATCAAACCCGATCGCGGCACTGTACGCGACGAGGATCGCAAGGCGCAGGTTATCGCGAATGTGAAAGCCCATGCCGAAGAGCTTGGCGTGCCCGTGCCGCTCGCTGGCGCGCTTTGGGAGATGCTCGTCGAGAGTTCGATTGCCTATGAATTCATCCGCTATGACGAGATGCGCGGTTAGCGCAAACTCGTGAGGGCCTAATGCCGGCGATAGATGAGCATTGTGACGCCACCCGGCGTTTTCGCGGTCTTTACGAGTGACAGATTTCGAGACGCCGTACCGTTTTCGAACAACCGTTTTCCATCACCCAGAACGACCGGGAAAATCCAGAGGCGGAACTCATCGATCAAGTCATAGGCAAGCAGTGTTTGAAAGAGCTGCCAACTGCCGTGAACCTGAAGTAGCGGACCTTTCTCGGCTTTCAGAGCGGCGATCGCGTCAGGAGCGTCGCCCGTCATGGCGCGTGAATTCTGCCAGTCAAGGCCGTCCGGATCGGACGTCACGACATGCTTCGTGGCCATGTTGAGGATGGCCGCGGGGCCCTCTTCAGCGGGCGCCGCCGACCAATGCGGCGCGAACAGATCATAGGTCTTGCGTCCGAGCAGCAGGTCATAAGGCTCGTTCATCGCCTCTTCCGCGACCTGGGTCATGACCTCGTCCCAATGATTTCTGGCCCATCCACCATGCGCGAAGCCGCCTGAATCATCCTCGTCCGGGCTCGATGGCGCCTGCATGACGCCGTCAAGCGTCAGGAAAGTGAGGACTGCAAGCTCGCGCATCGGGATTTCCTTTTGCGTAGATTGCCGGACTACATCGGCAACTCCATATCGGGCGCAACTTCGATTGTTCCCCCAAGCGCGATATGCGGACAGGCGCCGGCGATCTCGATTGCCGCATCGATTGTGTCCGCTTGTATCACCGTGTAGCCAGCCAGCGGATTGGCGCCACCGCCATCTTCCACGCCGTCAGGACCGACCGTCTTGGACGGGCCGACAGCGAGACCCGGATCGACGGCGGCATCGCCCAGCCCTGCCATCCAGGCCTTCCAGTCCTCCATATGTTTGGGTCCGTCCGCAGGCGGATTGAATCGCGGGCCCGTATGATAGGCGAGTACGAATTTGGGCATGATTTTCTCCCTTTTGCCGTCGATTGAATGGACGTTGGCCTGGCTATGCCGGATATTTTAATATGTTAAAGAACATATTTTGGACGGTGTTATGGAGCTTTCGAAAGGTCGACAAACATGCCGTATAGTGCCGCTCACAAACGCGAAACGCGGGCAAAAATCGTCGAGGCTGCGCGGATCCTATTCAATCGTCACGGGTTCGAAGATGTCACAATCGATATGATCATGCGCGATGCGGGGCTCACCCGTGGCGGTTTCTACAATCATTTCGACAGCAAGGAGGCGCTATACGCAGCCGCCGTGTCGAGCTTTCTCATGGGACGCGGGGCTCAATGGCGCGGCGATGCCGGAGTGGATCCGGCCAAGCCCAGCCCGGATATGGCAGAGCGAATGATCGCGGGGTACTTGTCGCCGGATCATCTTGGCGATCTCGATGGCCAATGCCCGATGATCGCGCTGCCGTCCGATATTGCTCGTGCGAATCCACAGGTACGCGAGGCATATCAGCTACTGCTGACCTCCATGGTCGGCTTGTTTGAAAATGGGCTATCGGAAGGTTCGGATTCGATGCGCGAAACAGCCTTGTCCCTTGCGGCATTGTGCGTTGGAGGCATGGTGCTCGCGCGAACCCTGCCCGATTCCGAGCTTGCCGAGGAAATACGGGCAGCCGCCCATCGGACGGCGGTCGCCATGACACGCGGTGTGGCAGAAGCGGCCTAGGCCTTCTTCTCCAGCGCCGAGAGCACTCCCCGCAGTGCCTGCACGTCCGGCGAACTCCATTCGGGCTTGGTGAGAATCGTGCGCAGGTTGCGCTTGGTGGTCGGCGTCCGGTCGGGCGGGAAGAAATAGCCGGTCGGTTCGAGCGCACGTTCGAGATGCGCGATCAGCGCTTCGAGTTCGGCATGCGGGGCAGGGGGTAGTCGGTCCTTTTGGGTCGGGACGGCAAGATCGGCGCCTTTCGACCATTCATAGGCCAGCAGGATCACCGCCTGGGCGAGGTTGAGCGAACCGAATTCCGGGTTGATCGGCACGGTGACGATCGTGTTGGCAAGCGCCACATCTTCGGCGTCGAGCCCTGAGCGCTCCGGGCCGAACAGGATCGCCGACGGCGCGGGCATCGCATGGATCGCGCTCGCGGCGTCGACCGGCGTCACGACCGGTTTATCGAGCCCGCGCTTGCGGACCGTTGTCGCATAGACATGGCTGCAATCGGCAACCGCATCCGCGACCGTGTCGAACATCTCGGCATTCTCGATGACGCTGTCGGCGCCGGACGCCGCGGGCAGGGCGCTCTCGTTCGGCCAGCCGTCGCGCGGCGCGACGATCCGCATTTCGGTCAGCCCGAAATTGAGCATCGCCCGCGCCGCCTTGCCGATATTCTCGCCGAGCTGCGGGCGGACGAGGACGATCTTCGGGGGAGGGGCAACGGGCTCGCTCACTCCTCGAACAGGTCCTTCACGGTGCCGGCAAACTCCTCGAAATCCTTGGCTTCGCGGAAATCCTTGTAGACGCTGGCGAAGCGGATATAGGCGACGCTGTCGAGCTGCTGCAGCCCCTCCATGACCATCTCGCCGATCTGCTTCGACCGGATTTCCGTCTCGCCGCTGGTTTCGAGCCGGCGCTGGATGCCCGAAACAAGCTGGTCGATCTGTTCGGGTTCGACGCCGCGTTTGCGGCAGGCCAATGACACGGACAGATGGATCTTGTCGCGATCGAAGGGTTCGCGCCGGTCCTTGCTTTTCACTACCGTAAGCTCGCGCAACTGAATGCGCTCGAACGTCGTGAAGCGCGCCGCGCAGCTCTCGCACTGCCGCCGCCGCCGGATCGTCGCGCCGTCTTCGGTCGGCCGGCTGTCCTTTACCTGGCTACCGTCATGGGCGCAGAACGGGCAGCGCATGGGCGGCCTTTACAGCTCGGGATAGATCGGGAAACGCGCGCACAGCGCCTCGACGCGCTGGCGGACTTCCGCTTCGATCGCCGGATCACCATCCTCACCCTTTTCGCGCAATCCCTCCAGCACATCGGCGACCATATCGCCGATCTCGCGGAACTCGGCCGGGCCGAAGCCGCGGGTCGTGCCGGCCGGAGAGCCGACGCGAATGCCGCTCGTCTTCGCCGGGGGCAGCGGATCGAAGGGAATGCCGTTCTTGTTGCAGGTGATGCCCGCGCGCTCCAGCGCTTCGTCGGCATCGCGCCCAGTTACGCCCAAGGGGCGCAGATCGATTAGCGCGACATGGGTGTCTGTACCGCCCGCCACGAGATCGGCGCCGCGCTCTTTTAGCCGGCTGGCGAGCACCTTGGCATTCTCGACGACCGCCGCCGCATAGCTTTTGAACTCGGGGCGCAGTGCTTCGCCGAACGCCACGGCCTTGGCGGCAATGACATGCATCAGCGGGCCGCCCTGAAGGCCTGGGAAGACGGCCGAGTTGATCTTCTTCGCGATGGCTTCGTCATCGGTCAGCACCATGCCGCCACGCGGTCCGCGCAGCGTCTTGTGCGTGGTCGTCGTAACGACATGCGCGTGGCCGAACGGTGTCGGATGGACGCCCGCTGCGACGAGCCCGGCGAAATGCGCCATGTCAACGAGCAGATAGGCGCCAACCATGTCCGCGATTTCGCGGAAACGCGCGAAGTCGATGATCCGCGGATAGGCCGACCCGCCGGCAATGATGAGTTTGGGCTGATGTTCTTTCGCAAGCGCCTCGACCTGATCGTAATCGATCAGATGCGTGTCTTCCTTCACGCCGTACTGGATCGCGTTGAACCATTTGCCCGACTGGGCCGGTTTCGCACCATGCGTCAGATGGCCGCCGGCATCGAGCGACATGCCGAGGATCGTATCCCCGGGCGTGGTCAGCGCGAGCATGACGGCGCCGTTCGCCTGCGCGCCGGAATGCGGCTGGACGTTGGCAAAGCCGCAGCCGAACAGCTGTTTCGCCCGCTCGATCGCGAGTGTCTCGACGGAATCGGAGGGCGCGCAACCCTGATAGTAGCGGCGCCCCGGATAGCCTTCCGCATATTTGTTGGTGAGCACCGATCCTTGCGCCTCGAGCACCGCCTTGGAGACGATATTTTCCGATGCGATCAGCTCGATCTGCTTTTGCTGCCGCGTCAGCTCGGCTTTCAGCGCATCGGAGACGTCCGGGTCGGTCTTGCTGACCCGGTCCGAGAAGAAACCGTCGGGCTGGACGTCATTGAGATTGGCAGGGTTGGTGCTCATTGGAATTCCTTCAGGCTGGTTCCCGAACGGGAGCCGGATTGGAAAGCTTGTCGACGCGGCGCTGGTGGCGGTCGCCGCCGAAATCGGTGGAGAGGAACGCGTCGAGACAGTCCTTGGCGGTCTCGATGCCGATCAGCCGCGCGCCCATCGCGATCACGTTCGCGTCATTATGTTCGCGCGACAGCCGGGCGGACAGATTGTCCGAGACCAATGCGCAGCGGCAGGAGGGATTGCGGTTGACGGCGATCGAAATGCCGATTCCCGATCCGCACAACGCTACGCCGAACTCCGCATCGCCGGCCGCAATCGCCTCGGCCAGCGCATAGCCGTAATCGGGATAATCGACGGATTGATGATTGTGCGGCCCGAGATCGGTCACGTCATGGCCGTGCTCGTCCAGCCATTCGGCCAGAGCCGCTTTCAGCTCGATGGCGGCATGATCGGACGCGATGGCAATGCTGTGCGGCATGAAACCCTCCATGGGCGGTGCATGTGCCCATTTAGTCGCGATAGCCGGCTTCCGCCACCACCCATTGTGGTTTTTTCCACATTGGCGGACGGTGTAGGGCGGTATCAGTCCTCGAAACCGACGAAACGCACCGTCTCTTCGAGCGGCTTGCGATTGGAGTAGACAGCGTTGGCCGGAAAGTCCGGATCGGGCCATCCCATCGCGACGGCCTTCATGATGACCTGATCGTCCGGGATATTCGCATGTTCGCGCACGACCGGCGACTGCATGATGCCCTGCGAATTGATGACGCAGCCCAAGCCGCGCGACCAGGCCGCGTTGACGAGCGCCGTCGTCACCGCGCCGCAATCGAAGGCCGTGTCGTCGCTGCCCGATAGCTCGCGGTCATAGGCGACGATCGCGCAGACCGGGGCGTCGAACTGGCGGAAGCCGCGCAGCACCCAGTCCTGCCGGCCCTCCTTATCGTCGCGTTCGATCCCCATCGCACCGAAGAGCTGCTTGGCGACCTCGATCTGGCGCTCGCGGTGAACACCCGCAAAGGGCTCGCCCCGCCGGAATTCGCGGCTGTCGGGCACGCCGGCCAGGATATTTTCGGTGTTGCCCTTGCGGATACGGTCGAGCGGTTCGCCGGTAATGACATGGAAATGCCAGGGCTGAGTGTTCATCGACGTCGGCGAGCGCATCGCGAGGCCGAGTATCTCCTCGATCAGCTCCCGCGGGACGGGCTTGTCGAGATAGCCACGGATCGAGCGGCGTCCCCGCACGACCTCGTCATAGGTGGATGTTTGTTCGTTCAATGTCCCGTCAGGCCGCGAGCCGCAATTCCATCCGGTCCCAGATCTCGACGAGCGCGTCGGTCAGTTCGCGCATCATCTCCTCGTCGTGCGTCGGGCCGGGGGTGAAGCGCAGGCGTTCGGTGCCGCGCGGGACGGTCGGATAATTGATCGGCTGCACATAGACGCCGTACTCGGCGAGCAGGATATCGCTGATCCGCTTGGCCTTGACCGGGTCGCCGACCATCAGCGGCACGATATGGGTCGTCGATTCCATCACCGGCAGTCCGGCTTCGGCGAGCAGGGTCTTCAGGCGTTCCGCAGACGCCTGCTGTGCGTCGCGTTCCGCGCTGGACTCCTTCAGATGCCGGATGCTCGCGAGCGCGCCTGCCACCAGAACCGGCGAGAGGCTCGTCGTGAAGATGAAGCCCGGCGCATAGCTGCGGATGACGTCGACGATCATCTTGTCCGCCGCGATATAGCCGCCCATGACGCCGATCGCCTTGGCGAGCGTGCCCTCGATGATGGTCACCCGGTCGGCGACTTCATCGCGCTCCGTGATCCCGCCGCCGCGTTCTCCATACATGCCGACGGCATGGACTTCGTCGCAATAGGTGAGGGCGTTATACTTGTCCGCCAGATCGCAAATCTCGGCGATCGGCGCGACGTCGCCGTCCATCGAGTAAACGCTTTCGAAGGCGATCAGCTTCGGCGTTTCGGGATCTTCGGCCGCCAGCAATTCTTCGAGATGATCGAGATCGTTGTGCCGCCAGATATGCTTTTCGCAACCGGCGTTGCGGATGCCCGCGATCATCGAGGCGTGGTTGAGTTCGTCCGAGAATACGACGCAGCCGGGCAGCAATTTGCCCAGCGTGGTCAGCGTCGCCTCGTTCGAGATATAGCCCGAGGTAAAGAGCAGCGCGCCTTCCTTGCCATGCAGGTCGGCCAGCTCATGTTCGAGATCGATATGATAATGGGTGTTGCCGCCGATATTGCGCGTCCCGCCCGAACCAGCGCCGACATCGTGCAGCGCCTCTTCCATCGCTTCGATCACTTTCGGATGCTGGCCCATCGAGAGATAGTCGTTCGAACACCAGACGGTGATCGGCTTCGGCCCGTTGTGCCCGGCGAAGCAGCGCGCATTGGGGAAGGCGCCCTTGTTGCGCAGAATGTCGATAAACACCCGGTAGCGGCCCTCCTCATGGAGCCGCTCGATGGCTTTCGAAAACACCCGCTGATAGTCCAAAACTCTTCCCCTGCTTCAGGATTGCAGGTCATGTAAGGGCTGAAATCGGCCATTTCCAGCGAGAACGACTCGCAATAAGCTTAAAGCGTCTCCAATATTTCAAGCCCATAGCTGGAGAGGCCCTGACGGAGCGCTTCGGGATCGCTGCCGTCTGAGATGAAGATCGCGCGGCCCGGCGAAGGGCTGTCCGGCCAGGGCTGCCCTTCGGTCAGATGCGCGACGCGCCGCGCTATGCCGTCGCCGCCATGGACGAAGGTGAGCGGGCGTTCGGCCGCGGCCAACAGCTCCTCCTCGACCAGCGGAAAATGCGTGCAGGCGAGTACGATCGTGTCGATCCGATCGCCGTCCGGTTGGCTGAACAGCCCGTCGAGAATGACCGCATAATCTTCCGAATCCGTCGGCTCGCCGCGCATCTTCCGTTCGGCCAGCGCCACGAGATCGTGCGTGCCGTAACGGATGATCGTGCAGTCGCTGGCGAATTCGCGCGACAGATTGTCGACATAGGGCTGGCGAACCGTAGACTGTGTGCCCAGCACCCCGATCACACGCGATCTGGAGATTTCGGCCGCGGGCTTGATCGCGGGGACGGTGCCGACGATCGGGATGGCGAGTGCGGCGCGCACCGGCTCCAGCGCGATCACCGAAGCGGTATTGCACGCGATCACCGCCAGTCGCGCATCGACATGTTCGGCCAGCCGCCCCAACAGTGCCGGCACGCGCGCCGTCAGCTCGGCTTCGGATTTCTGGCCGTAAGGATAGCCCGCCTGGTCGAGCGCATAGACGATGGGCGCGTTGGGTAGCTTTTCCCGGACAGGTCCGAGTATCGACAGTCCGCCAACACCGGTGTCGAGAAGAAGGATGGGCTGCTCCGCGCGCATGGGCGCTTGCCATATGGCGAAGCGGGCGCGGCTGCAACGGAGCGAATTGGCGGAGGCGATTGCAGCGCGGGGCGGGGACGCTATGACCATGGCTGACCCGAAGAGGAGGATCGGCCATTTTCGACAATCCGCTCTGGCTTGCTCCGGCACTCGCGTTCGGCTTTGCCTTCCTGTTCGGCTCGGTGCCGTTCGGCCTCGTCCTGACCCGCGCTGCTGGGCTTGGCGATGTCCGCAAAATCGGCTCGGGCAGCATCGGCGCGACCAACGTACTGCGCACAGGGAACAAGGGATTGGCGGCGGCGACGGTATTGCTCGATGCCGCGAAGGGCGCGGTGCCGGTGCTGGTCGCCGAACATCTATGGCCCGGTACGGCAGGCATCGCCGCGGTCGGGGCAGTGGCCGGACACTGTTTTACGCCATGGCTCAGATTCAAGGGCGGTAAAGGCTTCGCGACCGCCGCCGGCGTGCTGCTGGCGCTCGCCTGGCCGGTGATGCTCGTCTGCGCCGCCATTTGGGCTGCAACTCTTCTGTTGAGCCGGATTTCCTCGGTCTCTTCGCTAGTGACGGTTGTCGCTGCTCCTCTGGTCGGCTGGGCGATGGGCTATCCGCATACGATCGTTCCCCTGATCGCGATCGCAGCGATCGTCATCGTACAGCATCGTGCCAATATCGGACGCCTGATGCGTGGCGAGGAACCGAAGGTCGGTGCGTCCTCCAATGACTGATCCACGCCACGCCGCGAAATTGCGGCTCGCGCGGTCGCAGAATATCGGCCCGGTCACCTTTGCGCGTTTGCTCGAACGCTTCGGTTCTGCCGAGGCCGCGCTTGAGGCTATTCCCGATCTCGCGCGGCGTGGCGGCGGGCGCGCACCGCAGCTGGCCAACCGGGAGGCGATCGAGGCCGAGATGGCGGAAGTCGAACGGCTGGGCGCCGGCTATATCTTCGCGAACGAGCGGCCCTATCCGCTGGCGCTCGCGCAGATACAGACCGCGCCGCCTGTGTTGATCGTGCGCGGCGATCTGAGCCTGCTCGCCAAGCCCTTGGTTGCGATGGTCGGCGCGCGCAATGCCTCGGCGGCCGCCCGACGCTTCGCACGCGAGCTGTCGTTCAAGCTGGGCGAGGAAGGCTATGTGGTCGTCTCCGGTCTTGCACGCGGCATCGATACGGCCGCGCATAACGGCGCGCTAGACAGTGGCACTATTGCCGTCATCGCGGGCGGAATCGATGTTTTCTACCCGCCCGAAAACGAAGCGCTGCAGCTAGACATTGCCGAACGTGGCGTGCTGATCGCGGAGCAGCCGCCGGGCAGCGAACCCAAGGCGCGGCATTTCCCCTATCGCAACCGGATTATTGCCGGGCTCGGCATGGGTACGATCGTCGTCGAAGCCGCGCCCAAATCGGGATCGCTCATCACCGCGAGGCAGGCCAATGAGTTCGGTCGCGAAGTCATGGCGGTGCCGGGCTCGCCGCTCGATCCGAGAGCGCAGGGGTGCAATCAGCTCATCCGCGACGGCGCGACGTTGATCCAGAATGTCGACGATGTCGTGAGCGCGCTGCGGCCGTTCGATGGGCTGACGGTTTCCGAACCCGACGGCGATTTCGCATCCGAACCGGTATCGCCCGACGTCGAATCGCAAGAGCGGGAGCGCGTCACGGAGTTGCTTGGGCCGGTCTCCGTTTCGGTCGACGAATTGATCCGGCAATCGGGCGTCGCGCCGGCCGTCGTGCAGACGGTGCTGCTCGAACTGGAGCTTGCCGGGCGGCTCGAACGCCATGCCGGCGGAAAGGTCAGCATCGCACTGTCATCTTGACGATGCGGATTTGCATCCCATCCTCGTACGCGTATGAGAGCCCGCCTGACTGGAGAGAATTGGCCGTCTTATGAAACTTGTAGTCGTTGAATCGCCGGCCAAGGCGAAGACCATCGAAAAATATCTGGGAAGCGATTACCGCGTTCTCGCGTCCTACGGCCATGTCCGCGACCTGCCGCCCAAGGACGGTTCGGTCGATCCGGATGACGGGTTTGCGATGAAATGGCAGGCCTATGGCGACAAGACCAAGCAGCTGAAAGCGATCACCGATGCGGCGAAGGAAGCGGAGGAGCTGATCCTTGCCACCGACCCCGATCGCGAGGGCGAGGCGATCAGCTGGCACGTCCAGGAAGTGCTGCAGAAGCGCAAGGCGCTGCCCGAGAAGGTCGAGCGCGTGGCGTTCAACGCCATCACCAAGGATGCCGTGCTCGAGGCGATTGCCCATCCGCGCGGGCTCGATGACGATCTCGTTGACGCCTATCGCGCCCGGCGCGCGCTCGATTATCTGGTCGGCTTCACGCTCTCGCCGGTGCTGTGGCGCAAGCTGCCCGGCGCGCGGTCTGCGGGTCGGGTCCAGTCGGTCGCGCTCAAGCTCGTCGTCGAGCGCGAGCGCGAGATCGAGGCATTCGTGCCGCAGGAATATTGGTCGGTCGCCGCGACCATGGAACAGGACGGGACGGAATTCACCGCGCGGCTCGTGCGCTGGAAAGGCGAGAAGGTCGAGCGGCTGACAATCGGCGCGGAAGGCGATGCGATGGCGGCCAAGGCCGATGTCGAGAACGGTCTCTTCAAGATCGTCTCCATCGAAACGCGCCCGCTGACGCGCAATCCGCCGCCGCCCTTCACGACCTCGACGATGCAGCAGGAAGCCGCGCGCAAGCTCGGCTTTTCCGCCAGCCATACGATGCGGATCGCGCAGCAGCTCTACGAGGACGGTGCGATCACCTATATGCGGACCGACGGCGTGCAGATGGACGGTTCGGCGATCTCCGCCGCGCGCGGCGCGATCGCCAATCGCTACGATGCGAGCTACGTCCCGGACAAGCCGCGCGTCTACAAGAGCAAGGCCAAGAATGCGCAGGAAGCGCATGAAGCGATCCGGCCGACTGAATTTTCCCGCGCCAAGGTCGGCAGTGCGGACCATGCGAAGCTCTACGATCTGATCTACAAGCGTGCGCTGGCGAGCCAGATGGCATCCGCGCGGCTCGAGCGCACGACGGTCGAGATGGAAGAGGGCACGGGCCAGACGGCGCTGCGCGCCACGGGGCAAGTGGTCAAATTCCCCGGCTTCATGGCGCTTTACACCGAGGGCCGCGACGATGACGGGGACGAGGATTCGAAGCTGTTGCCGGTGATGGCCAAGGGCGATGCGCCGGCGAAAAAGGGCGTGGAAGCCGAGCAGCATTTCACCCAGCCGCCGCCCCGCTATTCCGAAGCCAGCCTCGTCAAGAAGATGGAGGAGCTCGGCATCGGCCGGCCGTCCACCTATGCGTCGATCCTCAAGACGCTCAAGGATCGCGAATATGTACGCGTCGAGAAGAACCGTTTCTTCCCGGAGGAAAGCGGGCGGCTCGTCACCTCCTTCCTGCAGCGCTTCTTCGAACGCTATGTGAGCTACGATTTTACGGCGGGTCTCGAGGAAGAGCTCGACGATATTTCGGGCGGCCGTGCGCAGTGGCAGGAAATCCTCCAGGCCTTCTGGCAGGACTTCAAGCCGAAGACCGACGAGGTGATGGAGCAGAAGCCGTCGGACATTACGGCCGAGCTCGACAAGTTTCTCGAGCCGCTGCTGTTCCCGGAGAAAGAAGACGGGTCCGACCCGCGTCTGTGCCCGCGCTGCAACGAGGGTAGGCTGGCGCTGCGCGGGGGGCGCTTCGGCGCATTTATCGCCTGTTCCAACTATCCGGAATGCAAGTATACGCGCCAGTTCGGCCAGCGCGGCGGCGAACAGCAAGACCATGGCGAGGACGAAGTTCTCGGCCAGGATCCCGAAACCGGTGAAGATATCGAGTTCAAGACCGGCCGGTTCGGCCCATATGTGGAGATGGGTCAGGGCGAAGGTGAAAAGCCCAAGCGCGCGTCCATTCCGAAGGACGTCGCGCGTGCCGATGTCGATCTCGAAATGGCGCTCAAGCTCTTGTCATTGCCACGCATCGTCGGCGAGCATCCGGAAACCGGCAAGGAGATCGAGGCGGCGATAGGAAGGTACGGGCCGTATCTGCGCCATGACGGCAAATATGCGAAGCTGGAGACGACGGCGGAAGTCTTCGAAATCGGCATGAACGCCGCCGTGGTGAAGATCGCCGAAGCGAAGAACAGGGGCGGACGCGGGCGGGGCCAGCGCGAGCCGCTCAAAATCCTCGGCAAGCATCCGCGCACCGAGGAAGAGATCAAGCTGATGGACGGCCGCTATGGCCCCTACGTCACCGACGGCACGACCAACGCGACGATCCCCAAAACCGTCGACAAGGACGAACTGACGCTGGAAGAGGCCGCCCAGCTGATCGACGAGCGCGCGGCCAAGGGGCCGGCGAAGAAGCGCAAACGCAAGACAACGGCGAAAAAGAAAAAAGCGCCGTCCAAGAAGAAGGCGGCCGCGAAGAAGAAGGCCTAGCTTCCGAGATTGGCCAGCAGCATCAGCGCCGTCCAAGCGCCCAGCGCCACGATAACCAGCCATGTCAGGATTACCCCTATGGCGCGCGGCCAGGGCGGTCCGCCCTTGGCGGGCGGGTCCATATAGAGGCCCAGGGCGTGTAGCACGCGCGCCACGATAAAGACGCCGGCGACCACCATCAGGCCCATATGATTGGCCCGGCTCATTTCGAGCAATGCCACCAAGATGATTACGATCGGTGCATGTTCGGCGAGGTTGCCGTGCGCGCGGCTGGCGCGCGTGAGCTTCTCGTCGTCGCCTATGCCGAAGGCTTGTTGCGTGCGGAACCGGTTGCGCACCGTGTCGATGGCGAGCAGCAGCAGCAGCGCGGCCATCGCCGCCGCCAGTGCAGCCGTTACGGGTAAGGTCATCGCGTCTCTCCCCCAAACGCCCTAGAGCGCGAAGAGCCTGTCGTCTCCGAGGTCGGTCATCAGCCCGACAAGCCCGCCGGCTTCCACTCCGGGGCCAAGCTGGTCGATTTCCAGTCCTGCCAGCGCCATGCCGCCCTGACAAGCGATCAGCCTGACGCCGAGGTGAGTAGATTCCCGCCGGATTTCGGAGAGTGTCGGCAGTCCGTTCGCGTGCCGGTCGGCATCGCCCGGTGCGGGCGACGCGTCGGTAAGCAGCGTCACCGCGCGGCCTTCGAAGAATATGCGGGTGCCTGAACCCGTTGCGGCATGCGCGGCAGCGATCGACAGTGCGGCATGAAAACGCTCGGCATCGCTGCCGGTGAGGATGATCGTCAGACCCCGCATGCGGCACATCCCGGATCTTTCGGCAGGGTCAGGGTTCGCGCGCGCAAGGCCAGCGCGTCGAACAGCAAGAGCTTGCCCGCGCTGTCCTCGCCGAACGGCACGATTTGCCGGATCGACTCCATCGCCGCCATGCTGCCCATGATACCAGCCAGGGCGCCGAGCACGCCTTGGTCCGCGCAACTCGTATCGGGCCGGTCGGGGTCCGATCCGACGAAACAGTGATAACAGGGTTTGTCCGCCTCCCAGCCGCGGAACACGCCGAGCTGACCCTCGAACTGGCCGATGGCGGCGGAGATGAGCGGCACGTGGCGTTCCTGCGCCGCGTCGGCAACGAGCAACCGTGTTTCAAAATTGTCCGAGCCGTCGACGACGATATCTGCGCCGTCGAGAAGTCTGCCGATGGTGTCTGCTTCAACGCGGCGCGCAACCATTTCCACCGCGCAATCGGGGTTGAGCTGGGCGACGGCTTTCGCTGCCTCCGCGACCTTCGGCATGCCGACCGCGTCGGTTGCATAAAGCGTCTGCCTTTGGAGGTTCGACAGCGCCACCATATCGTCGTCGGCGATCCGAAGCGTTCCGATCCCTGCTGCCGCGAGGTACTGGATCAGCGGCGATCCTATGCCGCCCGCACCGACGATCGCAACCGTCGCGGCGCGCAGCTTCTTCTGACCCTCGCCGCCGATTTCCTTGAGGACGATATGGCGGGCATAGCGTTCGAGCTGGGCGTCGCTGAGCGTCATCGCCCCGTCGAGCCGAACCCGCCCGATCCGCGCTCGGTATCGTCCAGTTCGTCGACTTCGCTCAGCATCGCGCGCTGCACAGGCGCGGGCACCAGTTGCGCGATCCGCTCGCCGCGCAGTGCCGAGAAAGGCTCGCCGCCGAGATTGGCCAGGATGATTTTCACCTCACCGCGATAGTCGCTGTCGATGGTGCCCGGCGTATTCAGGCACGTCACGCCATGCTTGAGAGCGAGGCCGGACCGCGGCCGGACCTGGACTTCATAACCTTCGGGAATGGCGATCGCGAAACCGCTAGGAACAGCCATCCGCTCGCCGGGCTGCAGCGTGAAATCCTCGGCCGTCACTACATCCATCCCGGCCGCGCCTGTGCTCGCATAGGCCGGCATCGGCAGCCCTTCAGCATGGGGCAGGCGCTTGATGCGGATATCGATCTCAGGAAAGGGCATCGGCGATCCTATCGGCGAGTTTGCGCGCGACGTCGCGCTTGGGCATTTGCGGCCAGCTCTCGACGCCGTCGGCGGTGATGACGTGCACGCTGTTGTCCCCGCCGCCCATCACGTCGCCGGACACATCGTTCGCGACGATCCAGTCGCAGCCCTTGCGGTCGAGCTTGGCCTTGGCATAGCCGACCACCTTGTCGGTCTCGGCGGCAAAGCCGATCAGCAGTCCGGGGCGTTTGTCGCTCCGCCCGAGCCCCGCAAGGATGTCCGGATTCTCGATGAGCTCCAGCTCGGGCGGGCCGCCGGTTTCGCCTTTCTTGATCTTGCGGTCCAAGGCTTCGGCGCGCCAATCGGCGACGGCGGCGACGAGGATCGCGGCATCGGCGGGCAGCGCGGCGTCGACTGCGGCCTGCATCTCAACCGCCGTCTCGACATCC
Source organism: Parasphingopyxis sp. (assembly GCF_052168295.1). Lineage (GTDB taxonomy): Bacteria > Pseudomonadota > Alphaproteobacteria > Sphingomonadales > Sphingomonadaceae > Parasphingopyxis. Next base: position 116,834 of record NZ_JBQLZN010000089.1, on the reverse strand, counting down.
ACCCGTTTCACACCGCGCGGCGTTTCCAGCGATGTCGGACCGGAGACGAGTGTGACCTCGGCGCCGAGCCGCGCCAGCGCGCCGGCAATGGCATAACCCTGCTTACCCGATGAGCGGTTGGCGATGTAGCGCACCGGGTCGATGGGCTCATGCGTCGGACCGGCCGTCACGACCGCATGCTTACCCGCAAGCGGCCGCGACTGCGCCGCGCCGTTGCCATCCAGCAAATGCTCGATCTCCGCGAACACCGCTTCGGGTTCGGGCAGCCGGCCTTCGCCATATTCGCCGCAGGCCATCGGGCCTTCGTCCGGATGCAGAACGATCACGCCGTCCTCGCGCAATTGCGCGACATTGCGCTGGGTCGCTGCGTGGTCCCACATGCGGACGTTCATCGCGGGCACGGCCATGACCTGCGTATCGGTCGCGAGCAGCAATGTCGTTGCCAGGTCGTCGGCGATGCCGGCCGCCATCTTGGCCATCAGATCCGCCGTGGCCGGGCAGACGACGATCAGGTCCGCTTCGCGCGAGAGCTGGATATGGCCCATCTCCGTCTCGTTCTTGAGATCCCAGAGGCTCGTATAGACCTGCTCTTCCGAAAGGGCGGCGAGGCTCATCGGCGTTACGAACTGCGCGCCGCCGTTCGTGAGTACGCAGGTGACTGCGCCGCCGGCCTTGCGGATCAGGCGGATCAGCTCGCACGACTTGTACGCCGCGATGCCGCCGCCAATGACGAGCAGGATCCGTTTTCCGTTCATGGCAGACGATGTGCGCATTCGGATCGCCGATGTCGAGTCATCGCCGGTTCCACTCCACTGCGTCGATTTCGTCGAGCGTCAGCGGTTTTTCGAGCGTGAAATGCATCGTCGCATATTGCCGGTCGACGCTTGCGCCATGCCGTTCGGCGAGATCGACCAGCGGCCAGAAGAATTCTTCCTTCTCCGTGGGTCCGTCCGACTTGTTGAGACCGATGAAGAGCTCGCCGGGATAATTGAGATGCTCTGCGCACAGATAGCGGATGAAGCCCGCCCATTCCGGCAGTCGCCAGCGGGCCCCGGTCTTGGGCAGTCTGTCGAATACCTGCCCGTTGATGACGATCAGATCGAAGCGCCCTACCGCCGGGGACAGGGGCTTGCGAAACTCGACACCGCCTTCGACCCGTTCGATGCCGAACAGCGCTACAAGGTCCCGATAATGGTCGGGTTCGGGCAAATCGAATGCCATGGTCCGATGGCCGAGCGCCTTGGCGATCGCCAGAAACTGGCCGCCGCCCGATCCGATATCGAGGATCGAACAGGGGGCCCGCCGGTCGAGATCGAGCAGCATGGCGAGGCGCGAATGAATCATGAACCAGGGGGCAAGGTCGATATATTTGGTCGTCGCCCGCTGGCCGCTCTGGCGAATTTCGTCCGCATATTTCTGCTGGATGGCGCGATAGCGGTCTTCATCGACGCTGGCGGCCACGCGATCGTATATCGCGCGCTGGCGATCGTCCTCGATGACGGTGCGCCAGGCGGCGATCCGTTCCTGGAGCGGCTCGAGAGGTTTGTAGGTCTCCGGATCCTTGTCCGGCCGTGACGGTTTGGACTGGCGATCCTTTCGCAACGCGCGGAGCGATTTTACATTGAGAACCACAGCCATGTCCCTGCGATGCCGAGCGCCGCGCCCAGCAAACCGATAAGTCCGTATTTCAGCCCGCCTCCCGGCCGCGCGACCTCTATCTCGCGCAGCGGCGGAGTAGGCGGCGCGCCGCCGCGGTTCGGAACTTCCGCTTCCAGCCGGCGCACGAGTTCGGGAAGCCGCGCCAGCGTCCCGATATCTTCGCGCAGGCGGTCGGCGAGCGCGGCCTCAGGCCCGAGTTCGCTTCGCAGCCATTCGCTGACGAAGGGCTTGGCCGTTTCCCACATATTGATGTCCGGATCGAGGCTCGTGGCGACGCCCTCGACCATAACCATGGTCTTCTGCAGCAGCAGCAGATGGGGTTGCGTCGGCATGTCGAAATCGCGCGTGATGCCGAACAGGCCGTCGAGCATCTGGCCGATCGAAATCTCTTTCACAGGCAGCCCGCGGATCGGTTCGCCGACCGCGCGCAGCGCCGTCGCGAACTCGGCAACATTGTGGTGCGGCGGCACATAGGCGGCCTCGAAATGGATTTCCGCGACGCGCCGGTAATTGCCGGTAATCAGGCCGTAGAGGATCTCGGCCAGCCAGAGCCGTGCGCGCCGGTCGATGCGGCCCATGATGCCGAAATCGATCGCCGCGATCTTCCCGTCGGGCAGTACGAAGAGATTGCCCTGGTGCAGGTCGGCATGAAAGAAACCCTCGGAAATCGCCTGGCGCAGGAACGCGCGGACAAGCGTTATCGCCAGCTTCTGGCGATCATGTCCGGCAGCGTCGAGCGCCGCGCGATCGGAAATCTTGATGCCGTCGAACCATTGGAGCGTCATCACGCGGCCGCCCGTGCGCTGCCAGTCGATCTCCGGCACAACGAAATCCGCTTCTGCGGTCATGCCCTCTGCGAGCTCCGATGCCGATGCGGCCTCGCGCCGCAGGTCCAGCTCGCGCGCCGTCCAGCGCCTGAAGGTTTCGATGGTGAGCCGTGGACGGAGCCGGGCGAGTTCGCCGCCCATCGCCTCGACCTGCGCGGCCGCCCATTCATAGGTTTCGATATCGCGGGCGAAGACTTTCTCGATGCCGGGACGCAATATCTTAACGGCGACGGTCCGCCCGTCGGTCGTCACCGCTTTATGCACCTGTGCGATGGAGGCCGCGCCGACGGGGTCGGGTTCGATGCTGGAGAACAGCGCGTCGATCGGCCGGTCGAACGATTGGGTAATCGCCTCTTCGATCCGCGCGAAGGGAACCGGCGGCAGCCGGTCCTGCAATCGCAGCAGATCGTGCGTCGCCTCTTCGCCGACCAGGTCCGGGCGGGTCGCGAGCGTCTGGCCGAGCTTGATGGCGGCCGGACCGATCGCTTCCAGGGCATCCGCATAGGCCGGTTTCTTCGGCACGCGCGCGCCGAAGCGGGCGATGCGGATCATCCGTTTCACGGGCACCGGCGTCATCGGGTCGCGCTCGATACCGCTCAACGCGCCGTGCCGCGCCAGCGTCCGGCCCCATTTCAAAAGCCGCCAGATATGGGTGCGGGGTCGGGTCAAATCCGGTAGCCGCTATGGATGGCGACGAGACCGCCCAGCATGGGTTCGACGCCGCATTGCACAAAGCCGGCGTCTTCGATCATCGCCTTGAAGGTGTCCATGTCCGGAAAGCGGCGGATCGATTCGATCAGGTATCGATAGCTGTCTTCGTCTTCGGCGAGGGCCTGACCGATCTTCGGCACGAGCTTGTGCGAGTAGAGATCGTAGACTTCGGCGAAACCGGGCCAGAGCGTCGTCGAGAATTCGAGGCAGAAGAAACGGCCGCCGCGCTTCAGCATGCGATGCGCCTCGGAAAGCGCCGCTTCGATATCCGTAACGTTCCGGATGCCGAAGGCGATCGTATAGGCATCGAAGCTCTTGTCGGCGAAGCTCAGTTCTTCGGCATTTTCCTGCGCCCATATCAGGCCGTCGATGCCGCGCTTCTCGGCACGGTCCATGCCGACCTTGAGCATCTCGGCATTGATATCGGCGACCGTGATCGCCGCGCCCGATCGCGCGAGCCGGAAGGCGATATCGCCCGTGCCGCCCGCCATATCGAGTATCTGTTCGCCGGCCCGCGGTTTCACGCGTCGGACGAAGCGGTCCTTCCAGAGCCGGTGCATGCCACCGGACATCGCATCGTTCATCAGATCGTAGCGCGAGGCGACATTGGAGAAGACGCCGCCGACGCGCTTCGTCTTCTCGTCGGGCGCTACATCTTCATAGCCAAAAGAGACGTGGTCTTCGTTCATATCCGCCTGCCAGATGGGAAGAATTGATCCTCTAGCCAAGCCTTGCCGTGCCCGCAAACGCATCTTAGCTGCAATGCCATGCCGGAACTTCCCGAAGTCGAAACCACCGTGCGCGGGCTGGAGCCGGTATTGCGCGGTCAGCGTCTGGTCCGCGTCGAACCGCGCCGGCCCGATCTGCGCCGCCCGATTCCGGTAAACCTTCGCCAACGGATGACGGGCGCGACCGTTACCGGGCTTGCGCGGCGCGCGAAATACGGCCTGATAGAGACCGACCGCGGCGACACGCTGATCTTCCACCTGGGCATGTCCGGACGCTGGCGGCTCGATCCCGACGAGATCGGCACGCACGACCATCTGGTGCTCGAAACGGATGCGGGCAGGGTCGTCTCCTTGAACGATCCGCGCCGGTTCGGATCACTGGACCTTATGCGCACCGATGACCTGTCGGCCTTTGCGCCTTTCGCCGCGCTCGGCCCGGAGCCGCTCGGTGACGATTTCACCCCAGACTATCTCAAGGCGGCGCTGTCCGGCCGCACCGGTCCGATCAAGGCGCTGCTTCTCGACCAGCGTGTCGTGGCAGGTCTCGGCAATATCTATGTGTGCGAGGCGTTGAACCAGGCGCGCATCGCTCCGGGGACGCAGGGACGGCGCATACGCCAGGCGCGGCTGGAGCGATTGGTCGGCGCGATTCGCGAGATCATCGCCGCGGCGATCGACGCCGGCGGGTCGAGCCTGCGTGACTATGCGCAGCCCGACGGGGAGCTCGGCTACTTCTTCAAGAGCTGGCGCGCCTATGGGCGGGAAGGGGAGCCGTGCCAGTGCGGAGGGCTGATCCGGCGGCGTGTGGATAGCGGCCGATCGACCTTTTACTGCCCGCGATGTCAGCGGTGAAAACGCACCCGCACCCTTGACCTTCGCCGTCGCGATAGCTAGGTGCCGTGCGCTTTCGGTGCGGCGATTGCTGCGCCTTTTTATTTTGACATGATCGAGGTTTATTATGGCCAATACGCCCCAGGCCAAGAAACGCATTCGCCGTAACAATCGCCGCGCCGTCGTGAACACGAATCGCGTGAGCCGTATCCGCACTTTCATCAAGCGGGTCGAGACCGCTGTTGAAGCCGGCGACAAGAAGGAAGCGACCGAAGCGCTGCAGGCCATGCAGCCGGAACTTGCGCGCGGTGTTGCCAAGGGAATCTTCCACAAGAATACAGCTTCGCGGAAGCTCTCGCGTCTCTCCAAGCGGGTCGCCGCGCTCAAATAGGCGGGCCGGTCGCGGCCATCGGCGACGGGCAGCGTCGATCGCGAATGCGAAAATTTTTTTGCAGATTGGTTACACTTGGAATCTCAACGAGTCGCACCGATTGCGAATCATATCGCATAGGGGCGAAGCGCTAATTATCGCAGATATTTCAACGGTTTGTGCCTTCATCCGTCAGGATTGGCGGCTATGCGTGTCAACCCCAATTATTTCAAAAATTTGACGGTCCGACCCCTTGCTTTGGACGCGTTAACAATTCATCAAACAGCACTCGGTCGGTAGCGATTCTTCCCGACCGGCACAGTCGCCAAGAACAAGTGTCATGCGAAAACGCGGGTTTTTCGCTGGGGGTTTTCTTTGTCGCGCGATTGTGAAGCTCAGGCGGTCAGAGGGCGCCGGGCTGTGGTCTGAGAGGCGGTATATAAGGGGAGGCGTTGCGTGGTGCGGGATACGGGTGTCGATAAATCGGATGCAGAAATAGCGAACGCACACGAACCTTTCGAAGCTGCCTGGGATGCCATTCGCAACGGCCTGCGACGTGATCTCGGCGCGCGCACTTTCGATCATTGGCTGAAACCGATGAAGCTCATCGGCTACGAAGAAGAGGCCGGACAGATTCGTCTCGAACTGCCGTCGCATTTCATGGCCGATTGGGTCCGCGAACATTATTCCGACCGACTCCGCTATGCGTGGCGCGCCACCGTGCCGAGTGTGCGCGAGATCGACATCGTCGCGGCCGAAGGCGCATCGCGCCCCGCGCTGTTCATCGTCGGTGAAGAGGACGTCCTGCCGCCGACCGAGCAGCTGACGGGAACGAGCGGAGACAGCATCGGCACCCCACTCGAAAATCGTTATGTGTTCTCGAATTTCGTGACCGGCACAGCGAACGAGGTCGCTTTCAACGCGGCGCGGATGATGGCCGATGTCGGCGTGCCGATGTTCAGCTCACTTTACATTCACGCCGGTACGGGCCTGGGCAAGACTCATCTTTTACACGCGATCGGCCACGAGTTCCTCCGTCAGAAACCGCGCTCGAACGTGCTGTACATGTCGGCCGAAAAATTCATGTACGAGTTCGTTTCGGCGATGCGGGACAAGGATACCATCGGCTTCAAGCAGAAGCTGCGCTCGGCCGATCTCCTGCTCGTCGACGATGTCCAGTTCATTGCCGGCAAGGAAGCGACACAGGAAGAATTCTTCCATACGATCAATGAGATAATCGCGACCGGCCATCGCCTCGTGATCAGCGCCGACCGGCCGCCGCACGAGCTCGGCGCCGTCGACAAGCGGATCGCCTCGCGCCTTGCGGGCGGACTGGTGACGGACCTGCGTCAGCCCGATCTCGATCATCGCCGCCGTATCGTCGCGCATAAATTGGGCCAGATGCCGCAGGCCGAAATGCCGAAGGACGTCGCCGATTTCCTCGCCCAGCGTTTTTCCGCGAGCATTCGCGAACTCGAGGGCGCGCTCACGCGGGTTGTCGCCTATTCGCTGCTTTCGAAGCGTCCGATCGATCTGCCCTTCGCGCAGGAAACGCTGGCGGACCTGCTGCGCCATTCGCAGCGCCGCATCACGATCGACGAGATCCAGCGCAGCGTCTGCGAGCATTATGGCATTCGCCATGCGGAAATGACGTCCGCGCGCCGCGCGCGCGAGGTGGCCCGTCCGCGTCAGGTCGCCATGTACCTGGCCAAGCGGCTGACCCCGCGTTCGCTGCCCGAGATCGGACGGCGTTTCGGCGGGCGCGATCACACGACGGTGATCCACGCGATCAAGCGGATAAAGGAGTTGCGCGCGGCGGACAGCGAACTCGATTCGGATGTCCGCTCGCTGCTGCGCAAGCTCGAGAACTAAGTACCCCGGATCAGACCTCCGCCTCGGTCTCGACTCTCCAATGCATGAGATTGTGGTCTTGCAGAAAGCTTTCTACGGACGCCGCGTTCGAGAAGCGCTTCAGTATTTCATCGGGGTTGCGCTTCACTGTCTGTGTCTGACCGAGAGCTTGCGCGTCGAGGCCCAGAAACGTAGCGGCGCGTGCCTTGCCTTCATTCTTCCGCGCTTCGGTATAGTCGATGATCATGCAGGGAGCGCCGGTCTTTTGTATTTCAGCGATCCAGTGCTCGTACACCGCCTCCCACCATCCGACATATAATTGGAAGGCTTCTGCGTCGAATTCGATCTTTGCCTCTTTTCGCTTTTGTCCAATCGATAATGAACCCTGGCCAGTCACTTTCGCGATCTGACCCGATGAAAACGCGGCCAGAATGTTGCGACGACGCAGAATGATCGTCGGTAGCTTCAGCGCAATTATCTGCGCAGTCGACTTACGATCTACCGGTCCCATATGATGCTTGAAGCCGATCCGCTTGTCATCGGGGAATTGCGCCGCGACGCTATCCAAAAATTCCGGCATGTCAGCGATGCGTTGATCGAGCTCGTTCCATTTTTTGGGCAGTTTTGCCATCCGCGATGAGACGGTGTCATCGGGCTGGCGCCGAGCACGGGCTCGCCAATTTCGCCAGCCACCGGCAGTAAAAATTGCCGGAAGGCACGTCGCGTCTTTATGGCTGTCGAACGTGCTGACCAGCATGTTCGAGCCCGTCCGCGGCATCGACATGAGTACAAATAAGCGGTCATCCATGCCGGCCATCATGGCATGGCCTCCGGATATCACAAGCTATCGAAAGCGGCCGACCGCCGCGGCGTTTCTCAGCCCTCGTCGCGCGGCATGACCGTGATGCGGACTTCCTCGCCCGAATTGCCGGGGAAGCCGGTGAACATCGCTTCGACCAGGTTGGGGACAAGTTCGGTCAGCGCATCGCTGCGTGACCGCGCGCGGGCCCGGCCTTCGAAGACCGATTCGCCATTGGCCGCACGGTCGATCCGCAGTTCGAGCTCGCTCGTGTAGAGCGTGTAGCTCCGCACATGCGGATAGCCGAAGCCGCTGTCGAAAAACGGATCGTACCAGCCGAAATGATAGGGCGAACGCCATCCCCAGCGGCCATAAAAGGCCGAGCGATAGCCCCAGAAACCACGATGGAAACCGGGGCTCGTCACGATCCGCTCGCGCCCGTCGTCGACGCTGTACTGCATGGTGACGACCAGCGTCGCGTCCTGCGGCGAGCGCGCGGCGCTGTAGCCATATTCGCCGAGTTCGAGGGCGACGAGATTTGCGTAGGTGGCGAATTCGAGACCGCCGGCCAGCGATTCGTCCGCCGGCTGGATGTAGAAGCTCTCGCCCTGCGGTGCGGGCATCTGCTGGAAGCGCGCAACGTCGGCGCGGAACGGTGTCGTGCAAGCAGCGATCGCAAGCATCGCGATGGGTGCGGCAAGGGCGAATAATTTGCGGGACATGGCGGGTCTCCGTAATCAGCTACAGCCAACTATATAATATCGGGCGGCTTTATACCAAGCTGCCTGAACCCCGATTGAACGTTCCGTGAACGGATCGGAGCTAGCGCCCGCTCAGCAGACCCAGCGCGCGATAGGCATTGGCGAGGATCGGCGCACCGGTCGCGGCCGCCTTTTCCGCGCCTGCCTGCAGGATCGAATCGAGCGTCGTCGCATCGTCTTTCAGTGCATTGAACCGCGCTGAAATCGGTTCGAGGATGGAAACCGTGAGGTCGGCCAGCGCGGGCTTGAAATCGCCAAAGCCCTTGCCGGCGAACTCGGCCAAGACCGCATCGGGCGCGGTATCCGCCAAGGCCGCGTAGATCGTCACGAGATTTCGCGCCTCGGGCCGCTCAGCCAGCCCGTCCATCGTTTCGGGCAGGGGATCGGGATCGGTTCGCGCCTTGCGAATCTTCTTTGCGATCGCATCGGCATCGTCGGACAGATTTACACGGCTCATGTCCGATACGTCCGACTTGGACATCTTCGCCGAGCCATCGCGCAGAGACATGATTCGCGCCGCCGTCGCGCCGATATAGGGTTCGGGCAAAACGAACGTCTCCGTGCCGGTATCGGTGTTGAATTTTTCCGCGATGTCCCGCGCCAGCTCGAGATGCTGTTTCTGGTCTTCGCCGACCGGCACGTGCGTCGCATTGTAGAGCAGAACGTCGGCCGCCTGGAGAACGGGATAGGCGAAGAGCGCGATGCTCGCGCCTTCCTTGTTCTTGCCGGACTTGTCCTTGAACTGCGTCATGCGGTTGAGCCAGCCCATGCGCGCGGTGCCGGAGAGCAGCCATTGCAGCTCGGCATGGGCGGGCACCCGTGCCTGGTTGAACAGGGTCGAGCGGTCCGGGTCGATGCCCGAAGCGATCAGCGCGGCGGCCATCTCGCGGGTGCCGGCGCTCAGTTCGGCTGCATCGATGGGCATGGAAATGGCGTGGAGGTCGGCGAGGAAGAACAGGCATTCGCCTTCGTCCTGCATCTTCACCCAGTTGACGATGGCGCCGAGATAATTGCCGAGATGGAGATTGCCGGTGGGCTGGATGCCGGAAACGACACGCATCAGTTGGGGGCCTTTCGCTTGACGAGGAGGGCGATCTTGGAGCGATCGATGGCGCCGGTCAGCGCCGCCGCGCCGAAATAGACGAGCATGCCTGCGCTGACCAGTGCCGCGATGGACGCGACCCGCTCGAACACGCTCCCGCCGAACCAGTCGCTGAGATAAGGCAGGAGATAGAAAAGCATCGCCGCCATCGCGCCGGTCGCCAGAAGCTGGCTGAACAGCCGCCCGACGAGCGGGGCGTTGAGCGCATAATGGCCGCGCTTCTGCAGGATCGCATAGAGCATGAAGACGTTGAGCCACGCGCCTATCGCCGTCGCCGATGCGATGCCGACAATGCCGAGGCGATCTATCAGTAGCGCGTTGAAGGTGATGAAGAAGATCAGCACGATCGCCGCGGCATAGACGGGCGTGCGCGTGTCCTTGCGCGAGAAGAAGGCGGGCGTGAGCACTTTGATCAGCACATAGGCTGGCAGGCCAGCGACGAGTGCCGTCAGCACATTGCTCGTGATTCGGGCATCCTCCGCGTCGAACTGCCCGCCGAGGAAAAAGGCGTTCACGAAGGCGGGCGCGCAGATCATCAGCGCGGCCGCCGCCGGAAAGGTCAGCAGCATCGCGAGTTCGATGGCGTTGGACTGGACCCGGTCGGCCTGTTCCTTGTCGTCCGCGCCGATATGGCGGGAGAGGGCAGGGAGGATTGCTGTACCCAGTGCGATGCCGATCACGCCCAGCGGCAGCTGGTTCAGCCGGTCCGCGAAATTGAGATGGCTGACCGAGCCGCCCGGCAATTGCGTTGCGAAGAAGAGCTGCACGAGCTGGCTGATCTGATAAACGCCCGCGCCGAACGCGGCGGGCAGGATGATGATACCGAGTTCCTTTACGTCCTTGGTGAGGCGCGGCCGCTGGAACCGCAGCCTGAACCCGCTGCGTTTCATCCAGAACCAGAGCCATGCCAGCTGCACGACGCCGCCGAGCGCGACGCCGCCGGCGAGAAAATAGGCGACGATAATGTCCTCCCCGCCCGGTCCCCTGACATACTCGCCGATCAGGATCGACGCGTCGTCGCCGATCAGCAGCGCCGCGATCAGCACAAGGTTGAGCAGGATCGGAAAACTCGCCCCGGCCGCGAATCGCGACATTGAGTTGAGGATCGCTGCGAGCAGCGCGACCATGCTGATCAGGAAGAGATAGGGAAAGGTGATCCGCGCCAGCGCGACGGTCAGCTCGAACTTCCCGGGCACTTCCTGGAAGCTGCTCGCCATCAGCCAGATGATCGCCGGCATGGCAATCTCGAACAGCGCTACGAAGAAGATAAGTACCGGCACGAAGACCGACACGACTTCGCTCGAAAACTGCTCGGCGTCCTCCAGCTCTCCATCCTTGCCGAGCTTGCGGCTGAACAGCGGCACGAAGGCGGACGCAAAAGCGCCCTCGGCGAACAACCGGCGAAAGATGTTCGGTAGCTGGAAGGCGACGAAGAAACTGTCCGCCGCCAGGCCGGGGCCGAGGATGCGGGCCAAAAGCATGTCCCGCACGAACCCGGCAATGCGGCTGACCATCGTCAGGCCGCCGATCGTTCCGGTGGCCCGTATGAGGTTCATGGCGTGCGGCCGGCCCCTGCCATCGGCCCCGTCATGCTGCGCTCAGGCCTGGCCAATCGGCGAGTCGATATTGACATTGTCGGACCCGCCCTGCGCGAGCTGCGCCTTTTGCTGCATGTAAAGCGCGGCGAAATCGATCGGCTCGAGCATCAGCGGCGGGAAATTGCCGTCGCGCACCGTGTCCGCGAGAATGCGCCGGGCGAAGGGGAACAGGATGCGCGGCGCTTCGACGAGCAGGAACGGCTCGCGCTGCTGCTCGGGCACATTGGTCAGGCCGAACAGGCCGGCATAGGAAAGCTCGACCTGGAAGGCCGTGCCCTGTTCGAGCTTGGCGCTGACATCGATCTTCAACAGGACTTCCCAGACATTCTCGCCCGCGCTGTCGCTGCCGATATTGAACTGCACGTCGATCTTCGGCGTTTCGTTCGCCTGATAGACGCCCGGCGAATTCGGATTCTCGAACGACAGGTCCTTCACATATTGTGCGAGGATGTTGACGCGCGGCGCATCGTCCGGCGCGCCGGCTGCGGGTTGATCGGGGGCTGCGCCCTGTTCGTCGGCCATGATGTTGTACCTCAATTCCCTGATTGGATGGCTCCGCGCGAAATTGCGCGATTTCGCGATGCCCGCTAGCAGCAGGGCGCAAACAGGGCAATGGCGCCGCCCGGCTTGTCAGGGGACAGGCGCAAAGACAGGATGATGCGATGATCATACGGAATCTCACGATCGGAATATGCGTTGCGGCTGCGGCGATGACGCCGCTCCACGCGCAGAATGAAGAGCCTTCGCCGCGCGATCTGGCGATCGCGGCCGGATACAAGGCCGCGTTTCTGTGCAGCGGCATATTCAATGCGGGACAGAGCGAAGCGGAAGTTGCGGCCGACGATCTGACGCGCATCTATTCGGCCTATCGCCCGCTGATTGGCGACCTTCCGGCCGAGATCGATCGGGAGCGCCAGCGGGTCAGCGTACGTTTCGCCGACAATATGCCGCCACGGGTGGCGCAATGGCGGCCCCAGCTCGGTTGCGCGCAACTGCCGACCGGCGCCGATCCCGATGGCGCAATCCAGCCGGTGGCATTGGGCGCCGATGTCGATGTGCCGGAGCTGGTAGCGAGCGACGCGCGCGCCTGGCCACAGGGCGATGCGGATGCGGTGCGCGCGCTACCGGAGGGGCGGCAGGCCGAACTGGATGGCGTACTTGCGTCAGCGCTGGACCGCGCGACCTATGGCGCCGGCACCGAGACCACCGCCGTGCTCGTCGTGCAGGATGGCCATATCGTCGGGGAACAGTATCGCACGGGCTACAATATGCATCGGCCGCAACGCACCTGGTCGGTCGCGAAAAGCATTGCCGCCACGGTTATCGGCCGCGCCGTCTATCAGGATATCGTCGATCTCGACGAACCGGCACCGGTGCCCGCCTGGCAGACACCCGGCGATCCGCGCGCGGCGATCAACTGGCACCACCTGCTCCACATGAGCAGCGGCTTATGGAGCCCGTTTGCCGGCAATCGCACCGACAATGTCTATTTTGGTGGTCAGCTCGTCACCGATTCGATTCCGGCGCTGCCGCTCGAGGCGGTGCCGGGCACGCGCTGGCGCTATGCCAATAACGATACGCTGCTCGCCGTGCGCGCGCTGCGCTTCGCGCTTGGCGACGGCGAACAGGCGCTGGCCTATCCCTTTACCGAATTGCTGTGGCGCATCGGGATGACGCGAACCACGCCCGAAACCGACTGGCAGGGCAATTTCATCCTTTCGAGCCAGGTCTGGACGACGGCGCGCGATCTCGCACGGATGGGCCTGCTCTATCTGAACGATGGTATGTGGCAGGGCGATCGGCTGCTTCCCGAAGGCTGGTCCGCCTATGTCGCGACGCCCGCGCCGGACCAGCCGCAGCGTATCGGCGGCGTCGGCTACGGCGCGCAATTCTGGCTCTTCGGCCCGGAACAGGGGCTGCCCGAAGGTACATATGCCGCCATGGGCAATCGCGGCCAATATGTGGTCATCGTTCCGGCGCGGAAAGTCGTGATCGTCCGCCGCGGGTTCGATGCGGTGGGCGATGGCGAGCGGTTCGATATCGCGCAGTTCAGCCGCGATATACTGGCTGTGCTGGACGCGCGATGAGGGAAAATCGGGGCTAGGCACCATTCCCTATTTGAAACGCGCCGCCGCGAAGCCTATGTATGGGCAGAATTTTCGAGTGGAGGCCTTGTGGTCGAGATAATTCTTCTTGCGATGGTGGCCGTATTTGTCGGTCTTAGGCTGTTCAGCGTGCTGGGGCAGCGAACCGGTCACGAACAGGAGCCGCGCATGCCGCGCCCGGTAGAGGCGCCACCGACCGTGCAGCAGCGGCCGCAGCCCGTGCCCGATCTCGCGCCGGCTGCCGAAGAAGAGCCGGACGGCCTCGTGCTGCCCGCTGCATCCGCCGGTATCCGCAAGATCGCGTCCGCCGATTCCTCGTTTGACGTCAACGAGTTCCTGATCGGTGCGCAGGCCGCCTACCGCATGATCCTCGAAGCCTTCTGGAAGGGCGATCGCGACGATCTCGAGCATCTTGTTAGCGACGAGGTGATGGAGAGCTTCAACGCGGCGATCGATGCGCGCGAAGCCGAAGGCCATGAACTCGACAACAAGCTGATCATGATCGACCGGACGCAGATCGAGATGGCCGAATATGATTCGGGTACGGCGCGGATCACGCTGCGCTTCGATGCCGATATCGCCGGCGTGACGCGCGACCGCGAGGGCACCGTGATCGCCGGATCGCTTTCCGACGCGGTCGAGACGCACGATATCTGGACCTTCGCGCGCAACGTCCGCGATGCCGACCCCAACTGGAAGCTGATCGAAACCGACGAGGCGTCGTGATCAAGCCGCGGAGCGCTGGCGCGCTCCTGTTGCTTTCCGCGCTGACCGCCTGTGCCGGCATCATCCCGCCCGCAGCCGAGCGCGCATCCCGTCCGCCAGCGCCCGCTCCGGCAACGCCGCCTCCTGCGACTCCGGCGCCTCCCGCCGCAGCCAATGCGCTGGCGCAGGGCGTGCGTTCGGGGCCTTCCGTTGAATCGCTGAATATCAGCCGCGAACAGGCGGAGCGCGCGCTCAGCACCTTTCGGATATCCTGCCCGTCGCTTGTGAGCCGGGAAGACGGCACGGGTTTGACGGTTTCTACCGATTGGACACGCGCTTGCGAGGCCGCACCGTCCTGGCGCAGCGATCCGGAGGATTTCTTCGCCGAGTATTTCCAAACAGTGGAAGTCGGTTCGGGACAGGCATTCGCAACCGGCTATTACGAGCCCGAAATCGCCGCAGCACGCGACCGGCGCGATGGCTATGAATGGCCGGTCTACGCGCTCCCCAACGAGGTTCCGCCATCCTGCGCGCCGGAATGTGGCGAGAACGCATCGCTGACGCGGGCCGCGATCGAGAATGGTGCGCTCGAGGGGCAAGGACTTGCGATCGCCTGGGCCCGGGATCTCGTCGATCTCTATTTTCTGCAGGTACAGGGTTCGGGCATTTTGCGGCTGCCGGACGGCGATGCGATGCGGATCGGCTATGCCGGTAATAACGGCTATCCTTATACGAGCATCGGTCGCCTGATGCGGGATCGCGGGCTGCTCGGCGACGGACAGACGACGGCCGAGGGCATCGCGACATGGCTGCGCGACAATCCCGACCGCGGCCGTCAGATCATGCAGGAAAACCGCCGCTACATCTTCTTCACGGAAGTGAACGGCCCTGGCCCGCTCGGTTCGCTCGGACGGCCGGTCACGCCGCGCGGTACAGTGGCCGCCGACCCCGATTTCGTGCCGCTCGGCGCACCGGTCTTTCTCGACCTCGAACATGATGTCGCCGACGGGCTGTGGATCGCACAGGATACCGGCAGCGCGATCCGCGGCGCCAACCGGTTCGACACATTCTGGGGTGCAGGCGACGAGGCCTATGCCATCGCCAGCGGCATGGCGAGCCGGGGCCAGGCCTATATCCTGATTCCCAGGGCGTCGGCCACGCGCCTTCTGCGCGCCGACTAGATGGCGAAACGCGATCTCAGCGTCGACGAACAGGCGCTCTGGAACAAGGTGATCGAAACGGTCGAGCCGCTCGACCGCAGCCCGCAGAAGGATGCGCCACGGCCAAAGCTTTCTCCTGGTCCCGATCTCGCCGCATACGCCGTCCCGAAACTGCCGCAGCGCAAGTCGGCGCCCGGGCCGGGCACGACGCTTGATGCGAGCTGGGACCGAAAGTTGACGCGGGGCCGGGTCGATCCCGATGTTACGATCGACCTGCACGGCCACAGTCTGAACTCGGCCTATGACCGGCTGGATCGCGGGTTGGGGCAGGCGATAGGTTCGCATGCACGCATCGTCCTCCTGATCACGGGCCATGCGCCGAAAGGGGAGGGGCCGGTTACCCGCGGCAAGATTCGCGCCGCGGTCGGCGACTGGCTGGCGGCGTCGCGCCACGCTCCGCATATCGCGGCCGTGCGCGGCGCCCATCCGCGTCATGGCGGTCGCGGCGCGCTCTATATCGTGCTGAGGCGGCGCGCTGCGGCGTCGTAGATCCTCTCGCCAAGCCCGTCGGCCTGGAGCGGATAGAGAAACGGCTCGACCAGCTCTAATTCCATCAACAGCATGTCCCCGTCCGTCCCGCGCACCATATCGATGCGTGCGTAGAGCGGCGTCTCGGCGAGCGTTTCGAGGATAGATGTTGCGGCAGCGATATCCGCGGCGTCCGGTGTGCAGGGTTTTTCGCGCCCGCCATAAGAGGACTGGATTCGATAGTCGCCATCGGCCGCCGACTTGACCAGCCCGTGCGAAAAGGCGCCGTCTATGAAAACCAAACTCATCTCGCCCTCGCTCTGGATCGCCGGCAGGAAGGGCTGGGCCATCATCGGTTCGGGCATGGGCGGAACCGGATCGCCGCGCTTCAAGCGAAACTGACCCTCTGCGTTCGCGCCGACCTGACGCTTGAATACGAGATCATCGCTGCCCAACGCATCGAAAGCCTGCTCGACATTTGCACCGGCCGGCCGGTCCAGCCACACCGTCGGCACTGTGCGCGCGCCTCGCTCGGAAAGATCCTTCAGATAGGTCTTGCGGCAATTCCAGCGGACCGTTGCGCTGTCGTTGAAGAGCATTGTCTGCGATTCAATCTTGGCCAAACGATCGAGGAACCTTTGCAGATGATCCTGATAGTCCCAGGTCGAGCCGATCAGTACGGCATCGAACCGGCGCCAATCCGCATCTTCGTCATCCCAGGCAATCGCTTCAACCGTCGCGTAATGCGCGGCGAACGCAGCGCTGAGACACTCCATCATCTGGTCATGTTCGAATGCATCGGGGCGGCGTTCGGGCGAGTCCGGCAGGGTCAGGCGGCAGGCGAGATAGGCGATCCGCATGGCGGTTTCCGTCAGACCAGCGCGCGGCGCAACACGCCTTCGTAGATGTCCGTGAGCTTGTGGACATCGGCGACCGCGACCGCTTCGTCGAGCTTGTGCATCGTCGCGTTCAGCAGCCCGAATTCGACGATCGGGCACAGGACATGGAGGAAGCGGGCATCCGATGTGCCACCGCCCGTCGACAGTTCCGGCGTCACGCCAGTCGCCTCTTCGATAGCCGCGCTCACAAGATCGGACAGCGGCCCGGGTTCCGTCAGAAACGCTTCGCCCGATACCATCGCCTCGAATCGGGCGCCCGGCGCTTCTTCGTGCACGATCTCGCGCACCTGCGTGACCAGATCGTCGCCCTTGTGATGCACGTTGAACCGGATGTTGAGCCGGAGATGTGCTTCGCCCGGAATTACGTTGGAGGCCGGGTTTCCGACATCGACGGTCACGACCTCGAGGTTGGACGGCTGGAACCATTCGTCGCCATCGTCGAGATCGAGTTCGTGGAGCCGCGTGCCGACGCGAAAGAGCCGCGTGATCGGATTGTCGCCTTCGTGCGGATAGGCGACATGGGCCTGTTTGCCGACGATATCGATCCACATATTCACCGAACCGCGCCGCCCGATCTTGATCGTGTCGCCGAGCCGGTTTTGCGATGTCGGTTCGCCGACCAGGATCATGTCCGGCCGGATGCCGCGCGCCTCCATCCGCTCCATCAGCGCCCGCGTACCGTGCACGGCCGGGCCTTCCTCGTCGCCGGTGATGATGAAGCTCAGCGTGCCCGGCAGCTCTCCCGCGCGATCCACCGCCGCGACGAAGGCCGCGATCGAACCCTTCATGTCGACCGCGCCGCGCCCGTAAAGCAGATCGCCCTTGGTTTCGGCGGTGAACGGATCGGTCGTCCAGCCCTTGCCCGGTGGCACGACATCGGTGTGCCCGGCAAAGGCGAAATGCGGTCCGCCGGACCCGCGCGTTGCAAGGAGGTTCGGCACGGGCCCGTGCGGCGGCTCGCCCGAAACCATATGCTCGATATCGAAGCCGAGATTTTCGAGTGTGTCGCCCAGAAGCCTCTGCGCGCCGCCTTCTTCCGGCGTCACGCTTGGACAGGCGATCAGCTTTTCCAGCAGTGCGATGGGATCGATTGCGTCACTCATGAAATCGCGTGTAACCGGGCTGCACCCCCTTGCCTAGCAGGAGTGCGCCATGCCCAAGCTCGATCTCGATGCGATCCCGCAAACCAATGCGACCGGCTATCCGCCCGAACATCGGGGCGAAGTCGCCGAGCGCTGGTATCGAAGGCTCGCGCCTGCGGGCGGCCTAAGCGATTTCGGTGTCAGCCATGTCGAGCTCAAACCCGGTGCCTGGTCGGCCCAGCGTCATTGGCACGAGGATGAGGACGAGTTCGTCGTGATGCTTGCTGGCGAAGCGGTGCTTGTCGACGATAACGGGCGCACACTGATGCGCGCCGGCAATTGCGCGGCCTTTCCGAAGAATGACGGCAACGGCCATGCGCTGATCAACGAGAGCGATACGAGCTGTTTCTACATCGCCGTCGGCCGACCTGCGGCCAGCGACTGCCACTATCCCGATATCGACATGCACCTCGAAAACGGCCGCGGCTTTCGGCGCAAGGATGGCAGCGATTTCGACTGGAGTTAGCGGCGGCGCGTCCTAATCCGGCGCTTCCTCATAGCGCTCGATGATCCAGGGCTCGTCCTGCGCGGCCTCGATCCATTCGCGCACCCAGCTATGGGCGATTACGGCTTGGACATAGCCCTGGGCGAAAGGCGGCAGTTTCACCGAATAGGTCACGAAACGCGTGCAGACCGGCGCATACATGATGTCCGCCGCGCAGAAATCGCCGAACAGGAACGGGTTTTCGCCGCCATGGCGCGCCCGGGCCTGCGCCCAGATTTCGAGCACGCGGCCGATCTCGCTGGCGACTTCGGCGCTGAGCTGCCGCGCGGGAAACACCTTACGCACGTTCATCGGCAGATCGCGGCGCAGATTGGGAAAGCTCGAATGCATCTCGGCCGCCATGGAGCGGGCCATGCCGCGCGCAGCCTCGTCCTTCGGCCAGAAGCGATCCCGCCCGACCTTGTCGGCGAGCCACTCGATAATCGCGAGGCTGTCCCACACAACGGTATCGCCGTCCCAAAGCACCGGCACCTTGCCCGAGGAGGCGGCGAACTCATTGCCCTCGCGGCGCTGCTCCCACTCCTCGTCGAACAGCGGGACCGTGACTTCCTCGAAGGAGAGACCGGATTGTTTCAGCGCAAGCCAGCCGCGCATCGACCAGGACGAATAGGCCTTGTTGCCGATGATCAGTTTCATGCTTCGCCCTTCTTCGCGTCCGTTCGTCTCAGCCGATGGCTTGGATAACCTCTTTGCGCAGTTCGTCCACACCCAATCCGGTTTCGCTCGACGTCGTCAGGATTTCGGGATGGGCGGCGGCATGGCCCTTGGCCTGTTCGGCCAGCTTTGCGGCTGTGTCCGCGAGCGCCTTGTCCTTCAGCTTGTCGGACTTGGTGAGCACGATTCGATAGCTGACCGCGGCCTCGTCGAGCATATCCATCAGCTCGCGGTCGATATCCTTGAGGCCGCGGCGCGCATCGATCAGAAGGAGCGTACGCTTCAGCGTGGGGCGGCCGCGCAGGAAGTCGTTGATCAGATGCCGCCAGCGCTTCGCCACCTGCGGCGGAGCCTTGGCGAAGCCATAGCCCGGCATGTCGACGAGCCGGAATTGCGGCGGATCGCCGACTTCGAAGAAATTGAGCTCCTGCGTTCGGCCCGGCGTATTGGAGGCGCGGGCGAGGCCCTTGCGGTTGGTCAGCGCGTTGAGCAGCGTCGACTTGCCGACGTTCGATCGGCCTGCGAACGCAACTTCGGGCAGGTCCGCTTCGGGTATATACTCCAAGCTCGGCGCCGATTTCAGAAAGTCGATGGGCCCGGAAAACGTCTTCCGAGCCATCTCTTCCAGAGCGGCCTGATCGGTCACCACACTAATCCTTCGCCATCTTCGCCTGTTCCTTCAGGCGCGGATCGCGGCTGTAGAGCCATCTCTGCTGCGCGATGGTGAGGATGTTGGACGTCACCCAGTAAAGCTGCAGCCCGGCGGCAAAGGGCGCCATGATCACCATGAAGACCCAGGGCATGATGCCGAAAATCTTCTGCTGGGTCGGGTCCATCGGTGCGGGGTTCAGCTTGAACTGCAGCCACATGGTGATGCCGAGCAGGATCGGGAGAATGCCGATCGCGAGCCAGGTCGGCGGCGTGAAGGCGAGGAGGCCGAACAGGTTGACCGGCGTGAGCGGGTCGGGCGCGGACAGATCCTGCAGCCAGAGCGCGAACGGCTCGTGCCGCATTTCCACCGACAGCAGCAGCACCTTGTAGAGTGCATAGAAGATCGGGATCTGCAGGAAGATCGGCAGACAGCCTGCAAGCGGATTCACCTTCTCGCGCTGGTAGAGGGCGAGCACCTCCTGCTGCATCTTCGGCTTGTCGTCTTTGTAGCGTTCCTGGATTTCCTTCATCTTCGGCTGCACGGCGCGCATCCCGGCCATCGACGAAAACTGTTTCTGCGCGATCGGGAACATCAGGCCGCGGATGATGAAGGTCATCAGGATGATCGCGACGCCGAAATTGCCGACGGTCGTGAACAGCCAGCTCAAAAGATAGAAGAGCGGTAGCTCGAACCAGTAGAACCAGCCCCAGTCGATCGCGCGATCGAGCTGGTTGATACCCGCATCGACCTCATAGCGTTCGAGCAGGTGCGTTTCCTTCGCTCCGGCGAAGAAATAGGTTTCGGTCGAGAGTGCCCGGCCGCCTTCGATCACCGTCGGCTGGCCGGTGAACACGGCCTGATAGCGGTCATTGGGCAGCGCCATGAAGGCGGCGTCCACGGCCCGGTCGTTGGCCGGGGCCAGCGCGCCGAGCCAGTATTTTCCGTTGAAGCCGAGCCAGCCATTTTGCAGCGAGAAGCGTTCGCCTGACGATCCTGCCTCGTCGAGATCGTCGAAATCGAGGTCGCGGTGGAGAACATCGTCCCAGAAGCCATAAGGACCCGTGTGGATCAGCCAGGTATCGGGGTCGGGGTTCGTGCCGCTGCGCATCTCGCCCTGATGCATGAGCAGCGCATAGGGCCGCGCGCTGATCGGCGCGTCGCGCGTGTTAGATACGCGCTGGCCGATCGTGAACAGGAAGTCTTCGTCCACCTGCAGTTCGATCTGGAAAAGCTGGCCGGTGCCGTTGCGCCAGCTCAGGGTGACGGGGCTGTCCGGTGCGAGGCGCTCGCCATCGGCCTGCCAGACCGTATCGCCCGTCGGCATCTCGACACCTTCACCGGCCCAGCCGAAATGCGCAAAATAGGCTTGCCCGGTATCGTCGGGCGAGAGCAGGCGGATCGGCGGCGAATCCTGCTCGATCTCTTCGCGATAATCGAGGAGAACCAGATCGTCGATCCGCGCGCCGCGCAGGTTGATCGAGCCTTCGAGACGCGGCGTCTCTATCGGGATGCGCGCCGCTTCGGCCTCGCCGATTACGTCCTCGACGTTGCGCGTTACTTCGGCCTCGGTGACGGCGGCCGCTTCGGTTTCCGGAAGGACCACATCCGCTTCGGCTGCCGTTTCCGGCGCGGATTCGGGCGGCGGCGGTGCAACCTGCTCGGCGACAAAGCTCCAGCCGATCAGCACAATCGCAGAAAGCACGATCGCAAGGATCATGTTGCGCGAATTATCCACCGCAATTCCCCATTCTTCTCTTGTCTCTACTTATGGAACCGGATCGTGACCCGATCCGCCCCAGGGATGGCAGCGCAGGATGCGCCGCAGCGCCAGCCAGCTACCCTTGAATGCCCCATAGCGCGTCCAGGCAGTGATCGCATAGGCCGAACATGAAGGTTGATAGCGACAACTCGGCGGCAGGATGGCCGAGGGCCCAATTTGCCACAGGCGCGCGAGGCCGATGAGCAGTCTGGCGATCATCGGCTGACTCTCTCGAGCGCCTCGGAGAAGTCGCTGCGTAGTGCGCCGAAGTCCCGCTCGATACCGCCCTTGCGGCCGATCAGCACATGATCGGCGCCCGCAACGCCTTGCTCGGGCAATATCTCACGGCCCAGTGCCCGGAACCGCCGCTTCATGCGGTTGCGGACGACAGCGCCGCCGATTTTCTTGGTGACCGTAATGCCGAGCCGGATCGTGTCGTCGCCATCCGCCCGGTCGCGGACGAGCAAAACGAAGCCGGGCATGGCCGCGCGTTTGCCGCGATTGGCGGCCAGAAAGTCGCGTCTTTTCGTTAGCGTCGCCACACGGGGCGCAGACATCGCGCTCGGGGCGGCGCTTAGGCGGACAGCTTCTTGCGGCCCTTGGCGCGGCGTGCGCGCAGCACGTTGCGGCCGCCGACAGTTGCCTTGCGGGCCCGAAAACCATGCCGCCGTTTGCGCACGAGATTGCTCGGCTGGAAGGTGCGCTTCATCGCTCAATTCCTCAAAAACTGGAACAAAAAGGGCCGCGCCTTCCGGGCGGCCTCAAATCTGGCTGTTCTGCTAATCGAACCCCCGGCGAAAGTCAATCGGCGCCTTGCTCTTCGCGCCGCCGGCGTATGCGCCTGAGCGTGCTCTTCCGCCGCATCGCCCAATCGACCCATTCGCCCTTTTTGGGATGTTTTGCTTTCAGCCGAGCATAGAAGCGCCGGACGATCGCCGAGTTCTTCAGCATGAGCGGAAAGCCGATGGCGAACATGAAGATGCCGCCGGGGCCGGGCAACAGCCCGACGATCGGCGCGGTGATGACGAGCAATCCGCCGATTACGGTCAGAACGAAACGGATTCCGGCGCGCTTGTCGGGCTGGTTAGAGATGGCTTGCTCTTTCACACATGCGAATTGGGTATCTCACTCTATCTGAACAAGAGATGTGACCGAATAGAGGCTTTTGCTCGACTCTTGCGGCGGGGCGTGTCAAAAACAGAACAAACAGTGAAAATAGGGGGGTGGCGATGGTCGCTCATGTCGCGACTACGGCCTATCTGGGATTGGAAGCGCGGGCGGTGGAGGTACAGGTCCAGATTGCGCCCGGCGTGCCGGCCTTCAATCTCGTCGGGCTGCCCGACAAGGCCGTCGCGGAGAGCCGGGAGCGGGTGCGCGCTGCGATTTCGGCCATCGGGCTCTCGCTGCCGCCCAAGCGGATCACGATCAATCTCTCGCCGGCCGATCTTCCCAAGGAAGGCTCGCATTACGACCTGCCGATCGCGCTCGGGCTGCTGGGCGCTATGGGCGTGATCGATGCCGAGACGCTCGCCGCCTATGTCGTGGTCGGCGAACTGGGTCTTGACGGCCGGGTGGCACCGTCGCCCGGCGTATTGCTCGCGGCGCTCAACGCTTCGGAACGCGAACTCGGGCTGATCTGCCCGGCCGCCCAAGGGGCCGAAGCGGCCTGGGCGGGCGATGTCGAGGTGATCGGCGCGCCCGATCTCCTGTCGCTGCTCAATCATTTCAAGGGGACGAGCCAGCTTCCGCCGCCCGTTCCGGGAAACGTCGAAGAGCCCGTCGCCGGGCCGGATCTCAAGCAGGTGAAGGGGCAGGAGACGGCCAAGCGCGCGCTCGAGATCGCCGCGGCCGGCGGGCACAACCTGCTCATGTCCGGGCCGCCGGGATCGGGTAAGTCGCTGATGGCGGCGTGCCTGCCCGGCATCCTGCCCGAGCTGACGGCGGCCGAAGCGCTGGAAGTGTCGATGGTCGCGAGCGTCGCGGGCACGCTGGAAGGCGGTAAGCTGGCGCGCAACCGGCCCTATCGCGCGCCGCATCACTCGGCCTCCATGGCCGCACTGGTTGGCGGCGGGCTCAAGGTGCGGCCCGGCGAGGTGAGCCTTGCCCATCTCGGCGTGCTGTTTCTCGACGAGCTGCCCGAATTCCAGCGCCCGGTGCTCGATTCGCTGCGCCAGCCGCTTGAGACGGGCACCGTTTCGATCGCACGAGCCAATGCGCATGTCAGCTTTCCGGCGCGCGTCCAGCTGGTGGCCGCGATGAATCCGTGAGGTTGTGTTGCTTTCACGCCGCCTCTTTGGGGAGGGGAAGGATTGGATGGGTTAGAGGATGATTTGTTTGAGGAGTTTGATGAAGCTGGGGGCGTAGTTGGTTCATAGAGGAAGGTGAATTCAATCTCGTCCTCTGATATGTCCACTCGCTGTAACACTGACTCGATGAGCAGTCGTTTATTCTCTCGACTAAGATCGCCCCACTTATCGAGAATGTCAGTGGTCTCTTTGATCGCCTTCTCGGCGTTTGAGACACTCACTTCAATTGCGTCACGGCGAGCCAACAAACGTGGCAGTTGCTCGGTCAGTTCTAACTTACGTTCTTTCTGCCGTTCGTAGCGCTGTTTGAATTCGTGCTCATCGAGCGCTTCCTTCTGATACAGTTCAAGGAGCGTGCCGATGTCTCGATCAACTTTGCGGATCGTTTCGCTGTGCGTTTCGATCAAGTCAGATAGCTCGGCGATTTTTCGGTCAGCTTCCTTACGACGAAGATCAAGATCGGCACTCGTTAATCCCGCAGACGAAATTTCGGCCAAGAAACACTCTTCGAGCACGTCCATCGGGATGCGGTTCTTGCAGGATCGACAAACGTATTTGTTGGACTGGCTCGGCACGATCATTTTGGTGCCGCAATAGCAATAGGCATAGCCTATAAACAGATTGACGGACTTGCGGACGGTGCGCTTGCCGCGTTTGCGTAAGCTATCCATATGACCGACGCAGTCGTCATATAGGTCTTGTGAGATGATGGGCTCCACCTCATGATAGACCCATTCACTTTCCGGCTTGTATTCCCATGCTCCGGTGGCCGCATTTGACTGACGGGAGTAGTTGGCGCGCTTCTTCCCGATGGCGGTGGTGTCCCGCAGGAGACGTTCGACAGAGGTATCGCTCCACTTGGCCCCTTTGCGGGTACGGTGGCCCATGTCGTTCAGCAGTCGCGCTACGGTCCGCCGCCGTCGATGCTTCTGATACAATTCATACATGAGCTTGCGGATTGGTGCTTCGGTTGGATCAACCACCAACCGCTTATCCACCCAGCGGTAGCCAAAGGGAGCTGGGCCGCCGAGCGGCTTTCCCATCTTCGCTCGAATCGGGACGGAGGCGGCTACCCGAGCGGCAATCTCTTCGCGCTCCCAGTTCGCCATCGCGGCCAGCATGTTGTAGAACATGCGGCCGGCAGGCGATGAAGTATCTATGCTCTCTTCGAGCGATACCAGATCGGCATCATGCCGCTGGAAGATTTCAGAGAATTCGAGCAGTTCGCGATTATTGCGCGACAGTCTGGCGAGTTTGGAAAAGATGAGACCGGAAATCCTACCGGACTGAATATCTGCCAGCATCTTCGTGGCTTCGGGGTGATCAATGACGCGCTTGCCGGAGACGGCTTCTAGCCGATAGGTCTCAACGACATCCCAGCCTTTGCTCTCAGCGTAAAGCAGCGCACGATGTTCGTGAACGTCGAGGGAGTCTCCTTCGACCTGATCATCAGTCGATACACGGAGCCAAATGCCGACCTGCTTACTATTTACCATCTGCAGAATTTAGCAGGCTGTATGGGTAGTTCAAACGGTATGAGTCGAACCGATTCTGGCATGACAAAGCTGAGACGGCTCGGAAGTCGCTTGGACATATTGGGGAAACCCTGAAGTACGCCGCCGCCCTTGGTCTCAATGTCGATCTGCAGGCAACAACGAGGGCAAGAGCACTTTTGGGAAAACAACGGCATAAAACAGAGCATATCCCTGCCATGCCTTATGCAGATGCGCCAAGCTTTTACCGCTGGCCATACGACCAGGATCTCACGGCGGCGTAGGCTTTGCGGTTTCTGATTCTGACGGTTGCCAGGACTAGTGAGGTGTGTCTAGCCACTTTTGGTGAGATTGAAGATGACGTATCGACACTCTCTTCGGAACGCACCAAAACCGGGCGCGAGCATCGCATACCTCTGACAACTGGAGCGCCGTCAGCAGCTAATGGTTGCATGGACAGCATATGGCCGCAAAATTTGAGAAAAGCGGCAATCACATGGATGAGCAGGGCGAGACGACGATAAGCATGGATTTGCAAATAGCTGCTCCACGAACTCGATAACCTAGCATGATGCCATCGAGACTCTGAAACGTCTCGCAAGCGCTTGAAGCGACCGTAGCACATACCCGGCGAGCGGCGGTATAGTGGCGAGAATGGCCCAAATGTGGTAGTCTAAATGTATGAAGCGAGCCTTTTTCTCTTCAATTCCCTGCAGATTTGCCTGTCGGGAGTTGAAAGGGAGAAGCAATGCTTAAAATCGAAGATCTCGAAACAAAACACCTGAGGGACGTCCTGCTGCTTTGGCAGTTCAATATGGGCAGTAGGATAGATGGAGTACACGCCGATAAGCTCGTTCAATCTTGGTTCAATGAGTTAAAGTGTGGCGGTCCGTTCAGGCCAAGGGCTCTGAAATCGAAATGGGTCGATAGTTGTGACGTTTGCTTGGCGATCAACGGTTGTGGAGAACTTTACGCCGTTTGCTGCGAAGCCGCTCTCTCGATCCCAGGGTTTGACGATGAACTATATTCTGCTGCTCGGGAATTCGAGAAAGCCGTTTCCACGCTTCAATAGTTCTTATCGGATAGTTCTTATCGGGATGGTCATTGACCATCCCGTTTTTGGCTTCTAGCTCAGAAACCTATCTTTCGAGGCTCAAATAGCATGTGCGATCACATCTCGCTACTCTTACCAAACCGCCCAGGCGAGTTCCGCCGTGTTACTCGCGTGCTTCAAGAGAACCAAATCAACATACTTGGTTATGGCCTTACCTCAGAAGGCAACACTGGCATTTTACATGTCTTATGTAGCGATCATGATTTTGCCTACCGGGCTCTATTTCAAGAGTACCGGTACTACTGCAATCAGGCACCGGTACTAATCTGCCCAGTCTCCCACGACCCGGGGCAACTACACAATGTACTTCAAGCACTTTACGACAATGATCTGAATGTTGAGATGGCCTATCAAGCAGTAGATATGACGGGCCAGTTCCTGCAGATCTTCCAGTTAGCTGACAGAGCACGCACGGAGTCAGCTCAAGAACTGCTTCGAGCTTCGGGTGTGGATGTACTTCAGGAACAGCCAACCTAAATGACCGAGCTTGCGAAAGCGGTTGAAGCCTTTGTCAGTCCCGAATTTAATGGATGGGCGATCGACAAAGGGGATGGAGAGATCGAACCGTTCGATCCTCTGATGCTATTCCAGTCTTTTATTGAGTCAGAAATCCCATTGCCGCCGGCGATGAAGATATTCGACGGAGTGGCCGAGCGGCTTAAGAACCCGAAGTATCAATTGGGTTCGAAGCAAGAGCAGCCATCATCACAACCGCTCTTCAGTTTTGAGCTCATTAGATCAGCTGTCATCGATGAGCTCGTGAACGCACCCGACGAGCAAGCGGCATATTGGCTCTCAAATTATGACGGCATGTTCGGAATGCTGCCCGATGAGGAAGAGGATGATGATCAGCTTATTGATCCGCGCAATGCGGCGAACTTGCGAGACGTGATCTTGGAAGTCATCGCAGAAAGTGGACAGCTGAAGGTGGTGCACCGACAAAGCAAAGATTTGTTCATTGCAAATGTAACGAAGTATCTGCGTTATTGTGGATTCCATAGGATAGATCCAGCGTTCCTGAAGGACTTTGTCAGAGCTCTATGTCTTCATTCCTCGAAATCTGTTCTCTTCTTGGGCCACATTGATAACGAACAGATGATCACCATTCTGGATCATCAAGAAGAACTGCTACAAAGCCTGAAGCTGGTTGACGAGCCATCACGGGCGAACCTGCTCAAGGTGATTGTCGAGAACTTCTCAAGAGCACTATTGAACTGGTCAGGCCACATTGCTGTCCCATCGGCGCAGTCCAGCCAGGTACAGTTGTCCCGTCTGCTGAAAGACGCACAGAAGATACTGGACTGCGATGATAACGAAGTTGAGTTCGAAAGAGCCGATAGGGCTTTGGTCTGCAGGAGGCTCTGTCAATTGTTTGAAGGCAGTCGTTTGCAGCCTAGAAACCTCTTCATCCCTTTGGATAGTGCGATTGAAGCAGAGGCCAATGGCAATTTCCGCGAGATGGCATCACTCTTAGGAGCGCTGATCAAGACGATCAGATCGGCGCTGTCGGGAGAATACGATACTTCGAGCTTGGAGTTGATCGAACGATCATCGGACGAAGGCTATGCTGCTGAATTTTGCAAGATACTGGATAGACGCTCGATCGATTTTGAGCGTGAAAGTGGCAGCGTTCGCATTCAATGCGACTACTCATTTCATACAATTCTCAGTCTAGGCCGCTACGCAAGCTTTTCATTCTTCGACGGCTTCTCGACGGATGAATTTGATTTAGCGCTTAAGCGATACTCCGCGTCGACAATCCTCGTATGCATAGCAGAATCAGAATTGAGCAGAGAAGCAGCTGCAGAGATCGAAACGAAGATCATTGAGTCCAAAGCCCCTCTAGTTGTGATACCTAGGTCCAAGCTCGAAAAGCATCTGTCAAAGGGCCATGACGTAAGAGATCTGATCGTAAGTCAAATAGCGCTCCAATTCCCCTTCATCCTAAGTTGGGAAGCTGACCCGTTTGAGACAAATTTACCTGAGATTCCTGCATCAATCTCCAACCGCGACAAGTCTCGGTTGAAAGCACAGCAGAAACTCATTGAGGATGGTCGGTCTAGCTCTGCGTGCCAGGGGATCGGCGCGTTCTTTGAAAGTCGACTTAGGTCGTATGCGCTTTTCGTCCGCGACACGATTGCATCAGGTCGAGCGGGCAAAGGCGAGACTGTGCCAATCCCGAGGGCATGGGATATCGGTGGCTGTACTTGGTTTCTGAAACAGGTCTCAGCGAACCCAGGTAGGTGGAGAGGAATTGAACAGTTTCTGATAGATCCTGAGACGTTTGAGCTACTCAATCGAGTAAGAAAACGCAGGAACCTCTACCAACACCACGATCTAGAAGTTGAGCAGATTACTGCAGAGCGATTCTTGGTGGACGTCTGGCTCGCTTGCGGGGCATTTCGCGATGCTATGGGCGGTGTTAGGAAGGTAGTCTCCTTCCCAGATGACGGCAAAGTGTTCATTCTTGACACTGATGAGAATGCGGGCGAGACATTCGACCTCGTCCGCTGGGATCAGCTCGCGAGCAAGCTTCGGGTGGAATTCAAGTTCCGCGATCCGCAAGTAAGGGTCCTCGGATACGCCTATAGCGACGATCCTCAGGATGTTTCGATGGCATCAGCGACCTGCCCCCGCTGCCAATCAATAGAATTCCAGCTGGTTTCAGGGAAGAAATCGTTCTGCTCAACCAGGTGCGATCGCTTCACCGAGCTCCCAAGCGACTGGCTCGACGTCATCACGATAGCCAATTCCAGTATCGAAGGCCGAAAAAATGGGGGCATGACGTTGGAAAAATCAATAGAAGGCGACGGGCAACGTAGCGGCCCTTCCTCTTGGCTAAAACCAATCGGGGAAGGCCTAGCGCAAGCCCTTGGACCGTTTGGTGCGCCGCTGAAGGTGTTTCTAAGCAAATCAGACAGCAAGAGTTTGCAACGCCTAGAGGACAAGGTCGATAAGATTTTGGCTCACTCAGAGATTGGCGATATTGATCAGCTTCTCCAGCATGAGTTCGGCGATACTGAGATCAGTGCACCAGTTACTTCAAACTTGGCATTTTGGATTCACTCCGCGAGCAGAGGCAATCACTCGCCAATATCAACAATCCCGTTCAGTGCATCGCTCGTCTCAGAGAATGAGATGAGTACCGAGTTGAGCATGCTGTACGAGGGAAAGGCCGAGCTTTTTCGAACCGACATCGCTGAAGCTGGAGTGCCACTTGGCCGCATCAGGTGGACTGGCACACTGGATGCGGACATTCGGGATGTTATCACAAGTCTCCGCGGCGCCAAGCCTGAAACAGTTTTGACATTTTGCACGACGCTAGCAGCGAAAAACCCCGGATCAAATGTGCTTTCTCAGGCAACAGAAAACATCGAAGAATTCTTACGGTAGAGCAACTCCGCCACGTCTTATGCCAGCATATTGCGTTGCCTTGAAAACTAAGGGCAACAATCAGATTCTGTTCCTGTAGAGCCAATTTTAGCAGAGATGTGAGTTCAGCTTCGCTTGCAGAATATCTATAGGACCTTCTCAGGTTCGAGGATTTTTGGACTCGCGAGAGTGTTCGAAAATGTTCGGCCTGCACCTGTAGACGGTGCGCTAGAGAGTAGAGGTCAAATTTCACCCTCCAGATTACGGCTCAACAGAGTCACGGATTGCCCGAATTTCAGGTTCGAGCTCGCAAAATTCATTGACCAAGGTTCGAGGAGTGTTCGGGGTATCTGCACTAGAGAGGAGGGCAACCGCGTTCTCCGCCCACAACATGCGATTAGACGGCTCTATTGCTACCTTTTTTCCGTGCACTAAGCGGTTCGAGGTAGCGAATTTCACCAATCGGCGTTTTTCTGCCGCGTCAGCCAAACGGTAAGTGCTAGCAACGCTTTTTGCCAGTTCGAGGAATCTCCAGACTTCCCTGGCTTTTTGAGCAAGTTTGCGGTTTTGAGCGATCTGCTCGTTGGTTTCCGCGATTTCCAACTCCAACACGGCCCTGCGTTTCTCGAAGGCTTTGCGGTCAATCAATCGGTCAATGAGCGCATCAGTCAGTCGCTCCATCTTCTGTTGCTGCTCAGCCAAGCGAAGCGGTGCTGTCGCATCGGCAGGCTCTTCCCCGTAGCGCTTTTCTATCGCCTCAATCATCTTCCTGGCTCTGACCATGTCTTCATCCGAAAAGACGATATGCCGTAGCTGCTTAAACAGTTTAGCCTCCAGCACTTCCTCTCGCACCGTCTTGGTATCGCAGTCGTTCAGGTGGCAACGATAATAGATGTGTCCCTTTTGCTGCTCGGCAATCATGGTGCGCCCGCACAATCCGCAATGAAATAGGCCACGAAAAAGATATTTGTGCCGGGTCACTTTCTTCTGGCGGCGATTGGCTTTGATTTGCTGCACCAACCTAAATGTGTGCACGGAAATGAGCGGTTTGTGTGCGCCTTTGAACGTCTCGTTCCAGCGATCCATGCGGATCAATCCGCAGTAGAACGAATTGCCAAGTATGGTGGCGAGGCCCGTCATGGTTAGTGGATTGCCGCGCCGGTTTCTAAGGCCACGGCGATTTATCTCTTTGAGCAAACTGGCGTAGCTATGCTCGCCCGAGGCATAGAGCTCAAAAGCCTTTTCTATCAGCGGCGCCGTGTTCGGATCAGGTGTTTTGGGTCTGTTTTTGCCATTGTTGAGATACCCAAGGGGCGCGCCCCAAGGATACAGGCCGCGCTTCACCTGGCCCAACTGGCCTTTGTGTATCTCATCGCGCAGGTTGCGTACATAGTTGGCCGATACGACGGCCATGAAGTCGGCGGCCATGCGTCCACCATAGGTGTTGAAGTCGAAGCTCTCGGTCGCGATGAAGATCCCGATGCCACTATCTGCGAGATCACTGATCGTGGCCCAGTCATGAAAATTGCGGGCCGAACGATCGATCTTGTGGATGATAAGACCGTCAGCCTCACCGCGTCGTAACTCTCGCACCATCTCATTAAACGCAGGGCGGCCTTGCTTGGCGGCTGTCTGCGTTTCTTCCCACCATTTAACAATCCGCAGTTGTTTGCGGGCGGCATATTCCGTGATGACAGCTTTTTGCTCTGCGAGCGAAACACCGTCACCTTGCTTGACGGTAGAGACGCGGACGTAACCAAAACAGGGCTTCATGAAGATGAGTGATTAGACTCCGAATCTATCACATTTTCAGGATTCGTCGAATCAACGGGCCACGGCCAAGTGCCGTCAGCCACGCGGCGTTCGTAGATGCTTTGGCAGATCGCGAGGAACTCTTCGAGGTGATCATATTCGTCCATGGTCTCAATGTATCGTGCAGCTAGGAAGCGTGCCTAGTCCGCGTGAGACGTCCAATCCCCATATTGGTGGCTGGCAGCAGCGTGGAGAACGAAAATACCGGTCGCTTGTGCCCCTCGATCATCAGTTGGGCGAAGCCGCGATAATTGGGAAGCTGAGTAAAATAGCGCGCTTCTATATCGCCAAATTGACGGGCGATCAGCGGCGCATCTTGGGCGCCGATCCTGAGCGAGAGAAGCGTACCGGCATTGCCGATGACGGCGTCGATAACGCCGCGTTCGGCTTGCGAGAGATGCTGGTGGCTGGCGATCAGCCCCAGACCGTATTTGCGTGCTTCGGACAAAAGATCGGCGACGCTGGCCGTAGTGAAGGCATGGAACTCGTCGGCATACAAAAAGAAGGGGCGACGCTCCTCTGGCGGCATATCCTGACGCGTCATCGCCGCGTTGAGGATGTTCGTCATGACCAGGCCGCCCACCACATTGGCGATGTCGCCGCCAACCCGGCCTTTGGCAAGGCTGATCAGCACAAGCTGTCCCTCGTCCATGGCGCGGCGGAATCGTATCGGCCGATCGGGCTCGCACAGCGATTTTCGCACGGCGGGATTGGCGAGGAAGGCGCCGATCTTGTTGGCGATCGGCGCCACGCCGTCGATGGCGGTCAGATAATTCATCTTGGGAAACTCGACCGTCCAGAATGAGCGCAGCTGCGGATCGACAAGCCGGGCGATGGCTTGTCGCCTGAACTCCTTGTCGACATAAAGCCGCACAATGTCGCCCATATGGGCTGATGGCTGGTCGAGCAGCGCGAGCGCGGCCTGGCGCAACAGATGCTCCATGCGCGGCCCCCAACTGTCTGCCCATTGCTTTTTAAGCGTTTCGACAAAGCCCGAAGCGACCAGTGGGCGCCTCGACGATGGCACGCGCGACAGCGGATTGTAGCCATAGGGACAGTCGGGATCGCCAACACGCCAGTGCATGGCTTGATCGCCGAGCCGATCGGCAAGCTCGCCCGCCAGATCACCATGGGGATCGATCAGGCAAAAGCCGGTGCCGGCAAGCGCATCCTGCAATGCCATCGTGCCAAGCAAGGTCGACTTACCAGTGCCGGTCTGGCCGATGATGTATTGATGATTGAGGCGATCGCGTTCGGATATGCCAAAGGGGCGCAGTCCGCGGCGCGTATTCGCGAGCCCGATGGTGACGATTCTGCTCATGCGCTTCAATGATGCGCCGCGAACGGGCGTTCGGGCTAGTGCGGTCGCATCAGGCCATATGGTCTAATGACGAACCGACTAGACGCGTTTTACGATCGCGCGATAGCCTGTCCCTTGGGAGAACTAACGCTCAAATACCACGAATGCGCTATGCGGCATCGAACCGGAAAGGTGTCAGCCTTTCCGTGTCTTGTTTCGGAGCCGCATAGCGCATTCCTGGTGAAATAAAGCAAGGGAACACTTCCTGCTGGTGTTTCCACCAATATGGGGATTGGGCGTCTCAAGCGGACTAGAATGGGGATAGCGCGTGCGATAGGCTAAAAGTGGATTTATCAGTTTAATCCAAACCATTCATGTTCACACAATTTGCGCATGACCTGCGCGCGATCCGTGCCAAAGCAGGTCTGACCGAGCGCGATGTCTCGATCCTGCTCGAAATCGGGAAGCAAGAGGTGGCAGCTCTGGAGACCGGCGCCGTGCCGCCCAGCGTCGAGCAACTATGCAAGCTCTCGATCATCTATGGCCGTTCTTTCACAGATCTTTATCAGGCGCTTATGCACAAGGCGCGCGAAGCGCTCTTCCGAAATCTGCCGGATCTGCCGGAATATGTTGCCGACGAGAAAGCTAGCTTTAATCGGGACAATACGCTCAAGCGCTTGGAGAGCGAGCTGATCGCCGCCATAATGAAAGACCATGACGGGTCTTAGCTATCTCGCCTTTGCGGCGGGCTACAGACGAGTGAGTTTTGTTTTCATTGAGCATGGCCATCTTGCCACTTGGCAAACCTCGTGCGAGGCGGCCAACGCCCCGGCAGATGCGGCCTGTTTCGCCCGCGAATTCATCACGCTGCTGATTCCTAACGTCGTCGTTATCGAAGATGTTCCAGCGAAGACGCAAAAGAGCGCGAACACGCGTGCGTTGCTGGAAGCCATCCGCGTGGAAGCCGAGCGCGGAGACGTCCGGTTGCTAAGCATCGAACGCGAACGCCCGTTTCGCAATCGCGAGGCGGAGGCGACATATCTCGCCAAACAGTATCCCGAGCTCGCCGACAAAGTGCCGAAAAGGCGGTTTTTCGAAAACGAACCGCATCACAGCGTCCTGTTCGAGGCGCTCGCGCTTGCCGATCAAGCCGTTCGCGGTTCGTCCCTGTTGTTGGCGTCAAAAATGTAGGACTTCAAAGCTCCTATCGTTCTTCCAGTTCCTTATTCTAAGCAGCGCAACGAGGCGCTGCTTTTTCGCGCCTCCGGTAGTTGCCGGAGGCGCGAAGCAGCAATCGCTAAGCGGCGACACTCGATTGCAGCATGGGCGGGAGCCAGTTCAGTTCGCCGAGACGGCGTGCGGTTTCCTCGGCCAAAGCGGCCTTGCGCAGCTTGCGGCAGTTGGCAGCGGCTGCCGTGCCGCACTCGTCGCTAAGCAAGTCGAGCATCGCCGTCTTAGTCATCCGCTCGAAGAAGGCTGTGCTCGGCTGCCATATGCCGCCGATGTCCAGTCCAAGCCGTTCATCGATATCGCCGGGAAGGCAGCTGTCCGCATCGATCAATGTCGCCACTAGCGTCGCGAGTAGCTGCATCTTGGTCTCGCTTTCCATCTCCGCAATGGCTTCGCATAGACGCTTGCGATCGATCTCGGCGCACACGCTGTCGGCGCGTTCCTCGATATCGGTAATCTTCGCGTCACCGAGCAACGCGTCATCGACCTGCACCGCACCGGCTCTGGTGCGCAGTGCCAGAGGCGAATTGACGCCATAAGCGAGCCTGTCCTCGATCAGCGCCGTGATCAGCATGTCGAGCGCGGCACCCGGATTGTCTGCCATGGCTTCCCGGATAGCGAGCACACGAATGCGGTGCATCGCATCGCACAGCTTCCGGCTGTATCGCTCAGGTTTCGCACCGCTGTCTTTCTTCTTCCGCTTCGCTTTGCGGAGCGAGATAGGCTGAACATTGAGCGCGCCGCCATATCCGACGAAGATCAGAACCCGGCTCTCCGCTTTCTGTTCATCGGTGAACAAGCGGCGGGCGTTCTCGATCTCGCGAACTTCCTCATCGATGGTGCGCAACTCGTCATTATTCCAAACGCCGGCTTCGGGGTCGGCCTCCTCGATGGCAGCTACCTTCTCCTCCAAAGCGGCAAGCCGTTCCCGCTCTTTGTCGGTCAGGTCACGCAATCCCTTGGGCCGCATATGATTAAGCGAATAGAAGTTCTCGGGCTGGCGCTCTGCAATCTCGACTTCGGGCCAGCCATCGGCAACATAATCATCCCTGATCGTTTCCATCCGCTGTTGCGCCAAACGCCAGACCAGCTCGGGATTGTCAGCAAAACCGCCCTCGTCGCCGCTAAACAAGTCGCGGGTGAGCATGCCGCCAGCCTCGATATACTCCGCCAAGGGCACGAGGTCGAAGATCGCGCTATCGGTGGCGATCTTGTCGTCGGTCAGTGCGCGGCGGACCATATGCGCATTATCGCCGAATTCGCCGAACAGGCGCAGCTGATGCTCTTGATCGTCGGTCAATGTATAGGCCTTGGCCGCTTCGAGACCGATCTCGTCCTTAGCCAGCGCGGCGCGAATATCGGGATGCAGACCGGCGAGCGAGAGGATGCGATTGACGTGATCCGGCACTACGCCAAAGCGCGCGGCAATATCGTCACTCGTCATGCCGTCTGCCGCCAGCTTGCCATAGGCTTCGATGGCGTCGGCGGGATGCATATCGTCGCGCGACTGGTTCTCGGCCAGCGATAGCTCGATGGCTTCGTCCTTGGTGCAGATCGATAGCGGCACCTTGAAGCCCTTAGGCAGCCGCTCCTGCTTTTTCAGCAAGCGGATGGCTTCGAGCCGCCTGCTACCCGCAACGACGGCATAACCCTTGCCGTTCTTGTAGCCGACTAGGTTCTGGATAAGGCCGTGCGCGGCAATATCCTCTGCCAGCGCCTTGATATGCCTGCGCTTCGATTTGCGCACATTGAGTGGCGACAGGCGCAACTGTTCGATATCGATGGTCTTGATGGTCATGGTGAAGTTCCTTTCCTTCTCATTGGGGTGATGGCCAACAGCGGCCATCGGCCCTTGCCCTTCGGCGAGAACGGGATGGGGAAAGGAAAGCGCAAACTGCGCGAGTGGTGCGGACGCAGGCGAAGCCGAGTCACGGTCGCGCTGTTTGTGCTTTGGAAAACGAAAGGGCGGCGCCCTTGGTGTTTTCCACTCAGCGATAAATCCGCAGCCATGCTATCATGGCCGCACTGCTCATCTGCATCGCTCCGGCCGCAATTGTGTGTTGCCGGACAATGCAGGAGAGCAATACATGGACAATGAGAAGACGGCGCGTATCCGCCGCCTCAACGACCGGTTTCGCAAGACTGGCCTGGGCGGACAGATGTTCATCACACCCGGCATCGGAGAATTGGGCGACGAAGCTATGCTAGCGATCGCAAACCAGGTCCAAAACTATGACAACTTCGATGAGGCCAACGATCCGCATGGCGAACACGACTTCGGATCGTTCGATCATGACGGCCGGCGGATCTTCTGGAAGATCGACTATTACGGGCTCGATCTCCAATCGGGCAGCGAAGATCCTTCTGATCCCGAAGTCACCAAGCGCGTCCTTACCATCATGCTGGCGTCGGAATATTAAACCGCGTCACCTCGACACCGCCTCGGCGGTGTCTTTTTTCGATCGAGTCAAAAGGCTCAATCTTCATAGCGAGAGTGTGGCTATCTAGATTTCAAGCTTGCTCGGCAAACGTCGATTGAGTTCAGCAAACAGTTCCACGGGATCCAGATTCATGGCCTTGGCGAGCGCGCAAAATTCGATGACATCGATCCTGCGAATTCCACGCTCCACGTTGGAGATTTTTGTCTGATCCCAGCCAACGCGGTCGGCCAACTCCGTCTGGTGAAGGTTTGCTCTGTCACGGCTTTCTACAAGTAGCTCAAGAAGAGTCCGATAGGCGTCGGAAAAGACGGATTTGGTCATCTGCTGGAGCCTTCTGAGTTCATCCAGCAGTCTCGCTAAATGCGATATTGTCATATGCGATGTTCTCATATACGAACTTCCCATACGGCCTGATCCAGCAAGGCCGAGATTGCGGCTTTTTGCTTTGGGAGGGTCATCTATGCGGGCAATTTTAATATGCGTAGCACTGGTATCGCTAACCGCCTGCGCAACCTTTAGCGGGACTAGCGGACAGTTCTCGACGACTGAACAGATGGTCTTGGCAAACGAGCCGGCGAACTTCGTCGATACCGTAATCGCAGTCGGTGAAGAGCTGGGGTATCAATATACGGGCGGCAATCGCGCCGAGAACCTGGTGCAGCTGAGCGATCAGCCAAACTTCGGTGAGAGCGTCATCATGGGTCGCTCCTACACCGTCCAACTATATGTCTCCCTGCAACCCGACGGACGGACGGTCGAGATCCAATTTTATTCCGCCGGCGGCCGGGCGACCGCCGGAGCCGAACGATCGCAGGAGCGCATCCGTGAATTTCGCAGCGCCTTGCAAGCCAGATTTGGCGCGTAGGTACCAATCCACATTCGATCGGAAAAGACGCGTGAATTTGGATTCGCAGGGCAGGGGCAGTCGATGGATTTTCAGCAAATATTGCAGCA
The DNA here is from genome assembly GCF_052168295.1 of Parasphingopyxis sp. Lineage (GTDB taxonomy): Bacteria > Pseudomonadota > Alphaproteobacteria > Sphingomonadales > Sphingomonadaceae > Parasphingopyxis. The sequence continues at coordinate 79,466 of NZ_JBQLZN010000089.1, read as the reverse complement.
TGGGTTTAGGAACGTCACCAACTTTGAGGGGAGGGATAGCAAGCGGCAATTCCTCACCTATTATCTCGCCGTCTTTCTTTCGCTGTTGATCATTAGCGCCTTCCTGTTCCTGGAAGATTTCATCAATGTCTATGAGGCGCTTAACGAGCGTACGGGACCGCACTTGGCCGGCGATTACCTCTATTGGGAGCAACGCGAAGCGCTAAACCGGCAGGCCGCCATCACCGGTTTCAAATTTGCGTTTCTCGGGATCATTCTGCCGTTTCTCCTCACACTGTCGTCCATGGTCAGGCGACTGCATGATGCAGGCTTTTCCGGCAAATGGTTGCTCATGGTTTTGGGCCTTGGCGGATTGTTGTTCTTCCCGGCCTTGCCCGTTCTAATCGCCGGTCTCGCTGTCTTGGGGGCTGACGCTGATACCAACCGCTTTGGCGATCCGGTCGGTTCCTCTGATCGTGGCGACGTCTCGTGAACAGCATACGGAAGATTGGTTTTGTTGGAATCGCCGTGGTGCTCTCGGGGTGTAGCGATGCGGGATCGCCGTTCGGCCGGAGCTGGGAGGAGATGACCTGGAGCGAGAAAGCGGAAACCAATCTCAGCCGGGCCCGCTGGGAAGCGGCGGAGGCGTGCGAGGCGGAAATCGGGAGAAACGAAGAAGAGGCCGAGGCCGTCCGCCGTGAGCGGCAAGCGCGCGAAGATGCGCGAGGATCGGGAGTTATAGTCTATCGTCGTGACGTCTTGCAGCTATGCGGCGGCGTTATGGGCGAGATCAGGGCCGCTGGCATTAGTCATCTGATCGATCCGAATGCCGACGGCGGTATTCCCCGCGGCCTGTAAACCTCTTCGGGCAGATAATCGTATCTGAAACAATCGACACATTCGTAGCAGCTCGCGATGGTGCAGAGCGGTTCGTGCGCGTGTCGATAGTGATAGGAACTTGGATTCAGCCGCTGATCCTATACGGCGGATTAGATGCATTTTGGATGCGTTTGCTCATTCCTCCCAGCTGGCAGTCATGCCATGCACTTAGCGTGAAAAAGCCCAGTGCGATCGAGATCGAATTCACGCTGCTGCTGGTCGTTATGTGCGGTTTGCTGCTCTACGGACTGATCGCTTGGCTCAGAGCGTAGGCCGTTTTCCGGCTTAGGGGGAAATTATGGAATTGCTATTGTCTCGCTCGCAAAAGTCCGGCTTGGGCGGCGTCAAGTTCATACTGGACGTGCGCAGCAAGCTGACCAGCCAAGAAGAGGAATATGTCCAGAAATACAAGCTCGGCAAGACTGTCATCTATGAAAAGCAATCGGTTGCCGATGCGATGGCCAGCTCAGGTGCGTTCAAACAGCTCGCGGTAGCAGTTGCGGCGCGTTCCACCGGGCGCATGTTCACGGTCAATGATCTAGTGAGCGGCCGGCGCGTAGAGTGCAAAGACATTATAGAAATGCTGGAGGCAGAGGAGCAGATCAAGGCGGCGGCCGGAGTTTTCCATACGGTTCTCATGACTTGCCAGACCTTCGGTGGCGAAGAGGTGGTTACCTTCCCCCGAGACGAATGAATGGGCTGGTTTTCGTCTCGATCGAGAGATGAACAAGAAACCGTTCGCCTGATCGGCGAAGTCACACGGCTGCGTGAACGCACCAAGCTGCGCTCGCTCCGGGCAAGCCAGGACTTCATAATCGATATATTGGTTGAGGTCTGCGACGAGTCGGATCTGTGCCTGTCTTCGGGCATGGTGTCGAAGCTGGCGGACATCGGTCTCAACCTGCTTCTGCATGAGCCGTTCTGCATCGACGTTGAGCGGCTTCATGAACCACAGGAGACGCTCGAAGACGAGGTCGAGGTGCGGGCGCTTTTGCGTCACGCCGTACATATCTACCAAAACGAAGACCATTATCTGGGACTGTGGCGAAACAAGCTGAAGCAGGTTCTGCACAGCATCATCGATCGGTTGCCGGTTAACCTGCTGATCGATCCGGCCCCGGACGGCTCGGTGCCGCATGAAACCGTGCTTAGCCCGGAAGCGCCACTGGCCACCTTTATCGACGATTTTCCGGCCTTCCTCTCGCAACTGATAGTGGCCTTCTACGATAACGATGTTGCTGATGCCGGCTTGTTTGCGAAAGCCCGCGAGCATTTTGAAAAACGCTACTGCATTGCATCGGGCATCGACTGGGAGGATCGCCACACCACGAAACGCCAGCTCGTACATCCGTACGAGCAAAAGAACCTTTCGTCTGAAGAGCTGTCCGATCTCTATACCAATTGGACTTATTTCCAGGGCCTGTTTCGGACGCCGGTGCCGATCCCCATCCCGCAAGATGTGCGGTTCGAGCATATGCATATCATCGGCGGTACGGGGCACGGCAAGACGCAGCTACTGCAATATCTGATCCAAGATGATCTGCGCCGCGCTTTGAAGCGGAAACAATCGGTTGTGGTGATGGATCCGGACGGAACACTTCTCAATAACCTGTCTCGGCTCGAACCGTTCGGAGATGGGCGCTTGGGCCAGCGCGCCATCTTCATCGATCCGACCGACAGCGAATGTCCGGTGGGCCTCAACCTGTTCGATATTTCCCAGGTCGAGGGTGCTGACCGCCGCGCTCAGGAAACGATAGAGAACAATACGATCGAGCTGTTTGAGTATTTCTTCGATGCTTTGCTTGGCAGCGAATTGACCAGTCGTCAGGCGACCTTGTTTCGCTATCTGGGGCTGCTTCTAATGCAGATACCCGGCGGCAACATCCATACGCTGCGCGAGTTGATGGAAGATGGCGAGAGATACCGTCCGTATATGGTGCAAATGACGGGCACGGCCCGGACATTTTTTGAAACCCGTTTCTTCGATAAGTCGCTTAACACCACCAAGCAGCAAATACTGGCAAGGCTGTGGGGCGTGCTTTCCAATCGAGCGCTCGACCGGGTGTTCTCTGCAACCATGAATACGGTGAAGCTCGACGAAGCGATGCTCTCCGGCAAGATCATCTTCATCAACACTTCGAAGGAGTATCTGGGCGAAGAGGGCTCGCACATCTTTGCTCGCATGATGGTGGCGCTATTGGGGCAGGGGCTCATGCGGCGCGCCGCCATTGCACCGATCGCGCGCACTGACACCTTCATCTATTTGGACGAAGCGGAAGGGGTGATCGACCAGACCCTGATCCGACTGCTCGCCCAGGTGCGCAAATATCGTGGGGCGATCACGATTGCCCACCAGCACCTCGATCAGCTGTCTGCGAGCGGCAAGTCTGGCGTGCTCGCCAATACTTCGATCAAACTGGCGGGCGGTGTGAGCGCACAGGATGCGAGTAAGCTGGCATCGGAATTCCGGGTGGATAGCCAGTTTATCCTCGCCCAAAGAAAGGATGAAACGCAGACGAATTTCGCGCTCTTTGCAAAGAACATCACGCCGCAGGCGATGCCGTTCGCGGTACCGCTTGGTTTCGTGGAAGGGCTCGGACGGCTATCCGAAACTGAGCATACCAGGCTGATCGAGCGTTCGCGGAAAAAATATGGCCTGCCGCCCGATCAACATCCGCCATCGCCGGAACCGCCGTCATCACCTGACGCGCCGCCTGACAAGCCGGCACCAGCGCCCGCTTCAACACCCGCGGACATATCGCCGGAGCGTCAGCCGTCCAGCGAACCGGAAAAACCGCAAACGGTAGAGGCGGTGTCCACTGGCGTGACCGAACTGCCAGTCGAGCCGGCGTCAGCACCAGTTTACGCCAAGGAAGGTGGTGGCGGCGCCCGACATCGCGAGCTTGAAGCGCTGGTCAAGGAATTGGGCGAAGCGGCTGGCTATCGGGCTAGTATCGAGGAAGTGATCCTCGATGGCGAGGGCAGGGCCGATGTGATCTTGCGCAAGGACAGTGAGATCATCTGCGTCGAGGTATCGGTCACGACGACGCGTGAGCATGAGCTTCTGAATGTGCAAAAATGCCTGCGGTTCGGGGCAGATAAAATATGGCTGGTCGCCGGATCCGCACGGCATCGAAAGTCGCTCGAGAAGCACATTGTCGCGGCGCTTTCCGATTCCGAACGGGCCAAAATCCTGTTCTTGACCGAGGATGACCTGCCCGATCAGTTCAAAGGCCAGACGGACGCGCCGGAGGAAACGGAAACGATTGTGAGGGGTTACAAAGTGAGATCTTCGGCCAAATCAAAGCGGTTTCTTCGGGATAGAATTGAGAGAGCCTTCGACGATCGCTAAGCTGTTCTTGGATCGATTTGATGGGTTCAGAGAGCGCTCGGTCGGGGCGAGCGCCTCCGGCCAGAACCTGGCTCGACGTATCAGTAAGAAGCGATTTAAATCTTGTCCGGATCGTGGTGGCAGTCTTCTATCGTGAGCATGTCGTCCAGTTCGCGGATCATCCCCTGAAACGCGTTGACGGTTTGTTCAACGATCAGCTCTAGCCCTTGCCGATTATCGATTTGTTGAAGAACGGCGTTTTGTAGTTCCCCGGTTCTATCGAGCAGCGTTTCGTTCTGAACGACGGGCGCGTAGGTGACACCGCGCCATTTTTCTTGTTCGTTCACATATGGCGACCTAGCAGCTCGATCCGTAGACTGCTGTAGAAGCGCATGGGCTCGTAGAAGGCTGCGATAGGCAGCGCGCAGTTGATTATGAGCATCGACATTGCCGAGCGCGTGGAGCGAATTGTCCTGATAGTCGGCAATTGCATTTTCGAGGTTAATTCGCCGGGCTTCGATGTCGCGACGAATCTCGCTCCATCGCTCGTGCCGAAATACGTCGTTTCGAAGCGATTTTGCTTCTCGGTCGGTGTGAAACCAAGTGAAAGCTGAGAACGCCGCCGTGGCTAGCGAGATAAAGATCGGCACCCACGGCGAAACCGACATTGCACATGATCCCTAATGGATGTCTCGCAAATCTCGGCTCGTCAGAATTGCGGTCACTCCACGTTCGACTTGGTCGGCAATGGATGGCGACGCTCGAAACTGAAACTTCCCGTAGAACGCATCGCGGCTGTGCCCGAGAATCTCGAACGTTTTGCCGAACATGCCCTGGATGAACGAAGGTGTAATGCTGTCAATGGTATCAGGTACAATCACTTCCATTGGTCGGACGCTTTCAGCATTCGTCCAATCCAGGCCAAACTTTGTCATCGCAGCCAATCCCCGATGCCGGCCAGAAAGGTTCGCAATCCTTCCTCCATCGGTCAACTCAGCAAGATCGATCACGTCATTCTCCATTGTTCTCGTCCCGCAAACTTTGTCGAAGGTAGGCTAAATCAAGTGTGAATGCCATCGTCACTAAGGTGCCTCTGAATTCGTTCTCTAGATCAAAAACAAACTCCGGGTCGGGCCGCTCATCATATGAGTTCGACTCGTTGCACCAAAGCAAGCGAGGTTGGACCTTACCATTCTCCGCCGGTCTGCGCTCCCCCTTTATATGGGGACGACGCAGCATAATGCACGATCTACCGGAAACAATTGTGAGCCGAGGATCGATCAAGATGTCTTCAGTCCCGCCCAACTCGCTAAAAAAGTCTAGCACGAACATCATGCCGGTTCCGCCGCTGCCGAACGCCTCAGGATCAGTCGTCACCATATCCTGAAGGGCAAAGAGCGTCATGAGCGTTTCAGCGGACTGCGAGCGCCGTCGGCTACGATGTTTCTTAGCATAGTTTTCCGCGGCCTCTCGAATTCTCGGATGCGCCCCATCAAAGCTGTTGGCTATAGACTGGCCGATGCTCATTACTGCGACCCGGCAGATGTATTGATATTCCTGTTTTTCGTCATTCCAGCGTCGCGCCATGAATGCCGCCATTGTCCAGTCACCATCTCGAGATTCGGCAACGCTATGTCTCTCCGCGTTGTCGAGCAGTTCCCCGAAAATCCGTTTCAGCTTTGATCTGCCTTCTTCTGTCAATTCCATGTCAAACTGATCAATGCCAAGCCACTCATCGACGAGAGCCGCAAAATGATCGATGGCCACTTCCAGTTTCTGCGGTCTTAGAAAGGCTTCATCCGATCGAGCTTGCCGGAGGGCATGTCGTCTTTGGACTGGCATTGTCCAAATGTCGCGGAGATCCGCCTCGGAACCTTTCACTGCATTGAAATTCACTTTCAAGTCCTGGCCGACGTTCATTTTAGCCAAAACCCGCTGTACAGGAGCGTTCATAGAACCTCCGCGAGCCATGTGGCGGAGGACTGGCCAGACTTCGCTAAGCACTAGATAGCTTCCGATATCTTCGACATACTCATCGTGAAAATTGATGCGCGCATTGAGTGCCCTCGTTTCCAGTTCCGCCAGGCTACGGAACTGCGCGAGAGTATCGTTTGGATTCTTCAGCAAAGAGAATTTCTCGAAGTCGAAATCTTCGATTTCTCCAAAACGAGATCGAGCGAGAATCGGCAGCCAGCGTTCCCGTCTCTCCGGGAGCAATCCATCGAGAATCGGAGATCGGCGAAATGTTGCCAGCATTTGAGAGATTTTGAGTGGTACGCGCGGCTCGGTTCTAGCCGCAGCAAGAAGCTCTCGAGCTTTTCGCTTTGCGAAACGGCCTTTGGCGATGCGATCTCTTTGTCCAATAGCCGCAGATGGACCGCGTCTTAGACGTGCTCGCAACATTCGCATGTTCTCTCGAACGATGCGTTCTTCCTGATCATCGCCGCTCAATTTCTCGTCCGCGGTCGCCTAGCGTTTATTCTGAACCATGGAAAGGCGGCACGGATCACTGGCGGTTCACAATAGTTATTGCGCGAAATTTGCCGCCGCATATTCGGCGGTTTCAATCGCGATGTTCCGCAACGCCGAACCTGCATCGCCTCCGAAGAAGCCGCCGCTAACGCGACCCGTCGGTTGAATCTCGGCGAGGAGATTTCCTTCGGCGTCGTAGAAGCGAGCGCGAACGGTCATCTCTGCTTCACCTCCACCGACGATTCCCAGAAAATAGCGAGCCGCTTGCGAACCTTCGTCAAATGTAACGAAGCCATATTGAACCCGCAGACCTTCGCCCTCGCTAAAGATGGCGCCGCGTTCGGGATCGAAAAACTCTTCGCGCATATATCGCTGCAGTTCGACAACAGATTCCTGCTCAACCTCAACGGTTCCGCCACCATACTCTAGCGTCACGTTGCTCGTGCGATATTCCGATGTGTTGGGTGTCAAAATCATGTTGCTGCTGCTCGCACAGGCGGACAGCGTTATTCCCATAACCGCTACGACAGCAAGAATTCGTGTTTTGAACATTAGAATGCGCCCCTTCTTTTAGGTATTGGTCGATTTATAGCGATCGAAAAGCCGTATATTGATGCAGGTCAAACTTTCAAGCGTCTCTTATTTGATTTGTGTTTCTTGTCAAAGCAATTCGGACAGAATTCGGTGCTCACGCGATAGCCGCGGCGTCTGTGCTAGCTCAGATAACTGCTCGTTACCTGTTTACCATGACCTGGATGAGGCTCGCGTCGTAGTTTGTGTAGGCATCTTCACCTTAGAAGCCTTCGCGCCGCCGGTAAGCGTCGATGGCCGACTGCGAAACATCGCCGGGGTAACAGATCGGTGAGCGCCCGCCCGGCCGGGACCAGGCGCTGTTGCCTCCGCACCGGCGTCCATTGCGCATTCGATCGTCGGGGCAATCGCATCGTCCCGAAGACATCGATCGCGATCGCTGAAGGATTTCGCGGCGAATTTGTGAATCTGACATTTGAGGGGAGGGTGGGGGCGTCTCCGCTACAAGCCGTGCTGGCTCTGAATCGGCCGGGCTATCATCATCGACTGGCTGGGATCGCGAGAGATAGTCCATCGAGGACCAGCAGTCCTGCACACGATCAATCAGCGCCCATCCTGATTGTATCTCGATGACCGACACGCGTTGTCCGCGCGTGAGCGTCGAGAGAATGTTCGATGATGTAGTGGGCGCTTCGCGGCAGCGCAGTCCGTCGACTGTTGCGTAGTACCAATCTCTTGCTTGGTGATCGCGTGCAGATGTGTCGCTTGGGCTCGTGCCGCATTGGCTCAGCAGATAGATGCCGAGTATGACTGCACCGATCGCCAGGCAGCCTGCTCCCCCATCGTTCTTCTGCGCCACGGTTTCATCTTCCTCGCGCCTAAGACGGTAGGAGCCGAGCAAGCTTGCGCGAAATCAAGCAGTTTTTCCTCCGAAACGGTTCAAAAGTTTCGGTCTGCTCAATCTTGAGTGTTCGATATCTGTTCCCAAGTTGCGATAGGCGCTAGATTATCGCGCTGTATGAAATGGGAGTGTGTCAGAAATGCCGACTTCGAAAGATCGCTACGTGGTAAAGCATGATGACGGCTGGGCGGTGAAGAGGGGCGGCGGTGATCGTGCCAGCAGCGTCCATCGCACCCAAGCTGAGGCTGAGGCCGCGGCGAAAAGGACTGTGAAAAACCTGGGTGGTGGCGAAGTGCGGATCCAAGGCCGTGACGGTAAATTCCGGGACTCAGATACGGTTCCGCCAGGCAATGATCCGCATCCGCCAAAGGATCGTAAGCACTGAGGGCCGCAGCCTTTGGTTTTCAATGTAGCAGCTCTACCGTCAGCCGCTTCGTTCATCTTTATCGCGAGGACAGGAGTTGCCGGCGCGAGACCTATTTTTTGCGGCTCTGTCGAGGCTTCCGCCCTAAGCCAATTTTCTTGGCGAGCTTGCGACGCTGCTCGGCATAATTCGGTGCGACCATCGGATAATCAGATTTCAACCCCCATTTCTGGCGGTATTCATCCGGTGTCATGTCGTAATTCGTCCGCAGATAGCGCTTGAGCATTTTCAACTTCTTGCCGTCTTCCAGGCAGACAATGTAATCGGGCTTGACCGACGAGCGGACCGGTACGGCGGGCTCAGGCGTTTCTTCCGGCGCACCATCGGCTGTCAGGTCGCTCAAGGCGTTATGGACATTATGCAAGAGGAGCGGCAGGTCTGACACAGCAACGCTATTATTGCTGACATGTGCAGCGACAATGTCGGCAGTCAGAGTGATCAGCGTTTCGTTTATATTGTTCTCGGACATCTATTGCCTCTTTCCGACTTGGCCGTTCTAGACACGCTATTTAGGATACATCCATAATGGACTTTTCCCTAGCTTGTGCTCTTTGGAGTAAAAGGCCGCGATAATCCAGAGCATCTGTAAAGGCGGTCGAACGAGGGCCGGGCGAGCACCCCCTATTCAGGATGGAAAAAGGGGCACGACATTACTTTGCCGCCCAGCGGTCCGGCAGTCGTCAGGATGAACGAATTCCTGCGCAAAATACGGATAGATATTAGGATCGAAGGCGGCTTTGAGCCAATCGATCGCTTTGCGCACCGGCGCGCAGTTCTTCGCTTCATGGTGATAGAAATACTGCATGTCGAACTGGATGGGGATACCGAGATCAACCATCTGTAGATGGTCAGTCAGATGTGAGATGTAGGTCGGCATGAAGCCGATGCCACGACCCGCGCTGACAGCGTAATAATGGGCGAGGCTGGAATTGGTGCGAAAGTGGATGAAGGATTCGCCGGCGGCTTTGCTGATAAAGAAGTTTCGTAGCTCGGAGTGGAAACCGGGCGCGACCTGCTCGATGAAGCGGTGATGCCGCAGGTCTTCGGGCTTTTTCGGAACACCAAAGCGCTCGAAATATTCTCGCGTGCCATAGCAGCGCATGTGGAGCGTGCCGAGCCGGGCCACGATCAGGTCGGGGTCAGGCGGCTCGATATAGGTCACGCCAACATCGGCCTTGTCGCTGTGCGAGCGGGCCAGGTCGTAATTGCAGTGCAGCGAGACGACCAGATCGCGAAGCTGCGATTGCAGCGTATCGATAAGCGGTGAGAGCCAGACGGCGCCGACACCTTCACCCGCCGAGATTGAAAGCTGCCCTGGCTGCACCAGAATGTCATCGGCCGCACCGGTACCGTCTTTGGCTGCATTGACGATCTTTTGCATGAGCTTGCGCATCCGGGCTCCGGCAGGCGTCAATTCAACGCCGCCCTGACGCCGCCAGAATAGCGCATCGCCCGCCATAGCCTCCAGGCGATCTAGTCTATATCGGAGCGTACTGACGGGCAGGTTGAGATAATCGGCGGCGCCGCGGATGCTTTTCTGATCCGCCAACGTCAAGAACCAGTGCGCATCTTCAAGCTTGAGCTTCAAATCCCCCATGGCCACGCGTGCGTGAACCAATTTCGTCCAGACTGGTCGAATCTTCCCCTCATCTCACGCCTCCCTGACCGTGCTTAACAAAAAAATAACAACAGGATAATCCCCAGGGGGTCGCCATGAACAAACGCGTTACGCGACGCGAAGAGCGGGCCTTTGACCCGCGCGCGCAGTTCTCCGAGAAAGTCAGTCGCTGCGATCGTGCGCGCTCGGCCAATGCCTGCACGTTGGTCACCGCGGAGTGGAAGGAGATCGCCGCGTGGATCGAAAAGGCGCGCGAGACGCTTCAACTGGCCGAGACCGCACGCATCAAGGCGCTGTTCGATCGGAATGATGAGATCATCCGTTTGGCACGCGATCCCGTCACGGATCAGACGGTCGGATTTTTTGCCTATCTGCCGCTGAACGAACGCGGCGCAATTGCGCTGACGAATGGCACTTTCGAAGGGCGACGGCCCGACCCGGTCTTTCTGGCCCGTTCGGACGAACGGCCGGCGGCGATTTACTTCTGGGCGGTCTATCTGCCCGGGGTGCTGGGTCGTTGCGTGCGGACGATACTCGATTGTCTGGCCGAGGCTGCGCCGGAGGGTTGTCCGATTTTCTCGCGATCAGTGACGAAACATTCAGAGCGGCTATCGCGCGCGATCGGCTTTACCCAAGCGCGCGCGATCTATCCAGGCGCGCCGGACTGGCTGCAGGTTTGTTTGCCGCAGAGAGAACTGAACGTGCAGACGCTGAAACAAGCGCCCCGCAGAGCGCCAGAACGGGATGGCCTTGAGGTACGGCGGGTGCGAACCGTGGAAGAGTTGATGCAGGTCTTTTCGGTGCGCTCGGCCGTTTACATCGCAGAGCAGTTCTGCCGGTTTGAGGAAGAGTTTGACGGCAATGACCTTTGCGCCACGCAGTTTCTGGGGCTGGTCGATGGTGATGCGGCGGGGTGTATCCGGCTGCGCTATTTCGGGGATTTCGCCAAGCTGGAGCGGCTCGCCGTTCGCAGCGAATACCGAAAATCAAGGCTCGCCTATCGGCTGGTGCGCGTCGCCCTGGAGCATGCGCGCCAGAAGAATTTCCTGCGGGTATACGGTCATTCGCGTGATGATCTCGTGAGATTCTGGCGTGTCTTTGGTTTTCGGGAGATTGAGGGCAAGCCGACCTTCCGCTTTGCCAATGTCGAATACCGCGAGATGGTCGCCCATCTTGATGCGGACCCGGATGCGATCCGCTACGGGATCGATCCGATGGTTGCCATTCGCCAGGAAGGTTTCTGGGACGAGATGGGGCCGCTGGAGCGCTCCAACCTGAAGACTTCGGCTGAGACACAGGCGGCGATCGAACAGAAGATGCGGCGCGTGAAGGCATGAGCAAGCGCGAGTCATTCTTTGGCGAGGTAAACTGGAACGGTTCGGAGTCGGACCTTCTCGAAACCCGCGACGATTTACTCTCGGGCGTGATCGCTGAAATCGAAGCGCGCGCGCTAAGGCGCCATCTCTTCCGAAGCGGGATCCTCGCTGATCCCGGCTGGGATATTTTGCTCGATCTGATGCGCGCCAAACTAACCGGTAAACGGATTTCAGTTTCCAGCGCCTGTATCGCCTCGCACGGCCCAGCTACGACAGGACTGCGCTACATCGGCCGTCTGGTCAAAGCGGGTTATGTCGCGCGCCAGGGCGATCCCGAAGACAAAAGGCGTGTCTATGTGGAGCTAACGGAAGCCGGCCTGTCGTTGATGATCGCGTATTTTTCCGGTCATCAAAACGGCATCATGGTCAAAACATAGTTTCATGAATTCCAGAGATTGATCGGCCGGCAAGGTACGGCTGATATCAGTGATGTTCAGTAATATGGATGATATTGGATTTGAAGCTTAGTGAGACGCCATCTAACCCGGTGCGCTGGCGCGGATTGGAATCTGGCGATGGACATTGAAAGAAGAATCTTGCTGATGCATCGGGTGATCGACTTGGCAGAAGAACTGGATAAGATTGAGCGAAAGCTTAATCCTGAAGGTCCGCCTCCGCGCCATGCAGCTCTCGCGTATCAGAGCCTTAGGCAGCTAAAGCGTATTGGGGCAGAAACTCCCGATAGATAGAAGGCAACAAGAGAGTCGCGAACATGTCATCAAGATGTTTGATTGTGATCAAATACCATTCGGTCACCAGCATCCAACAAAACGCATAGACGCTGGATAGCAGCTTGAAACCCTGGATAAAGGTCGCGTGGGTCCAAATTGAATAACAATATATCGAGCGGCGCGGGGTCCGACTCAGGCCTTGCATGCCTCATACTCATGGCGAGCCTATTAAACGTTCCGGCAGACCCGTCGCAGTTGGTCCATGAGCGCGGACGCGGCGATGATCGATTCACTGTGCAGGATATTCTGCGCAGCGCCAAACGGCTCAAGATCAACGCTAATGTCAAACGCGTGGCTTTGGACGAACTGATCCGGCAACCATTGCCCGCGATCTCGCAAGCCGTTGATGGTCGCTTCTTCATACTGGGTCGCGTCGAAGAGACCGATGCCGGCCTATCGGCACTTGTCCAGTTTCCCGGTGACGGATCGCCACCCGAGAAGATCGACGAAAACCAACTTGCTGAAATCTATTTCGGCGAACTGATATTCATGACCACGCGCGAGAGCGTTGCGGGGGCGATACGCAAATTCGATATCGCCTGGTTCATACCAGCGCTCGTCAAATATCGCCGATCGCTCCGGGATGTGCTGATCGCATCCTTCATGATCCAGATCGTCGCATTGGCGACACCGATTTTCTTCCAGCTCGTGATCGACAAGGTGCTGGTCCACCAGTCGCTGACGACGCTCAACATATTGGCGATTGGCTTCGTGGTGGTGTCGATTTGGGACGTGGTGCTCTCGGGCCTGCGAACCTGGATGTTCGGGCATACGGCCAACCGCGTCGATACTGAGCTCGGCTCCCAGCTGTTCCGACATCTCATGAACCTGCCGCTCAGCTATTTCGAAAGTAGGCGGGTCGGGGACAGCGTGGCGCGGGTGCGCGAACTCGATACGATCCGCGATTTTCTGACCAACTCGTCGGTCACTTTGGTGATCGACTTCTTCTTCACGTTCGTCTTCCTGTTCGTGCTCTACATCTATTCGCCATTCCTGACGCTTATCGTCGTCATCTCGCTCCCGATCTATATTGCGATCTCGGTGATCATCACGCCCCCGCTCCGCCGCCGGCTGGAGGAAAAGTTCCAGCGCGTCGCCGAGAATCAGGCCTTTCTCGTCGAGAGCGTGACCGGCGTGCAGACTCTGAAATCGATGGCTGTCGAGCCGCAGATGCGCCAGCGTTGGGAACGGCAACTCGCGGGGTACAACAAGGTCGGTTTCGATGTAGTGCGCCTGTCCAACTGGGGTTCGCAATCCGTCCAGCTCGTTTCGAAGCTAACGACGGTCGCTATCCTCTATTTCGGCGCACAGGCGGTGATCGCGGGCGAGCTCTCGGTCGGTGCGCTCGTCGCGTTCAACATGCTCGCTGGCCGCGTCGCCGAACCCGTACTGCGCGTTGCGCAGATGTGGCAGGACTTCCAGCAGGTACGGGTTTCGGTGGACCGGCTGGGCGACGTCCTCAATGCGCCGCCTGAACCCGAGCATGACCCGTCCAAGGCAAGCCTGCCGGCCATTCGCGGTGAGATCGTGTGGGACAAGGTGCGCTTCCGCTATCGCCCGGATGGGCCGGAGGCGCTGCGTGGTATCGATCTCAAGGTCGAGCCGGGCGAGATGCTCGGTATTGTCGGCCCGTCCGGATCGGGCAAGTCGACGCTCACCAAACTCGTCCAGCGGCTTTACGTGCCCGAACAGGGCCGGGTGCTTGTGGACGGTTTCGATCTGGCGCTGGTTGATCCGGCCTGGCTAAGGCGGCAGGTGGGCGTCGTCTTGCAGGAGAATCTGCTCTTCAACCGCAGCCTGCGCGACAATATCGCGCTCTCCGCCCCCACCATTCCGTTGGAAAAGGTAATTGAGGCGGCGACGCTGGCCGGTGCGCATGATTTCATCGCCGAATTGCAGGAGGGGTATGATACGGAAATCGACGAGCGCGGCGGCAACCTCTCGGGCGGGCAGCGCCAGCGCATCGCCATCGCTCGCGCGCTGATCACCGATCCCAAGATCCTGATCCTCGACGAGGCGACATCGGCGCTGGATGCGGAGTCCGAGGAGGTCATCCAGGCCAACCTCAAGAAGATTGCCGCCGATCGCACGGTCATCATCATTGCCCATCGCCTCTCCGCCGTGCGCCAGTGCAACCGGATCGTGACGGTCGAGCAGGGCGCGATCACCGAGATGGGCAGCCATGACGAACTGCTCGCCGCGAACGGCCGCTATGCCGATCTCTATCGCCGTCAGATGGGAGCGATGCGATGACCGCGCCGTCCCAGCAGGAACCTGAGAAGCGCTCGACCGGTGGTTGGCTCGCTAGCCGCTTCCCGTCGCTTGCGCGGCACTGGACGATTTTAAAGACGAGCTGGGCACTGGAAAATGAACGGCAGACCCAGCGTAAGCAGATTGAGAACACCGAATTCCTGCCGGCCGCGCTTGAGGTGATCGAGACACCGCCTAGCCCGGTCGGCCGCAAACTCATCTGGTTCCTCGCCTCGATGGTTGTCGTCGCCCTGCTCTGGGCCTTTATCGGGCGGATGGATATCGTCGCGGTGGCACCGGGTCAGACCATCCCCGTCGGCCGTGTCCAGACGATCCAGGCCAGCGAGCTCGGCGTCGTGCGCGCCATCCATGTCGTCGAGGGCCAGCATGTTGAGGCCGGCGAGTTGCTCGTCGAGCTCGATCCGACCGCCTCCGAGGCCACGGTCGAGCAGACCGAGAGCGCGCTGGCGACCGCCCGGCTTGATGCCGCCCGCGCCCGCGCGATTATCGCCGGGCTGCGCGGCGAGGATGCGGCATTCGTACCGCCCGACGGCGCCGACCCCGCCGTCGTGACGGTTCAGCGGTCGCTCACCATCGCCGCGCTCGCCGAATATCGCGCCCAGCGCCGCGCGCTCGAAAACCGCATCGCCAATGCTGAGGCCGAACGCGCCGCTGCGCGCGAGGCGGAATTGCGCAACGAAGAAACCCTACCGATGATCGAGCGGCGCGCGACCGCCCTGCGCGAGCTGGCGGACAGGGGATTCGCTTCGGAGCTACGCACGATCGAACTGGAGGAACAGGTCGTCGAGCGCCGCCGGAATCGCAACGCGGCGCGGAATAGCGTGCTTGCGGCAAATGCGACCATTTCAGTCTTAAATCAGGAGCTTATGCAGTTGCGTCAGGGATTCTTGCGGGCTACGCTCGCCGAACTTGCAGATGCTGAGTCGCGCATCGCGCAAGCTGAGGGAGAGCTTGTGAAGAGCCGCCAGAGAACGAGCCTGCAGCGCATCCTGGCCCCGGAGTCGGGAACGATCCAGCAATTACAGGTCAACACATTGGGCGGGGTGGTCGAGCCGGCCGCGCCGCTGATGACGCTGGTGCCCGATGCCGGCGGGCTGATCGTCGAGGCGAGCGTGCTCAATCGCGATATCGGCTTCGTCCATGAGGGGCAGGAGGTGGCCGTGAAGTTCGATGCCTTCCCCTTCACCGATTACGGCACCGTGCCCGGCGAGGTGATCTCGATCAGCCGCGACGCGGTGAACCACGATATTCTCGGCCTCGTCTATATGGCGCGCATCCGGTTGGCGCAGGCGAGCATCGAAGCGGGCGGCCGCACCGTCCCGATCACCCCCGGCATGTCCGCCCAAGCCGAGATCAAGACAGGCGAGCGCCGGATCATCGATTACCTGCTGAGCCCGATCGCACGGGCAGTGGATGAAGCCGGGAGAGAGCGGTGAATTTGAATTTCTGGTCACTCTTTTACTTTAAGTCGTACATTCGAATTTGGTTTATTGTAGCAGCCTTGGCCGCGCCAAGTGCTAGTTGTGCTCAATCATCGACAAATCTAGCCCCTAGTGCGCCGCCTAACTCGGGACGCATGATACTGCATTTTGTCGATACCCCAGCCTGTCGGTTGATTGAATCAATTATCGGCCTGCGGAATGCGATTTTTCTTGCTGAGCTTCCGGAAGGTCCGATATCAAGCGATTTCTTTGATCAAATAGTGCTTTCGGATGAAAGAATAACACCTGCCGGATTGATCATTTATACGAATACTCGAGAAGATTTAGGGGATTTTTCAAGCATTCAATTGCAGCCAGCTGAGCCGATGGATCAAATTGAATTCGGAAGCGATCCTCAATCTATATCTGGCTATATTTCTGCCATCAGTATTGCGGAAAATATCATAGAAAGATCAATATACTTTAAAATAAATCATAATGAAAGTTCTGATTTAGTTAGCGAAATATCTCGGCAAAATCGAGCAATAGGATCGGCTTGCGTACGCTGAAAGGTATATAAAGCATGTCTGCATTTGACCAAACGGTAAACGGCGTTACGGCATCCTATATTGGAGCCAATCAATGGAGAATTTTGGCCGATTCTGCTGGATACAGGCCAGAGATCATCATCACAAGTACTGGCACAACACTACTCCATCAATTGGAAGTTGAAGCAATTCTCAGGTCGTTTGTAGATGGAGTTCCATCATGGGCTGGCATCTCGTTGGAGCATTTTGCTGCGACAAATAATGTACTCGAGGTCAAACTATATGACAGCGAGGCTGCAGTCGATGCTTCTAACCAGTATTCTAATGATGAAACTAAGATAACTGCAGGATATGTGGACTGGCATAATAGAACTTCTGCCCCCGGGGACCCGGAAGTAACAGCTCCCCCACCTGGATATGTTCCTCCGCAAGGTTACACCGGCTCAATCTGGATCAACTTACCTAGAAATTTCTTCTACATTGCAAAAAGCGATCCAGCAGCTGGTCTGCTGGTGCAGCGCCAAGTAGATTATTACATCTATCACGAAAGCCTTCATCCAAAATTCGGGCCGCATAATTATGGCACGCTAGGATTACCAACTGAAAGTGTTCTCGACGAGATTAACTATCTAACTTATTTGGACTTATCGGAAAAATATCCCCAATTTTACGGACCCGGAACGGCGTGGCCTGATTTTGAGACATGGGCACGTACTGTCGTTGGCGGTGGATCAACTGGCAATGAGTCACCATTGGTAAAGGAATTTTTTGTCGGTGAGGATGCGGACTACAGCGGACCTCCAGCGATAGCATTCAGGCGATTTGATTTTGAAAAGTTTGCAGTTTCTGGAGCAAGTGTATTTGGGTCGACCCTTGGTCGCCGCCTATTTGGTGATGATCGACTTGCAGGAAGTTTAGCCGGTTCTATCTTATCTCAAATCGCCTCGTCTGCGGTCTCAGAAGTTCTAGGAAACTCGATTAGGCTCGTGGATGAGACGACTCTCTATGTGGATGCTGGAGGGAAAACTCACGAAATCCCGGTTTCAGAGTTTGATGCAATTGAGTCCCTAGGCATCAATATAGCCGGCGCGGGCGCCGGTGCGATCACATCCTACCTCTTCGGCGAGGTGTTCGCCGAACTGGGCATCGACGGTTTCGCAGGCGAGGCTTTGCAGACCGTTACCTCGAGCACGCTTTCGACAATTGCGTCCAACATCGTCAAGGACGCGTTGGGCACGCCAACCGCTTGGGATGCAGGGCTGAGCGGGGCTAACTTCGCCAACATCGCCGGCTCCTTCCTCGGCTCGAAGCTCGCCTCCTTCGTCACCAACTTCGATACGATCGGCGGCCAGATCGGTTTCTCAGTCGGCGGGTCGCTGGGGGCGATTGCTACCTCTTTGCTGATCGGCAAAGCGCCTGCCCTCGTCGCCAACTTCCTCGCTCCGGGCATCGGCACCTTTGTCGGTTCGCTGCTCGGCGGGCTGATCGGCTCGGCGTTCGCGGGGACGCCGGAGTCTGGGGCGCATCTGGCGTGGAACGCCTCGACCCAGCAGTTCGAGATCGGGACGACCTGGGCGGACGACTGGGGCGGGTCGAGCGCGAACCAGGCGGCCGAGGACCGGGCGGTCAATGCCGCAATGACGGCAGGCGACGTGCTCAACCGGATCGTCGACGGGCTCGGTACGACGCTGGCCGATTATCAGAACCCCGACAGCCCGACAATTGCGCAGGGCGCCTATGGGCAGCGTGGCAGCGACTGGCTCTATTGGGGCAATGGCGAGAATAGCCGCACCCATCCGCTCTCGGGTGAGTATGAGACACCGCTGGAGGCGATCAATCACGGTCTGAAAGTCGCGCTAGATACGGTGACTATCCGCGGCGGTGACCGCTATCTCAAGCGCGCGCTCTACAAGAGCATCGAGAATCAACAGGGCGCAGCCGAGCCGGATTTCGCGCAGATCATCGGGGACCTCTCGATAGCGGCGGACCTCTCCTTCTACGAGGACAACCGGCCGCTGATCGACGCGGCGATCGCGCTGGCGCCGCAAAGTGCGCTGGCCCAGGGGTGGGTGCTGACCCTGCTGCGCGGCGCGGAGATGGATCTCGATCAATATTATAAATCCGATTTCTATGGCGGGCTGGGCGGGTTCCTGGACGACTACCCGCTCTCCCCCGATCCCTACCTCACGCCCGGTGATATCGAAGTGGAGTGGGGGCGGTATGGCGACCTCCTCATCAAGCATGAGGACGCCGTGCTGCCGAGCGGCCAACCGGTTATGCCGGGAGCGAATGCGGCATTCTTCAGTCAGGCGCGATGGTCTGTCGTTGAGGGTCCCGGTGGCAACACGGTGACCGCGATGGAAACCGGGCAGTTCGACGGCAATCCGCATGGCGGCGGTTTGCAGCATTCGGAGCTCATCACGATCGACGAAACGAAGACGTATGAATATACGATCTACGTCCGAAAACATGACTTGACCGACGATCGGATCTACTTTGCTGCTTGGAAAGATGCGACCGTAAACGCAGTTACGGGCGCTGTAACCAAATGGCCGAGTTTCGCTAATCTGACGCCGGCGTGGCAGCAGGCTAACCTTAGGGATGACCGATGGTACAAAATAGTGGGCTACATCCTGCCGGAAGGTCAAACAGCCTCCTCGCATGCTGACCTTGGCGGGATTTACGATACGGTAACCGGTGAGAAGGTCGGCGATACGACCACTTATGCGTGGGATCCTAACAGGACGATAGGAAGCACGGGCCTGCGGTTCCTTTCTTGGCATGGGGAGGAGACGCAGGGCTATTCGACGTACTGGCATGCGCCAAGCGTGCGTACTTTGGATGCCAACGGTCGTCCCGGACCCAACATCATGTCCGCAGAAGGGTGGCCGGCCGATCCATTCGAAGTTGCAGCTATCCACGACTTCCGAACCACGATGGGCTATCGCAATATCTACGGTTATGTGACGAGCAATTTTACCGGCACTCACGATAGCGAAATCAAGATCGCCGATACAACCAATGGGGTTGTGATACAGGATACAAGTGCCGCGCCGACTGGCGAAGGGCCAGGCAGTGGTGTCTCTCAACTCAGTGACGATATCTTCATCGGCAATGCCGGGAACGACACACTGCGCGGCTATTATGGCTGGGACTGGCTGGACGGCCAGGGCGGAAACGACACGATCCAGGGCGGCGACGGTAACGACGTACTGTTGGGGCGGGCCGGAGCCGACACGCTCAATGGAGGAAATGACCACGACCGTCTCGACGGCGGCAGCGGCGATGACCAGATCTACGGCGAGAATGGCGACGATATCATCTACTACGATACTGGCGCAGATATTTACGATGGCGGCGCCGGGACGGATACGTTGTCATTCGAGACGCTGGACACGCCCTTTGCGCTGAGCGCTGGCTATCAGCTCAATGTCTACCTTTATAATTCGCCGAGCCAGCGCAGTTATCTTGCCGATGACAATCTGGTCAGTCTGGAGAACCTGACCGGCAGCAAGTTCCACGACCGCCTGCTCGGCAACAACGGTGTCAACATTATCAAAGGTCTTGATGGCGATGACTATCTCCATGGTTTCGATGGTGACGACATTCTGGTCGGCGGGCCGGGCGCTGACATCCTGAATGGTGAGGACGATAGCGACACGGCCTCCTATCGCGACTCCCGGTCGGGCGTCGAGGTAAGCCTGCTCACCGGGGAGGCCAAATATGGTGATGCCGAAGGCGATACATTCACCTCGATCGAGAATCTCGAGGGATCGGAATTCGCCGACATATTGCAGGCCGGAACGGCGTCCGCCACTTTGACGGGCTTGGGCGGCAACGATCTGCTCATGGCCTCGTCAGGGGCGGTAAGCTTCAAAGGCGGCGAAGGCATCGACAGCGTCGAATACACGGATTCCAACGCAGCCGTGACTGTCAATCTGACAACCGGTGCCGGAACGGGCGGTTGGGCGCAGGGCGATACGTTCGACAGCATCGAATGGTTGATCGGCTCAGATTTTGCCGACACTTTTACCGGCACATCCGGTGCCGAACGTTTTCAAGGTGGTCTGGGTAGCGATAACTTTCATGGCGGCGATGGCGACGACAGCTATGTGCTGCACCAAGATTCCGGATACGACTATGTGACCGATACCGGCGGGTACAAAGACTATGTGGTTATCGCCACCGACGTTCCTGTTGGGCATTTGAATGTCAGAAAATCGGGTTCTTCGCTCTATGTGGGCGATGCCGGAGATGGCAATGACGATCGGATCTATATTAACAGCCACTTCAATACATCCGACCCATTTGGCGTACTGAACTATCTGACGTTCGAGAACGGGGCCTCAATCAATCTCTTGGGACTCACCGTCTTCAAATATGGTTGGAGTGCGGCCAATGTCTCGGGCGGACCGGACTCGATCGATGGCGGTAATTTGACCGGTGATTTCCTAAACGGCGGCAACGGCAACGATACGATCTATGCCTACGGCTACAACGACGTTCTGATCGGGGGAGCCGGCAGCGATATCCTTTATGGCGGATCCGGAAGCGACCAGTATGTATTCGGTCTTGGCAGCTATCGGGATTATATTTTTGAGGAAGGCGGCACGGACACGCTGGTAATTGGGGGAGACATTTCTGCCGACGAGCTGTTATTCGAATATGTCGGCGATGATCTGTACGTTGCGTTATATGATCCTAATAACCCGAACGCGGTTGCTACAACCGCGCAGGATCGTGTCAAAATCGTCGGCCAGAAAACCGCTGCCGGCGCGGTCGAATTTCTCCGTGTCGGCCTCCAGAATATCCATCTGCCGTCATACCTTGGTGACATAACGCCGAATTCGGCTCCGCAAGCCCCGTCGGCGCAACAACGGACATTCAATCGGCCGGCTCCGTTTTATGGGGGCACATTGGGTTTCCTGAATGGCGCCTTTGATGCCGAGGGGGATCCGCTAACTTACACGATTACGGGAGTTGCATCGAGCAGCCCTGAGGTTGTTCTGGGCAGTACGTATTTCATCAATAACGGTACCGAACTTTACACGACGACGTATTGGAACATGCAAGCCAACGCGACGACTGTGTTCAATGTTGCGATCTCGGATGGCCAGGCAACAACAAATACGACCGTGACCGTAAACTGGCAGCCGGATCCTGGCGGCGGGCCCTTGTTCCCGATCATTCTCGATCTGGATGGAGACGGCATCGAGCTGACCGATGCCTCTCACGGAACGCTGCAATGGGACGTCGATGAAGACGGTGTGCTCGATCAGCTCGGCTGGGTAGGGGGCGATGATGCTTTCCTGGCCTTCGACCGAGATGGTTCGGGAACCGTCAACTCACTGAGCGAGATTTCCTTCGTCGGCGATATGGAAGGCGCGCAAACGGACCTTGAAGGTTTGCGTGCATTCGACAGCGACCACGATGGCAATGCTGACGGTGTGCTCGATGCCAACGATGTGTGGTTCCATGAATTCTATGTCTGGCAGGACAGGAACCAGAACGCGATCTCGGAAGCCGACGAGATGGTACGCCTGTCCGACAGTGGCATCACATCGATCGATCTGACAGGCAAACCCACTGGGGAAACTGTCGAAAACAACAGCGATAATGTGATCATCAATGTTGGAACGTTTGACCGGGCGGACGGCTCGACTGACCTGTTCGGCGATGTTGCGCTGGGCGTTATCTATGGAGAAACGCCGGGCCGGAGCAGGGCCGCTGATGAGAAGAAGAAAGCCACTCGCCGCGGTGTCGGGAATCTTATCAGCGACCGTAACGGCGGAAAGGATCGGGGTGTCTCCAAGGGCGTAGCAAGCGGCAGCGCAGGTGGGACAACCAAGCCGATCGTTCTTGATCTGGACCGCAACGGTTTTGCGATTATTCCGGTTGGCGAATCCCCGATATTGTTCGATGTAGATAATGACGGCCGCAAGGAATGGACCGGATGGTTCGGACCGGGCGATGCCGTGCTGGCCATCGATGTCGATGGTGATGGAAAAATCGGCGGGGGTGCCGAGATCAGCTTTACACAATATCTGGAGGGTGCGACGACTGATCTGGAAGGCTTGGCGGGTCTCGACACCAACAGTGATGGCATGATCAGCAGCGCGGACGACAGATTTGGCGAACTTCTTGTCTGGCAGGATCGCAATATGGATGGCGTATCGCAGGATAGCGAACTGTTTACGCTAGGAGAGGCCGGTGTCGCCAGCATCGATCTGAACGGCCTTGGCTCTCCGAGCACCGTGGGCGGCAACACCGTGTACCAGAGCGCGTCGTTCACGCGCGAAGATGGAGACAAGGGCGCCCTTGGCGATGTGAGCTTCGGCTTCCTTGAGGTGGATGATGCAACTTTGGCAGCCGGTGATCCTGAGTATGATGCCAGCACACCGCCCCTGGCGGATGACGGTGTGACAATGCCCGTTGATCCGAGATATCCGGGATGGCCGGACGTTGGCGGTTTGCGGAATGGGCTCGGCTATGTCGGACCCGATGCGCTGGAACGTTTTGTCAGCATGACGAGTCAGCAATACCAGCCGGTGGAGCCTGAAAGCAGCTCGGGTCTCGCACCACAGCCGCTAAGCAAAGATGAAACAAGTGCGGGAATATCACTGACTGTCCAGCAAAATCCAGGTTTCGATGCGGGCGCCGCCGATTTACAGAGAATGCAGCATCAGCTGATCGCAGCGCTCAGCCAATATGAGGATCAGGGCATGGGTACGCTTGGCAGCGGCCAATGGTATGCGATGCAGCGTGATCGCTCGCTCGCCATGGCGATAGCCCATCGCTAGACCGGAGATTGAGTTGGACAATCAGGGAATAACCGTCAGCCACTTACTGGGCGAGGTGACGTGGTTGTTCACGCAATCGCCCATTCACAAGGCCTTGCCGATCGCGGCGTTGGATTCGCTTGCCATGCCGGCGATCCTGAACGAACAGCTGTTCGTGTTCCGTGACGGAGATCGCCCCGTGGGCGTTGCGCTTTGGGCTTATTGTAGTGAAGCGGCGGAGAAAAAATTGCATGCAGGCGTTCTGACGAAGGGCAATATGTTGACGCTCGACGATTGGAAATCGGGCGATAAATTGTGGCTGGTCGACCTGGTTGCGCCGTTCTCAAACGAGCGGAACCGGCAGGCCGATATTATGATGGCCGACCTCGTATCGGGACCGCTGAAGGGCAAGGCATTCAGCTATCACCGGATCGACAAGACCGGAAAACGCGAAGTGGTGGAAGTTGCCGCCGATGCCGGGGAGCAGCTGGCCGCGGCCATCAAGGCTGCGAGTCACTGAGATGTTAGGACGGTCATCTTGGCTGATCTTGATCACTGCTATCGCTCTGCAGGGTTGTACAACGGTTCAAACGAGTTGCGCGGGCGGACCGCTTCGACTCTCAGATGGCCGGGCCGCGCAGTCCGTCGAACCATTGGAAGCGGCCGAGAATGTCTTGAGTTTTAGGCCCACAAGCGAACTGTCCTGCCTGGCGATGGAGGGCGGCCAATATGCGCAGTTCATAATGGGTCATGCCTACGAAAACGGGATCGCGGTTCAACGCAGTTTAGGTTTGGCCGCCGACTTTTATCGGATGGCAGCACGCGATCGGATAGGCTCGCGGGCGGTGTATTCAGCACCCATCGGATCGGAAAGTGCTGGTACTACGATAATGATCCCGGGTCAGGTCATTTTGCATGGTTTGCCGGAGGCGGAAATCGCGTTGGCTCGGCTTGAAACCGGAAGATGACCTTCGGAGCTTCTGCAGCGATCGATTTTGGCAATCTCCCCGCTGAATGACAAGAGGGGGTTTGGTTGGTGAGAGTAGCATGGGTCTGCTTCTCAAAAAAAGAAAGTCACTTGATGACGAAAATCAAATCACCGAAAGGCAACCGACCTCAGACCGTGATCGCTAGGCCGTTTGCTGGTTGATCCAGAAAGAGAGATCTTGGTGCGCTATCCGCAGTTCTCGAGAAGCGGACGCTACATCTTTAACAGTCCTTATCCTTTAGCATGTGTCAGCCGTCATGACGTATCAATCAACAAACACCGTGCATTTGCCGATTCGGTGGCTAGCAACTCGCCATCCGATCAAGCGCAATCTCGATCAGTGGCCGGGCCTCAGCTGTGCTCAATGAGGCCAATTGCACGAGGTTCCGAGTCTGCCCCAATTCAGTAGCTAAGAGGTAACCCACATAATAGGCATATCGGGGAGGCAGCCTTGGATCACGGGCATCGCCAGCACAAAAAAGCGCGGAGACGGTTTGCACGTCCGTGGCATCCAAATTCCCGCGGACAGAGCAAGTCGCGAAATCCCTGTTGGCGTCCACGCGGGCTCGGATAGGTTCCGGCATTGCAAGAAGCAATTCGGAGTCACTCGCGCCGGGATTTAGGTTATCGGCGACATATGTAGCCAAACCTTCTGACCACATTAGACACCATACGCTTTCGCAGTAGGCAAATCGACGCTCATGATAGATGTGAAAGAGCTCGTGGTGGAAAAACGGTTGGATGTTGTGGTTCATATGGATCTGAGCGATAACATCGGCTCCGAAGGAGAGGAATCTCCCCATGGAAGAGCTTGCCGTTCTGGTTGCCCGCGACAGAAACGGCAAATGCCGATTCGAGTTTTCGAAACATCGTTTAGACAACCTAGCGCTGAATGTGGATCTCCGCGTAGAGATCAGTGATTTCGAAATCGCCAACCGGTGAAGATGTTTCATCCGAAATCAGTACGCGACCTTCGGTTTGGGCTTTCAGGCGTTCGTAAAGCGCCGGGTGCGGCATCCTCCACTTTTGTTTTTTCGCCATCTTTCGATCGAGCGGGATGAACGCTGTTAGATTGGGATGCGTCATCTTCTCAAGCCCTTGCTCGCGAAGAGTGGCATTGTGGCTAGCGTGATGTCCGACTTTGTAAAAGACCGTTCTTTCGAGAAGATCGTCCGATGTAATTGGTCCTCGGTTATCTGCCCAAGACACATCTGACCAAGACAGCCAATTGCCGACCTGCGCGTCGGCCGGGAACAACAACACCGAGCCATTCTCAGACAGTTCGAACGCAAGAACCAGGCTTGTGTTATTCGTATGCGCATCGAGTCTTAGCGCTAGCTCGCCGACTTCTGTATCAGAGGCGGAGTCAACAGCCCGCCAATCATCCTGAACATAAATACCGGTCTCATCATGAGATAGGTTGTATCGAGGATTGAAGGGAGCTTTGGTGTCGGCAGCACCCGCAAAACCGGTATCATCACCTGCCCTGGCTGGCAGAAGATACTGATTTTCGGAACCTACTATAGGCGCGAACAAATAGGTTTCATGACCGGCCGATGAAGGCCTACTCTTCTTGATCATTTGTTGATCGCGAGGTGGGCCAAGTACGAAAACCGACAGATCAGGCAAACCCTCGATTTTTATCGGCGCACCGCCAGGGCTCAAAAAAACACTCTCTTCGCGCCACTGTTGTTTGATAGAATTCATGATGTCTTCGGTACCAGCACGGCCGCTTGCACCGATATTGCCGAAAAAGCGTAATGCGGAGACAGCTGTGGAGTTTTCGTCGAGACCGCGCTCTACCATTTTTTGGTTTACGGCATGTAGATCGGCAATTGCCCGCCGTTTTCTGTCCCTCAGGATTTTAGCAAGACCGTCATTGGGGTCTTCGGTCCAGGCGAGCCAAAGCTCGTCGATCTTCAAATCTTCGAGCTCGTCCTTGGCCTGATGGAAACCTGAAATATGATCCCAATGTTCATGTGTGATGACTAGCCGATGCACATGGTTCCCAGTGGCAGACTTAATGTCTCGCGCCACTTTCCCCATCGTCTGATTCGCGTTTCCGGTTCCAAGAAGAACGCCAAAATCGACGAGCACGTAGTGCTGTTTGCTGGCCCCGTTCGCAAAGGCAAGGAGGAAGCAGTCACCCAATCCATGACGGTACATACGAATTGCGCATCCGCCGCGTTGCGCCCGTAAGCGTGTCATCACGACTCCCTTTCAGACAGGTGGACCATCGCCAATATCTCGTCTTCACGTTCACCATCCGAACCGTATACGCCGCGAAGGGATGGGTTCGCGTCTTCGCCTCGAAGAAAACTGCGCTGCCGTTCGTAGCGGTCTTCGCTTTCGCCATCCTTGAATATGCAGTAACGCAAGAGCCCAGAGCCCAGATCTACGATCAAGGTGCACCCATTTCTAAACCAGAAATCGCCCTTCTTCGGTGATCCCTTCGTCCAGCATTGACTTGCTTTTTCGAAGGGTCGGTCGAGCCAGCCTGGACGACGCTGAGTGATTTCAATGACGGCATCCAAAGTGATTTGACCGTCGGATCCGATACGCCGCGAAGGTTTGACCGAATGAACTTCAAAAGTTCTGCTCAGATCTACGCCGCTTATGAGTTTGGATTTGTACCTTCTGCTGTTGTCGATGACTTTATGGACCTGTGCTCGCGCCCGGCGCAACAAGGTGAAAGTTTCTTGCCGGTCGTTGCGGAGATCCCATTTCGCGAGCTGATCGTTTAAATTGTCTCCTAGAAAAACCTGTGGCCATTCTGATGCCGTCAGATCGGCATTGTCCCATCGCAAGCCGTCCTCGGAAAAGCTCTGAATATGCTTGGGAAAGATGCCCCATTTGCGAAACGATTCCATGAAGGCCGTTCGATACCGCAAAGGATCATGCGGCATCACTTCGGTGTCCGCGGTGACTAGGGCGCGGAGAAAGTTGCCGAACGTAATGTCGACGGGTGGAAGATAATCGAGTGCCCGGATACACATTTTGAGCACGTGCTCAGCGGATTTCGCCGCTTCATTGGCCAATCTTCGAACGAGGTCAGGATGCAGATGCCCAGCCGATTGTCCGTCTGACCGCGCTTCTCCGAGGCGTTTGAGATCGGCGGATCGCGCTTCATAGATCGAGCAAAATGCATCGAAGACCGCTGCGACAAGAATGGAGCCCCGTGCGTGAGGCTCAAAGGTATTTTGAATTTTATGGGGATCGGCTTGATGTCCGGCTGCGCTGCGCAGTGCTTTTCCGCGTCCGATCGCTTCGCCGAACTGCCGTGCAATGTCGCCGAGCATCGAGCCGCTGCGATCCAAAAAGCCGTTGGACTGAGCGATCTGGTACTCGAGAACATGCGGTATCGAAAAATGCTGGAACAGCGCGACAATGTCGGCAAACGCTTCATGGAATGCCAGCATGTCCGAATTGCTTGCATCGAGGAGGCGCCGATGCATCCCATCTAAAAGCGCGTGTGCAGTCTCATGCGCGATGATGTCATGCGAAAGGCATGTAAATACTACGCCGCCTGGCGTGATCCGATCGTCGCGAATGTCGTCCGGACGGAAATACCCGAACAGCAACGCGACCTTGGACGGGCTATAATAGGCATTAGCTTCGCGGAGCGCATGCGGATAAATGCGCAGCCGTTGCACATAGCCTTCGCTGTCATCGTCAGCAGCTGCTTCATAAGCCTTTCGATGCGCCCAGAATACTTTTCGTCCGAGGGCCGACTCAAAAAGACCGATCGTGCGCATAGCGACGGCGTAGACCATCTGCTGGTGGAACTGTGGGTTCCCTTCAGATGGGTCTAGCCCGTTCTGAGCAAGAATATAGGGCTCATTCAGATCAACAGGTTTATAGAAACATCCCGTTCCGCCGTCATAGTCGACAATCTCGAGATACTCACCGATAGGCCCCGGAGCAGGACCGTCGCGATCTCTATTGTCGGGGTAAGCTTCCCAGGGAATTGTGACGATCGTCTCATGGATTTCGGCGGTCGCGAGGCTTTGAGCCATGCTCGGATCGGTCGAATAGATTCTGAGTTCGCGCATTGCGGGACGCGAGAGGTCGTAGGGAGAAATGCGACGTGACCGTTCCAAGCCTGACCCTCCTCGTTTTGCCGATAAGAATCCGGGACCTATGCTTTAACTATCACTCTTCGAATCCAAGTCTCGATGAATTTCTGTTTTACAGAATTGATGTCAGATGGCAATATTAAGTGATCGAAGTAAGAATCGATAAAAGGGCAATAATTTACGTCCAAAACAGATGTAAATATACGAGCGACCTGACGCTATTCAGAGATTAATAGTGCGCGAAACCGATCGAAACAAACCGGCTTTGGCCCTTTCAGGTGGCGGGTTCCGTGCAACGCTTTTTCACATCGGCGCGCTCCTACGTTTGAACGAAATTGGGCTGCTCGGGGAGATCGAACGCATCGCCAGTGTTTCGGGCGGATCGATCGCGGCCGGTCGGCTCGCGGTAAAATGGCGAGATTTGATTTTTGATGCTCAGGGCAGGGTAACGAACTTCGATGAAATGGTCGCCGGGCCTCTGCGTGCATTTTGCCGGATGAATGTCGATCGATCGGTCATCATTAGAGGATCGATCGACCCTTTCCGCTCAATCGGTGAGAAGCTTGCGAAATTTTACGATAAATATCTGATGGAAGACCAGCAGCTGGAGGATTTGCCCGATTTTCCACAGTTCGTTTTCAAGGCGACCAATCTGCAAACGGGCCGTATGGTGCGGCTCTCGAAGAAACGCATAGCCGATTATCGCTTAGGCGAGATTCCGTTTCCCAAAGATGTGCGCGTTTCGATGGCCGTAGCCGCCTCCAGCGCTTTTCCGCCGGTCCTGTCGCCGGTTCGGATCAAGACCAAGGCGGACCAATGGTCGGAGTTCGAGGGCGCCGATCTTTTCGGAAATCCTCTCTACAATGGTGAACTCGTTCTGACCGACGGAGGGGCCTATGACAATATCGGTCTTGAAACCGTCGACTCCTTCAAGACGATTATGGCGAGCGATGCTGGCGCGCCTTTCGCGTACGATCAGAAACGATCGGCACCTTGGACGAAGCAGCTCAAACGCGTGTTGGACATTGCAACCGATCAATCGCGCGGACTTAGAAAGCGGCTGCTGTTTTCGGATGCCCGGGTGAATCGTCGGCGATTCGGATATTGGGGAATTGATCAAGACTGGTCGGCGGGTGACTTGCGCGGCGCCCTTCCAGCCGATTTTGAAATAACGTCGCAGCTCGCCCGTATTAGGACGCGGCTCGACCGGTTTGATGAACGCGAACAGGCTGAATTGATCAATTGGGGTTATGCCGCGTGCGATCAAGTGATCCGGCGCTTTATTTTGCCCGATGCTGCGCCGCCTAGCGGGTGGCCCGAACCGAGATATCCGTTAGGCTAGGAATAATTGACATTCGGGCTTCGGACATTGGGAAGAGGAGGGGAGAAGAACGGTGAATATATTCCTCGTCAATGAACCGTTTGAAGTCGGCGAGTTCCCCAACGCCTCTACGCACGGTAAGTAGGGCTTTCTATATTTCTGCATTAATCTGACCCAGGCAAGAATCTAGTCGATGTGCCGTAGGTAGAAATCGGTTTGTCGACTAGCGCGTATATACAATCCAAATCCGGATCGTCCGGTCCCGGCCCCAACCGCGGCCATCGATTACTGACCGAGAGGCGGGTAGTTATCGGAGGTTCCCGGTCTTGGGCGCCGAAAGGAACGACGCAATTCTCTCCAGTGATATCCGAAGCTGGGTCTTGCAACAGCGTCGGCCCGGGCCGCCTCGGTCCAAAGCCGAACTTTTCACAGGGTGCCTCGCTGCAACCCGGCTTGTTTACAGAGCTAAGGGTCTATCGCGTCATTTGCAATGAAAGGCCACTTTCAGGTCATTCGGAACTTTGCCGGGGCATCCGGTAATGTGGCTAGGTCTAGTTCTAGCAGATCACCATTGTCGAGCCGCTGCACCCCGACGGTGAAGGCGCCGTAGGCAATGAGCGGGATCGACAACAGGTCTCTTCCGGGCGCCATTGTGTATTCGCGGATCGAGTTGGGGAATGTTGGGTGGAGATAGACCCGCGCTAGGCTGCCTGCGGGGCTGGATCCGGGACGGAGGGTCTCTGTAATCGCCAATTTTACTTCGATCGAAAACAGTTCGTCATCACCTTTTTTGGGATAGACATTGGCGGACAGAGTCACACCGTTTACGCTTGCACTGCCTCCGAATACGTTCTTCCAGGGATCGTCGGGAACGGAGCCGGGCGACAAAATTTCGAAACTCTGCTGGCTCATCTCGATTTGCGAACTGACTATCGCCAACTGGCGATCGGATGTCCGCATCTTTTCCGCTTCCTTCTCCGCTTCCTCCCTGGCGTCGCTACCTGACGTTTTCTTTTGCTGGTTGCCGAGTTCGGCTGCCCGCTTGGCGAGTTCGCCTGCTTCGACGGAATCTTCGCGGATTCGTCTGCGCTGGGCACGACGGGCATCTGCAA
Source organism: Parasphingopyxis sp. (assembly GCF_052168295.1). Taxonomy (GTDB): domain Bacteria; phylum Pseudomonadota; class Alphaproteobacteria; order Sphingomonadales; family Sphingomonadaceae; genus Parasphingopyxis. Next base: position 48,708 of record NZ_JBQLZN010000089.1, on the reverse strand, counting down.
GGACGCTTGGTAGGTAGCGCCGAGTCCATAGGTATCCGGCGAAGAATCCCAGCAGTGCATACGCCGCCATTATCAGTCCGCCGAGCGCTTTGTGCCTTTGTGGTTCCGGATCGGCACGCGCGCCGTTAGCACCTGGCTGGTTCTCCGTTGCACTAGTTGCTTGCCCCGTACTCGTCGTAGTGTCCTCGATGGGCGCTGCAACCACCATTTCGCTTGTGATCAGTTCAGCGGTGCTTTCGAAGCGCTCCACCCAATTGTTAAAGTTGACGAGTGAAAGCCCGATGATCGCACCGGTCAGCCAGATCGATACGCGTTCAAGCGCGCTGTTGTCAGAGTACCAGTCCGATGTTTCGCGCGTAGCGCCATTGCCGGCAGCGGCATCGGCAGGTTCGATCGATACGCGCCCGGTTGTTTCCGGAACCCCAAAGATGAGTCCCAACAGGACTCCGACGCAAAACGCCGCGATTGCGGCCAGGAGGCCGATAAACAGGAATCGTACGACGGCATCAAAGCTACCCTGGCCAAGCGCCATGACAAACAGGATCGCGAGGCCAGTCAGAGCGGTGTAAACGACGAATCGGAAAACGGTATCGCTAGGTCCGCTTCCTGGACCAAACAGAGTTATTCTGGAAAGGACATAGTTCATAGTCGCCCCCCTCATCTAACTTTAGTATAGATGAAATCGAATCGCTTAGAAACCGTGCGATGAATACGATCTAGGTTTGAGCCGCATCCGTTGGGACTCGAACAGGCCAGCAAAGCGTTGCCCCTTAATTGTCGACGGAAACAATGTTCGCAATTGGCTCGGAGAGCTGATTGTCCGTTTTTCACGTTCGAGCCACCAATAGTGGACGGACCGCTTTCGGCCTAACTTCGAGCCATCAATCAATAACCGAGACGGTTCAAGAACGGCGACAAAACTGCAAAATAATGCTTCAACTCAAGGTTCTTGCAATGATGATAAATTACTGTGATAATTCTTGAGAATCAAAAAAAAGCGAGGGGCACAATTGGCGAACTTTAGGAAGATCAAGTTCACACCGACGAAGCCCACAGGTGCGTTAGTCGTTTTCAGTATTCAGGGGCGTTTGACGGACTTTCCGGACGGTAAAGCAATCACGGCCAACATCGAGCAAGACGCCTGTTACGATGTGCTCCTCACCTGCAATGGCAACGCGGGCGACAAGGCCGCGGTCGAATTCGCCGCAGTGAGCAAGGAATTTGCGATCTACATCTGCACGCCCACGGGCGATCTCACCCGCGAGGAATATAAGAAGCTTTCGGTGGAGGTCCCCGCTGGAGAGAGCGCGTGGGTCAACACAAGCAAGATCGCGGTGCGTCGCAAGGCCGACAAGCCTGCAAAATAGTGGTGAGGGACGGTATGATGGCTGGCACCTTTGAGAAGATCGCCTTGGCTGGCCTGCTCGTTTCGGTCTCGCAACCGGCGATCGCGCAGTCGACATCGGAGAACACTGCACGCATCGAGCAGCTTGAGGCGCGGCTTGACGCCATCCTCGCGCAAAGCGAGGCCCAGCAGGCTGAAATCGCCGAGCTGCGAGCGCAAAACCTCCTCTACCGAGCCGAGCTTGACCGCATTGGTGGATCGGGGGGCAATGCGGCAGAGCAATCATCGCCAGTAGATCCGTATGCTCCGGTTGTAGCGGAGCAATCGGCTGCCCGGATCCCGTCCGCGGCGGATCGCTCGCGGACGGATGGCGAGGCCATGTCTGCATATTTCGACCTACGTCGCGAGACCGTGAACAGGCGCGTGAACGCCGCGTTCGATACTGCCGAGCCACTTCCGTTTCTTGCCGATGGCAGCCAGGGCGCTCCTGCGCGCGGCGGAGGGACCGCCGTCGGCATAACCGCGAGCAAGGATGGCGGGCGCGTTGCGATATCGCTCAGCAGCTCTCGGTTCCGGTCGGGCTATGCCGGTGGCATCGAAAATTGTCTCCTCTCCTCCGGTATGGACATCGGGGTCAATGATCCCTGCAACGCTCCGAATACTTATCAGCAGGACGTGACCAATGTCAGCCTGTCGGCGCCTGCTAGCAATAGCGGCGACACCAGTTTTGCCACTCTCGACGGCCTTGTCTCGGGACTCAAGACCGAGTTTCGGCACACAATCTATTTCGGGCGTATTCCGGACGCCGGGACCATCGATGGATTGCCAAGTGTCGACCAGGCACGCGCGAGATGCGTCGAGGCCAATCGTGCAGAGCCGCAACGGTGTACTGAGCTGAGTTCGGTCCTTGCCGACCGCTACATGGACGCAAATCAGCAGGAGGTTGCCGCAGACGCCATCTTCGACCAGATCATCGCCGGGAGCTATGGCATCACGTTCAATGGCGCGATTGGGTACAACGAGTATTCGTTCTTCCCTGACACCACGTTCTCTGCGGACACTGCCGAGCGTGTTTCGCTGTCTGCCGGCGCCGGCCTGATCTACTTCCCTTCGCGCGGCAGCTCGCTGCTCTTCGAAAGCAACTTCCAGCGAACCTACGAGGCCGCGACATCGACTACGCGGTGCCGTCCGGAAGCAGACGCCGGCAATGATTTCCTGACCTGCGCGACCGGTGCCTTTGCCGGTCCTTCGCGCGTCGAGCGCCTTATTCTCGGAACGCAATATCGCCGGCAGTTCGATCTCGCAGAGGGAGGATTGCTGCCACGCTTGGCTATTGCACCGCGCTTCGAGTTCGACGCCCTGTCCAACGACTATTCCATCGATGTGCCGGTTTTCCTAGTGAGCAACACGAATAGTGGAATGGTCGCCGGTATCCGCTTTGGATTCGAGGACGAGAGCAATGACAGCGAATTCAAGATTGGCGTATTTTACGGGACATCATTCGACCTTACCCCATTTTGAGCAACCGGTTTGGGGGGCGCCACAGATAGTCTTTATTGACGGCGTTGCGAAACTACGCATCTGAGAAGAATGAAGCGCTTTGCTGCGCGGTAGATGTTGGGCCGGGGACCGATTGTCCGCTTCTATGTCTGCTAGGGTCCAAACCGGACGGTCTCCTTCCGGCCCACCACGAGTAGAAAGAGAGAGTAATCACGAGCGCGGAAAATATGCTAGGTTGCTTTGAAATGATGTTCTTGACTCTTCAATGAGAGGGGGAAGTTCGATGAGTGATCTTGAAAAGGAAATATTTCGGCTTCACCCCCGATTGCGCGTGATTGCGAATGGTAGCGGCGCTGTGAATGCGTGCCGCTCAAAAATGTCCACGCAGGTCGCGACCGGACCTCGATTGGAGTTCTCCAACAACGAACTAGTCGACGGTATCGACGTCGCTGCCCTGCAGGCGTCGTTGCAGGACGTCTCGAGTATCGCGCAAGTAGATGGCGCAGTCCTGCGCGACCGCGAACTATCTGAACGTGCGAAGATAGAAAACGAGCCCAAGGCCGAAACGGCGTTCGTAAACGTCATGATCGACGTCGTTGCGAGCGGCAGCGGCGATGACGAAGGCGATAAGCGCGCGGCGATCGAGCGAATCCGCCAGCTTTGCGAGGCCGCGCTCGATGAACGCAGCGCGCCGAGTGCGGCGGCGCGCGTCGTGACCCGCGGCGACCAGGTCGCGGCGACGGTGCCGATTGCGTTTCTCGGTGAGCTTCAGGCGGATGGTGATATCGCCTTCATCGACAAGTCCGAAGCCCTCAAACTCGACGTGCCCGACGCCTCTCCCGCTGCGCGCCCTACGCCGCGCCAGATCGGGGAACGCGGTCTCCACAAGAATGGAAGCGACGTGATTATCGGCATAGTCGATGTGGGCGGCTTCGACTTCGCCCATCCTGATTTCCTCGATCGCGACGGCAACACTCGGTTCGAACGGATATGGGACCAGGGCGGCGATTTCCGTCCGGCGCCCGCAAGGTTTGGCTACGGCAGCGAGTTGACTAGGGAGCGGCTCAATGCGGCGATTGCGGCCGAGGCATCAGGCAATCTCCCCGCCGTCCTGCTCGAGGCGCAGTCGCAGCGCGCTCCCTCTTCTCATGCGACCCATGTCGCGAGTATCGCGGCGGGCAACAAGGGCGTATGCCCCAAGGCCGAGATCGTCGGTGTCCTCGTCGATGTTCCGATGCCGGACGGCGAGTTCGAGCGCCGCCGACAGACATTCTCGGACTCGAGCCGGCTCGTCCATGCGATCGAATATCTGCTTGATGTCGCGAAGGACAAGGGCAAGCCAATCTCGATCAACGTGAGCCTGGGAACTAATGGCGGTGCCCATGACGGGCTTGCCGGGACCAACCGCTGGTTTGACAATGCGCTTTCGCTGCCAGGCCGCGCGATCACGCTCGCGGCGGGCAATGCCGGGCAGGAGCAGGCAGAGCATGACGAGGATGTCGGCTGGATCATGGGCCGGATTCACACAAACGGGCGGATTGAGGCGCGCGGCCTCGAATCCGAACTCGAATGGGTTGTTGTCGGCAACGGGATTGCCGATATATCAGAGAACGAGCTTGAGATCTGGTACAGCCCGCAGGACCGCTTCGATGTCGAGCTCCTGCCGCCGGGAGAGACCGAGTGGCTCAAGGTGCGGGCGCAGGAGTTCATCGAGAACAAGCGTTTAAGCGACGGCACGACAGTGTCGATCTACAACGAGCTGTTCCACCCCGGGAACGGCGGCAACTACATTTCGATCTATCTCTCTCCCAACCTGCAGCCGGGAGAGATCCGTGGCATTCGTGCGGGTATCTGGAGGGTGCGGCTGACCGGTGAAGAGGTACGCAACGGGCGCTACCATTGCTGGATCGAGCGCGACGATCCGCGTGAGATCGGCATTCATGAAGGCCAGCGGTTCTTCCGGTTCCCTTCGTTCTTTTCTCCCCGCAGCAATGTCGACAGCCATTCGGTTTCCTCGCTCGCCTGTGGTCGCGCGACGATCGCGGTGTCGAACTATGACATCGCGACAAACCGGATGAACATCACCAGCAGCCAGGGCCCGACCCGGGACGGGCGATTCAAACCCGACATCGCTGCGCCGGGAACCGATATCGTTGCTGCCAATGGCTTTGCAGTCGATGGCAAGCGCTGGACATCTATGTCGGGGACTAGCATGGCCAGTCCCTATGTCGCCGGCGTGATCGGACTGATGATGAATGCCGCCGCCGGTCCAATCAATTCGCTGCAGTGCCTCGGTATCCTGCAACGCACCGCGCGCCCGCTACCTGGCGGCACGTTCGAATGGGTCGACGATGCAGGTTTCGGCAGAATCGATCCGGAAGCGGCCATCCTCGAAGCGGCGGGTTTTTCGAGCCGTACAGACCGAACCGACTTGGATTGAGGGCGAGCAGATGAAACTGAGAATCTTCAAATCGAGCCACGGCGATTGCCTCCTCCTTCAGGCCGACGGTCACAATGTTTTGTGCGATGGAGGGCTCTACGAGAGCATGAAAAGGCATGTCCGCCGCCCCCTCACAAGCCTGGTCGCCGACAACGGCGGCAAGCTCGACGCGATCTACGTGTCGCACATCGACCAAGATCATATTTCAGGCGTGCTCCAGCTGCTGCGCGATGCGCTCGAATGGCGCGTGCACGACTTTCACGAGGGTAATGGCGACACGAGGATACGCGAGCCGCGTTTCCCGCGTCCGCCGGATATCGACGTTCTGTGGCACAATTCCTTTCGCGACCAGGTTGGCGAGAATGCCGACGCGATAGGTGATCTACTCGCTGCGGCGGTACCCGCGCTCTATGCTACAGGTGTCGAGGAATTCATTCATGAGGCGCACGAAGTGGCCAATATTGCATCCTCGATCCGCGAGGCCCTGGAAGTCTCACGTTATGCCAAGCCCGATCTCCTCGACATCCCTGTCAATGTCCTGCCCGGCCATGACGGCCCGGCAAAATTGCTCTTCCGGCGCGCCAAGCCGGTTATGTTCTCAATCGGCTCACTTGATTTCACACTAGTCGGGCCATCGCAGAAGGCGCTCAAAGACCTGCGCGATGGGTGGAACAAATGGCTAAAGAGCAGCGCGGGCAGGAATGGCGTCAAAGCGGTGCGCAAGAAGGTCAAGGACCAGCTGGACAGGTTTGCCGCAGGGGACCACGACGGCTCGCCATTCGACCTGCGCGACTGGAACGGGATTGCCACCTTCAAGGGCGTGACCGCCCCAAACGTGGCCTCGCTCGTGTTCATGGTCGAAGAGGACGGCAAGCGCTGCTTGTTGACCGGCGATACCCAGCAGGACGTCCTGCTTGCAGGTCTCAAGGAAACGGGTTTCCTCGATCAGGGGCACCTGCACCTCGATGTTCTCAAGGTTGCTCATCACGGCTCCGAGCACAACACGGACAAGGATTTTGCGCAGGTCGTCTCGGCGGATCATTACGTGTTCTGCGGCGATGGCAGCCATGGCAATCCGGAACCAGAGGTCATCCAGATACTATACGATTCCAGGCTTGGCCCGCAATCGAAACGGGCCCTCGCGCCGGAAGCCGACGGGCGGCCTTTCACATTCTGGTTCTCGACCAATTCGGACGATCTTGCGCCAGGCGGAAAGAACCACCAGAACTTCTCGGAGACAGAGGAATTGGTCCGTAAGCTGGTCGATCGAAGCGATGGCCAGATGAAAGCCGAGTTCGTCAAAAGGGACTACCGAACCTTGACCGTCTGACGTAGCGCTAAAACTGACTTCACTTGGCTTCCTAACGGCCGGGTAGGTTAGCATTTTCTTGCCTTGATGAAATCCAGTGCGGGACGGTAGTTTGTTTTCGATAATCGTCCGCCTCCCCGTTCCCAATCCGCAAAACCGGACCGTCCGGTTCCGGCCCAAAAGCGGATATTCGCCGGGTATCTTCAGATACGGAAGCGACGGGTCGCAGTCAGGAGTTTTCTCGTTTGAGCAAAGTGGATTGGTCGATGCCCAGTTGATCGGCCATCTCTTAGCGCTATCGCTCTTGCGATCGCTGACGTTCCAAAATGCTGAGCATTGCAGGCAGCACTATGAGATCAGCGACCAGCGCCAGCAGGAATACGGTCATGCAGATCTCGCCGAAGAAGCGCGCGGTTGGCATGGTGCTGAACAAGGACGCTATCAGGCCAGCGATAAGGATCACAGTGGTCGTCACGAGTGCCGGCGTAACGCGGTTCATGGCACCCACGATAACGGTTTGCCGCGTTTTGCCCGCGCCGGCGGCCTCTTGGATACGGTGGCGATTGAGCACATGAACGGTGTCGTCAACGGCGATGCCGAAGGCGATCACAAGGCCGAGCGCGCTCGTGAACTGAAGGTTCCAGCCGATCCAGTGCAACCAGGCGCCAACGATCACGATCGGCAACAGGTTGGGTAGGATTGCTGCAACTCCATATTGCCAGCGCCGATGCCAAAGTCCGACAATCAGCGGACACAGCAAGGCCGCAATCAGGAAGCTGATGGCGAGTTGCCTTATCATCGCATCGGAGAGGTTGGCGGCCAGGACGGTCAGGCCGGTCGCCGGCTCTACTCTCGCGGATTGGATCGAGACCGACGCTGCAGCCGCATCCGCTGCTTCGATGAGCGCGCGAGTCTCTTCGGCATGGTTGTCTGCAGTCATCAGCCGGATGATTAGGGTGTCTCCGCTGCGGCTGACGAGGGAGTCCGACACGACGGCAGGCAAGGACGCAAGGGCCAGCTGCACATTGTTCCAGCTTGGCCATTCTTCCCGCGCCTCCAGAACTTCTGCAACATCGGCGGCCGAACGGACCGGATGATCGGGAAAGCGCGTCGCCAATTCGGCGTGGACCCTGCGCAGATCGTCAAGCGCCGACGTCGTGATGCCCGACTCGCCGCCCGCGACCCGGAGCGGAATGTCGATCGACTGCATCGGACCGGCAATCGCTTCTACCCGCTCTAGCGCGCCGATGATTTCCGCATCCTCCTCGACATATTCGTAAAAGCGGAAATCCGTTTTGAGAGGGAGGAATATCGCCAAGACTGTAATGGCCGTCGCGGTCCCCAAAGCGGCGATCCGATAGGGTCGGGCCACGATCCAGGTGAAGAGGGATTGGGTCGGCAGGCCGCCGATTATGCCGCGGCGCGACCGAAGGAAGGCATCCCGGGCCGGCCCGAATTTCAAAGCCAGAACGAAGATGAGCGGATGGACAAAGAGCACGACAAGCAATGCAATCGCGACGGCCAGAACGCCACTTAGCGATAACGACTGGATCAGGGGAGAATCCGAATAATAAAGGCTTGCGAAGGCGATCATCGTGGTTAGCGATGTGAGGATGCACGGCGGCGCTATGTTGCGCACCATTGCTGCGATGGCCTGTTTCCCGTCTTCAGTCTCAGAATAGGTCTCGCAAAACTCGAAAGTCATGTGAATGCAATCGGCCATCGCCAGGACCAAGATGAGCACCGGCAGCGCATTGCGAACGACATTGATCTCGAACCCGAGCAGACCGAAGGCGCCAAGTGACAAGAACAAGGCAAGCGCCGGAGCGATCCCGTTCAAAGCAGCAATCCAGAAGCTTCGAAACAGAATCAACGATATTACAAAGCCCAAGACTATCCCGACCAGGTTGATGACGATCTGATCGCGCGTCACTCCGTCGATGATCCACTCTCTGATCGGCACCATGCCGGTGAGCTGGACATCGAGATCATGCGCAGAGCCACCGGCCATGACCGTGCGCAGCCTGTCGAGCACCGGTCTTGCCGTTGCCAGATCCTGCAGCTCATCGCTGAGCGAGACGACCATCACGCTCGATCGTCTATCTTCGGAGACAAGCGGCTGGTCGATGGCGGCATAGTTGCTACCGGCTCTTCCGTCCCGCGGGGGATCGAGGAGGCCCGCCAGCTCTTCGGCCGGCATCGTGCTGACATCGCCCGCTTCGGGGTGGAAGGTGTTGACACCGAATCCCGAAAAAACGGCCTCCACACCGCTGATGGCCTGGATCGCAGCTATGGAGTCGCGCTGCCATGCCCATTGCGCTGCGGTGAAAGGCTCGTCGGATTCGGCGAGAATGATCGCGGTGGTATCCGATTGCGCAAACTCGTCCACATGCGCCACATATGCCGCATATTCCGGGTTCGCGGAGCGGAAGATCGATCGGGTGCCGTCGTCGAAACTCAGTTGCGCCATGCCGGCCAAAGCGATTGCGATGAGTGAAATGACGATCGCGAGCATCGCCCAAGGCGCGGTGAGGGGCGCGCTCGCAATACGATCGAGCAACCTCGTCAGACTCTCCACCGTTGCGGCGTTCTGAACCGTTTCAGATTATGCGGAAATGTGGGTGCATCCGGCTGGAACTTTCGAGGGCTCTCCCGGCGCTCCTGCATAAGTCGCGCAAGGCCTTTCTGGCCCTGCCGCATCGCCCAGCGATGATTCCAGACGAAAACGGGTTTGAGGATCTTCAGGAAGGGCTGCAAATAGGGTTGTCTGACGGTGACGGACCAGGTGACTTCGGCTTGGGTTCCGGGACCGGTGGAAGAGAGGGCGATCGTCCCGACCCCATCAAAATCCCCTTGAGTTTCGATGACCAGGCGATCCTCGTCCACATTTGCAATCCGCGCGACGAATTGAAACGAATGCGGCAGAAACCCCTTGGTGAAGCAACGCATTGAGTAACCGTTCCGTTCGGCATCTCCTTCAGCGACGGTTTCCGCATGCAGAAAAACCGGTGCCCACCATCGCGTAATCGCGAGTGGATCGGCCAGCACAAGTCTGAGCTCGTCCACCGGATGATCGAGCCTCCAGGTGGTGTGGACCAGGAATGGCTCAGCCATTGACGAAACTATACCAGCCGGCACAATTTGCTCCCCCCTTTTTGGCTGCGCTCAGAAGCTAATTCTGCGCACGCCGCGTTGCATGCGGTCTAGTGAGGCGCGGTTGCCAGTACCGAGATCAGAGTCACTGTGTGCGTCCAAAGGCAATCGCTGAAGAGTCACGATCTGGGGCGTCGCGCTTTGAGAAAAGACGATGCGACGTTCAATTTCCCGGCGTCCCGCACACGCCACCATTGGCGCCCGGCCGTCTTACGCAGCCGCTGGTGCCGAGCAACCCGCTGTCATAGCAGCTATTGGGCGGGCAAAGCGGCGCACGGCTATTGCCGCGCGGCTGGCGCGGGCAATTATAGGCGTTGAGCGACATGGTCACTGTGCAACCGGTGCAGCCGCGCGTCGTCTTGACCAGCTGCACGAGAAACTGTCCGTCATACGGCCCAGCCCTGAACCGGTGCGTATAGGCGCCGACATTGCGTGCGCCGCCCAGATAGCGCCGGGTTTCGGCGTCATAGACGAAGGCGTTAAAGCGGAAACGGCCGTTGGGCCGGATATTCAGCGTGTAATTGCCCTCGCCGAGCCCGATTTCCTGATGGAAGAAGGTCTGGTCGTTGGGCGCGTGGCGCGTCACCCAGCGGTCGTTGCGCTGATTTTCGCAAAAGCGGAGCTGACTGCTGTTAATGCCGCCGCTCTGCGCATAGGTCCGCGCTTCTGACGGAGCCGGCTGCATCGCTAGCCCTGCCAGCCCGCCGATCACCAGCAACAAGGCCAGGGCGGCGATTCCGGACGCCGTTTTCCTGTGCATCACGGCCTGTTCAGCGCCGGCTTTGATAGGTGTTGTAATAGCCGACCAGCGCCCGGGCATAGCCTTGAGAAATGCCGGTGCGCCGTGCGTGCCAGCCGCCAGAACTGGCCGAGGCTCTCCAGCGGACCGTGTTGCCGCTGGCTTGCCAGTAAATTCCCCAAGTGCCGCCGGGTCGGCCGTATCGACGGATATATTCGTCCGATGTCATGAAACGGGATAGGACATCGAGACGCGAACGCGGATCGGATGTCACCTGCGCCGCCCAGGCCGCGACCACCGCGGGGCTTTCCGGCGCCCGGCCCAGAACGCCGTTGTAAAGCGATGTGACGAAGTCGGCTGGCGCCGCGCCCCAGGCGATCGCCCCGGGACGGGATACGGCATCGGCGGGCGCGCTCGCCAGCGTGGCGGAAACAGAAGCAGCGGCAAGCATCAGGCTGTGTTTGAGCAGTTTTCTCATGGCGGGTCTCCTTGGCCAATACCGGTCAGAAATTGGAGGTGAGGCAGGCGGCGCGCATGTGCGTACGCGATCCCGTGCCGGTCCAGACGAGGTTGTAATAAGTCGGTAGCGGGATCGTCTGGCCGACAAAGAGCGGCCCGTCGAACAAGACGCCGCCTGCGCGGTTGGCGATCGTGGCCGAAATGCCAGGCACGCGCAGCTCGGTGACCGTGACGCCGGTAAAGCTGCCACTCCCGAAAGAACTGCCCTGGAAGCTCACCCCGGTGTCCAATCCCGCCGGCGAGACTGGCAGGCACATGGGGGTTTGGGCGGCGGTTGGGCCAGGCAGACCGATTGCCGCGCATCCGATAAGGGCAGCGCATGTCTTGACGGCCATGGATTTCAGCCTGTGCAGTGTCATCACGATGGCCTCCTCGGGCGCCGAATTCGCAAACCAGAATAGGGATCGGGCGGCGCGCGCCTATCGCGTCCCTTGCCTAGCGGGCTAGGCACATGTGCCTATTGGCGCGGGCAGGCGCGGGGATGCTATTGTCACCCGATGCTGCGCCCTGCGCTTCTGGGCCGCCTGTTCGGGTTGATGCTGATGCTTTGCGTGGCGGGTGTCGCTTTCGCGGCAGCCAGCGCGCCCGAGCCGCGCCCCGCGCCGCGGCCCGCCGAAGGATGGCCGGTCGCTTTCGATTTGTATCACGATCCCACTGGCAGGATGGATGTCACGACGGTCGCCGCGCGCGAGGATCTCGATTGGCGGCGCACCGAAGTCGCCTTTGCGCGCTACGGTACCGGTACGCTCTGGCTGCGGATACCGGCGCTTTCCGATTCCGAGATACTGAGCCTCAGCAACATGCCCGATCGCGCCGTGCTCTACGAACCCGCGCCGGGCGCGTTCGATTGGCGCGAGCAGCAAACCGGCGACACGCTGCGCGCGGATGACCGGGCATATCCGGCGGCCCAACCCGCCTTCCGGCTGACTCCCGATTTGCCGGGACCGGGCGATCGGTTCCTGAAGATCGAGCAGCCCAACTGGCTGAATTTCCGCTTGCAGGCCTGGCATGAAGAAGACTTCCGCGCCTATATCGATCGCGCGCAGATCATCCGCATTTTGGCGCTCGGCTTTTGCGGCGCGATCATCTTCTACAATCTCGTCGTATCGGTGCTCGCCCGCGACCGGATTTTCGCCTTTAACGCGATGACGATCCTGTCGCTTGTGCTGCTCGATGCGTATCTGACTGGCACTGGCGGCTACTGGCTATGGCCGGATGCCCCTTGGCTGTCGAACATCGTGCTCGCCCTGTCGATCGGGATGACGATCTTTTTCGGGTCGCAATTTATCGGACTGATGCTGCGTCATGGCCAGGCCGGGCCGCACACACTCGCCCAGATCCGCTGGAGCGGCTATGCCGCGCTCGGCTTGGGCCTTTCCGCGATCATCTTGCCATATTGGTGGCCGTTGATCCCGCTTGTGCTGCTCGCTGTCGCCTTCGTGCTGGTGGTGCTTTTCCATGTCATGCGGCTGGCGCTCAAAGGCGATGCGCATGCTGGGTTGCTGGTCGCCCCGTTCGCACTGGCCGTGGTGCCGGGGCTCGCGCTCGTCATGGCGAGCGCCTGGGCGGGTGCGCAATTTGGCTGGCTGCGGGATCATCTTCTGGAATTCACGCTAGTCTTCGAAGCGCTGGCCTTTTCGCTCGTGCTCGCGGCGCGGATGCGCTTGCACATGGCCGACGCCGCCGACGCCAAGAGCGCGCTCGCCGAACTCAAACAGCAGGCCGCCGAACGCTTCACTCGGTTGCAAGATCAGGAGCGTGCGCGCATCGCCGCCGATCTGCATGACAGCCTTGGCCATACGCTCGCGATGGCCGGCGCACAGTTCGAGGCGCTGCGAAGCCATAAGGGGCTTGATGACGAGACCCGTGAACGGGCGGATTACGGACTGGTGACGCTGCGCGAGGCGATCGGTGAGACGCGGCGGATCAGCCATGCGCTGCACCCGACTACACTTACCCATCTGGGCTGGCAGCAGGCGCTGCGTACCATGGTCGAGGACTTTGCGAAAAACAGCGGGTTGGAGGCGGAGATTACGATTCACTGCCCGCAACAGCAGCTCGACGAGGCGCAGCAAACCCATCTGATCCGGCTGGTACAGGAGGCGCTATCCAATATCGGCAAACATTCCCAGGCAAGCCAGTGCAGGATATCGGTGCGCGATACGCGCGAGGGGACGGCGGTCGACATCGCCGATAACGGCGTCGGGATCGGCGATGCCGACCGGCTCGCCGCGCTACGCGAGGATGACAGCGCGCTCGGGCTCTTCTCGATGCGTCAGCGCGCGGCGCAGCTTGGCGGTGCGCTGGCCATCGCCAATCGTGAAGAGGGTGGGCTGCGCTTGTCCTTTACCATTTCGAAGGACGCCCGATGACGGGAGGGCCGCTGACGATGCTGTTGGCCGACGATCATCCGGCGTTCCGCGCCGGCGTGCGGCAGTATCTCGAAGCCGCCGGGCGTTACACGATTATCGGCGAGTGCAGCGATGGCGAGACCTGTCTGGCGCGGCTACGTGCGCTCGATCCCGACTGGGCGATCATCGACCTCGCCATGCCGGGCAAGACGGGCTTCGATGTGCTCGCTGCGGTCGGCGATGAAACAATCGGCACGCGCGTGCTGATCTTCTCGATGCATGCCGATACTGCATATGCGGAACGTGCGCGCGATCTCGGTGCGAGCGGCTTTATCGCCAAGGAAGACGCGCTGACCGAGATCGATTCGGCGCTGGCCATGCCGCCCGGCCAGTTTTTTCAGAGTAGTGCGGTAGGTGCCACCCCGAAAATCACGCTGGAGACCGGTGACAGCGCGCTGCTCGACCGGCTGACCGGAGCCGAGCGGCGGATCGTCGCGCTGCTCGCCAATGGCAAGACGAGCAAGGAAATCGCCCGTGCCTGCGAGATCAGCCCCCGCACGGTCCAGGCGCACCGTCGCAACATCGCCGACAAGCTCGACCTGCACGGTCCGAATAGATTGCTCGAATTTGCGGTGCGGAATCGAAAGCGATTGATGTGAGGGCTGAGCGGGCGCATCCAGCATACCGCTTTCGGCCCAATGGCAACGGCTGTCTTGCGCCCCAAAGCTGAAATATTCCGGCAATCTCAGTACGAACGGCGAATCACAAAATATAAACCTGCCGAAAAATCCGGAATTGCTTGGGATAGCGCCAAGCGTTATCCGCCCGGCCCCAATCGCACTCGCAGCCGCACCCCACCGCCATAGGACCAGACATCCTCGGTCCGCAATTCGGTGCTCAGCCCGTCGAAAAGACCTGATCGCCGGAATTGGGATTGAAGATCGCGCCGACATCGGAGCGGTATTCGACGTCTCCGAATATCCCGATCGAGAATCCCGAACCCAGATGTAGATCGAGCCCTGCTTCGGCCCGGCCATGAAAGCCGATCCCGCTCTGCGAATCCTCGATATTGAGACTGAAGTTCCCGTCCGGTGGCCCGGTGAAATTGTTGCTGTTGGTTTCGGTCGATTCCAGCGAGCTGTCACGGACGTAGATGCCCAGCTCAGTCATGATTGTGGCGAACAACGGATCGGCCAATCTCGCCCGAACCTCGCTGCCAACGCCCAGCTCGAAAAAATCCTCATCGACAAACTGTTCGCGGGTCTGGCCGAACTCGAAGGTGAAGCCATTTTGCGTGCCCGACCCGTTCGCCTGGCCGAAATAGTTGCGATCCGAATGCGTATAGCTGCCGCGGCCCCAAACCTGCCCGGCCACGCTTCCCGAATTCCACTGATAGACCCGCACGGCCCCGCCGACCGACCATTCGGTGACCTCGACCCGGGTTTGCGCATCGAGCCCGAAGGGCGTCGCGATGCCCGAGCTGCCGCCCGGCGATAGATCGCCATAGACCGTGCCGCTGTCGATCCCCCCACCGCCCGGTATCAGAGCGCTCGTCTCGCCGTCGCCGTCGCTGTAGCCGAAAAACACTTCCAAGCCGTCGCTGCGCACACGCCCTTGAGCCCGGAAGCGCAAGACGGAGTCGATGGCCGCGCCGAATCCTTCGGGCGCCTGGCCAGGCGCGCCTTCACGCCGAAAACCGATGCCGGTCTGCGGCACGCCTGACTCTCCAACCCAGCCGTGAAATTCGAGGAACTCTTCCATGGAAACCGGGTCGGGGATTGCCTCTTCCGGTGCTCCGCCAAACGCTTGGGTCAATACCGCCCTGCCGCCATCGCACGGATGGTCGGACGGGTGGCGGAATGCTGAGAGAAACTGGTCATACTGACGATACTGTTCGAGATACTCGTCCCGTGCCGCCGCATTGTCCGCATTCTCGGCATTTTCTCTGAGCGCATCGCGCGTGGCGCGAACTTCACGATAGAAGCGGCCATAACGTTCGAGCGCGTCCTCGCGATCGAAACCCCCATGCCCCTCGGCCGAACAGATGCCGTCCATGGTCAGCAATTCGCGAGCCGACGGATCGTTCAGTACGATATTGCGGCCGTCGTCGGCTTGCGCCGGAGCCGGCGTGACCAGAGCGGCCAGTCCGATGGCTAAAGATGCGCTCGCAGCGCGGAGTGCGAATGTGCGGTGTGCCATGATCTTTCCCCAGTTTTGACCCGGAGAAAGAAATATCAGGCAGCGGCGCGAGCGCGCATCACCCGCGCGGGTTAGGCCTGTTCGAGGCGCGTTGAGAATTCGCCCAGAAGCCGGACGATCTCGCGGTAATGCGTATGCTGGGCCAGCTGTCCGGCCCCCGCAATCTCTTCGACGCGGATATTCGCGTGGCGCTGCGCTGCTGCGCGCGCCCAGTCGATCGGGCAGAAATCGTCTTCCGTGCCGGTCGCGTAGACCATCGGGCATTTGAGCGCGTCCAGCCATTCCGACCAGTCGTCGAAAATCCGCATCGCATCGCCGATAAAGCCGTGATAGCCCCCGTCGCGGACGAGCTTCATCCCCTCGCGGGTCAACTCCATGATCGTCTCGTTCTCCAGCGCTGCGGCATCGACAGGCCGCCCGGCATAGGTTTGCCGGATCAGCTTGTCCTCGCCGCCCGCCCGGGTGATGTAATTGGCGATCACGCGCAGGAAGAAGCGCAAGGCGAGCGGGCTGGCCTTGGCAGTGCGCGCCACGCGCAACAGCGGTGCGGGATAGGAGTTGATCATCCGCTCTTCTGTGATAGGCACCCCACCGGCTATCGCAAATACGCCGTCAACGAGTTCGGGATGGCGCGCGGCCGCTGCGCAGCCATACAGAACGCCGCTCGTATGGGTCATTAGGACAGTGCGCGATATGCCGAGCCCGGCAAGCAAAGACGGGAAATTGGCCGTCCATTCCTCAACGATCCTGCGCCGGTCGCGCGGCGGATCGGAACGGCCATAGCCCGGACGTTCGATGCGTATCAGCTGCCAGCCGGCCGATGCGAGTGCGTCGATCATCTCGTAACGAAGGCCATGACCCAGCGTCATACCATGCAGATAGATCAAGGGGCGTCCGCGATCTGGCCCATCTGAAATCACCGCCAGTCTTGTCCCGTTGGCCAGTGTCAGGAAATCCGATTTGGCGGCGTTAATCGGCCTGGTCAGTCGGGCCCGCCCCGCGTCCGCCAGCAGGTGCAGCCGAATGGCCAGCATGATTGCAGTTTCGCGATTTTCGACGCCGAGCTTGCGATAGATGGACTTGGATTGGGTCTTTAGCGTTTCGGGAGACCGCCCACGCCGCGCGGCGATAGCGGCGAAACTCTCGCCGCCATACATGGTGTTCAGCAAGTCTATCTCGGCCGCAGTCAGCCCGAATTCGCGCTCCCACACGCTGCGCAGCCCGTCATCCCAGTCGCCGCGCGAGGAGCGGACGCAGATCAGTTCGGCAGCACCTTCATGCGCGGCCGGCAAGCGGCGAAAGGAGAGGTGAATCTGCCCGCCTGTGTCCAGATCATCGAGCGCCAGCAGGTGCACCGGCAGCTTTGCGGAACTAGCAACCTCCTGTATCGCGGCGCGGATTTGGTGCTGCGCGCTGTTTCCCGTCGCGATTGGCCAAATATGGCTGGCGGCGTTCGGGTGTTCGTGCTGCCAGGCGGTGTTCGCGGCGACGACATCGCCGCCGCGATCGATCAGCGCGGCCGGACCCGGCTGCGCGTCTGCATAGGCCGTCGGCGATATCTCGCTTTCGCCGGCATGTTCGAGCCGTTCGACAATAGCCAGCGCCTGATCGATGTGATGCACGACCGGATCTTCATCGGCGTTCAGAGCCTCGTTCAGATAGGCGTCCCATTGGGTAACGAACTCTTGGTAGGCGCGCGGGCTGAGCGCCACTTTGTACACTTGGCGAATGGTTCGGAGAATCAGTTGCTCGTTCACCATCCTCCCCCTTGCTCGTCTTCCTAGAGGATAAAGCTAACCGAATATGTGGAGCAAGCCCGGGAGATCGTATGGCGTCCAGTTCGAACGCAGGTCGATCCATGCGCATAGAGCAATGGCGATTCCAGACATCGTTCGTACATGCAGAAGGCCGCCAAAAGAGGGAATCGTTGCTTTGTTGGATGTCCGCCTTCGGCCAGAAGCGGACGTTCGTGGAATCCCAGCTTAGGATTAGAATGCGCCGCAGCTACGGCTTCTCACGTTTGAGCAAAGTCGATTGGTCGATACCCAGCTGGTCGGCCATCTCTTGGCTCGTCAGCCCAAGTCTCCAACGCTCCTGGCGTCGTGCTTCGCCGTCAGATTGAGGGGCGGGAAGGGGATCATAGCCCAACCATGCAATGATGCGCGGATAATATCGAGGATGGCCGATGCTTTTCTTGCCATTTTCCCAGTCACAGATTGTATGAGGGTTGAGTTTGAGCGTTTCAGCCACATCGATTTGTCGCAAGCCTCTTTTCTGACGCTCGCGCTTGATATGCTCTCCTACGGTCTTTGGGTTTTCGAGTATTTCGCTCGGACGTTCAATTTTTCGTTTGATTTCAACATGTGGGAGCAATCCGAAGCCAAACTGCGCGAAAGCAACACAAGGGTGCCGCTGCGGCCATCTCGGCGATGCCGCGCTTGCCTGTTCGCGCGCGCCGAAATGCGCGGCCGATTATCAGGCCAAGATTTCCGGCCCGCTGCTCGACCGGATCGACCTACATGTCGATGTGCAGGCCGTGTCCGCCGCCGATCTGACGCTGCCACCGGCGGCCGAAGGATCGGCAGACGTCGCTGCGCGCGTTGCCACGGCGCGCGCGCTGCAGACCGAGCGCTTTGCCGACCAAGGCGTGCGGACCAATAGCGAGGCCGATGGCGAGTTGTTGGACAGCGTGGCGACGCCCGACGATGCGGGCCGTACGCTTTTGGGTCAGGCGGCCGAGGCGATGCGGCTGACGGCGCGCGGCTATTCGCGCGTTTTGCGCGTGGCGCGCACCATCGCCGATCTCGCCGGCGAAGCGACGGTCGGGCGAGTCCATGTCGCCGAAGCGCTCAGCTATCGCCGCCAGCCGCCACGAAACTAGCGACCATGACTTGCATCACAGCCGCTATTCCCGGAATTAGTGTCTAATCGGCACAAGACCGACGGGGCGCATGATCTTTTTTTGGGAAGGGAAGAGTCATGGAATGGATGTTTATGCCGATCCGGCGTTATGCGGAGTTCAGCGGCCGATCGCGGCGGATGGAATATTGGATGTGGGTGGTGTTCCAGTTCCTGCTCAGCATCGTTTTCTTCATTCTGATGTTCGCGGTCGGCGGTGCAGCCGTCTTGGCGGCCGGCAACGATCCGACGGCCGCGGTCGCTGCGGGCGGGGCGATCGTCGTGGTGTATCTGTTGATGCTGCTCGTTTCGCTGGCGCTGTTCATTCCGGGTCTCGCGGTGACCGTGCGGCGTCTTCACGATACGAACCGGACGGGATGGTGGATACTGGCGCCGGCTGGCGGATACATTCTCGCGTTTCTGGGCGCTGGCCTTGAGTCGACCGCCATCTCTTTGGTCGGTCTGCTCGCCGCGTTCGCCGGCGCGATTACGCTGCTGGTCTTCATGTTCCTCGACGGCACGCCCGGCCCGAACCAATATGGCGACGATCCGAAGGGCAGGGGTACGGCCGAGACATTCGCCTGACCGGTGCGAGCCGCTTGCGGACTGCCCGGCGCTCGGCTAATCGGCTCCTCCTACTACGGGCCTCTGTGGCGGAATTGGTAGACGCGCTCGACTCAAAATCGAGTTCCTTCGGGAGTGCCGGTTCGACTCCGGCCAGAGGTACCAGATTTCTTCGTCAGAATTTTCCTGGCGGGTGCCGCGCTCGACCGAAAGGTCGAGTCTGACAGATAACGCCCCATTTTCCTGTCCTACACGCAGTAACGCATGATAGATTGCGCTGCCGATATGGAGACTAGAGGTGCAAGCTGGAGATAGCGCGCCATTTTAAAGCCGATGGACCGGGGGGCTTGCCCCGGGGCGTGTCAACCAGTGTCAACCGGCGCCGGTTCTAGAAGCCGAGATCGCGGAAGGTCTGCTGGTCGAAGCGCAGGCGGAAGGTGACATAGGGGCCGTCGCGCGTATAGCGGGCCGCCTCGAAGTCGCGGTCTTCGAAGCCGGTAATGTTATAACCAACTGAAATCCATGTGTTTTCCATGGGGCTGATCCCGACATTCGGGCCGACCGACCAGGTCCAGGCGCGCCCGCCATTGCCTTCGCGCACGCTGGCCGAGGCGCCGATGTCTATCGTTTCGGACAGGTCGAACCGGGCATCGGCGCCGAAGAGGTTGCTCCAGCCTTCGACATCGGCAGTGCCGAAGCGGTCGGAGACATACCGTGTGCCCCAGAAGAAGGTGAACTCGCTCCGGTCGAGCCAGTCGCTGCCGCCGAACATGCTAAGCACCGACGTGGTCGGCGAATAGTTGAGCGAGAAGCTGTTGACGATGCGCCGCGAGCGCTGGTCGCCATTGACGAGCAGCGGCGCGCTCCCGACCGGGCCCGGCTGGCCCGCGACGGCATTTGTGATCTCGTCGCTCCTGAGCTCGAGCTTGTTGAGGAACGACCAGTCGCTATAGGCCGGGCGGTGCGCGATCGAAATCTCCAGCGACGTCACTTCGCTCGTCGCGCCGCCATCCTGTTCGGCGCGCAGCCAGGAGAAGGCGCCGCCGACCGCGCTGCCCTCGCCGATCTGGCGCAGCAGCGACGTGGTCAGGCCGTAACGGTTCTCGCGTTCGCCATCGCGATATTCGGCGCGGCCAGCCCAGCTCCAGCGCTCGCCGCGATAGGTGGCGCCGGCGGTCACGGCGGTGAAGTCTTCGGTGAGGATCGGGTTGGTGCCATTGCCGATGAAGCCGCCGCTCGCGACCGGCTGGGCCGGATTGAGTATTGTATCGGGATCGATGCCGCCATTGAGCGTCTTGTTGCCGTCGAGCGAGAAATCGAGCGACCAGTGTTCGTCGAGCACGAGCGACTGGGCGAAGCCATACGCGGCGAAGGTGCGCGGGCCATATTCGGCGATATCCTGCTGATTGCCGGCGAGCGAGATGCGCGCGCCCGACCATGGCGCAAGATCGAAACCGACCCGCGCCGTTCGCGCATCGACCGTGTCGCCCTCGGCGATCTCGTAGCCGCCGACCAGCGTCAGCCAGTCGGTCGCCGCGAAGCGGGCCGTGAACTGGTGGCGCGCGGGGAAATCGACGCTCTCGGCATCGTCGAGCGCAAATTCCGTCTGCGCGTCGAGCGTCAGCCGGTTGTCGAACAGTCGCTGGGTTACCCCGAGCCGGAGCAAAGTCGATTCCAGCGTCGATCCGTCGCTCAATTCGTCATTGGCATAGACGATGCCGAGTCGGCTGTCGGTCGAGCCGCCATGATATTCGAGCAGGGCCTGGCCGGCGATCCGGCGTGCGCCCGTCGTCAGGAAATCCTCATGCCAGCCGCTTGCGGCCAGCGAGAGATTGCCGCCGATCCGGACACGCCCGTCGAAACCGAATTTGCGCGTGCCGGTTTCCGCGCCGCTCAGCTGGCCGACGCCGAAATCCGCTTCCTGCTCGCGCGCATAGGCGAGGATATCGATGTCCGAGCTGTGATGCTCGGCTTCGACCAGCCAGGCGGTCGCGGTGCCCGGGTCCTCGGCGTTTGGCGCTGCGCCGTTGCCCGGGTCGCTGTTGCTGGCGGCGAGTTCGGCGCGGATCTCGGTGGAGTCGGTCGGCCGCCAGCGCACGTCGATGCCGCCCATATTCGTCTCGCGCTGATTATCGTCGTCGCGCAGGGCGGTGATGCCGATGCGGAGGCGCTGGTCCGCCGTGTTCCACGTCACCCGGCCGCCGGCATTGATGCGCCGCGCGGCGACGCCATCGACTTCATATTCGACGACGATGATCTGCGGGTTGAGAGCGGAATCGCGGCTGAGGATCGGTTCGCGAAAGCGGATCGTGCCGTTGAAGTAATCGATATCGTAATCGATGTGCCGGACCAGCGGCTGGGTCGACAGGACGATATTCGAGCGGAGCCGGTCGCGCACTTCGATGGTGATCCGCTCGCTGTTGGCGAGGATCTGCGTGCTACCGATGGCATAGGGGCCGGTCAGCCCGTTGCCCTGTATCTCGACACGGCGGAACCGGTAGGGCGTGTCCGCGACGAAGGCCGTCGCCGACACCCGCTCGTTGCGGAATTCCGCCCGCGCGCCGTTGAAGCTGCGATTGTAGCGGGCGAGCTGGGTCTCATCGAAACCCGTCTCGTAATCGCCGAACATCGCATAGAATTGCGGGCGTTCGAGCCGGAGATAGAGCCTGCGGACGCTGGCGGCATCGAACCGGCGCTCCGAACGGTCCGCATAGATCGTGTAATTCTGGTTCGGGTCGATAATGCCCTGGAAGCGCGTTTCGTCGCGCTCCGCATCGCTGTCATAGGCGAGCGTCATCAGCCACTGGCCGGTCACGCGGCCGCGCGCATAGAGCGCGAGCCGCGCATCGGTATACCAGGTTTCCGCGTCCGCCCCGATCTCCTCGAGATTGCGATCGAGATGGTTGAAGCCGACCGTACCGGCGGCGAAACCGACGATCGTCCAGGGCCGGTCGCCCGGCTCGAGCCAGGTCTCGATACGCTGCTCGCGCGTCACTTCGCCGTCGCGGAACGGGAAGGTGACGGATAATGTGCCGCTGACCGTGGTCGGTTCGAGCTCGATATAGGCGATGCCCTCGTCGCCCTCGACACGCCAGACGGGCGCGGCGCGCTCGAGCCCCGCCAATTGGCGCGCCTGCTGCGCATCGGCCTCGACCGCCGGGAAATAGGGGGCGGGGACTGCAAAGTCGCCCGTGAGATCGTGATGGACGGGGCGGCCGTCGCGATCGGTCAGGCGCACAGCAATGAGCGGGCGCGAGACGCCATCGGCAATCAGCCGCGACCGTTCCGGTACCAGCTCTGCACGGATCGGCGCGTTGCCGAAATGGACCGTCCGTTCCAGCGTCTCGACCGTCGCGCCGCTGGCGTTGAGAACTTCTGCGACAAGGCGATTTTCGCGCGGTTCTATTCCGATGCCGCGCCACTGGCTGACCGCCACCGTGCCCGCCGCATTGGTCCGCAACCCTTCGAACGCGACCGATGCCACCTGTTCGCCGTTGAGCGACAGCCGCACCGACTGACCGGGCAGATGCTTGATTGCGACGCGGATTACGCGGGTGCGGGGGTTGTGGTCAGAAGCCGGGAAGAGCCAGGCGATGCCAGGCTCCTGGCCTTCGAGCCAGTCGCGTTCGCCGCCGGCCGCCTGGACGTCGGACAGCGGTTCGGGACGCTCGACGGCCGGCGTAGCGCCTTCCGGTGCCGCGCGCGGTTCGACGGCGCGTACGCGGAAATCGGCGCGGTACAATCCGCCGCCACGGCCTTCGACGAAGCGGGAGAAGGCCCGGCCGGCCGAACGGGTGTTGCGCGCGCAGTCCACCGCCGCGCGGTCCAGCGGCAGCGTCGATTCATCGATCTGGACGACGTGCAGGCCCGGCGTCACGGCTTCGAAGTGATAGCGGCCATCCGCGTCGGTTACCGAGTAGCTGCCATCTTCCATCATGACGCGCACGCCGGGAACGCCTGTGGCCGTACGGGGATCGACGCCGCATCCGCCCTCGGTGATCCGGCCGATAATCGTCATGCGGCTGGCGATCGTCTCGCGCTCGATCCGGACCGCTGCATCGACGGTATCGCTGACCTGACCGCGATCGTCTTCGGCGTACGCGCTGTTGATCGCATCGCCTGCGCGCGCCTGCGGCAGCACCTCCGTGATATAGGTCAGGGTCGCGGTCGCGCCCGCCGCCAAGGCCGGGACGCGGACGGAAAACTCGCGTCCGTCCGGCGAGATTTCGACGCCCGTTGCGATCTCGGTGCCGTCCAGGCGCAGCGAATCGGGGCGCAGTCGCAATTGCGGCGGCAGAGTGTCGCGAATGGTCAGCGGACGGGTCGGCCGCGTGGCGTCCGTACTGCCGACGCGGATGCTGAAGAGTATCGGGTCGCCGGGTTGCGCCAGTTGACGCGACGCGGCTTTCTCGATGCGCAACGGCGCTGTCGGTTGATCCACCGGTACGTCGATCTCGATCGAAGAGGGGCCACCGATATCGAATGGCTCGCCATAGGAACCCAGGACGATGTCGTAGGGATCGCCCCGAGAATCGACAAAAGCCGCAAGTTCCTGCGGCGACGCTTGCGATATGTCTGTATATGGATCGGGCGGTTCGACGATCAGCCGGTATCGGCCCGGTGGAACGACGGGGAAGAAGAAGTCACCCGGACCCGGACTGTATGTCACGCCGCGACTGTCGGTAACGGACTGGCCTGTCATCACGGTCGACGGATAATCGGAGAAGCCGTCGTTCCCGAACAGTGGCGCCGGTTGCCCGCTGTCTGCATCGACCAGCGTAATCCGCGCGCCGTTAACCGGATCGCCGGTCTCGCTGTCGAATACCGTCGAGCCGAAGCTTTCGAGAATATCGACGACGAGTTCGCGAAACTCCCGTACGCCGTTTTCGCCGGTTGCCGCGATCCGAAGTTCCGAACCGGGGACGACGGAGAGCTCGCAATTTTCCGGTACCGGCTGGGGTGGCACCGCGACCGTATATATGAAGCCGACAAAGATACCGGTGTCGGCGGCAGTTTCTCGGAGCTCTATACGCTCTCGGTCGCCCTCTTCCGTTTCTATAACAATTTCATAGGTTTCCGCAGCATCGGGATCGCGGTTGGCGGCATCGAACTCGACCATGAAGACAAGCGGTTCGCCGGGGCGAATGGCCGACGCGCCGCTTACGGTGGCGGGCGCGATCGGCTGGCCGACGAAATTCTCGCCGAGCGGCGGAGAGACGTGCGGCGGCGCTGCGACGCAGTGCGTGCTGTCCAGTGCGATCTGCATACCGCCGCCGCCACCGCCGGGGCCGAATTGGAACAATCCAATTTCCGGGGGCGCCCCGTCTAACGGCTCGACTTCGAGATCGATCTGGTTCGAGGGACGACGAACGCGTTCGCCGCCTTCATCCCATTCCGCATAGGCGATGTTGCTGATCGTCTGGGCGTGCGCAACCGAGCCCGCTGCGAACCATAGCGCAGCGAACAGTGCAAATATCATTGCACATGCCAGGAGGACCGGTTGGCGCATCTCGTGGAGCCGCGGCTGCGGGATTTCCCCGCAGCCCTGCTCGTCCCTCTAATCGATTACCGCACGGAAGGTGACGATTTCCGTCGTACCGGCCGAAACCGTGCCGATCGTCGCCGAAACGGTACCGGCCGCGAACGAACCGCCCGCTGAGCCCGTGCTGTTGTCGCAGCTCGTCAGCGTATCGTCGGCAGCATTGCTCGGCGTCCCATTGTCATCGATCGTCGCGGAGCCGCCGATCACAATCGACGATGCGACGAAGGTCGTGTTCGCCGGCAATGTGTCGGAGATCGCGACATTGGTCGCATCCGCGCCGCCGGCGGCATTGGTCACCGCAATACAATATTCGACCGTTGCGCCCGGAATATTGTAGAATTCCGTCGCGCCGGTGATCGGATAATTGACACCGAGGATCGTGCTGCCCTTCAGCGCGCTCAATGCCGCGGCCTGGACGGTATAATCGTCGTCATCGAAGGCTATGCCGTCGAAAACGCCATCGGCGTCGGCGAACACCGTGTCTTCGCTCGCGGTATCGCCGCCCGTCGTTTCGGTGATCGCGGCGCCCTCGGCACCGGTCACGCCGTCATTGCCCTCGCGAGCCGTACCCGTGAGAGTGACGTCGGCCACATCCCCGGTTGCGCGGCCCAGTGGCACATCGGCGACGACGAAAACCCGGCGGGTTTCGTCGCGCGCCATCTCATCGAGATAGGTGACGACCGGTGAATCCGCCGCGCTGTCAAACACGCCGTCATTGTTCACATCGACGTAAATTTCGACATTGTTCACGTCGAAATTGTCCGTGCCTCCATGCGCCGCAGTGCCGCCCACGATCTGCGAAGCCGCAAGCCGGATATCGATGATATCGTTCGACGAGTTGGTGACGAGGAACGTCGTGACGGCATTTTGCTGTCCCGGCGAAACCGAAGTCGTCGCATTGCCTTCCTCGGCAACGACGATGTTGATCTTGCGGTCCACCGTGAACGTGTCCGATGCCGTTACCGCATCCTGCCCGACACCGCCCACTTCATAATTGACGGTAACAGTGTTGGTAATGCTCGACCCGGCGGCGGTGCCCTCCGCATATGCAGGGCTCACGGCCAGGGCCGCGAGCGTAACACCGCTGACAGAGACGAGATATTTCGTCATGCATTTCATTATCTTAGTCCTGCTTCTGTCTTCGTCAGCACCTTTCACCCCCCGGCCCGCTGGCGCTGTTTGGCGGTTTCATCTGCGGCTATCTCACGACGCCGCGAAATCTGAGTTGTCCGGATCCGCCGGCCGCAATCGGCGCGGTCAGCGTCCAGCGAATATGCGTGACGTCCACAGGCTGCGCGGCACGATCGACGCCGTCTTCACCGGTCACGCGAAGCTCGGTCAGCGCCGCGAAATTCTCGCCGCCGTCGACCGAATAAACGGCACCGGAATCGATCGCTTCGACGAACGCCACGGCGTCGGGTATCGGATTGGTGACGACGAAATTCTCGGCGGGCTCGGCCCCAGTATTTTCGTAGCTGAGAACGAAGACCAGGCTGTCGCCGGGCACCACGCGCGTCGGCTCTTCCATGGTCACGGCAACATTGCCGTCGGCCTGCTCGACGCTGCGCTCGACGAACACCTCGCTGTCCAGCGCGACCTGATTGGCCATGGCGACACCGATGGGTGCGACAAGGGCGAGCAAAGCGAAAAGATACTTCATAACCATTCTCCGTCAGTCGATAACGACTTGAAATTCAATGATTTTGCTTGAGCCGCCGGCAATCGTGCCCAGCGCGACTGAAATCGCGCTGCCGTCATAGGCGCCGGCATCGGCGTCGGTGGCGTCGGTCAGGGAAGTGCCGTCCAGCGTGATGCTGTCATCGACATATGTTGTGTCGGCGGGAATCGAGTCGGTGATCGTGACATTGGCGAGCGAGCCGCTGCCCGTGGCCTCGGCGACCAGGCGATAGGTGACGACGGCGCCGGGCACCTGCGTCGCGCCGCCGAAGGGATCGACCACGGTTGCCGATTTGGTGAGGTCGAGATCGGCGTCGACGATTGCATAGAAGCCGCTATCGTCGTCCGACGCGCCGGTCGAGCCGACTACAGCATCGCCGCCGCCTTCGCCCTGTCCGGCGAATACCGTGCCCGGCGCTCCGCTTCCCGTCGCGGCCGTGCCGGTGAGCAGGACTTCGCTGCGCTCGCCATCGGCGGCGGACGGCATATCGCCCAGGATGAAGGCGGTGATGCTTTCATCTGCCGCCAAAACCGGCGGAGAACCGGCATTATAGAGTGTGTCCGTGCCGGCATCATATACGCCGTTGCCATCCGTATCGACGAAGAGCGTCACGGCATCGGGATCGAAATCGTCACCCGCGCGATTGTGATCGATAGTCAGAACGACCGGTTCGGGCCCGTTACCGCCATTGGTGACGGTAAAGGCAAGCACGACATCATCCTCGTCGGGTGCCGCCGTGACGTCGCCCGGGTCCGCCCAGGTTACGGCAATATCGAGCAGCTCGTCGACGATAAGCGATACGGTGTTCGAGTCGACGGTGACGGTGGATCCGCCATCGTCATAGGATGCGGTTGCCGTGTTCTCGATCGGCGTGCCCGCGGGCGTGCCCGCGGCGCTGGCGGCGGACGCGAGAAATAGCGGGCTCAACGCAACCAGCCGGACAGGCAAGCGCCATGCAGTAGACTTCGAATATTGGCGTCGACAGATCGACATCCCGTAAACCCCCCGGAATGAACAGTGACATTCGAGGGCGTAGATGCCGCATTAACGCTAATAAGCCGTAAACCAAGACAGGTTTTCGGGAACTTTTTCTCAAATTCTACGTTTCAAGCCGGTTTTTCTCAGATCCGTGCTCGAACTATTAATAACTTCTATTTGATCAGGGTAAATAAAGAGTAAATGCGAGATCGCCCGTTGGCTTGATCGCGGCAGGCTGGAGTCAGTTTGCTTGACAGGGGCAGGCGCCTACCCTAACTGGCGCGTCTTCAACGCCTCACGCGGGTGTAGCTCAGTTGGTTAGAGCGCCGGCCTGTCACGCCGGAGGCCGCGGGTTCAAGTCCCGTCACTCGCGCCATTTCCCGGTTTCCATCCACATCAGCAGCGGTTTGAGCGGCAGGATCCAGACGATTCCGGCCGCCAGGTAGATCGGCGCCTGGATGAGCGCGTGCAGCTCTCCGATCGGCCCCGCAGCGCTGGCGACGATGACCGCCCAGACGGTGATAATCGCAATAATCAGCAGGGCTCCAACGGGTTTGCGCCAACTTGGCGTCATGACGTCATCTCCATAATTCTGTCGGGCGTAGCGACATAGTCGAGCGGCTCGTCCCACGGGTCGGCCGGGATCTCGTCGGCGATCTGGCATTCCCAGGCGAGGCCGATCGCCGTGATTGGACGGTTGGCGCGCAGTTTTGCCAGTGCACGGTCGAAATGGCCTTGGCCCTGTCCGATGCGATTGCCTTTGGCGTCGGCGGCAACGAGGGGGACGAACAGCGTATCGGGCGTAATCGCCGGGCTATCCGACCCGGGCTGCATAACGCCAAACGGACCGCGCTCGAGCGTTTCCGATCTGGCCCTGAATTCCATCTCCGATTCCCGCGTTTCGAAATAGGGCAGGGCGACCGCATGCCCTCGGGCCTCGAGCTGCGAAAGAAGCGTGGCTGGATCGAATTCTGACGCCATCGCGGCATAACCTCCGACGCTGCCGGTCACGATCTGAGCACGCTCCAGGCGGCGGGCGAGATTCTCCTGCTGCCGGGCGATGTCGGAATTTTTCGTTTTTGAAACAAATCCTTGCCTCTTATTCTTGAAGTATTGTCTCAATTCATTCTTCGTCATCGTGCAGCCTGTTCGGGTGGCGGGGCCGCCATGGCCGTTTGCCCGAAAATCCTCTGACGCCATTAACGTCAGGTGGGCGCCATATGCACCGGATCCGGGCTCTATTTCAAACCCCGCAATCCGGGCAGGGACAGCTCCCTCGGATGTTGTATCGCCTCAGGGATAATCGCAAAGGCGCGTACCGGGCAGCGCCCGCCGCCCTTCGATCTAGGTGCGCCCGGCGTCCGAAGCAAGATCGTCGCCAAGTGCCGTCAGCCGGTCGGCGAGTTTCTCGAGATCGTCCAACGTGCCGGCGGGAAGGCCCGTGCTCGTCCGCAGCTCGTCCGCCTCGTCAGCCAACAGCAGCGCGGCGAAAAGCAACACGCGCACTTCGCTGAGATTTCCGCCCACGGATTCCTGCGCGAGGCTGGTCTTTGCGTCGACCATCTCGCCGAGCTTCGTCAATCGCGCTTCTTCGCCGTCGCGGCAGGCGACCGTATAATTGTGACCGGCGATACTCAGATGCACTTCAGCCATGATTTGCCCGCTCCGCCTTGCCGATCACCTGGTCCAGGCCCGCCAGCGTCGCCTCCGCACTGGCCTTCAATTGTGCATATTTCTGCTGAAGTTCCTGGTATTCCGCCACCGAAACGCCGTTTTCGGCGGTATTGCCGGCTTCGAGGCGATCGCGGAGCCGCGCTATCTCCTCATCCTTGAGACGGCCGATATCGTCCGCATCGGCGCGCAGCTTGGCGATGGTCCGATCCCGGTCCTCCAGTGCCGATCGGGCCGATTCGAGGTCGGCCTCCAGCTGCGCATTCGATGTTGTATCCGGCTGTACCGAATTGCGGGCCTTGCCGATCGCGTCGGCGGCTTGCTCGATCTTGGCGATGGCGCGGGCGAGCCGTTCCTTATCCATCGGCTTTGCATAGCAGGAAAGCGCTGCCCGGCAAGCCTGTGAGAGCGACGGTTGACGATGACCGCAGGACAGACCAACTGATCGCGCGCGCTCGCGAATCGCGAGGCGGTCTGCCGGCTTTCCGCAGCAGCCGGACCGGCGGCAACAGGGGAAACCAGATGACCGTCACTCATATCCAGCTCGCCAATGCCATCCGAGCCCTTTCGATGGACGCCGTGCAGGAGGCCAATTCGGGCCATCCGGGCATGCCGATGGGCATGGCGGATGTCGCGACGGTACTCTTCACAAAGTATCTGAAATTCGATCCGCAAGACCCTGAATGGTTTGACAGAGATCGCTTCGTGCTTTCGGCCGGCCACGGCTCGATGCTGATCTATTCGCTGCTGCATCTGACTGGCTATGCGCGCCCGACGATGGACGAGATCAAGCATTTCCGGCAGCTCGGCAGCCCCTGTGCCGGCCATCCGGAAAATTTCCTCATGCCGGGCGTCGAGGCGACGACGGGACCGCTTGGCCAGGGGCTCGCAATGGCCGTCGGCATGGCGATCGCGGAGCGCCACCTGAACGCGCATTTCGGAGACGATCTCGTCGATCACCGGACTTGGGTCATCGCCGGGGATGGCTGCCTGATGGAGGGTATCAACCATGAAGCCGTGGGCCTTGCCGGGCATCTCCAGCTTGGCCGGCTGATCACCTTCTGGGACGACAACAACATCACGATCGACGGCGAGACCGATCTTTCGACCAGCGAGGACGTCCCGGCGCGCTACGCAGCGGCGGGCTGGCATGTAACGTCGTGCGACGGGCACGACCCGGATGCGATCCGCTTCGCGATTGAGGAAGCGCTTGCCGATCCGCGGCCTTCGCTCATCGCCTGCAAGACGATTATCGGTTATGGCGCGCCTAACAAGCAGGGGACGGCCGCCACGCATGGCGCAGCGCTCGGCGAGGACGAAGTCGCCGCAACGCGTGTGGAACTGGGTTGGGATGCGCCGGCGTTTCACATCCCGCCGGAAATCGGCGAGGCCTGGGCCGAAGCCGGTACGCGGTCCACCGATCTGCACGCGCAGTGGAAGGACCGGCTTTCGGGCCACCCGGAGAAGGCGGAATTCGAGCGGCGCATCGCGGGCGACCTGCCCGAGGGCGATGCGATGCGCGAATATATGGAAACATTGGCGTCAGAGCCGCCTAAAGTTGCGACGCGCAAGGCGTCCGAAATGGCACTGACCGCTATCAACAAGGTCTTGCCGGATACGATCGGTGGCTCGGCCGACTTGACCGGCTCCAACAACACGAAAACCGGCGCAACCGACCCGCTGACCAAGGACCATTATGGCGGCCGCTACATCTATTACGGCATTCGCGAGTTCGGCATGGCGGCTGCGATGAACGGCATGGCGCTGCATGGCGGCGTCATTCCCTATGGCGGGACGTTCCTGATCTTCTCCGACTATTGCCGCCCGGCGATCCGGCTGTCCGCGCTCCAGAAGGTGCGCGCCATCTATGTCATGACCCACGATTCGATCGGGCTCGGCGAAGACGGCCCTACGCACCAGCCGATCGAGCAGCTGGCAGGCCTGCGCGCGATGCCGAATCTTCATGTCTATCGGCCCTGCGATGCCATCGAAACGGCCGAATGCTGGGCGCTTTCGCTCAAACGTAAGGAAGGGCCTTCGCTGCACGCGCTGACCCGGCAAGGCCTCCCGCCGATGCGGACCGATGTTGGCGAGAATATGTGCGCCAAGGGCGCGTATCGCCTCCGCGCGGCCGAGAATGACCGGCAGGTAGTGCTCCTGGCATCCGGTTCCGAGGTGCATCTGGCGGCGGAAATCGCCGAAAAGCTCGAATCGAAGGGGATCGGTGCGGACGTCGTTTCGATGCCGTGCTGGGAGTTGTTCGAGGCGCAGGACGATGCTTACAAAGCCGATATTCTCGGCGGGGAAGAAAATGTGCTGCGCGTTTCCATCGAAGCGGGGGCGACATTCGGCTGGGAACGTTATACGGGCCCGGATGGATTGAATTTCGGCATTGACCGTTTCGGCGGTTCGGCGCCGGCCAACATGCTTTTTGAATATTTCGGACTGACCGAGGCGGCGATCACGCCGCAGATCCTGTCCGCTCTGAAGAATTAAGGGAGACATTTGCAATGGCTGTCAAAGTAGCGATCAACGGTTTCGGGCGGATCGGGCGCCTCGTGGCCCGCGCCATGCTCGAGCGCGACGATCACGATTTCGAACTCGTCGCGATCAACGATCTCGCCGATGCGAAAGCCAATGCGCTGCTGTTCCAATATGATTCGACGCATGGGCGCTTCCCGGGCGAGGTTTCCGCGGGCGACGACAGCATCACAGTGAACGGCAAGACCATCGCCGCGACGTCCGAACGCGATCCGGGCAATCTTCCGCATGCGGACATGGGCGTGGACATGGTGCTCGAATGCACGGGCTTCTTCCAGTCGGTCGAAGCCTCGGCGCCCCATCTCGATGCCGGCGCCAAGCGCGTTCTGATCTCCGCGCCGGCCAAAGGCGACCTCAAGACGATCGTCTATGGCGTCAATCACGACACGCTGACCGGCGACGACACAATCGTTTCCAACGCCAGCTGCACGACCAACTGCCTCGCGCCGGTTGCCAAGGTGCTCAACGATACCGTCGGCATCGAACGCGGTTTCATGACGACGATCCACAGCTACACCAACGACCAGCGCATGCTTGATCAGATGCATTCCGACATGCGCCGGGCGCGCGGCGGGGCGCAGAACATGATTCCGACGACGACGGGTGCGGCCCGCGCGGTCGGCCTTGTGCTCCCCGAGCTGAACGGCAAGCTCGATGGCAGCTCGGTCCGTGTGCCGACGCCCAACGTGTCGCTCGTCGATCTCGTCTTCACGCCCGGCCGCGATACCTCGGCCGAAGAACTGAACGCGGCGCTGAAGGCGGCCGCCGACGGCCCGATGAAGGGTGTACTCGACTATACCGAGCAGCCGCTCGTCTCGTCCGATTTCAATCACCATCCGGCCAGCTCGACAGTGGACAGCCTGGAAACGGCCGTGCTCGAGGGCAAGCTCGCCCGTGTCGTCAGCTGGTACGACAATGAATGGGGCTTTTCGAACCGGATGATCGATACGGCCGGCGTGATGGCGGGGATGCTCTAGGTCCAGGATATCCGGCGAAAACGGGAGTTGACGTCATGACGGCGTTTCGGACGCTCGACGATATCGGGGATGTTGCGGGGAAACGCGCGCTGGTGCGCGTCGACCTCAACGTGCCGATGGCCGATGGGGCGGTGACGGACGACACGCGGCTGCGGGCGCACGTCCCGACGATCACCGAACTATCCGACGCCGGCGCGAAGGTCCTGCTGCTCGCGCATTTCGGCCGACCGAAGGGCGAGTATAAGCCAGAATTTTCGCTGCGGCCGGTCGTGCCCGCGCTTGCCGATGTGCTCGGCCGCGATGTGAAGTTTATGGAGCGTCCGAGCGGCGAGGCGATTGCCGATCTCGCAGACGGGTCTGTCGTCGTTATCGAAAACACCCGCTATGCGCCGGGCGAAGAGAAAAACGATCCCGGCATGGCGAAGGTGATCGCCGGTTTTGGCGATCTGTACGTCAATGACGCATTTTCGGTGTCGCATCGTGCGCATATGTCGACCGAGGGCCTGACGCACCACCTGCCGTCTTTTGCGGGGCGTGCGATGGAAGCAGAGCTTAAGGCGCTGGAAGCCGCGCTCGGCAACCCCGAGCATCCGGTCGCCGCGGTAGTCGGCGGCGCGAAAGTGTCGACCAAGCTCGCCGTGCTCGAACATCTGGTCACCAAGGTCGATCACCTGATCATCGGCGGGGGCATGGCCAACACCTTCCTCGCCGCGCGGGGCGTCGATGTCGGCAAATCTTTGTGCGAGCACGATCTGACGGACACGGCGGTCGCAATCCTCGAAGCGGCGGACCGGGCGGAATGCACGGTCCACCTGCCCTACGATGTCGTGGTCGCGAAAGAGTTTGCAGCTAATCCGCCGACCCGGACCGTGAACGTCCATGACGTCGCTGCGGACGAGATGATTCTCGATATCGGCCCGGCCGCGGTCGAGGCGCTCGCCGATGTGCTGAAGACCTGTCGGACCGTCGTCTGGAACGGGCCGCTGGGCGCATTCGAAACGCCGCCCTTCGATGCGGCGACCGTCGCGCTTGCGCAGACTGCGGCGGCATTGACCCGCGAAGGCTCGCTCGTTTCCGTGGCAGGCGGCGGCGATACGGTCGCCGCGCTCAACCATGCCGGGGCGAGCGAGGATTTCACCTTTATTTCCACCGCGGGCGGCGCCTTTCTCGAATGGATGGAAGGCAAGGAGCTGCCGGGCGTGAAAGCGCTGCATCAGTCCGCATGATCACCGTTCGCGCCATCGACCATGTCGTGTTCCGAACGAGCGATCTCGACGCGATGCTGCGTTTCTACATGGACGTGATCGGCGCCGAGAAGGAAGTCTACAAGGAAGATATCGGCCTTTATCAGCTCCGTATCGGCGATGCGCTGATCGATCTCGTTACCGTTGACGGCGAACTTGGCGCGAAGGGCGGTCCTGCGCCCGGGCGCGGGGGCCATAATGTCGATCATGTCTGCCTGCGCGTGCTGCCCTGGGACGAGGACGCGATTCGCGCGCATCTCGCCGCGCATGGCATCGAGGATGTGGAGGTCGTCTCGCGTTATGGCGCGCAAGGCGCGGGCCCGAGCATCTATATCGACGATCCCGAAGGCAATATGATCGAACTCAAGGGGCCGCCCCATGAGTGAAGATGAAGGCGTCGGTTACGGCGGCGGACTCGTCACGATCACCGAGGGCGAATGGGCCGGCTGGTCGACCTGGCGCGGCGACTCCTTCGAGCAAAGCAGCGGACCCTTTTACGAGCGTATCGACGAAGACGGCCGCCCGGTTTCCGCTTTCCGCGCCGAGCCGCGTCATATGAACGGCGCGGGCTTCATGCATGGCGGGTGCTTGCTGACATTTGCCGATGGCGCGATCTTCACGATCGCGCACGAGGCGATGGCGGACGAACATGGCGTGACGCTGAGCGTGACCGGCGATTTTCTCGATCCGGTCAGCGTCGGCCAGCTTGTCGAAGCGCGCGGCGAGGTCGTTCGTGCGGGCGGCAAGACGATTTTCGTTCAAGGGATGGTGACCGCCGATGGAAAACCGGCGCTCCGCTTCAACGGAATCATCCGCAAGATCAGGCGCTGACGGCGCTCACCGATGTTCGGGATTGGGCGCGTCGAACCGGCAGCCCGCGTCCCATAAAGTCCGCTGATTGCCATGCGCGGGCAGGCCGCCCGCATCCTTCAGCATGCGGGCCATGTGCATGAGATTCCAGGTTGCAAAGGTCGTATTGCGGCGCGTGAAATCGTTATCGAAACCGGCGCGGCTGCCATCGTCGCGTTCGTCGCCATAGGACGGACCCGGGCCGGCTTCGCCGATCCATCCGGCATCGGCCTGGGGCGGCACGGTATAGCCGATATGCTGGAGCGCGTAGAGGGTACCCATCGAGCAATGTTTGATGCCGTCCTCATTGCCGGTGATGATGCAGCCGCCCGTTTTGCCGTAGTAGATATACTGACCTTTCTCGTTGGTCTCGCCGGAATGCGCATAGAGTCGTTCGATGACCTGGGTGGCAACCGAAGATTTTTCGCCCAGCCAGATCGGCGAGCCGATGACCAGGATGTCGGCTTCGGCGACTTTCGGCCAGATCTGCGGCCATTCGTCCGTTTCCCAGCCCTGTTCGGTCATGTCGGGATAGACGCCGAACGCGATGTCGTAATCGACCGGACGGATGGTTTCGCACGCGACGCCGTTCTTCGCGAAAATCGTTTCGACCATTTCGAGCAAGGTCGCTGTATGCGAATGGCCGGGCGACTTGGTCAGCGTGCAGTTCAGGATTAGCGCTTTCAGGTCGCTAAAGTCGGTTTCATTGTCGCTGCACAACTGTTCCTGGATGTCATCGAGCATTTTTTCGTCCTCCCTGATTGCCGGTTCGGCCGACTATGCACGGCGGTTACCATGCGGCCCGTTGCGGCGGCCACCGGCCTTTACTATCAGGCGCGCGAGAAACGCGCGAACGACAAGGACACCGTACTCCATGGCCAATTCCGAAATGATGCAGCAGATCAAGACTGGTGAGGGCTTTATCGCCGCGCTCGATCAGAGCGGCGGATCGACGCCCAAGGCACTCAAGGGTTTCGGTATCGACGAGGATGCCTACTCGAACGAAGAAGAGATGTTCGCGCTCATCCATCAGATGCGCCAGCGGATCATCACCTCGCCCTCCTTCGGCAACGGCAAGATCATCGGCGCCATCCTCTTCGAAAAGACGATGGACGGCGAGGCGGATGGCAAGCCAGTCCCGACACTGCTGTGGGACCGCGGCGTCGTGCCGTTTCTCAAGGTTGACAAGGGGCTGGAAGACGAAGCCGACGGCGTGCAGATGATGAAGCCGATGCCGGGTCTCGACGAACTGCTCGAGCGCGCCAAGGCGAAGGGCGTGTTCGGCACCAAGATGCGGTCCGTTATCGCCATGGCATCGCCGAGCGGCATCGCGGCCAATGTGACGCAGCAGTTCAAGGTCGCGAACCAGATCATCGATCACGGCCTGATGCCGATCGTCGAGCCTGAAGTTTCGCTGAAGAGCCCCGAGCGCGCCGAAGCGGATGCGATCCTGAAAGAGGAGCTGACCAAGGCGCTCGACGCGCTGCCCGAGGATCGTCAGGTTATGCTGAAATTGTCCATTCCCGTCGAACCGGGGCTTTACGACAGTATTGTGGCGCACCCGCGCATCGCGCGCGTCGTCGCCCTGTCCGGCGGCTTCTCGCAAGAGGAAGCCTGTGCGGAACTCGCCAAGAACAAGGGCATGATCGCCAGCTTCTCGCGCGCGCTACTGCAGGACCTGCGCCATGATATGGACGATGCGGAATTCGATCGCACGCTCGGTGCGGCCATCGACAAGATCCATCGGGCGTCGACCGAAAAAGTCTGAGATGCCGGACGCGCCACCGGGCTGTCAGCTATACCTGATTTCGCCGCCCGATCCGGCGGACGATTTTCCCGAACGGCTCGCGCGGGCGCTCGATGCCGGGCCGGTGGCGGCGTTCCAGCTGCGCATGAAGGGTGCGGACGACGCGGCCATTGTCGCGATGGCGGAACGGCTGATGCCGATTTGCGCCGATCGTGGTTGCGCTTTCATCCTCAACGATCGCGCTGACCTCGCCGCCCAGCTCGGCACCGACGGCGTGCATCTGGGGCAGGGGGACGGTGACATTGCGAGGGCCCGCGCGCTGCTCGGCCGGGACGCGCAGATCGGCGCGTCCTGCCATGACAGCCGGCATCTGGCGATGGAAGCGGGCGAAGCGGGCGCGGACTATGTCGCGTTCGGCGCCTTCTACCCGAGCGATACGAAGGAAACGACGCACCGGCCCGACCCGGAGATCCTGACCTGGTGGACGACGATGTTCGTGCTGCCCTGCGTCGCGATTGGTGGAATCACGGCGGAAGACGCCAAGCCGCTGGTCGATGCAGGCGCGGATTTCCTGGCGGTAAGCAGTGCCGTCTGGAATCATCCGGAGGGCGAAGCTGCGGGCGTGGAGGCGCTTACGGCGGTTTTGAAGCCTTAGTCCTGTCGGCAGCCGGTCGTGAAGGCGACAGCGCTGCGCAGCAGTGCCTTGCGATAGCGTTCCGGGTCGGGAACATTGCGGATGTCGTACGCTGTCCGGTGCGGTTTCGCCATGGACGCAAGCTGGCCAAAAAGCCCGGCAGCACGGGGCGATTTGTCTTTGCTCGGCACCATTTCGATCACCTCTGTTTCCTGCGTCGCTTTTTACCGATTCGCCGATTCGCGGTATTGGACGAAAGCGACAGTCGCTTGTCGCATCGTATCGCGGCTGTTAGAGGCCGCGCCTGCTCTTTCGAAACTAGCGAGATACCCATGAAGATCAGCGGCGTGGACATTCGTCCCGGCAACATCATCGAATATGAAGGCGGGCTCTGGAAAGCCGTGAAGATCCAGCATACCCAGCCAGGCAAGGGTGGCGCCTATATGCAGGTGGAGCTCAAGAACCTGATCGACGGGCGCAAGAACAATGTCCGTTTCCGCTCGGCCGAAACGGTCGAGAAGGTTCGTCTGGATACGCGCGAATATCAGTTTCTCTTCGCCGATGGCGACATGCTGACCTTTATGGACAAGGAAAGCTTCGAACAGATCGAATTGCCGGCCGATATGCTTGGCGACGCTGCCGCCTTCCTGCAGGACGGGATGGACGTTATGCTCGAACTCCATGAAGAACAGCCGATCAGCGTGCAGCTCCCCGATCAGGTGGAGGCCGAGATCGTCGAAGCGGACGCGGTCGTGAAAGGGCAGACCGCCTCTTCTTCGTACAAGCCCGCGATCCTCGACAACGGGGTACGGGTGATGGTGCCGCCGCATATCAGCGCCGGAACGCGGATCGTTGTCGATGTGTACAACCAGGAATATGTCAGAAAGGCGGACTAATGCGTATCCTACCCATCTTCGCTCTCGTCGCGGGAATCATGGCGGGCGCGCCGCCCGTCGCCGCTCAGGAAACAACTCAGCCGTCGGCTCTTCCTCAGCCGACACAGGAAGAGATCCAAACTGCGATTCAGCATTATCTGATCATCGCTGGTGCTTTGCAGTCGGAACAATTGGCTGAATCCGTCAAGGCACAGCTTTTCATGTGTCTCTACATGCTGCCCATGCGTCAGATCAGCCAGAACGTGACCCAGGCCATCGAGGCGAATAGCGAGCTCAGCGCCGACAATCCCGAACATGTGCAGGCGGTCGTCGGTGCCGTGTGCGGGGTGGAGCAGTCGGCGACTACGGCCGAGTAGACCGGCACGACCCGAGCCTCGATCTTCAATGCCAGCCCGTTCCGCCGTCATCACCGTCATGGATCGCGCCGCCCGCAAGGCGGGGCGCAGCCTCGCGCGCGACTTTTCCGAGGTCGAGCATCTGCAGGTATCGAAGAAAGGCCCAGCCGATTTCGTCTCCAAAGCCGATCAGCGGGCCGAGCGCATTCTTTACGACGAATTGCTCGCGGTGCGCCCGGACTGGGGTTTCCTGCTGGAAGAGGCGGGCGAGATCGCGGGCGAAGAGGGGAAGCCCCGCTGGGTGATCGATCCGCTCGACGGCACCTCCAACTTCCTCCACGGCATTCCGCATTTTGCAATCTCGATTGCAGTGCAGGAACCCAAGCCCGGCGGTGGCTGGGGCGAGATCAGCGCGGGCATGGTGTATCAGCCGCTGACCGACGACCTGTTCTGGGCAGAAAAGGATCGCGGCGCGTTCCTTCACGACCGGCGATTGCAGGTCTCGGCGCGGCGCAATCTGAGCGAGACGCTGATCGCGACGGGCATTCCGTTCAAGGGGCATGGCAATCTCGATCGGTTCAACGCGATCTTCAACGCCGTCGCCCCGCAAGTCGCCGGAATTCGGCGTTTCGGCGCTGCCTCGCTCGACCTCGCCTGGCTTGCGGCCGGCCGCTACGACGGCTTCTGGGAAGCGGACTTGCAGCCCTGGGACGTTGCAGCCGGCATCCTGATCGTGCGCGAGGCGAAGGGCTTCGTCACGGATTTCCGCGGTGGCAGCCAGCCCGTCGAACGCAGCGAATTTCTTGCCGCGAATGATGCGATTCATTCCAAGCTGCACAAGATTGTTGCGGGGGCCCTGCGCGGGTAGAAAAAGCCGCGATAGGCGGGCGGCTTGACCTTGCCCCGCTGGCCGCATCCCCCTAAAAGCGCCCCAAAATCCACTCAGACCACGAGTCCAGACTTTGCCCGACACGATTGCCGTCGATCTCGTTGAATATTTGCCGATCCTGCTATTCCTCGGGGTCGCGCTCTTTCTCTCGCTCGCCTTCGTCGTTCTGCCGATAATCGCGGCGAAATTCACCGGCGCCTCCAATCCCTATCCGAACAAGCTGACGGAATATGAATGCGGCTTTCCGGCGTTCGAGGATTCGCGCAGCCAGTTCGACGTGCGCTTCTATCTGGTCGCGATCCTGTTCATCATTTTCGATCTCGAAGCGGCATTCCTGTTCCCTTGGGCGGTCACCGTATTCGATCTCGGCTGGGTCGCCTGGTTCGCCATGATGATCTTCCTCGCCGAACTCGCCATCGGCCTCGCTTATGCGTGGAAAGTGGGAGCGCTGGAATGGGAGTAGATCTCACCGCCAAGGGTCCGCCGCCTCCGGGTGCGCTGCCCGATCCCGATTTCCTGAAGGACATCAATTCGGAAGTCGCCGACAAGGGTTTCCTTGTCACCTCGACCGAAGAGCTGTTCCAATGGGCGCGCACCGGCTCGCTCTGGTGGATGACGTTCGGCCTCGCCTGCTGCGCGGTCGAGATGATCCAAGTCAACATGCCGCGCTACGACATGGAGCGTTTCGGCGCCGCGCCGCGCGCCAGCCCTCGGCAATCCGACGTGATGATCGTCGCCGGCACGCTGTGCAACAAGATGGCGCCGGCGTTGCGTCGCGTCTACGACCAGATGTCCGAGCCGCGCTATGTGATCAGCATGGGCAGCTGCGCCAATGGCGGCGGCTATTATCATTACAGCTATTCGGTGGTGCGCGGGTGCGACCGGATCGTGCCCGTCGACATCTATGTGCCGGGCTGTCCGCCGACCGCCGAGGCGCTGCTCTACGGCGTGATGCAGCTCCAGCGTAAAATCCGCCGCGTCGGTACGATAGAGCGCTAGGCCATGGGATCTCCGGCACCTGTCATCGCCTCTAACGAGGGCGTTATCGACGCGGTAAAGGCCGCGCTCGTTGACGATCTCGTTTACGCCGAAGAGGCTGTCCACGAAATCTCGATCACCGTACGGCGCGAGGCGCTGAACGACGTGATGATCACGTTGCGGGACACGGAAGGCCTGAAATATCAGCAGCTTATGGAGATTGCCGGGGTCGACTATCCCGAGCGGCCCGAGCGGTTCGAGGTCTGCTACCACCTGCTGTCGCTGACCCGCAATCACCGCATCCGGGTGAAAGTCACGACGGACGAGGATACGCCCGTGCCGACCGTCACCGATATCTGGCCCGTCGCCGGCTGGCTCGAGCGCGAAGTGTTCGACATGTATGGCGTGATTTTCGAGGGCAATCCGGACCTCCGCCGTATTCTCACCGATTACGGTTTCCGCGGCCATCCGTTCCGCAAGGATTTCCCGCTCACCGGCTATGTCGAGATGCGCTATTCCGAAGAGCATAAACGCGTGATCTACGAGCCGGTCGAACTGGCCCAGGATTTCCGCACCTTCGACTTTATGAGTCCCTGGGAAGGCGCCGAATATATTCTGCCCGGCGACGAAAAGGCCGAAGGCGCGCCCGACGTCGACAAACCGAAAGTGACCGAAAGCCCGAAGGACACTGGCGCCGGGCCCAGGGCCGACGAAAAGGCCGCCGAAACCTCCGACGAACCGGACAAGCCGGGAGGCGACAAGGATGGCTGATTATCTCGAAGAAATTCAGGGCAAGACCGACGCCGTCGATCCCACGACGGGCGATGTCGCGATCTCCAACTATACGATCAATTTCGGCCCCCAGCATCCGGCCGCGCACGGCGTGCTGCGTATGGTGATGGAACTGGACGGCGAGATCGTCGAGCGTGTCGATCCGCATGTCGGTCTGCTCCATCGCGGCACCGAAAAGCTGATAGAATACAAGACCTATCTGCAGGCGCTGCCCTATTTTGATCGCCTCGATTATGTCTCGCCGATGTGCATGGAGCACAGCTATGTGCTGGCGATCGAGAAGCTGCTCGATCTCGAAGTGCCGCTGCGCGCCCAATATATCCGCGTGCTGT
Source organism: Parasphingopyxis sp. (assembly GCF_052168295.1). Lineage (GTDB taxonomy): Bacteria > Pseudomonadota > Alphaproteobacteria > Sphingomonadales > Sphingomonadaceae > Parasphingopyxis. The sequence goes on along the minus strand of NZ_JBQLZN010000089.1, from coordinate 7,608 downwards.
TCGCCGAGCTGACGCGCATCCTTAACCACTGCCTGAACATCGGCAGCCATGTCATGGACGTCGGGGCGATGACGCCGAACGTCTGGCTGTTCGAGATTCGCGAACAGGCGATGGCCTTTTACGAGCGGGCCTCGGGCGCGCGCATGCATGCGGCCTATTTCCGGCCCGGCGGCGTGCATCAGGATCTGCCGCCCAAGCTGATCGCCGACATGGCGGACTGGCTCGACGAGTTTCCTGTGCTGTTCGAGGATGCAATGAGCCTCGTCGTCGACAACCGCATCTTCAAGCAGCGCAATGTCGATATCGCGGTCGTCTCCAAGGACGATGCGGTCAAGTGGGGCTTTTCCGGCCCGATGATCCGCGGCTCGGGCATTCCCTGGGATCTGCGCAAGTCGCAGCCGTACGACGTGTACGACCGGATGGAGTTCGATGTGCCCGTCGGCACCAATGGCGACTGCTATGACCGGATGATGGTCCGCGTCGAGGAGATTCGCCAGTCCGCGCGGATCATGCGGCAATGCATCAACGACATGCCCGACGGCCCGATCGCGAGCCTCGACCGCAAGGTTGTTCCGCCCAAGCGCGGCGAGATGAAGCAGTCGATGGAAGCGCTGATCCATCACTTTAAACTCTACACGGAGGGCTTCCACGTTCCCGCCGGCGAAGTCTATGTCGCGACCGAGAGCCCCAAGGGCGAATTCGGCGTCTATCTGGTCGCGGACGGCACCAATAAACCCTATCGCTGCAAGATCCGGCCGACGGCATTCAGCCACCTCCAGGCGATGGATTTCATGTGCAAGGGCCATATGCTCGCGGACTCGACCGCGATCCTCGGCGCCATCGATGTCGTATTCGGGGAGTGCGACCGATGACACGTCAGATAATCATCGAGACAGCGAAACCGCTTGTTCTGCTGGTCACTTTTTGCACCGCGTTCGCGCTTCTGTATCCGGTCGTGTCCGGAGCCTCGCTAGGCCATTTGTCCGCAGGACTTTACGTCGTCTTTCTTATCGGTGCTGGAATTGGTTTTTATTTTCGCGCTGTCCGCAAGGTGTGGGAGGCTAATCGATGATTACGCCAACCCCCATCAATCTCGCCGACAAGCTCGAGCAATTCTCGGATCACTGGAATCCGCGGATCGCGGCGACGTATAACAATAACGAAGTGCGCCTCGCCAAGCTCAAGGGCGATTTCGACTGGCACAGTCATGCCGAAACCGACGAGCTGTTCCTCGTTCTCGAAGGCGCGATCGGCATCGAGTTTCGCGACGGTGTGCAGCACCTCAAGCGCGGCGAGATGATCGTCGTCCCGGCCGGCGTCGAGCACCGGCCCTTTTGCGAGAATGAGGCGCATGTGATGATCATGGACCGCGCGGGCGAGCCGAACACCGGCATCAATCCGTCGGCGCGCACCCGCGAAAAGCTGGAGGCGATCTGATGGTGCGGCTGGCCTTTCTATCCTTCTGCCTTTTCGCCTCGTCGGCCGCGCTCGCCCAAAGTCCGTTGGAAGGCCAAGTGCTTCAGCATGGCCCTGCGCAAGGTATGTCGGTCGGTACAGTCGTATCGACGGAGGGTGCGATTAGCATGGTCAGTCTTGGAGCCTCGCCAGCAGACTCTTCCCCTTTGCCTGACGGCCTTCAGCAAGCTGTCACTACCCTTTTAGCGGCTCGGGACGGTCACTCCGTTGATGCGCAAGCTGTTGTTGCCGAAGGGGCAGTTGGGCGCTTTTGTCCCCTTCGTGATGGAGTTATGTGCGAGTCGGATACTGCTTTTGTAGGCTTTCCTGTGCCAAATGAGAGCGTCGCAAATACGCCATATCTTTTGTCTGATGGCCGCGTAAGAATTGAATGGTTGGTCAACGACGAAGTGGCGTTTCTAACATTTATCTCTTTTGCGAATGAACAATTGACCGTCGCTGAGACGGCTCGTGCGGTTATGCCTGTGCGGTCGGCATCCAGTGGAGGGGCCGTACAATGACCATCCTTCCCGACGACAAGCTCTCGCAATCCTCAACGGATACCGCGCTCGAGAACGATGCGGTGCGCGAGCGCTGGGGCGCGTTCGCCTGGACCGAGGAAAATGCGGCCGAGGTCGAGAAGATTCTCGCGCGCTATCCGGAAGGGCGGCAGGCCTCTGCGGTCATGCCGCTGCTCGATCTCGCCCAGCGTCAGGTCGGCGCGGAAACGAACACCCAGGGCTGGCTGCCCGTGCCGGTGATCGAGTTCGTCGCGGCTCAGCTCGATATGCCGTACATGCGTGCCTATGAGGTCGCGACCTTCTACACGATGTACAATCTGGTGCCGGTCGGCCGCTATCATGTGCAGCTGTGCGGCACGACGCCGTGCCTCTTGCGCGGCTCGGACGATGTGATGGCAGCCTGCAAGAATAAGGGGCTGGTCAAGGGCAAGACGACGCCGGACGGCCTCTTCACGCTCACCGAGGTCGAATGCCTGGGCGCCTGCGCCAATGCGCCGATGGTGCAGATCAACGACGATAATTTCGAAGATCTCGATTATGACATCATGACCGAGATCCTCGAAAAGTTGAGCAATGACGAAGCGGTGACGCCCGGTCCGCAGACCGGCCGGCAGACGAGCTGCCCCGAAGGCGGGCCGACGACGCTGAAAGAGATGGCGGAGGCGGCCGAGTGATGGCGTCGCGCGGACCCTTCTCCTCGATGACGCTCGTGCAGGCGACGATCACCTTCGTGGTCGCTTTCCTTGCGATCAACATCGTGATCGACGTGCTCGTCTTCGGCTTCGAGCCGACCCGCAATCTCGTGCGCCATATCGTCGCGTCGCTGATCGCCGCGCCGATCTGGTATTTCTTCATTCGCTGGATGAGGTCGAGAAATGCCTAGTCCATCACCTTTTTCCGTCATTCCAGCGAAAGCTGGAATCTCAGGATTCTGGCGGTATCGTTTGCCGCCCGAGATCCCAGCCTTCGCTGGGATGACGATCTGGGGGGATCGTCATGCTTGAAGACAAGGATCGCATCTTCACCAACGTCTATGGCTTCCAGCCATGGGACATCGACGCGGCGATGAAGCGCGGCGACTGGGACGGCACGAAGGCCCTCCTCGCGCGCGACCAGGACGGCATTATCGAGGAGATCAAGGAGAGCGGGCTGCGCGGACGCGGCGGTGCGGGTTTCCCGACCGGCCTCAAATGGTCGTTCATGCCGAAGGAATCGAAGGACGGCCGGCCGAGCTTCCTCGTCATCAACGCGGACGAATCCGAGCCCGGCAGCTGCAAGGACCGCGAAATCATCCGCCACGATCCGCAAAAGCTGATCGAAGGCGCGTTGATCTCGGGCTACGCGATGCGCGCGCGGGCCTGCTACATCTATATTCGCGGCGAATATATCCGCGAGGCCGAAGTGCTGCAGCAGGCGATCGACCAGGCCTATGAAAAAGGTTTTATCGGCAAGAATGCGTGCGGATCGGGCTATGATTACGACGTCTTCCTCCATCGCGGCGCGGGCGCCTATATCTGCGGCGAGGAAACCGCGCTGCTCGAAAGCCTGGAGGGCAAGAAGGGCCAGCCGCGGCTGAAACCGCCATTCCCGGCAGGCGCGGGCCTTTATGGCTGCCCGACGACGGTCAACAATGTCGAAAGCATCGCGGTCGTACCGACGATCCTGCGGCGCGGCGGCAGCTGGTTCGCGAGCTTCGGCCGCGAAAAGAACCACGGCACCAAGCTGTTCCAGATTTCCGGCCATGTCGAAAAGCCCTGCGTCGTCGAAGAGGCGATGAGCATCCCGTTCCGCGAACTGATTGAGAAACATGCGGGCGGCATCACGGGCGGCTGGGACAATCTGCTCGCGGTGATCCCGGGCGGTTCGTCCGTGCCGCTCGTCCCGGCGGAGGAGATCATCGACTGCCCGATGGATTTCGACGGGCTGGTCGAGCGCAAATCGGGGCTCGGCACGGCGGCGATCATTGTGATGGACAAATCGACCGATATCGTCCGCGCGATCAGCCGGATTTCCTATTTCTACAAGCATGAAAGCTGCGGCCAATGCACGCCGTGCCGCGAGGGCACGGGCTGGATGTGGCGGATGATGGAGCGGCTGCGCGAAGGCAAGGCGGACATCGCCGATATCGACATGCTGCACGAAGTGACGAAACAGGTCGAAGGCCACACCATCTGCGCGCTCGGCGACGCCGCGGCCTGGCCGATCCAGGGCCTGATCCGCCATTTCCGGCCGGAATTGGAGCGGCGGATTCGCGAATATGCAGGCGAGGGCGGTAGCGGCGAGATGATGGAGGCGGCGGAGTAATGCCTAAAGTCACCGTAGATGGCGTCGAACTGGAAGTGCCCGAGGGTGCGACCGTACTGCAGGCGTGCGAACTCGCCGGCAAGGAAATCCCGCGCTTTTGCTATCATGAGCGGCTGAGCATCGCCGGCAACTGCCGCATGTGCCTCGTCGAGGTGAAGCCCGGGCCGCCCAAGCCGCAGGCGTCCTGCGCGCTGCCCGCCGCCGAGGGGCAGGAAATCTTTACGACGACAGAGATGGTCAAGAAGGCGCGCGAAGGGGTGATGGAGTTCCTCCTCATCAACCATCCGCTCGATTGCCCGATCTGCGACCAGGGCGGCGAATGCGACCTGCAGGACCAGGCCATGGCCTATGGCAAAGGCAGCACGCGCTACGAGATGAACAAGCGCGCGGTCACCGAAAAATATATGGGCCCCGTGATCAAGACGATCATGACGCGCTGCATTCATTGCACGCGCTGCGTCCGCTTTGCCGAGGAAGTGGCGGGCGTCGAGGAAATCGGCGCGGTGGGGCGCGGCGAGAATATGGAGATCACCACCTATCTGGAGCACGCGGCGAAGAGCGAGCTGTCCGGCAATGTCGTCGATCTCTGCCCGGTCGGCGCCTTGACCGCGCGGCCCTATGCGTTCGAAGCGCGGCCCTGGGAACTGCGCAAGACGCCCTCGATCGACGTGATGGATGCCGTGGGCACCAATATCCGCTTGGACAGCCGGGGCCGCGAAGTGCTGCGCGCGCTCCCGCGGATCAACGACGACGTCAACGAGGAATGGGCGAGCGACAAGACGCGCCACGCGGTCGACGGCCTCTACCGCAACCGGCTCGATACGCCCTATGTCCGCCGCGACGGCACGCTCGAAAAGGCGAGCTGGAGCGAGGCTTTCGCGGCGATTGCCGATGCGGCCAAGAAGGCCGGTGGCAAGGTCGCAGCTATCGGCGGCGATCTCGTCGAGGTCGAAGCGCTCTATGCGGTGCAGAAGCTGCTCGACGGCATGGGCTCGAAGCTCATCGAAGGCCGGCAGAACGGCATGGATTATGACGCGACCAACCTCGCCGCGGTGAATTTCAACACGACGATTGCGAGCCTCGAAGATGCCGATGCGATCCTGCTCGTCGGCACCAATCCGCGTTGGGAAGCGCCGTTGGTGAACACCCGCATCCGCACGGCGGTCAAGGCGGGCGCGAAAGTCTTCGCCATTGGACCGGAAATCGACCTGACCTATCCGGTGACCTGGCTCGGCGACGATGCGGCGCTGGTTTCCGATCTCCCCGCAGACGCGGCGGACGCGCTCAAGGGCGCCGAACGCCCGGCGATGATCGTCGGTGGCGGCGCGCTCATGGCGCCGGGCCTGCAGGCGGCCTCTCTGGCGCTGGCCGACACGCTCGGCCTGATCAAGGACGGATGGAACGGCTACAACGTCCTCCACTTCTCCGCGGCGCGGATGGGCGGGCTAATGCTCGGTTGGGCGCAGCCGGGTGGAGTCGCCGATATCGTCGCGGCGAAGCCCGAACTGCTCTTCCTGCTCGGCGCGGACGGCGTCGATTTCGATGCGTTCGGCGAGGCGTTCAAGGTCTATGTCGGCCATCATGGCGAGCAGGGCGCGGCCAATGCGGACGTGATCCTGCCGGGCGCATCATACGCCGAAAAGAGCGGCACGTGGGTGAATTTGGAAGGCCGGGTTCAGCGCGGCAACCGCGCGGTCTTCCCGCCCGGCGATGCGCGCGAAGACTGGACGATCGTCCGCGCGCTTTCCGATGCGCTCGGCAGCCCGCTGCCCTTCGATACGCTCGACCAGCTGCGCGACGCGATCGCGGCCGAATTCCCGGCGCTCGCCGATGAGGGCCTCGCGGATTATGAATGGGCGCCGCCGAAATTGTCCGGCGATGCGCCCAGCGGGCCTATCGCCCTGCCGATCAGTGATTTCTACCTGACCAACGCCATCTGCCGCGCCAGCCCGACGATGCAGCGCTGTTCGGCCGAGCTGATCCATGGCGAGGAATTTGCGGAGGCGGCGGAATGACCGCATTTTTCCAGTCTCTCGGCATGAGCTATGAATGGGCGTGGTTCGTCGCGACCATATCGGCGATCCTGCTGATCGCGCTGCCGCTGATGCTCGCGGTCGCAATGATCATCTATGCCGACCGCAAGATCCTGGCTGCGATCATGCTGCGGCGCGGGCCCAATGTGGTCGGGCCGTTCGGCCTGCTCCAGAGCTTCGCGGACGGTCTCAAGGTCTTCCTCAAGGAAACCATCATCCCGACCTCCGCGAACCGGGGACTGTTCCTGATCGCCCCAATCGTGACCTTCACCGTCGCGCTGATCGCCTGGGCGGTGATCCCGTTCGGCCCGAACATGGCGCTCGCCGATATCAACGTCGCGCTGCTCTACATTCTCGCGATCAGCTCGCTCGGCGTATACGGCGTGATCATTTCGGGCTGGGCGTCCAACTCCAAATATCCCTTCTACTCGGCGCTTCGCGCGGCCGCGCAGATGGTGAGCTATGAGGTTTCCATCGGCTTCGTGCTGCTCTCCATCGTCATGTTCGCGGGCACGTTCAGCCTGTCCGGCATTATCGAGGCGCAGCAGGGCCATGTGTTCGGGATACTGAACGGCTTCGGCTTCAACCCGCTGCTCTTCCCGATGGCGGTCATCTTCCTGATCTCCGCCATGGCGGAAACCGCGCGCACGCCGTTCGACCTGACGGAAGCTGAGAGCGAGCTCGTTGCCGGTTACCAGACCGAATATTCGAGCATGTCCTTCGCGCTCTTCTGGCTCGGCGAATATGCGAACATCCTCTTGATGTGCGCGCTCAACGCGATCCTGTTCTGGGGCGGCTGGCTGCCGCCGATCGACTGGGCACCGCTCTACGATTTCCTGTTCACGCCGGAGATCACGGGCATGTTCTGGCTGTTCCTGAAAATCCTGCTCGGTTTCTTCATCTTCAGCTGGGCCTGGGCGACGCTGCCCCGTTATCGCTACGACCAGCTGATGCGGCTGGGCTGGAAGGTGTTCCTGCCGATCTCGCTCATCTGGGTTGTGCTCGTATCCGGTTATCTCATGCTGACCCGCTATGGAGGCCTGCTATGAGCAGTCTCGCCCATTTCATCAAAAGCTTCACGCTGTGGGAGATCGTCAAGGCGCATGCCCTGACGCTCAAATATTTCTTCAAGCCGAAATATACGGTCAACTACCCCTATGAGAAGAACCCGATCAGCCCGCGCTTCCGCGGCGAGCATGCGCTGCGCCGCTATCCGAACGGCGAGGAGCGCTGCATCGCGTGCAAGCTGTGCGAAGCGGTCTGCCCGGCCCAGGCGATCACGATCGAGGCCGAGC
>NZ_JBQLZN010000088.1:0-49820 GCF_052168295.1 Parasphingopyxis sp. | reverse complement strand
CTGCTGCTGTGCATGCCGATCGCGTTTTCCGCTTCGAGGACAAGCACTTCGCGACCCGATTTGGCGATTGCCGCGGCGCAGGCGAGGCCGACGACACCCGCCCCGATTACCACGCATTCGACTTCGTCAACATCCGCCATGGCTACCGATCTCCCACATGCGGGCATGCCCTTAGGCGCAGTGCAAGCGCCTGTTCAATCGGAAAAGCGGAACGCCCCCAGCTGAACCGGCTGTCGGTATGGCGGCCGCTCTCGCTAAACGAGCCGCGCGTTCGTGGCAACTCGGCAAGCGTTTTGAATTTTGGCGAAACGGCGGTAGTGTCGCAAATCTGACATGCACAGTATCGCGCCTCTCAGCACACTGACCAAGCCGAAAACGATCAAGTCGTTTTCCGGATGGCGCGATGCGATCCAGGAGCTTTTCCCGGGTTTCGATCCCAAACCGCATGGCGGCGATCCGTTCGAGGCCCGGATAAGCCACTGGATGGTCGGCGACCTCGATATCGCGGATATGCACGCCGGGCGCTGCCTTGTGGCACATGACCGGCTGCATCAGCGTGCGGCGATGCGCCCCGGCTGCTGCCTGATCCTGCAGATGGCGGGGGAGGCGCAGGTCGAACAGGCCAATCACCTTGTATCGCTGCGTCCGGGCGATCTGACGCTGGTGGACGGGACGCGGCCGGTTCGCTTCGATTTCGTTCAGCCCTATCGGCAGGTCAGCGTCCGGCTCGGCCATGGCTCGGTGGCGGACAGGTTTGGCGGCAGCGTACCGGTCGGCGAAATTCTTTCCGGCGGCGATATCATGACCGAGATTATCAGGGGCATGATCGTGTCGCTGTCGAGCGGCGCGATGAATCTCGATGCGCCCAAGGCCAACCTGCTGGTCACCAACCTGCTCGATCTGATCGGCACGGCCATACCGGGCCTCGATGGCGGCCGAAACGGCACGGACGCAGATGACGATGGCGGATCGGGCGCGGAATTGCTGCTCGTGAAATATTTTATCGAGCGGAACCTGTCGCGGCCCGACCTCGATCCTCGGACGATCGCGCAAGGGTGCGGCATGTCACTCCGCAAGCTTTACCGGTTGTTCGAAGATGACGGGACCACGCCTAACCAATGGTTGATCGAACGCCGGCTTCTGGAGAGCCGCCGTTTGCTCAAGGCGCCGCAAAACCGGTCGCTGTCGATCGGCAACGTCGCGATGAGCACCGGCTTTTCCAGCTTCAGCCATTTCAGCCGGAGCTATAAACAGCGTTTCGGCCTGTCGCCGAAAGAGGACCGGCTGTCGGCCTAGCCTGTCGCCGGAACCGTACGGCACCCCGCTCAAATCGCGGTCAAATCATACCTGACTCCCGTGAAAGGCACGCCTGGGCATGTATCGGGCACGCACAGGCAAGCTCGGACAAATCCCGCTCGCTACGGTGTCGCCACGTAAACGGCACGAGGCACGTACATGGCGACAGCGACGTCCGAGCGACAAGAAACCGGCGCCCATCCTCTCTTTTCATTGAAAGGAAAGGTAGCTCTCGTGACCGGGAGCAGCCGCGGACTGGGTCATGCGATGGCCGTTGCTTTCGCCCGGCAGGGCGCGCACGTCATCGTGCATGGCCGCGATCCGGACCAGCTCGCCGCGCTGGCGGAGCGGTTGGAGGAGAGCGGCGCGAACGCGGGGACCGCCTCGTTCGACGTCACGGACATGCCGGCCTGCGAACGCGCGATCGACGCCATCGTTTCGGATCATGGCCGCCTCGACATCTTGGTGAACAATGCAGGCCTCGCCAGCCGCTCATCAATCGCGGAAACTGCGCTCGCCGATTGGCGCACTATGCTCGATGCGAACCTCACATCCTGTTTCCTGCTCGCACAGCGCGCCGGCGCGCACATGCGCGAGCGCGAATATGGGCGGATCATCAATATTTCCTCTGCCGCCGGCCTTTTCGCGGCGCGGGACCGGGCGGCTTATGTCACGACCAAACATGCGCTGATGGGACTGACCAAGTCGCTCGCGCTCGAATTTGCGCCTTTCGGCATCACGGCCAATGCGATCGCGCCGGGGTTTATCGCGACGGACATGACCGCGGCCATACGCGAGAACAGCCAAGCGGACAGCTGGGTCAAGGCGCGCAACCCGCAGGGCCGCTGGGGCGAGCCGGACGATGTCGCCTTTGCCGCCGCTTATCTCGCATCGGAAGAGGCGAAATTCGTCAATGGCGCTATCCTGACCGTGGACGGCGGAATGTCCGCCGTCGTGATCTGAGCGGAAAGGAGGTCGCGCGATATGGGCACGGCACGAATGAAACACCCGATCACGGGGGATATCTATACCGACGAGGACGGCGATGTGCGGGTCGAGCGGGGCGACAAGAACGGGCTGTTCCGGCGAGACGGCTCCTGGATCAGCGGGGAGCTGCGCGAGGCGGACCCGATGATGTGCATCTGGATGGCGGGCCACAATTACGGCGACTCCGTGCCGTTCCGCAATCAGCGTCTGCAAAAAGATCATGGAGCGGGCCGTCGCAAGACCGAGGCCGGAGAGGAATCGCAATGAAATCCAAAGAGAAAACCGCCGCGCCAGCGCCCGGCGCGCATTACCAGAAAGAGCTCGATCGCGAAGAACGGCCGATCCCCGATTTCCTGCGCGAAATCCGACCCGATACGACGGGGCCGGATACGGTGCCGATCGAGAAATATATCTCGCGCGACTATCACGAAAAGGAGATCGAAGGCGTCTGGAAGAAAACGTGGCAATGGGCCTGCCGCGAGGAACAGATCCCCGAGGCCGGCGACACGTTCGTCTACGATATTTGCGGCATATCCATCGTGCTGGTCCGGCAGCGTTCTGGGGCCATCAAGGCGTTCCGCAATGTGTGTCTCCATCGCGGCCGGCGTCTGTGCGATTACAATGCCCGCGTAAGCGAGCTGCGTTGCCCGTTCCACGGTTTCGCCTGGAAGCTGGACGGCGATCTCAAAACGGTGCCGACGCCCTGGGACCTACCGCACGTCGAGCGCGAGAAATTCAGCCTGCCCGAAGTCCATGTCGATACATGGGCGGGCTTCGTCTTCGTGAATCTCGACGAGGATCCAAGTCCGCTGGCCGATACGCTGGACATATTGCCCGACCACTTCGCGCGCTGGGACCTGCAGGATCGCGCGATCATCGCCGACGTTTCCAAGATCATGCGCTGCAACTGGAAGATCAACAAGGAGGGCTTCCTCGAAACCTGGCACGTCTACGCCACCCACCCGCAATTGCTGGCGAGTTTCGGCGCATTCACCTCGCAGTTCGACGTATACGATACCGTCGGGCGTGGCATGGCCCCGCTGATGGGGGATACGCCCGCGCTTGCCAACAAGCCCACCGAACAGGAGCGGCTCAACTCGCTGACCTATCAATATCTGGCCGGTGCCGAAGGGCCACCCGTGCCGGAAGGCGAACGCGCGCGCGACTATGCGGCGACGCAGGGGCGCGCGGCGCTCAAGGACTCGATCGGGGACAAGGCGGACGAATATTGCAACTCGGAGCTGATGGATACGATCGCCTATTCGGTCTTCCCGAACTTCCTGCTCTTCGGCGGCCCGGGTGTCAGGCAGATGTATCGCTGGCGGCCCTACAAGAACCGGCACGACATGAGCGTCATGGACGTCGTGCTGCTCGCGCCGTTCGACGGTGAGCGGCCCGAAGCGGCCGAACACAGGACCGTGGGGCCGGACGAATCCTGGCGGGTCGCGAGTGAACTCGGCGGTCTCGCCCTGATCGAGGATCAGGACGCGACCAATTTGGAGGCCGTCCAGATCGGCCTCGAAGGCGCGTCGCACGACGAGGTGACGCTCGCAAAATACCAGGAATCGCTGATCCGGCATTTTCATCGTCTGCTCGACGAGCATGTCGGGGCGATCGAACGAAAGACCGAATAAAACTGTAAAAACAGTATGATGGAAGGGGAGCGGAAATGGCTGTAAGGTCGAGAATATCGAGAAACTGTTCGCTGCTGGCGCTCATGGCGCCGATGGCCCTGGGGGGCTGGTCGACTGGCGCCCTGGCGCAGACGGAAGAGGCGAGCGCCGCCGGGACGCAGCAATCGTCAGGCGTTATCGTCGTCACCGCCCAACGCCGGGACGAAAGCATCACGGACGTACCCGTGTCGATCGGCGTATTGTCGCCCGAAACGGTGGAGTCGTTCGGCGTGCGCGAGGTGAACGATCTTGCCCTGACTACCCCTTCGCTGACTTTGAACGGTTCGAGCGGCGTTGCCGGCGAAGGCTTCAAGGTCAGGGGTATCGGGGGATCGACGCTGGCGGACGGGATCGAGCAAAGCGTCAGCGTGCTCGTCGACGAAGTCGTCACCGGATCGAGCGGCTCGGGACTGCTGGAATTCTGGGACATCGAAAGGATCGAAATACTGCGCGGCCCGCAGGGTACATTGTTCGGCAAGAACGCCTCGGCCGGTGTGATCTCGATCCTGACGGCGGACCCTACCGACGTTTTCGAAGCGGGCGTCGACGCCGAGTATAGCCCGACATTCGATGCCACGCGGCTGGAAGCGCATGTCAGCGGTCCGATCACCGATAATTGGAGCCTGCGTCTGTCGGGCTTCTATTCGAACCAGGACGAAGGCTTTATCGACAATCCGGTTCGCAATGTAACCGAAAATCGGGGCGAGAGCTGGGGTGTGCGGCTGAAGAGCCGGCTGGACCTCGGCGCGTTCCGCCTAGACGGCTCGATCGAAGTGTTCGAGCAGGAGCAGGATTGCTGTGCGCGGACGTTCAGCTTCGTCGATACGGATATCGCGAACCAGAGCACGTTCGGCCGGCTGTTCCTGTCGCGGATCGCGGCCAACGGCGTGCAGCCGAGCATCGGCAATACCGTGAACATCTCCGACGCCCCGATCCGGCATACGAACGACGTGATCCACGCGACGCTGACCCCGTCTTACAGTTTCGACGACGGGTCCGAAATCAGAGCCATTTTCGGATATCGCAGTTGGGAGCAGCGTGCGCTGACGGACAGCGACATGCTCGATATCGATCTCGCCAACGTGTTCGATATCTTCCGCGACATGGAAGTGACGTCGCAGGAGCTGCAATTCATTTCCCCGGCCGAGGATCGCTTCTCCTACATTCTCGGCCTCTATCATTTCGAGCAGCGCTTCGATGTCGATGCGGATCTGGGTACGGGCACTTTCCTGACCAATGGCGTTCCGCTGCAGACGCTGCAGACGACGGTCGTCGAGAGCGAGAATTTCGCGCTATACGGACATGCGACGTTTGAAATCAGCGAAAATTGGGAAATATTCGCCGGCGCGCGGCTCATCCGCGACGAGATCGAAGCGGATTTCGTAAGCAACGGCAATTTCTTCTTCTTCCCGACCGGTTTGCGGACCGGCAATGCGCGGGCGACGGATACGAACTGGGCGGGCACCGCGGGCATCGAATACAACATCACCGACGATATCATGGTCTATGCGGCGGCCTCGCGCGGCTATAAGGGGCCGGCGATCGATGTCAGCATCAGTGGCGGCATCGCCAATCCCGGCTCCGATCCGACGCTCGAGCCCGAAATCGTGACGAACTACGAACTGGGGTTCAAAAGCGCGCTGCTCGGCGGCGATATCCGGCTCGATATCGTCACCTATCTCAGCAACGTCCGGGATTTTCAGGCGACGGCCTTCGACCCACAGACGGCGACCTTCGTTCTGCGCAATGCCGGCAAGGTGCGCAGCATGGGCGTCGAAATCGATTTCAGCGCGACCCCGATCGAGGGGCTGCAGACCTATTTCAACCTGGCCTATACGGACGCTGAATTTGTCGAGTTCCTCGGCGTGCCGTGCACCGTGCCTCAAGTGTCCGCGGGAAGCTGTTCCAACGCGGCGGGCGGGCAGGATCTGTCCGGCCGCGCAGTCAATCAGGTGCCCGAACTGGCGCTTACGCTGGGCGCGCGCTACGACTTCGATCTCGGATCGGTGCCCGTCTTCCTGCGCGGCGATGCCGCCTGGCAGGATTCGGTGATCTCCGATCTCGATCTCGATCCGAACACGCGGATCCCTTCCTATTGGGTCGCCAATTTCGAGGCGGGTTTCGAACCGTTTGAGGGCGGGGTGTTCTCTGTATGGATCCGCAACGCGTTCGACGAAATCTACCCGACCCGGATCCTCGACGTTGCAGCCTTCTCCGGCGGATATGCACAATTCCTTGGCATTGGGCGGCAGGTCGGCTTTTCTCTCTCATATGACTATTGATGCCGTCGAGCAGCCGGCCCCCGCGGTCGGCGCGGAAGGAGATACCCGTCTCCGTCAATGGTTTGCACGTCGGTCCTGGTATCGCTGGTATGCGCTCGGCGTCCTGACGCTCGTTTACACGTCGAGCCATGTCGACCGCCAGATCGTCGCGATCCTGCTCGAGCCGATCGGCCAGGATCTCGGAGCGAGCGATACGCAGCTCGGTTTTCTGGTCGGACTGACCTTCGCGGTTTTCTATGCGACGCTCGGCATCCCGATTGCGATGATCGCCGATCGCAGCAATCGGCGGAACATCATCACGGCCGCGGTCGTCATCTGGAGCGGCATGACGGTCCTGTGCGGCTATGCCCAGAATTTCCTGCAGCTGGCGCTGGCGCGGATCGGCGTGGGGGTTGGCGAGGCGGGATCTTCGCCGCCGTCGCATTCGCTCATCTCCGACCTGTTCCCCGCGAGCCTCCGCGCGACGGCACTCGGGATGTTTGCCGTCGGCGTCAATCTCGGTGTCCTGATCGCCTATCTGGGCGGCGGTTTCATGAGTGAGGCCTGGGGCTGGCGCTGGACGCTGATCGCCGTCGGTCTGCCCGGACTGCTGATTGCGGCAATCACATTCTTTACATTGATCGAACCCAAGCGCGGTGCGTCGGAAACCAAAGTCGCAAAGCCCGACGAAAAGGCGCCACCTCTCCGCAACGTATGGCGCAAGATCTGGCGGACTCCGGCGCTCCGGCATCTGACACTGGGGGCGGCGGTTGCGGGCTTCAGCGGATATGGGATCGTCATGTGGACGCCGACTTTCCTGATGCGTTCGCACGGCCTTTCGCCGGCGGAAGTCGGTATCGTGCTGGCGCTCATGTCCGGCGTGCTCGGCGGCATCGGCACCTATTCGGCCGGCTATCTGGCGGACGGGCTGGCGAAGCGAGACGAGCGCTGGCGGGCATGGGTCGTCGGCGCGGCGAAAGTTCTGACCGTGCCGTTCTTCGTCGGTTTCTTCATGGCGGAGGACACGCGCACCGCGCTGCTGCTCTTTGCGGTCCCCGCGTTCCTCAGCGGCTTCTCGCTGGGCCCTACGTTCGCCCTGGTTCAATCGCTCGTCGATATCAGGATGCGCGCCGTAGCGTCGAGCATCCTGCTGTTCCTGCTCAACATCATCGGGATGGGTCTCGGTCCCCAAGTCGTGGGCATCCTGTCCGACCTTTTCTCCGGGCAGTATGGAGAAGAGTCCCTTAGAATGGCGCTGCTCGTCCCGGCCGTGGTAAACATCTGGTGCGGGCTCCACTATTACCTCGCCGGCCGCGCCCTGGGTCAGGCCGGAGCTTTTCGGCCAAATTGACCGCGAGACATTCTGCGGGCGCGGGAAATTTCCACGTACTTCATGGCTAGCAGCAAACTCGCTGCCAGAGACGCATTCGCTCCAGACTGCGTCGCGCATCATTGTTTTCCAAACAAGTTTCTGCGGCTTCGTATCTTTCGTAGTGGTCTTATAAAGTAGCGATCACGAGTCGCCGAGCCCCTGACTTTTATATTGCGCGCTTCTCTGCTATCCGATTGGTTAACGAAATAAGGGAGGGTGGCGAATGGCTTTTCTGTGGTATCTGCGCGCGGCTATCGTCGGTATGGCGCTGCTCGGCGTCGCGCTCTGGCATGGCCAGTCGCAAGCGGCCGATATGTCGGGCGACACGGCCGCAACGCCGAACATCGTCCTCATAGTGTTCGAAGATATGAGCCCGCGGATTGGCGCGTTTGGCGACCCTGTCGCGCAAACGCCGGTGCTCGATGCTTTCGCACGCGAGGCCATCCGTTTTCCGAACACCTTCACGACCTCGGGCGTGTGTGCGCCGAGCCGCTCCTCGTTGATCACCGGCGTCCACCAGCAGACGCTCGGCACCCACCACATGCGTACGCGCGCGCCGATCGCGGGCATGACGGGGGGCGGGCCGATCGAATATGAGGCGGTGCCGCCGCCCGGCATCCGCGCCTTTCCCGAACTTCTGCGCGGTCTCGGCTATTACACGACCAATAACGGCAAGACCGATTACCAGTTCGGCGAACCCTTCACGATCTGGGATCGCGACGTGCCGATCTCCGAGGCGAGCCAGACGCCCGACTGGCGCGGTCGGGCGCCGGGCCAGCCCTTCTTCTCGATGTTCAACATATTGCTGACGCACGAAAGCTATATCTGGCCCGAGGAGCGCGAGAGCGACAATCCGCTGATCCGCATCGTCACCGAACGCAACCGTCGCGATCTCGCCGACAAGCCGCACATCACCGATCCCGCATCGGTCGAAGTGCCCCCCTATCTGCCGGATACGCCGGTCGTGCGTACCGATATCGCCCGCCATTACGACAATATCGCCTTTGCCGAACGGCAGCTCGCGACGATCCTCGAACTGCTAGAGGAAGACGGGCTGCTCGACGAGACGATCGTCATCGTCACCACCGATCATGGCGACGGGCTACCGCGGATGAAGCGCAGCGTCTATGACAGCGGCCTGCGCGTGCCGATGATGATCCGCTTCCCCGATCTGCGCGGCGCGGGGACCGTGGACGAGCGGCTGATCAGCTTCGTCGACCTCGCGCCGACGATCCTCGGCTGGGCGGGCGGCGAGCCGATGAGCTGGCATCAGGGGCGGGATTTCATCGCGGATGCGGCGCGCCGCTACATCTTCGCCGCGCACGACCGCGTCGACACGGTGACTGACCGTTCGCGCGCGGTGCGCGACGATCGCTTCAAATATATCCGCAACTATATGCCCGAATTCGCCTATCTGCGCCCTGTACCGTTTCGCGATGCGCTGCCGACGACGCAGGAAATCTGGCGGCTTGCGGCGGCCGGCGAGCTGACGCCCGTCCAGCAGCGCCTCGTCGATCCGGACCGGCCGCGCGAGGAACTCTACGACACCGCAGCCGACCCGCATGAGGTCGTCAATCTCGCCGACGATCCGGCCCATGCGGCGACGCTCGCCAGAATGCGCGCGGCGATGGACGACTGGATCGCACGCGTCGGCGACTGGGCGCGCGTACCCGAGATGCAGATGATCGAGGCGATGTGGCCGGGCGGCGAACAGCCGGCAACGGCGGCGCCGGAGATCGTGATGGAGAACGGCGCAGCGCGGCTGCTCAGCGATACCGACGGTGCCTCGATCGCCTATGGTTTCGGCGATACGGAGCCGACCGCTTGGCGCATCTATGCCGGGCCGGTCATGGTGACGGCAGGCCAGACGCTTTGGGCCAAGGCTATCCGCTATGGCTATGCCGAAAGCGAAGCCGTGCGCTTCGAAATCGGCGGCTGATCGCGGCTAGCCGTTCTTCAGGAACTCCGCCGCCTCGTCGAGCGCCGCGCGGCCGGGCGTCAGCATGGCGTGGAACAGCTGGAAGACGTGCACCATTTCCGGATATTCGCGATAGGTGACGGCGACGCCGGCGCCTTCGGCTTTCTCGGCCAGCTCCCGCGCTTCGCCTACCAGCGAATCATGCTCGGCCGCTTGGATCAGCAGCGGCGGCAGTCCGGCAAGATCGCCGAACAGCGGCGACGGGCCGGGATCGCGCGCATCCGCACCGCCGAGATAGTGCCGCCCGTCCCCGGCCAGCCGCTCCTGATCGATGATCGGGTCATGCTCGGCGACTTCGGCGAAGCTCACATTGGTGCAGGAAAGGTCGACCCAGGGGCAGAGTAGGGCGAGCCGCTGAGGCTGAGGCCCGTCCGCCGCCTTGACGGCCAGGGCCAGCGATAGTGCGAGCCCGCCCCCGGCGCTGTCCCCGGCGAGCACGAGCGGCGTATCGCCGGCGAGCGCATCGTATAAGACCCGCGCATCGTCTAGCGCGGCGGGATAGGGATGTTCGGGCGCCAGCCGGTAATCGACCGAAACCAGCTTGAGCCCCGTTCGCAGCGCCAGTTCGCCCGCAAAGTTGCGATGTGTGCGCACCGATCCGCTGACATAGCCGCCGCCATGGAAATAGAGGATGAGAGGGCCATCACTGACGCCGGCCTCGGGCTGCGCCTCGAGCACGGATACGCCGGCAATCTCGGTTTCCTGATATGCAACGCCGGCGGGCGCCGGAAAGGCACGCGCCATTTCTTCCATGCCCGCGCGCCGCTCATCAAGAGTCTGCGGCCCGTCCGGCATGCCGGCGGCGATCATCGCCTTCAGCTGTTCGATCTCGGCGTTCATCGGACTTACTCCCTCTCCACCTCTTCCCCGTCATCCGCGCCGGGGTTGAGGATCCGTCCGACGGCCGGCGTGATCGCCTGCAATTGCTGGTCCTTTTCGGGACCGTCGGGCAGGATATGCTCATAGCGGTCAGCCGCATCGGGCGTGCGGCGCCAGCGCGGCGGAAACGGGACCGACGCGGCGGCATCGGGCGACCAGAAGACCGCACCCTGATTGAACCGGGTCGTAAAGGGTATGGCCGGGCGCGCATCGCCGCGCGAGAGGGCCTGATGCAGCTCCGCGCGCATCGTGCGAACGCGTTCCGCGTGATCCGGATCGCCGATCAGGTTGACGAGTTCGTCCGGGTCGGCGTGGAGATCGAACAGCTCCTCGGTGTCCCAGACGCCGTGATACTGGATATATTTGTAGCGATCGGTGCGCAGCGCGAAGGTCGAGGGGGTCTGCGGATAGTTGAACTCCCAGAAATATTCGTAGACCAGCGCCGGGCTTTCGCCTTCCGCCCCGGACACCGCCGGAAGCAGGCTGCGGCCGTCATAATGGTCGGGAACGGCAAGGCCGGCGAGGTCGAGGATAGTCGGCGCGATATCGATGTTGCGTGCGATCGCCTCGACCGCCCGCCCTTGCCCGAAACGCGCCGGCGCATGGACGATCAGCGGCACGCGGATCGAAGACTCATAGGCGGCACGCTTGTCGATCAACCCCTGCTCGCCGAACATGAAGCCATTGTCGCTCGTGAAGATGATGATCGTGTCGCGGCCATTGGGATTGGCCTCTACCCAGGCGAGAATGCGCGCAAGGTTGTCGTCCACCGCCGAGAGCGAGGCATAATAGTCGCGCTGAAAGGCGATCAGCGGACTGTGGCTGTAATAGGTGAAATCGACGCCCGACCAGCTGTTGCGCTGCATCGACAGCCACATCGGCACCGGGCCGGTCCGTGCGTCTGGCGACCAGCTCGGCGGACGGGGGAAATCGGTCTCCGCATATTGGCCGCGATGGCGCGCGGCGGGCGTGAAGGGCAGATGTGCGGCCTTGTGCGAGAGATAGAGGAAGAAGGGCGTCTCGCTACGGTCTTCGAGCCAGTCGAGCGCATAATCGGTGAGTTCGTCAGTGATATAACCGCGCTGCGGCACTTCTTCTCCGTCGACATTGAAAAGGCTCGGCCGGCCAAAGGCGTCGACGGGGCCGTAATTGCCCTGCCCTTCGAAGCTCACCCAGCGGTCGAAACCCGGCTTGGGCGAGGCATCGGCATGGCCCATATGCCATTTGCCGATGAACGCCGTATCGTAGCCGGCCTCGTCGAGCTGCACCGAAAAGGGGCGGAAATTCTCGGGCGTCGGGCTGTTGTTATCCACCACGCCATGATTGCGCATCGCCATGCCCGTGATGAGCGAGGCGCGGCTCGGCGAGCAGAGCGAGGTCGTGACGAACGCATTGCGGAAATGCAGGCCTTCGCGCAGCAACCGGTCCATCGCCGGGGTCTCTAGGCCGGGGGTGAGCGCGCCAAAGGCGTCGAAGCGCTGATCGTCTGTGAGGATCAGGATGATGTTGGGACGCTGATCGGTCTGCGCCAAGGCGCCGGGCGCGGCGAGCAAAGCCATGCACATGGCGGCCCAGCGCAGCATCTTACGGCCGATCGGCGATCCTTTCATCGCATCCCCCCTTTTCATTCTCCAAATGGTTAGCCTATTCTGGCGCGAGTCGGCAATGGGAGAGGCCAATGGACCGGGATGCAATGCGCGAGGCGTATGCGCGCGACGGCTATATCGCGATCGAAAAACTGTTCGACAGCGACGAAATCGAGCGGCTGCGCGACGAAGCGACGGCGATCGTCGAGGGCGAGCGCGGCGAGATCATGGGCACCGATCTGATCGAAGGCGACGGGCCGACAATCTCGAACGTGCTCGCGATCCACTTCCCGCACAAGGCATCGCCGGTCATGCTCGATGTGGTGAAGGATGCGCGGGTCGCGGACGTCCTGACCGCGCTGATCGGGCCGGACGTCAAATGCATGCAATCGATGCTGTTCGCCAAGAATGCCGGTAAACCGGGCCAGGCCTGGCATCAGGACGAGCATTACATCGCGACGCGCGACCGCTCGCTATGCGGTGTATGGATCGCGCTCGACGATGCGACGGTAGAGAATGGCTGTCTGTGGATGCATCCGGGCAGTCACAAGCATGGCATCTTGTGGCCGACGAAACCGCATGGCGATCCCCGCTTCGACAGTTCCGAGGAAGCCTATGACTTTCCCTATGAGTGCGAGGGTGGCGTGGCGGTCGAGGTGCCCGCCGGCAGCGTCGTCTTTTTCGACGGCTATGTGCTGCACCGGTCGCTCGAGAACACGCAGACCGAAGGGTTCCGGCGCGCGATCGTCAATCACTATATGAACGCACGGTCCTACCTGCCCTGGACGTTCGGACTGCCGCCCGCTCCGCATGTCGATGTGCGCGATTTCGTGCTTGTCGCGGGCGAGGACCCCTATGCATGGAAGGGCAAGGAGGAGATCACCTTCCCCTTCGTCCGACCCGAAGATCCGGCCCAGGCCGGGCTGCTGTTCCAGCGGTTGATCGCGATGGCCGAGGAGCGCAAGACGGACGCATGATCCGGATCGGCATATTGGGCGCGGCGCGGGTTGCCGAATATGCGCTGATCGCGCCGGCGGCCGAACGGACGGATGTCGAGATCGTAGCCGTCGCCAGCCGCGATGCGGAGAGAGCCCGAACCTATGCCGAAAAGCATGGCATCGCCGATGTCGAGTCCGGTTATGCGGCGCTGATCACCAGGGCGGATATCGATCTGATCTACAACGCACTGCCGCCGTCGCGTCACGCCGATCTGTCGATCGTCGCGCTGGAAGCCGGCAAGCATGTCCTGTGCGAAAAACCCTTCGCGATGAACGCGGGCGAAGCGCGCGCGATGGTGAAGGCGGCCGAGGCAAGCGGCCGGCACTTGATCGAAGCCTTTCACTATCGCTTTCATCCGGCATTCGAACACTTTCTCGGCCTGCTGAACGAAGGCGCGATTGGCGATCCGGTGTCCGTCGAGGGGCTCTTCACCGTCCCGATCCCGGCCAAGGACGGCGAGCTGCGCCACGATCCAAAACTTGGCGGCGGCGCGCTGATGGATCTGGGTTGCTATCCGGCTCATTGGCTGCGGACCGTGATCGGAGAGGAACCACGCGTGACCCAAGCCGAGGCATTGCTCAGCGAAACGGGCGTCGATCTCTCACTGACCGCCGATCTCGCATTTCCCTCGGGCGTCACCGGCTCACTCGCATGTTCGATGGATATGGATTGCAGCTTCGCCGCGCGGCTTTCGATCGAAGGCACAGCCGGCCGGATCGATTTCACCAATCCGCTTGCGCCCCATATGGGACATGAGATCCGGATAGAGACCGGCTGCCGCGAGCGGACCGAGAGCATCGACGGCGAGTCCACCTATTGGCATCAGCTCGATCACGTCGCGGCAGTTCTGACGGGCACCGCCGACCCGCAAACGGGTGGCGCCGATGCCGTGGCGAATATGGCGCTGATCGACGCGCTGTACGATGCGGCGGGTGTAGCGCGCTGATTCAGCCGGTCTGCCGGTTCACGAGATTCTCGAGATATTCCTGCCGCCCGGACACGGGCCTCGGATCGCGATTGGCGGCCAGTGCCTCTTCGGCGAGATCGGCAAGGCTGAGGTCGCCGGATAGTATTCTCTGCCCCTTCTCGCCGGTCCATCCGGTATAACGTTGTTCGCGGAAGGCGGCGAGCTGGCCGTCCTCTATGATCTTCTCCGCGATCAGCAGGGCGCGAGCCAGCGTATCCATGCCGCCGATATGCGCGTGGAACATGTCTTCGGCATCGATCGACTGGCGGCGCAGCTTGGTGTCGAAATTGAAGCCGCCGCTCGTGAAGCCGCCCTGCTCCATGATCATCGTCATCGCCGCGGCGAGGTCCGCGGCATTGTTCGGATATTGATCGGTATCCCAGCCATTCTGCGGATCGCCGCGATTGATGTCGATCGAACCGAATATGTCGTGCGCATAGGCGCTCGCCACTTCATGCTCGAAACTGTGCCCGGCGAGCGTCGCGTGATTGACCTCGATATTGACGGCATATTCTTTCTCGAGCCCATAGCGGCGCAGAAAGCCGGCGACGGTCGCAACGTCATAGTCATATTGATGCTTGGCCGGCTCCTGCGGCTTGGGTTCGATGAGCAGCAGCCCCTTGAAACCGATCTTGTGCTTGTGCTCGGCGACGAGCGCGAGGAAGCGGCCAAGCTGGTCGAGCTCGCGCCGCATATCGGTGTTCAAGAGGCTGTCATAGCCTTCGCGCCCGCCCCAGAGCACGTAATTCTCGCCGCCCAGCCGGTGCGTCGTTTCGAGCGCGAGTTTCACCTGCGCTGCGGCATAGGCGAAAATATCGGGATCGGGATTGGTCGCCGCCCCGGCCATGAAGCGGCGATGGCCGAACAGATTGGCCGTACCCCATAAGAGGCCGAGCCCCGTCTCCTCCATCTTCCCCGCGATAATCGATTCGGCATCGGCGAGCTTGCGTTCATGGTCGCGCAGCGATTCCGGTGTCTCCATCACGTCGAGATCGTGAAAACAGAAATAGGGCGCGCCAAGTTTGGCGATGAAATCGAAGGCGGCATCGAGGCGGACGCGATTACTCTCGGCATCCCAGCGCCCGGTCAGCCAAGGACGCTCGAACGCCGGATCGCCGAAAATGTCATGCCCGCCCCAAGCGAAATTGTGCCAGAGGCAGACCGCCATACGCAACTGCTCGCGCATCGGCTTGCCGAATACCACGCGCTCGGACTCATAGACACGGAATGCGAGCGGATTGTCGCTGTCCGGGCCTTCGAAGGCAATGGGCGGGATATGGTCGAAATAGTGGGTCATGCGTGGACTCCCTTGAGCGCGGGATAGAGACGGGACCAGGCGGCGTAGCGGTCCGAAAGATCGTTTTCGGGTTCGAAAACCTTGCCGGGATCGGGCCGCGAGAGGATCGCATCGGGCGGCGCGCCGGACGCCAACGCGCCAAGCTGTGCGGCACCGAGCGCAGCCCCCGCATCGCCGCCTGCGACCTGGGCAACCGGACGGCGCAGCGCATCGGCGATCATCTGCGCCCAGTGGTCCGACCGGCTGCCGCCGCCGACCAGATGGACGACCGTGTCTCCGGCTTCGCCCAGCGCATTGTGGCAATCGGCGAGTGCAAAGGCGACGCCCTCCAGCGCCGCGCGAATGAGGTCGCCGGGTCCGGTGTCGGCGGTGATGCCGGCAAAAGCACCGGTCGCTTCGGCATCGTTATGCGGCGTGCGCTCGCCGGACAGATAGGGCAGGAAATAGGGACCGGCTTTAGCGCTTTCCGCGGCAGCGAGCGCCTCGGCGACGCTGGCGAATCCGCCAAATCGCGCGGCCCAATCGAGCGTCGCGGCCGCAGACAGGATAACGCCCATTCGATGCCATCGCTCCGGCAGAGCGTGGCAATAGCAATGCACCGCAGCATCCGGATTCGGGCGCGGACTCTCGTCGGCGACGAAGAAGACGCCCGACGTGCCGAGCGATATGAAGGCGTCGCCCGGATCGGCGGCACCGAGCCCGATTGCGCTGGCGGCGTTGTCCCCTGCCCCGGCCGCGACCGGCACCGCTTCCATACCCCAGCGGTCAGCGACGGCGGGACGCAACATGCCGGTCGGCTCGCAGCCCTCATAGAGTCGCGGCATATGGCGTTCGGAAAGGCCGGTCGCGTCGAGCATCGCGTCCGACCATGCGCGCCCCGCGATATCGAGCCAGCTTGTGCCGGCTGCGTCGCTCATGTCGCTGGCCTTGTCGCCGGTCATGCGCAGGCGCACAAAATCCTTGGGCAGCAGGACGGTTCGTATCGCCGCGAAGACGTCCGGCTCGTGCTCGGCGATCCAGAGCAGCTTGGGCGCCGTGAAGCCGGGCATGACGAGATTGGCGGTGATCTCCGTTGCGGCGAGAACGCGGCGCATCAGTTCTTCGCACTGCGCGGTACTGCGTCCGTCGTTCCACAGGATGGCGGGCCGCAGAACCGAGTCGTCTGCACCGAGCACAGTCGCACCGTGCATCTGGCCGCTGAGCCCGATCCCGCCCACAGTCTTGCGGAGTTCCGGCGGCAGGTCCAGCACTGCGCGCTCGGTGGCCGTCCACCAGTCCTCCGGGTCCTGCTCGGACCAGAGCGGCTGAGGCCGGGACACGGTGAGTGGTGCTTCGGCCTGCGCGGCGATCGCGCCGTCACTCCCAAGCAGCAGCGTCTTTATCGACGACGTCCCGATATCGATGCCCAGCCACATCACCGCACATCCATATGCACGGTGCCGCTCAGTGTTTCGCCGGGATCGAGAACCGTCATCGGCGCGCCGATACCGTTGAGCGCGTTCGGCACATGGCTGATTGGCTCGAGGCAGAGGAAGTCCGCATCCGCCGGCTGGAAGTAGTGGAGATAATCCAGGGGGCCGCATGCGCGCAGCTCGAGCCTGCGATCGGGCCATGCAATCGCCGCCCGCTTGCTCCAGCCCGACAGGCAATTGTCGGGCGGCGTGGGCAAGCCATCCGGGTAGCGCGCCTCTTTGGTCGGGATCCCGTTTCGATCCGTGAGCAAGACGGTATCGGCGGCGATCTCCACCGTGCCGCCCATCGGGTCGGCGAAATAGGGATGGAGACCGATACCGGCCGGCATTGCACGCTCATCGCGATTGGTCAGGTCGATGGCGATGTCGAGCGAATTCGGCTCAAGCCAAAATGTCTGCCGGACGCCAAACGCCCAGGGCCAGTCGCCGGCAGGTTCGGCAAGCGCGATCGTCAGATGCTGCGGCCCCCGATCTTCGAGCGTCCAGCGGCGCTGCCAGGCGAGACCGTGAATCGCGTGCGGATGATCGCCGAAGTTGAGCGGTACCCGATAGTCGCGCCCGGCAAATGCGAAGCGCCCTTCGGCGATCCGGTTGCAATAGGGCGCGAGCGGGAAGCAGCCGGATTGCAGTGGCTTCTCCATCGGGTCGCAGACATTCTCCGGCAGCGGGCGGAATATCTCGCGGTCGGAAATCGTCCAGCGCGCAACGATCCCGCCATCAAGATCCACCTGAAGCCGGACGTCGCGCGCGGCCAGCGACAGCGCCGCCAAATCCTCGGTCATCCCAGCCTGTCCGGTCATCTCATCTTCGCACTTGGCAATTCGCTAACCATCGGGTTAATGTAACAAGCAGTCTTTGGAGAGAAATGCAATCGCGCAGCCCCATACGCCCGATCTGCCGCGCTGGCGCCGGATAAGCTACGGCTTCGGCGATTTCGGATTCAATCTCTATTGGTCCAGCGCCAGCCTCTTCCTGCTCTATTTCTATACCGACGTCCTCGGCCTGCCCAACCAGACGGCGGGCTTCATCTTCCTGATCGCCATGGTCTGGGACGGGATTACCGATCCGATCATGGGCTATATCGCCGAACGCACGCGTTCGCGCTGGGGCAGCTATCGGCCCTATATCCTGCTCGGTGCCGTGCCGCTCGCAGTGACGCTCGTCCTCATGTTCTCCGATCCGGGCACCGAGGGCATGGCGCTCGCCCTTTATGCCGGCGCGACTCATGTGCTGTTCCGCACCATTTATACGATCCTCTCCATCCCCTTCAGCTCGCTCTCGGCGCGAATGACGCGGAGCAGCGAAGTCCGCAACGAGCTCGCCGCCTACCGGATGGTCGCCGCCACGCTGGGCGGCCTGTTCGTCGCTTTCTTCACGCTGCGCCTCGTCGCCTGGTTCGGCGAAGGCGATGCGGCGACGGGCTTCTACTGGACGGCGATACTCTATGCCGCCCTCTCGCTGCCCGTCTTTCTCTTCGTCTTCCTGACGACACGCGAACCCGAGCAACCGGTCGACGCCGAAATGCGGCCGGCCTCCTTGCTGTCCGCCCTGTCGGCCCTGAAGACCAACCGGCCGTTCCTGCTCGTCTTCGGTGCGACGATGCTCGGCATGGGCGCCAGCGTGCTGACCAGCAAGACGCTGATCTATTACTATAAATATACGCTGGGCGACGAACTGGCGTCCGGGACCGCGCTCGCCGTGATGACCGGCGGCATGGCCCTGTTCGTGCCGGTCTGGGCATTGATCACGGCCAAGACCTCCAAGCGGTTCGTCTGGGCGACGGGCACCGCGATTTCGATCGCCGTCTCGCTGGCGCTCTATTTCAACCCGTACGAAACCGTGCCCGTCGTCACCGCCCTGTTCGCCATCGGCGCGCTCGGCTCGGCTGCCGGCGTCCTCTCCTTCTGGTCGACGCTGCCCGACACGGTCGAGTTCGGCCAGTGGCGTACCGGGGTCCGCAGCGAATCCCTGGTCTTCGGCCTCATGTCCTTCGCCCAGAAAGTGAGTTTCGGGCTGGCGGCCGCGCTGCTCGGCATATTGCTCGACCTGGTCGGCTACCGCGCCAATGTCGAACAGAGCGCGGAGACGATGGACGGCATCAAGGCGATCATGACCCTGCTGCCGGCCCTGTTCGGTGTGTGCGCCTTCCTGCTCATCCGCGCCTACCCGATCGACGCCCGGTTGCACGGGCGGATCGGGCGCGTGCTCGAACGGCGCGAACGGCGCGCGAGCAGCGCATGACTAGCGCGTTCACCGGATTGGACAATTTGCGGGGATGCCGCCTAAGGACCGTCGCGAGGAGGACGGCTCCATGAACGAGGCAACGAAGATCGAGCGCAACCTGAACCAGCGGGAGAAGCAGCGGATCCGGACGCGCGCGAAGATACTGGATGTCGCGCTCACCACCTTCGCGGCCAAGGGCTTCGAGGGTGCGACGCTGCGCGATATTGCGGCCGAGGCGGACGTCAACCACGCGCTGATCAAATATCATTTCAACAGCAAGGACAATCTCTGGAAAGAGGCCGTCCGCTTCCTTTTCGAACGGATGCACGAGGAGCTTGCGGTCGACGCGAAGGAAGAAGCCAAACTCAGCGAGCTGGACCGGCTCAAGAACGCAATCCGGCGCTATGTGCGCTATTGCGCGCGTCATCCCGAACATGCGCGGATCATGGTTCAGGAATCGATCCGCGACGGCAAGCGGCTCGACTGGGCGGTCGAGAACTTTATCGGGCCGCAGCATGCCGATGCGCGGCCCGCTTTCCTGCGCCACATGCGCGAGGGGCTCTGGCCCGACGTCCAGGATATCTCGATCAGCTACATCCTGGTCGCCGCCAGCCAGATGATTTTCGTGCTCGCACCCGAAATCCGGCGGCTCTACGGCGTCGACACGCTCTCCGAGGAGGTCGTCGATGCGCATGCGGAGGCGATGATCGAGCTGTTTTTCAATCACAAGGTCGAGGACGACTGACGAAAGGGGCGCCTATGAGGCTGTTGCTGATACTGTTTTCTCTGGTCGCGGCCATACCCGTAGCCGCATCGACCGGAACCCAGCGCCCCAACATCATCGTCATCTTCACAGACGATCTCGGCTATGGCGATCTCGGCTCCTACGGCGCCGACCTGATAGCGACGCCGGCGCTTGACCGGATGGCCGCCGAGGGCGTTCGGCTGACGAGCTTCTACGCTGCCGCCAATGTCTGCACGCCGTCGCGCGCGAGCCTCTTGACCGGCCGCTATGCGATCCGCTCGGGCCTCGCCGAACAGGTGATCCAGCCCTGGAGCACGCACGGCCTGCCGGCCGACGAGATCACCATCGCCGAGATGCTGGGCGGCAATGGCTATCGCACGGCGCTGATCGGGAAATGGCATCTCGGACATCAGCCCGAATATCATCCGCTCAGGCACGGCTTCGATACCTTTTTTGGCATTCCCTACAGCAACGATATGAACCCGCTCGCGCTGTACGAGGGCGAAACGGCGGTCGAGCAGCCGGTCGAACAGGCGACGATGACGCAGCGCTTCACCGACCGCGCGATCGCGATCGTCGAAGCCGAGGACGAGCGCCCCTTTTTCATCTATCTCGCCCATCCGATGCCGCATATTCCGCTCTACGCGACCGAACAGTTTCGCGGGCGCTCTGAGGCCGGACTCTATGGCGATGTCGTCGAGGAACTGGACTGGCACACCGGGAGGCTTCTCGACGCGCTGCGCAATTCGGGACAGGCGGACAACACGCTGGTTATCTTCACGAGCGACAACGGCCCGTGGTTCGAAGGTTCCACCGGGGTCCATCGCGGCCGCAAAGGCGGCAGCTGGGATGCCGGATATCGCGTACCCTTCATCGCCTGGTGGCCGGGGCAGTTGCCGGCGGGCGCGGTATCGGACGCATCGGCGATGATGATCGATCTGCTGCCGACATTCGCAGGCCTGACGGGATCCGCCATGCCAGACGACCGGCCGATCGACGGCCGCGACATCTGGCCGGTGCTGACCGACGGCGCCGATTCGCCGCACGAGGCACTCTACTTTTTCAACAATGCCTATCTGACCGCGGTCCGGGCCGGGAACTGGCGGCTCGTCGTCCAGGATTATTACCGCACTTTCGACCTACCGTTCGACCAGTTCGGCTGGTTCCTCTTATTCGACCTGAGCCGCGATCCGGCCGAACGCTATAGCTTGGCCGATAGTTTTCCGGACATTCTGGCCGAGATGCAGGCCCGTCTCATGGCCGCGCGCGAACGGTTCGACGTGCCCGAACGCCCGCCGTTCCGGTTGCCCGTGCCGGATCCTCAGGATACCGATTCCGAACCCGACAGTTGACTTTCCAATTGGTGAGCGAGTAGTTCGTTATCCGACCGGATAACGAACGGCAAAAGCCGGCACCGGTCTGACCTTTGGGAGAGGAATGGGGATCATGACAGGCAAACGGATTCTATCTGGTGTCGCACCGGGCGCCATCGCCGCAGCGCTTCTGAGCACGCCGGCGACGGCGCAGACCGCATCGGGAGGGGCGGCCACGACCGGCAACGCGCCGATCATCGTCACCGCGCAACGGCGCGAACAGCAATTGCAGGACGTGCCGATTTCGGTGTCCGCCTTCTCGGCCGAAGATCTGGCCAACCGCCAGGTGGACGAGCTTTCGGAGATCGAACAACTCGTCCCTTCCGTGACCTTCGGGACCGGCACGAACACCATCAACAGCGCGGTTCGGATTCGCGGTATCGGCACCCAGGTGTTCAGTTCCGCAGTCGAACCCAGCGTTTCCTTTGTCGTCGACGGTGTTGTCCTGTCGCGCCAGGGCCAGGCCTTCACCGACCTCATCGATATCGAACGGGTCGAGGTGCTGCGCGGTCCGCAGAGCACGCTTTTCGGCAAGAACGCGTCGGCAGGTGTCGTCAACGTCGTCACCCGTCGGCCGAGCGACGAGTTCGAGTTCGAGGGCGACGTGCTCATCGCCGAGCAGGACGAATATCGAATGCGGGGCACCGTATCGGGACCGCTCGCCGACGGCATCGGCGCGCGGCTGACCGGGTACTACTCCCATATCGGTGGCCATATTCGCAATCAGTTCGACGATAGCGACGTGAACGGTTCGGAAAATTGGGGCCTGCGCGGCAAGCTGGAATTCGAATTCACGCCCGATTTCGACCTGCTGCTGATCGGTGAGTATCGGGACAGCAATATCGACCTCAACCAGTGGCAGGCGCGCCAGATCAGCACGCCGGCCTTCTTCACGGCCAATCCCAATATCACGCCAAGCCCGACCAATCGCGAGGTGAACGTCAATGCCGTGCCGGCCAATTTCGCGGAAACGATCGGCTTTTCGGGCGAGGCGAACCTGAACATCGGCGACCATACGCTCACGTCGGTTACCGGCTATCGCGAGTGGGATTTCCAGAACAATGTCGATGTCGACGGCACGCCATCGGTCGGTGTGCCCGGAATATTGGGCTTCGACATCAATCGCGGCCGCACGCGGCTCGAGCAGTTCACGCAGGAAGTCCGGCTGACATCGCCGTCGGGCGGTCTGTTCGAATATATCGTCGGAGCCTTCTTCTTCGACCTCAATCTCGACCGGCGCTTTGAAAGAAAGCTCTGCCTGGCCGGGCTCGGACCCGAAGCCTGCCCACAGATATCGATCCCGCCAGCCCCCGGCTTTCCGCCGATCCTGCCGCTCTCGCAATCGGGTTTCTTCGAAGGCGATGTCGGCAACCGGAATTATGCCGCCTTTGCCGACGTCACCGTGAATATCGCCGACAATTTTCGTGTGATCGGCGGCATCCGCGTGTTGCGCGAGGAACTCGATGTCAGCCTCATCCGGCCGCTCGAACCGCTATTCCCCGGCGATGCCGTACTCAATGCGCAGATCGCGCCGGCGAACATCTTCGTCGACGATGACGGCGATGGTGATCTCGATCCGATCGTCCAGAACAGCAGCTTCCGGGACACGGCGGTAACCGGTCGTGCAGTCGTGCAGTATGAGTTCTCGCCGGATGTGAACGTCTATGCGAGCTATGCGCGCGGATATAAGGGGCCGACCGCCGATGTCGCGTTCGATCCCGACTTCATTCCCGGCAACCGGAACGTATTCCCGGTGGTCAATCCGGAATCTTCCGACGCGTTCGAGATAGGCCTGCGCTCGCAATGGCTGGACGGCGCGCTGACCGTCAACGTATCGGCTTTCCTTGCCGACTATCAGGATTTCCAGGCCCAGTCCTTCGACCTGCAATCGGCCAGCTTCGTGCTGTCCAATGTCGGTGAAGTGCGCACCCAGGGTGTCGAGTTCGAGATTTCGGCCAGGCCGTCCGACCGACTGACCT
The DNA here is from genome assembly GCF_052168295.1 of Parasphingopyxis sp. Lineage (GTDB taxonomy): Bacteria > Pseudomonadota > Alphaproteobacteria > Sphingomonadales > Sphingomonadaceae > Parasphingopyxis. Next base: position 26,733 of record NZ_JBQLZN010000088.1, on the reverse strand, counting down.
TCGATGCCGGGTTCACCTATACCGATGCCAGTATCCGCAGCTTCCCGAACGGACAATGCTTCGTTCCCAACGTCCTCGATCCGAATTGCGTCGGCGGGGTGAAGGACCTGTCGGGTGCCCGCCTGCCATTCGCACCCGAATATCGGGTGCTGCTGAACGGTCGCTACGAAGCGCCGATCAGCAATTCGCTCGAGGCGTTTGTGCAGGCGTCGATGCGCTTTCAGAGCGAAGTCCAGTTCGGACTCGACCAGAATCCCAACACGATCCAGGACGGCTATGCTATTGTCGATGCTACCATCGGCATCGGTGATATCGACGACGATTTTACGGTGAGCCTGTTCGTGCGGAATCTGTTCGATACCAACTATGCGGCGCTGATATTCCAGGACCCGCTGCTTACCGGCGCGGTCAACCTGCAACAGTTCCGGCCCAGGGACGCGGACCGCTATTTCGGCGGCTCGGTGCGGTTCCGGTTCTGACGCGGCGGCGGTTCGATATATGGGCAGGCAGATGAGGCTTTTGATGGTCGCGCTTCTCAGCCTGCTCTGGGGCTGCTCGGCCGCGCCGCCTAACGCTCCAGCGGCCGGAGCGCCGGGTGCGGATCGCCCCAATATCGTGCTGATCGTCGCCGATGATCTCGGCTGGTCCGACGTATCGAGCTACGGTCTGGACCGTGTTCCAACGCCGAACATCGACAGGATCGCGGCGGACGGGGTAGCGTTTACGAACGGCTATGTGACCTCGCCGGCCTGTGCACCTTCCCGTGCCGCACTCATGACGGGCCGCTACCCTCAAAGTTTCGGTTTCGAATATAACATGTTTCCGCAAGACGGCACGCGCGGCTTGCCCCAATCCGAGACGACGATCGCCGAAACGCTGGACGCTGCCGGATATCGCACGGGACTGGTCGGCAAATGGCATCAGGGGGTTCAGGACCATCAATATCCGACGAACCGGGGATTCGACGAGTTTTTCGGCTTTCTGTCCGGTACGATCACCTATATCGATCCTGCAGCGCCGGGCATCGTGAATGCGCGGCCCCCTGAGACGCCGGAAACGACCCCGCGCGACGCGGCCTCATCGGTCTATACCGGCGCCGATCGGCAGCTTGTTGACAATTACAACCGCTATCTGACTCACGAACTGACGCGCGAAGCCGTGCGCTTCATCGAAACGGGCGGTGAAGAGCCGTTTTTCCTCTATCTCGCGCATCATGCGCCGCATCGGCCCTTCCAGGTGCCGCAACGCTACTACGACATGTTCGCCGACGAACCCGATCATGATCGCCGCGTCTATATGGCCATGATCGCGGCGATGGACGAAGGCATCGGGGACGTTCTCGACGCACTCGAAGCCCGAGGGCTCCGCGAGAACACGATCGTGATCTTCACCTCGGACAATGGCTGTCCGTCGCGCTTCGGCGTGTGCGATTGTTCGGCGCCTATCAATGCCGGAAAGTTCACACATCTCGAAGGCGGCATCCGGGTACCGTTCCTGATGTCCTGGCCCAATGGGATCGACAGACGCGGCTTCGTCGATGAGCCCGTCTCTTTGCTCGACATTTTTCCGACACTGGCCGCCGTGGCAGACGCGCCCGGTCCCGCCGCACTTGACGGGATCGATCTCGTCGCGGCGCTCGGCGACGACATGGCGCCGGCGCGCGAGCGTGCGCTGTTCTGGCGGCAGCGGCCGGTAAGCGCGCTGCGCGATGGCGACTGGAAATTCGTCCGTGCACCGAACGCCATGGGCCGTCTCTACAATCTCGGGGACGACCCGGCAGAAACCGCGGACCTTTCATCGGCCTTTCCGGACAGGACCCGGGCAATGGACGACCGCCTCTCACTTTGGGAGCGCGACTTGCCCGAGCCGAGCTGGCCGAGTTTCTTCGAACGACCGGTCGAGGTCTGCGGACGCGAATCCTATGCAGTCTATTAGCATGGCGAAGCCTTGCGCGACGGCCGCTATGCTGTGCCCAGCCAACCACTCATTCTCGAACGATCAGCGCGAAGCGAAGGGAAATTCTCTTGACTGACTATGGGCCCCGCAAGGGCATGACCGGCGCCGAGATCGCCGAGACGGTGGACACAATCCTCGCCGAGGCGACGCTCGAGGAGAAGGTCGGCATGATGTCCGGCAAGGGCTTTCTCAAGCAGATCGCCGAGGATGAGGGCGTGTGGGGCGCGCGGCCCTATCGCGCGGGCGGCGGCATCGAGCGCCTGGGCGTCCCGTGCCTCTGGTTCACCGACGGCCCCCGTGGCGTGGCGCGCGGCCAATCGACCGCCTTTCCCTGTTCGATGGCGCGCGGCGCGAGTTTCGACGTCGACTTGGAACGCCGGATCGGCGAGGCGATGGGGATCGAAATTCGCGCGCAGGATTGCAACCTTTCCGGCGCGGTCTGCATCAACCTGCTCCGCCATCCGGCCTGGGGCCGGGCGCAGGAAACCTATGGCGAAGACCCGCATCATCTCGGCGAAATGGGCGCCGCGCTCGCCACCGGCCTCCAGACCCACAATGTCATCGCGACGGTGAAGCATTTCGCGCTCAATTCGATCGAGAATACGCGCTTCCAGATCGACGTCACGATCGGCGAACGGCCCTTGCGCGAAGTCTATCTGCCGCATTTCAAGCGCGTACTCGACGCCGGCTGTGCGAGCGTGATGAGCGCATACAACAAGCTCAATGGCGAATATTGCGGCCAGCACCGCATCCTGCTCACCGACATACTCCGCGGCGATTGGGGATTTGAAGGGTTCGTCCATTCCGACTGGATGCTCGGCGTCTACAAACCCTATGGCGCGAGCGCGGGGCTCGATATCGAAAATCCCGAACCGCTGGTCTATGGCGAAAAGCTCGTCGCGGCCGTCGAAGCCGGTCATGTCGAACCTGAAGTCATCGACCGCGCCTGCCGCCGGATATTGACGACGCTCTATCGCTTCATGGCCGCCGAAGACCCGCTCGCGGACTACACCGAGACGCTCGTCGCGAGCGAAAGCCATCGCATGCTGGCCCGCGAGGCCGCGGAAAAGAGCGCCGTGCTGCTCAAGAACGATGCTGTTCTGCCCCTCGACAAAGAGAAGACCGGCAAACTCGCCGTGCTCGGCAGGCTCGCGGCGACCGAAAATACCGGCGATCACGGCTCGAGCCGGGTGCGCGCACCCTATGTCGTGACGCCGCTTCAGGGCTTGCGCGAGTATCTCGGCGAGAGCGCCATCCTGACCGGCGTCGAGAGCGAGCTGGACGCGGCGCGACGGGCGGCGAGCGAAGCCGATGCCGTCGTCGTCGTCGTCGGTTACACGGCGGACGATGAGGGCGAGTTCATACCTGGCGATCTCGTTCCGCCGGGCATGTCGAAGCAGGTCGCAGAAGCGGCCGAAGCGGTCGGCCGCGATCGGCCCAACCAGCCGCGCGGCGGCGACCGCGCGAACCTCAATCTCCCCGACGACCAGGTCGCGCTGATCGACGCCGCGGCGGAAAGCGGCAAGCCCGTGATAGTCGTGATCGTCGCGGGATCGGCGGTAATGGTCGAAGGCTGGCAGGGCGGCGCGGCCGCGATCCTGCAGACATTCTATGCGGGCATGGAGGGCGGCCATGCGCTGGCGCGCCTCTTGTTCGGCGACGTATCGCCATCGGGCAAGCTGCCCTTCACCGTGGCGCGCGACGGGGCCGACTATCCCTTTTTCGACCGGACCGCGACGGCGATCACCTACGATCTGTGGCACGGCTATACCAAGTTCGAGCGGGACGGCACGAAGCCCCGATATCCGTTCGGTCACGGACTGAGCTACGCCGAATTCGGCTATCGCGGCCTGCGGCTCCGCGAGACGGACGATGCGATCATCGCTTGGGTCAGCGTCACGAACAGCGGCGAAACCCCGGCGGAGGAGATCGTGCAGCTCTATGTCGGAGCGCCGGGCGTCACCGTCGAGCGGCCTGCCAAGCAGCTCATGGCTTTCGACCGGGTCGCACTGGATCCGGGCGAGACGCGGACGATCGCGCTGACCGTGGACAAGGCGCAATTGCGATACTGGGACGAAAACCGGCAGGGCTGGCGGCACGAAAGCGGCCGATACCGGATTGCCGTCGGCGGATCGTCGGACGATGCCGCGCTTCTGACAGCCGAGCTGGACCTATAGGCGAGCCGACGGCAAGCCAGCCGGAAACGCCCCGGCTTGTGTCGCCATGCAAAACCAGCATGCTGGCCGCAGACCGCCAAGGAGCAGGAATACGATCATGAAAGCGCTATTTGCAGCCATCGTCGCAATGTTTTCTCTGATAGCCGGCTGCGCGGACGATCCTGCCGATGAGGGGCTCGAGGCGCAGGAAGTCGCCGACACCGCCTGCGGTCTCGCCGACGCGCAGCAGGGTGCGTTCGTCGAGATCGCCGCCGGGTCCTTCGAAAAGGGCCGGGATGCACTCTATCCTGAAGAGGGTGTGCCGATGCAGCTCGCCGTCGAGGGGTTCGCGATCCAGATTCACGAGGTCACCAACGATCAGTTCGCGGCATTCGTCGATGCGACCGGCTATGTCACCGATGCCGAGCGCGCCGGATCGGCGCTGTTCGAAAACAGCAACTGGCGGCTGGCCGAAGACGCGACCTGGCGCACGCCGGAGGGGGCGGGATCGACGATTCAAGGCCGCGGCGGTCACCCGGTCGTCCATGTCAGCCATGCCGATGCCCGCGCCTATGCGGAATGGGCCGGTGGCCGATTGCCGAGCGAAGTCGAATGGGAATATGCAGCCGCACAGGGATTGCGCGACCCCGAAAACCCCTTCTCCGGCGCTTTCGACGATGCCGGACGGCCGCTTGCGAATGTCTGGCAGGGCATATTCCCCTATCAGAATACCGGCACCGACGGCTTCCTGACGACGGCCGCCGCCGGCTGCTTTCCGGAAAGCGAAGCCGGGCTGTACGATATGATCGGCAATGTCTGGGAATGGACCGATACGCCGTTCGGCCCGGGCCGTCATACGATCAAGGGCGGATCGCATCTGTGCGCCGAAAATTACTGCCGCCGTTATCGGCCCGCCTCGCGCCAGCCGCAGGAAAGCGATTTCTCGGCCAGCCATATCGGCTTCCGGATCGTGCGCGACCTCGATTAGGGTGAATTTCGTGGACCGTCCCGTTCCGGTGACACAGAATTGAGGCCCTGGCTGCGCGCTTTGGAACTTCAGACACCGATATTCGGGACGCCGCATCCAGCGTGCGGCTTATCAATGCCGCTAAATCATGGCAGGCTCGAACGATGAAATTCCGAATTATCGCCCTTCTGTGGCTCGCTCTGTCATTTCCCGCAATCGCTCCGGCAATGGTGCCCGACTTGCTCGGCGAGGAATCGCCCGAGAGCGCCGAACCCGCAGAGCAGAATATCGAGACCGCCGATAACGGACCGAGCGATGCAGAGATCACCGATCGGATTACCGACATTTTCGGCCAGATCGATGCACTGTCCGACGTGACGGTCTCGTCGGCGGCCGGCGTCGTTGCGCTTGGCGGATCGGTGCCGACCGCCGAGGATATCGACCGCGCCGAAGCGATCGCCAATCGGGTAACCGGTGTCGTCACGGTCGAGAATGGCATCGAACGCAATCTGGATGTCGATACGAATGTCACGCCGGCGGTGACGGCCCTTCAGGAGGATCTGCGCGGGCTTGCCCATGCCTTGCCGTTGATCGCCGTGGCGTTCGGTATCGCGATAGTGATCGGATTGCTCGGTTACTGGCTCGCGGCACGCAAGCGCCTATGGGAATGGGTTGCGCCTAACGCTTTCATGGCCGAGCTCATCGCGACGTCGATCCGCTTTATCGCGATCGTGCTCGCTATCGTCGCGCTCTTGCAGATATTGGGCGCGACCGCGCTGCTGGGGGCGGTGCTCGGCGGCGCGGGCGTAATTGGTCTCGCGATCGGCTTTGCCGTCCGCGATACGGTCGACAATTATGTATCGAGCCTGATGCTGAGCCTGCGCCAGCCGTTCCGCGCCAACGACCATATCGTGGTCGATGAGCATGAGGGGCGTGTCGTGCGGCTGACATCGCGCGCGACCATCCTGATGACCCTCGATGGCAATCACCTGCGCGTGCCCAATTCGGTCGTCTTCAAATCGGTCATCCTCAACTATACGCGCAATCCGGAACGGCGCTTCGACTTCGCGCTCGGCATCGATGCCGAGGACGATGCGGCGGACGGCATCGCGGTTGGCCTTGCGGCGATCAACGCCTTGCCGTTCGTGCTGTCGACGCCCGAGGCCACGGGCATCATAAGCGAGGTGGGCGATTCGAACATCGTGCTCTCCTTCCAGGGTTGGGTCGATCAGACGAAGACGGATTTTCTCAAGGGCCGCAGCCGGGCGATCCAGGGGGCGAAGACCGCACTGGAAGAGAAGGGTTTCGCGCTTCCCGAGCCCATCTATCGTGTGCGCTTCGACGATATGGCACCCCTTCCGATCAAGCAGGCGCTGTCCGATGCACCGGATCGAAACCGGGGCGAGACGCGAAAATCGCCGAAACCGGAGACGGAGGATCAGGATACCCGGCCCGATACGCATATCGAGCGGCTCGTCGACGAGGAACGGGCGGAAACGGTCGAGGACGACCTGCTCGATGATCGGCGGCCGATCGAATAGCGGCGCGTCAGGATTGCCCATAATCTCCGGTATCGGAACGACAATCGTCGCCGCGCCGCCTTGCTGGCGGAACCGCTATGCGGCACAGCTGTCACGATGACAGGCAATGGCCCGCTTTCGCTCCTCCCCGCGCCCGTCGGTTCGTTGAGCCTGTTCCTCGATTTCGACGGAACGCTGGTTCCGCTCGCCGCCCGTCCCGATGCGATCGACGTACCCGCCGGTCTCGCCCCGCTTCTGGAAAGCAGCGCGCAGCGGCTGGATGGCCGTCAGCTCGTCATCAGTGGCCGGACGATCGCGGATCTCGACCATTATCTCGATACGCACGCGCTCTCGCTGTGCGGATCGCATGGATTGGAAATGCGGATTGCGGGCGGCGGGGAGCGGCTGGCGGCCGAGGATTTCGATCTTGCCGCCTTGCTCGCTGAACTCGAACGCTATCGGCGCGACCAGCCTGGCCTCGAAATCGAGCGCAAGCGCTTCGGCGCAGCGCTCCATTACCGCCAGTCGCCGGAACTGGCCGATACGGTTACCGCTTTCGGAGAGGAGTTCGCCGCGCGCCACGGGCTTTCGGTCAAGAAGGGCAAGATGGTCGTCGAGCTCGTTCCGCCCGGCTATGACAAGGGCATGGCGGTGAAAGCGATCATGCGGGAGGACGCGTTTGCGGGCTCGGTGCCGCTCTATATCGGCGACGATGTAACCGACGAGGACGGGTTTCGCGCGGCGCGCGAACTGGGCGGTACTGCGATCATCGTCGGCGAGCGCGAGAGCGAGAATGCGGCGCACCGGCTGGCCGCACCGCGCGATGTCCATGCGCTCATCGCAGCGATTGCCGGAGCGCCGCGATGACCGCCGATCTCCAGCTATGGCCGATCGGCAATTGCCAGGTCAGCGCATTGCTCAATGCCGCCGGATCGATCGTCTGGAGCTGCGTGCCGCGCGTCGACGGCGATCCGGCCTTTTGCGCGCTGCTCGATACGGCCGAGGACGGCAATCCGCCGCGCGGGATCTGGTCGGCCGAACTCGTCGACCAGGTCGAAGTGCGCTCGCGCTACCTGCGCAATACGCCGGTGCTCTCCACCGTGCTGACCGACGCCCGGGGCGGCTCGGTCGAAATGCTCAGCTTCTGCCCGCGTTTCGAACGCTCGGGGCGGATGTATCGCCCGGTCGCCTATGGCCGCATCATCCGGCCGCTTGCCGGTTCGCCGCGGCTGCGCATGCGCCTCGCGCCCACGAAGAATTGGGGCGATCCCGATGTCGCGCGGACCAATGGCACAAACCATGCCCGCTATCTGTGCGACGCGCACACGCTGCGGCTCAGCACCGACGCGCCGGTCGGGCATATCCTCGAGGAGCGCGCCTTCCGGGTCGAGCGCGCGCACCATTTCTTCCTCGGCCCGGACGAGCCGTTCGTGGGCAATATCGGACGCGAAGTATCGCGCATGTGCGACCTCACGATCGATTATTGGCGCTATTGGGTGCGCAGCCTGGCAACGCCGTTCGAATGGCAGGATGCCGTGATCCGCGCCGCGATCACCCTGAAGCTCTGCCAGCATGAGGAAACCGGCGCGATCGTCGCGGCGCTGACGACGTCGATTCCCGAAGCGCCGCATAGCGAGCGCAATTGGGACTATCGCTATTGCTGGATCCGCGACGCCTATTACACGGTGCAGGCATTGAACCGGCTGGGCGCGCTCGACGTGCTCGAAAAATATCTGAGCTATCTGCGCAACATCGTCGACGAGATGCAGGAGGGCGCGATCCAGCCGCTATTCGCGGTTTCGGGCGAATCCGAGCTGCCCGAGGCGGAGGCCGAGAAACTGCCCGGCTATCGCGGCATGGGCCCGGTCCGCATCGGCAATGCGGCGGCGCTGCAGACCCAGCACGACGTGTACGGCCAGATCATCCTGCCGACGATCCAGTCCTTCTGCGACCAGCGTCTCTTCCGCATGTCCGAACGGGCCGATTTCGAACGGCTGGAATCGGTCGGCGAACTGGCCTGGAAGATGCACGACCAGCCCGATGCGGGCCTGTGGGAATTTCGCACGCGATCGGCGGTCCACACCTATAGCGCGGTGATGAGCTGGGCGGCCTGCGACCGGCTCGCCAAGGCGGCGGCGATGGTCGGGCTCGCCGACCGGGCGAAGTTCTGGTCGGACCGCGCCGAAAAGGTCCGCGAGACGATCGAAGCCGAGGCGTGGCACGCGGAGTCCGGCCGCTTCGGCGCAAGCTTCGGTCGCGATGACGTCGATGCCAGCCTGTTGCAGCTTGTCGACATGCGCTTCCTGTCGCCCGACGATCCGCGTTTCATCGCGACCTTCGAGGCGATCGAGGAACGGCTTCGGCGCGGCGAGCATATGCTGCGCTATGACAGCGAGGACGATTTCGGCCTGCCTGAAACCGCCTTCAACATCTGCACTTTCTGGCTCATCGAAGCGTTGTTCCTCGTCGGCCGGAAGGAGGAGGCACGCACCCTGTTCGAACAGATGCTCGCCCGGCGCACCGAATCCGGACTGCTTTCGGAGGATATGGATTTCGAGACCGGCGAGCTCTGGGGAAACTTTCCGCAGACTTATTCGCTGGTTGGCATAATCAATTGCGCCGGCCTGCTGTCGGTGCCCTGGAGCCAGATGAGGTGATATGAGCCGGCTGGTCGTCGTTTCGAACCGCGTTTCCGTACCCAAGGCGCAAAGCGCCGGCGGCGCGCAGGGCGGGCTCGCCGTCGCGCTGCTCGCGGCGCTGCGCGAAAGCCGGGGGATCTGGTTCGGCTGGTCGGGCGAGGAAACCGAGGCCTTCGAGGGCAAGATCGATTTCCAGCGCCATGACGGCGTGACCACGGCGACGATCGATCTCGAGCCGCAGGATGTCGAGGAATATTATAACGGCTATGCCAACCGGACGCTTTGGCCGCTCTTCCACTTCCGCATCGATCTTACCGAGTTCGAGCGCGATTTCGGCAAGGGCTATGAGCGGGTCAACGACCGTTTCGCGCAAAACCTGATTCCGCTCGTCGAGCCCGAAGACCTTATCTGGGTGCACGATTATCATCTGATGCCGCTCGGCGAACGCTTGCGGTCGCTCGGCGCGAAGAACCGGATCGGCTTTTTCCTCCATATTCCCTGGCCGCCGACCAGCCTGTTCGTCTCGCTGCCCTATCATGCGCGGCTCGTGCGCACGATGCTGTCCTACGATGTTATCGGTTTCCAGACCGTCCAGTCGCTCGACAGTTTTCTCTATTATTGCGAGAAGGAACTCGGTGCCGAGGTCGATGGCCGGACCATCCATTTCGAGGGGCGCAGCGTTCGCGCCGACGCCTTCCCGATCGGCGTCGATTTCGAGGAATTCACGGCGTTCGAAGGGTCCGGCGACGCGCGCCAGGCCGAGCAGCGCATCCTGTCGAGCAGCCGCGGCCGCAAGGTCATCATCGGCGTCGACCGGCTCGACTATTCGAAAGGCCTGCCAGAACGGTTCGACGCCATCGGCCGCTTTTTCGATCTCCATCCCGAGCGCACGGCGAAAACGCTGTTCATCCAGATTGCGCCGCCCTCGCGGCAGGATGTCGGATCGTATCAGGAGATCCGCGCCGAGCTCGAAAGCATGGCGGGGCGGATCAACGGCGCGCGCTCGGAAGTCGATCTCGTGCCGATCCGCTACGTCAACCAGGGCTATCCGCGCCGCGAACTGTTCGGCTTCTACCGCGCGGCCCATGTCGGGCTAGTCACGCCGCTGCGCGACGGGATGAACCTCGTCGCGAAGGAATATGTCGCGGCACAGGATGGCGAAGATCCCGGCGTGCTCGTGCTCTCGCAATTCGCGGGTGCCGCCGACCAACTCGACGGTGCCCTGAGCGTCAATCCCCACAGCCATGAAAGCATGACCGAGGCGATCCGCGAAGCGCTCGACATGCCGCTCGACGAGCGCGTCGGCCGCTGGCAGGGCATGATCGACAATCTCCGCCAGGAAGACGTTTCTTGGTGGCGCGACCGGTTCATCGCCGCGCTGAAAGGGTGAGCGATGAGGCTGTTGGTTGCGGATATCGGCGGCACGCGGGCGCGATTTGCGATGGCGCGGCGATCCGAACGGACCGTCGAGCTCGACGCCGCGAAAACGCTCGCCGTGGACGATTATCCCGATTTCGAAACGGCATGCCGCGCCTATCTGCAGTCCGTCGCGCCGGCACGCCCGACCGATGCCGCCCTCGCGCTCGCCTGCGGGCCGGCCGAGGATGTCGTCAAGCTGACCAATAATTGCTGGATATTCGATCGGGCGGCCATCGAACGTGCTTTCGGCCTGCAATCCTGCCTGTTCGTCAACGATTTCGAGGCCGTGGCCCACACGGTTGCGAATGCGGAACCGGATGATCTTGTCAGCCTGGCGGGGAGCGCGGAGATCGGTCCGCAAGACGTGGTCTCGATATTGGGGCCGGGCACGGGTCTCGGCGTCGCGCTGCTTATCCGCAATGGCGAAAGCTATCGCGTCGTCCCGACCGAGGCCGGCCATATCGGGTTCGCGCCGCAAGACGCGTTCGAAGACGGACTGACCGCACGATTGCGCGCACAGTTCGGGCGGGTCTCGGCCGAGCGCGTCGTCGCCGGCCCCGGCCTCGCGGCGCACATGGCAGCGCTATCGGACGATTCCGGCAAGCAGTCTTCCGATGCGGCGCTCTGGCAAGCTGCGCTCGATGGTCACGGCACGGCCGGCGCTGCGCTCGCCCGCTTCCTGGCCGCCTATGGCAGCTTTGCCGGCGATATCGCGCTCGCGCATGGATCGCACCATGTCGTGCTCGTCGGCGGGCTCACCGAGCGCCTCCTCGAGCAACTGCCGCAATCCGATTTCATGGAGCGATTTCGCGAGAAAGGGCGCTTCGCAAGCCAGATGGCCGACACGCCAATCAGTTTTTTGCGCAAGGCGGAGCCGGGCCTGACAGGTGCTGCCCTCGCTTTCTTCCGATAATCATTCGACTTTTGGCGACTGAAATCACGCGTCACATTATGATAGCCTCGGCCAAGCGCAACACTGACCAAGGCCCGGGAATCGGAAGATGGAAATAGCCGAAATCGCGTCTTTTCTCGCGCGGCACGAGCCGTTTGCGAGCTTGCCCGATCCACTGCGCGAGGCGCTGAGCCGCGCGATCGAGATCCGCTATTTTCCGCGCGGTTCGAGCGTGATCGAAGCAGGCGAAACCAACGCGCATCTCGGTATCATCCGTTCCGGCGCGGTCGAACTCCGGCTCGGCGGCACCGAACTGAGCGCGCGGCTCGGCGAGGGGCAGTGTTTCGGCTATCCATCGCTCTTGCGCGACGGGATCGCACGCAATGCCGTCGTCGCGCGCGAGGATACGTTGCTCTACCGGCTGCCGGCCAAGAATTTCCGCGCGTTGAACGAGAAAAGCGAAGCCTTCCGCGCCTTCTTCATCGCGGACGAAAATGCCCGGCTCAGAAAGGCCGTCAGCCGGCTCGAGACGATGCGTGAAGGCGCGGGTTCCGGCCCGGCGCAGGTCGAGGTCGGTGCGCTGCTGCGCCGCCGCGACGTGATTTCGGCTCATCCGGAAACGCCGATCCGCGATGCGGCGCGGCTGATGACGGACGCCGATGTATCGACACTGCCGCTCATCGCCGACGGCCGCCTCGTCGGCATCGTGACGGACAAGGATCTGCGGCGGCGCGTGCTGGGCGCGGGCCGTTCGGCCGATGCGCCGGTCGAAACGATCATGACGGCCGACCCGATCACGGTCGGCGCCGATACGGACATGCTGTCCGCGATGCTGACCATGAGCGAACGCAATATCCATCATCTGCCCGTCACCGACCCGGACGATGCGCTGATCGGCGTGCTGGGCGCCAGCGACCTGCTGAACCGGTTCGGCACGAGCGCCGTGCATGTCGTGTCGCGGGTGCGCGCCGCCGCGGATGCTGAAGCGGTGGCCGAGGCGACCGACCGGTTGCCCCAGGCGCTGATCCATCTCGTCGATTCCGGCGTCGATGCCGAACATGTCTCGCGCTTCGTCTCCTCGATCGGCGAAGCGGCGCATCAGCGTCTCCTGACGCTGGCGGAGGACGCGCTCGGCACGCCGCCCGCGCCCTTTGCACTGGCGATATTCGGCTCTCTCGCGCGGCAGGAACAGGCGCTCGGCTCCGACCAGGACAATGGGTTCGTCTTCGGCGATGGCTACGACCCGGACGCGCATGACGACTATTTTTCCGAGCTCGCGGCGCGGCTGAGTGATGGGCTCAATGCCGCGGGCTATGTCTATTGCCCCGGCGATATCATGGCGACCAACACGCGCTATCGAAAAGGCGCGGCCGACTGGATGGCCGATTATGATCGCTGGATCAGCACGCCCGATCCCGATGCGATCCTCAACGCGACGATCTTCTTCGACCTGCGCGGTATCGCCGGCGAGACCGATCTGGTCGATGCGTTGCGCGACGACATTTACGCAAAGGCGCGCGATAACGGGATATTCCTCTCCTTCGTCGCCCGGGCGGCGGCGAAGAACCGCGTGCCGCTCGGCTTTTTCCGGACCTTCCTGCTCGACCATGACGAACGCGAAGGCGATGTGCTCGACCTCAAGCTGCAGGCCATCGCACCGATCGTCGATATCGCGCGTGTCTACGCGCTGGCGGGCGGAATCGCGGCGGCGAATACGAAAGCGCGGCTCGCCGCGTGTGCCAGCGAAGGCGTGATCGGCGAAGAGGCGGCGGCCGATCTTGCCGACTGTTTCGATTTCGTGCGCGGCGTGCGCTTCCGCCACCAGGCCGACCAGATCCGTGCCGGCGATCCGCCGACGAACAAGCTCGCCCCGGCCAGCCTGTCGCGTTTCGAGCGCGAGCATCTGAAGGACGCGTTCAAGGTGATCCGCGAACAGCTCGACGCGGTCGGCCGCGCCTATGCTGGCGGCATTACATGATATTCGGCAGGCGCGGCCGGTTCGAACGCCAGCGCGCCCGTGCGGCCGCCGCCGCCAAAGGGACGCCGCTCGAAAGTTTTTATGCCGTCGGCGTGCCGGATTTCGCGGCCGATGCGGATGCGGTGGACATGATCGCAATCGATCTCGAAACAGACGGGCTCGATGCCGAGAAGGACGCGATACTGGAGGCCGGCTGGGTCGGCTTGACCTCCGGCACGATCCGCGCCGCGACGGCCGGGCGATTGCGCCTGCGGCCCGAACAGCGGCTCAGCGCGCAAAGCGTCGTGATCCATCATATCACCGACGATGCGGCCGCCGACGGGCTGGCCGAAGCCGAAGCGCTCGAAGCGCTGCTCCCCGCGCTGGCGGGTGTCCCGCTGGTCGCGCATTTCGCCGAGATCGAACGCGGCTTTCTCGATGCCGCCTGCCGCCGCTGTTTCGGTGCGCCCTTTGTCGCGCCCTTCATCTGCACGATGCAGCTCGAACAGCGCTGGTATCCAGCGACCCGCGCGGCGGACGGGCTTCGCCTTGGCAAGCTGCGCGCACGGCACGGCCTCCCCGCCTATCGCGCGCATGACGGGCTAACCGACGCGCTCGCCTGTGCCGAGCTGTTCCTGGCCCAGCGCGCGAAACGTGGCGATGCCCCGATCCGGCTCGGCGATCTCCTGGCGCGCTAGGCGCCGAACAATCCCCATTAGACCCCCCATTAGACCAAAGTCGCGCTGTTAATACGCGCGCTTTCCACTAGCCTTTGACGATGAGAATAGAATCCGGGCCGCGTCGCCCGGGTTCACGCATTAGAGGAGGGGTGGACCATGTCCGACGATACCAGTCAGAATTCCGGCGAAGACGATCACGTCACGAGCGATACTGAACAGGCCTATTGGAAGGCCAATATCCGGCTGCTCGTCACGCTAATGAGCATCTGGTTCATCGTCTCGTTCGGGGCGGGAATCCTGTTCCGCCCGTTCCTCGATCAGTTTTCGCTCGGCGGTTATCCGCTCGGTTTCTGGTTCGCCCAGCAGGGCTCGATCTACGTCTTCATCGTGCTGATCTTCTTCTACACGATCCGCATGAAGCAGATCGAACGCACCTTCGATCTCGACGACTAGGGAGACAGGACGATGGAAACGCAAACCCTGATCTACCTGTTCGTCGGCATCAGCTTTGCCCTGTATATCGGCATCGCGATCTGGTCGCGGGCAGGATCCACCAAGGAATTTTACGTCGCAGGCGGCGGGGTGAACCCGGTCGTCAACGGCATGGCGACGGCCGCCGACTGGATGTCGGCCGCCAGCTTCATCTCGATGGCCGGGCTCATCGCCTTTCTCGGCTATGACGGCTCGGTCTATCTCATGGGCTGGACGGGCGGCTATGTGATGCTCGCCCTGCTGCTCGCACCCTATCTGCGAAAATTCGGCCAGTTCACGGTGCCCGACTTCATCGGCACGCGCTATTATTCGAGCGCGGCGCGCGTCGTCGCAGTGATCTGCCTGATCTTTATCAGCTTCACCTATATCGCCGGGCAGATGCGCGGCGTCGGAATCGTGTTTTCGCGCTTCCTCGACGTGCCGATCGATCTCGGCGTCATCATCGGCATGGGTATAGTCTTCGTCTACGCCGTGCTCGGCGGGATGAAGGGCATTACCTACACGCAGGTCGCGCAATATTGCGTGCTGATCTTCGCCTATATGGTGCCCGCCTTCTTCATCAGCTTCCTCGTGACCGGCAACCCGATCCCGCAACTGGGCTTGGGGTCCACGGTCAACGACGGATCGGGCATGTACGTGCTCGAACGATTGGACCTGGTGCTGCAGGATCTCGGCTTCGGGCCCTATACCGAGGGGTCGAAATCGATGATCGACGTCTTCTGTATCACCGCCGCGCTGATGATCGGGACGGCGGGGCTGCCGCACGTCATCGTGCGCTTCTTTACCGTGCCCAAGGCCTCGGACGCCCGCAAATCGGCGGGCTGGGCGCTGGTCTTCATCGCGCTGCTTTACACGACGGCTCCGGCAGTCGGCGCGTTCGCCCGGATCAACTTCGTCGATACGGTCAACGAGCAGAGCTATGCGGATGCCCCCGAATGGTTCACCAATTGGGAGGCGAACGACCTCATCGCCTTTTCCGACAAGAATGGCGATGGCGTGATGCAGTATCGCGCGGGCGACGCCTTTGCCGGATCGCCGAACTTCACTGGCGAAACCGGGCCTTCGGGCGAACGGCTCGTCGACAACGCACCCAATGCGGACAGCGCGAACGAGGTCTATGTCGACCGCGACATCATGGTGCTCGCCAATCCGGAGATCGCGAACCTGCCGGGCTGGGTGATCGCGCTGGTCGCCGCCGGCGGGCTCGCGGCCGCGCTCTCTACCGCGGCCGGGCTGTTGCTCGTAATCTCCGCCTCGATCAGTCACGACCTGCTCAAGCGGACGTTCAAGCCGAACATCAGCGAGCGGGGCGAGCTGATGGCGGCCCGGATCGCGGCGACGGCTGCGATCTTCGTCGCCGGCTATCTGGGCATCTATCCGCCCGGATGGGTAGCGCAGGTGGTCGCCTTCGCCTTCGGCCTCGCCGCGGCCTCGCTGTTCCCGGCGATCTTCATGGGCATCTTTTCCAAGCGCATGAACAAGGAGGGGGCGATCGCGGGCATGGTCACGGGCCTCGCCTTCACCTTCCTCTACATCGCCTATTTCAAACTCTGGAATCCGGATGCGAATGTCGCGGCCAACTGGTTCCTCGGCATCTCGCCGGAGGGCATCGGGGTGATCGGCATGCTGCTCAACTTCGCGGTGGCGCTGATCGTCTCGCGGATGACGGCGAGCCCGCCGATCGAGGTCCGGCGCCTGATCGACTCGATCAGAGTGCCCAGAGGCGCGGGAGCGGCCTCGACGCACTGAACCTCCCCAGGTTCAAACCTCCCCCGCGTCGGGGCGGAAAGGGGTGGCCGGAAGGGGCCGCCCCTTTTTCTTGGGATTTCGGGGCGTTGGCGATAAGGTTGTGATCGATCCCCCGGCCAACGAGCCGGCGGACGGAGAGGATGACCCATGGCGATCTGGATCGCGCTCGCGACCGCCATATTATATTGCGCCGGGCTGTTCCTGCTGGCCCATGCCGGCGATCTCGGAAAGGTGCGCCTCGCCGACCGGCGAATGGGCTGGGTCTACGGACTCTCGCTCGCCGTCTATTGTACAAGCTGGACCTTCTACGGCGCAGTCGGATCCGCGATCGCGACCGGCTGGCAGTTCCTGCCCATTTATCTGGGCCCGATCCTGCTGTTCACCATCGGCTATCCGATCGTCCGCCGCGTGCTCAGGATCGGCAAGGCCCAGCACAGCACCTCGATCGCGGACTTTCTCTCCGCGCGCTACGGCAAGAGCGCGTCGATCGCGGCGCTCGTCACGATCATCGCGACGATCGGCGCCCTGCCCTATATCGCCCTGCAGCTCAAATCGGTCGGTGAGACGTTGCTCACCCTCTCGCCCGATATCGTCGCGACCTTCCGCCCGGACGATGTCGTGCTCGCCGTTTCCGTCGCCATGGCGCTCTTCGCCGTTCTGTTCGGGACGAGCCGGATCGACCTCACGCAGCATAATCGCGGCATGGTGCTCGTGATCGCGCTCGAGGCGGCGATCAAACTGCTCGCGCTGTGCGCGGTCGCGGTTTTCGCCGCGATATTGCTGATGGCGGAACCGGCTGCGGTCGGCGAAGCGGCTCCCGCGCCGATCTTCGGCCTCGAACAGATCGACATACGTTTTGCGATACTCGTGCTGATTGCGGCCTGCGCCGCGCTGTGCCTGCCGCGCCAGTTCCACATGACGGTCGTCGAGGCGCAGACCGACCGGCCGGACCGCGCGATGCGCTGGGTCTTCCCGGCCTATCTGGTGCTGACCTCGCTCGCGGTATTCCCGATCGCCATGGCGGGCGTCGCGCTGTTCCCGGCGGGCAGCGTAAGCCCGGACATGACGGTGCTCGCGCTCCCGCTGCAGTTCGACGCGGAATGGCTCGCCATCTTCGCCTTTATCGGTGGCTTTTCCGCCGCGACCGGCATGATTATCGTCGCGACGATCGCGCTCTCGGGCATGATCACTAACGATATCATCGTGCCGCTCGTCTATCGTGGCCGCATGCGGCAGGGCCGGCGCGACATGCCGATCGGGCCCGCGCTGCTCAGGATCCGGCGCGCAACGATCGCCGCCCTGCTGGCACTGGCCTATTTCTATTATCGCTCGATCGACGAGACGACGTTGCTGGCCGGGCTGGGCGTGATTTCCTTTGCTGCGGCCGCGCAATTCGCGCCCGGGCTGGTCGCCGGTCTCTATTGGCGCGGTGCGAACCGCGTCGGGATGATCGCCGGGCTGGTCGCCGGGTTCACCGCCTGGCTGCTGCTGCTGTTCATTCCCGCCTATCTCGATGCCCCGCCGCCGCTGATGATCGGCGAGGACATACTCGTTTCCGGTGTCGCGATCAGCCTCGGCGCCAATATCGCGCTGCTGCTGCTCGCCTCTCTGCTCGGCCAGACGAATCTTATCGACCGCACCCAGGCCGCCGCCTTCGCATCGCCCAAGCCCGCGCCCGCCGCGGCCGCCAGCCTCTCCACCAAGGCGCGCGTCGCCGATCTCCGGCTGCTGCTCGCCGAGATCGCCGGACCCGAGCGCAGCCGCGCGGCCATCGACGCGCTGCGCGTGAGCAGCGCCCGGCCCTATGCCGATTCCGATCCGGCCGATGCCGATCTCGCCGCCCTCGTCGAAAGACAGATATCGGGGATATTGGGCGCGTCCTCGGCGCGGGCGCTGGTTGTTTCCACGCTGGAAGGCGATCCGCTGGCGCTCGAAGATGTCGTCGCGATGTTCGGGGAGACGTCGCAACGGCTGCAGTTCAGCGCCGACACACTCGAAATCGCGATCGAGAATATCGACCAGGGCGTCTCGCTCGTCGATCGTGATTTGCGCCTGACCGCGTGGAACAGCCGCTATGTCGAGATGTTCGGTTATCCCGAGGAGCTCGTGACGACCGGGCGGCCGATCGCCGACCTCATCCGTTTCAATCTGCGCAAGGCCGGTCTCGAAGGCCCGGAGTGCGAACGCCAGGTCGAGCGGCGGATTGCCCATCTGCGCGCCGGCCGGCCGCACAGCGCCGAAAGTGAACAGCCCGACGGCCGTTATCTGCGCATCCAGGGCCGCCCCGCGCCCGGCGGCGGCTATGTGACGAGCTATACCGATATCACCGCCGACCGCCTTGCCGAACTGGCACTGGAAGCGAAGATCGCCGAGCGCACGCAGCAGCTCGTGGCCGCGAACGAGGCACTCGAACGTGCGACACGATCAAAGACGCGCTTCCTCGCCGCAGCCAGCCATGATCTCGTCCAACCGATGAACGCAGCGCGCCTGTTCAGCTCGGCACTGGCCGAAGAAATTGGCAGCGAAGGGCGCATGGAGCCAAGCAAGGCGCGCGAACTGCTTGAACGGATTGACCGGTCGATCGGATCCGCCGACCAGCTGTTGCGCGCACTTCTCGATATCTCGAAGCTCGATGGCGGCGGCCTTGAGCCGCGCCCCACGCGCTTTCCGATCAACGACCTGATCGAGGAGATTGAGTCGGAATTCGCCGCGCGGGCCGAGGCGAAGGGCCTGCGGTTCCGCGCCGTACGGTCGAGCGCCTGGATCGAAACCGATCGCGGCCTGCTGCTGAGCATCTTCCAGAATCTCACCGCGAATGCCGTGCGCTATACCGATAGTGGCGGGGTGCTGATCGGATGTCGCCGGCGCGGCCCGGGGATTGCGATCACGGTTGCCGACACGGGCATCGGCATTCCGGACGACGAGCAGGGCCGGATTTTCGACGAGTTTTCGCGGTTCGCCGGAGAGCGCGGCGTAAACGGACTGGGCTTGGGCCTCGCCATCGTTCGCCGCATCGCCGATCTGCTCGACGTCGATATCACGGTCCAGTCCATCCATGGCCGCGGCAGTTGCTTCAGTCTCGAGATTCCCGCGCGGTTCGCCGAGGCGGATGCACCGCTCGAGCCGATGTCGATGGCAGAGCTGCCCGGCGCGCTCACCGATGCGCATATCCTGTGCATCGACAACGACCCGGCGGCACGCGACGCGATGGCCGCACTGTTCGAGCGGTGGAACATGACCTGCGAGATCGCCGCGGGTGAATTGGACGCGCTGGACAAACCGCGGCCCGATATCGTCGTGATCGATTATCGGCTCGATCACGGACTGACCGGAGACAATCTCTACGAGACGCTATGCACACGGTGGGGCGCCCGCCCGCCGGTTATATTGCTAACCGCCGAAGACGGTGCGACGACCGAGACGGCAGCGCAGGCAATGGGTGCCGAACGGTTGCTGAAGCCGGTGCCTGCTGGCGTGCTGCGGGCGCTGCTCAGCCGATTAGTCGCGGACAGGATACCCGCCTAGCGGCCGAGTTCGGTGGCCGCCTCGTCGATGTCGAGCTTTCCGGCGATCAGCACGGCCTGGGTGCGGTTCACGACGTCGAGCTTGCGGAAAAGCGCGGTCAGATGCGCCTTCACGGTCGCCTCGGTAATGTCCATCTCATAGGCGATCTGCTTGTTGAGCAGCCCCTGATTGAGATAGCCGAGGATGCGCCGCTGGGCCGGCGTCAGGCTGGCGAGCTTGTCATAGACCGCCAAGTCTTCCTCCGCCGCGCCATTGCCTTCCGGGAACGAGATATCGCCCGCGCCGATCGCCGCGAGCGCGGTCTTCATCGCGGCAAGATCGGCCGATTTCGGGATGAATCCCGATGCGCCAAGCCGCTTCGCGGCCTGCCAGACCGCCGGGCTCTCGCTCGCCGAGACGATCGCGACCGGCATGGCCGGGAAATCCTGGCGAAAATCGAGCAGCGCGGACAGGCCCTGGCTGTCATCCATATGGATATCGAGCAGCAGCAATTGGGCATTGGCCTCGCCGGCGGCCTCGCGCGCGGCGGCAACCGTCGCCACCTCGACAACGTCTGCATCCGGCAACGCGCTTTCGACAGCCTGCCGCAACGCGCTGCGGAACAGCGGATGGTCATCGGCGATGATTACCGGCGCGGACATGTTATCGATTTTGGCGTCCTTCGATCAATCCGTCCACCAGGTCCGGATCGGCCAGCGTGGACGTATCGCCGAGCGACCCGAAATCATTCTCCGCGATCTTCCTGAGAATGCGCCGCATGATCTTGCCCGAGCGGGTCTTGGGCAGGCCGGGCGTGAACTGCAGGCAATCCGGAGTCGCGATCGGGCCGATCTCGCTGCGCACATGGCGCCTGAGTTCGGCGGCCAGCTCGTCGCTGGGTTCTTCTCCGCTGTTCAGCGTGACATAGCAATAGATGCCCTGCCCCTTGATATCGTGCGGATAACCGACGACCGCCGCCTCGGCGACCTTGTCGTGGAGCACGAGCGCGCTTTCGACCTCGGCCGTGCCCATCCGGTGGCCCGACACGTTGATCACATCGTCGACCCGGCCGGTGATCCAGTAATAGCCGTCCTCGTCCCGGCGGCAGCCGTCGCCGGTGAAATATTTGCCGCGATAGGTCGAGAAATAGGTCTGCTCGAACCGGTCATGATCGCCATAGACGCTGCGCGCCTGGCCCGGCCAGCTCGCGGTGATGCAGAGATTGCCCTCGGTCGCACCTTCCAGCGGATTGCCGTCATTGTCGACGAGCTGCGGCTGGATCCCGAAGAAAGGCAGGCCCGCGCTGCCCGGTTTCATGGCGTGCGCGCCCGGCAGCGTCGTGATCATGATCCCGCCGGTCTCGGTCTGCCACCAGGTATCCATGATCGGCCGTTCGCCATCGCCGACCGTCTCGTGATACCAGCGCCATGCCTCCGGATTGATCGGTTCGCCGACCGAACCCAGCAGCCGCAACGACGAGCGGTCATGCGCCTTTACCGGGCCCTCGCCTTCACGCATCAGCGCCCGGATCGCGGTCGGCGCGGTGTAGAAGATGTTGACCTTGTGCTTGGCGACCACGGCCCAGAACCGGCCATGGTCGGGATAGTTGGGCACGCCCTCGAACATCAGGCTCGTCGCGCCGTTCTGCAGCGGGCCGTAGACGATATAGCTGTGCCCGGTGACCCAGCCGATATCCGCCGTGCACCAGTAGATTTCGCCGGGGCGATAATCGAACACGTAGCGGAAGGTCGTTTCCGTCCAGACGGCGTAGCCGCCGGTGGTATGCACCACGCCTTTCGGCTTGCCCGTGGAACCCGATGTGTAGAGGATGAAGAGCGGGTCTTCGGCCGCCATCGGTTCGCACGGGCAGCTATCGGCCAGGCCTTCGGCAACCTCATGATACCAATGATCCCGGCCCGCGGTCATCGTGACATCGTCGCCCGTATGCCGGACGACGAGCACCGCATCGACATCGACGCCGGCATGGTCGAGCGCGGCATCGACATTGGCCTTGAGCGGTACGGTCTTGCTGCCCCGCTTCCCGGCATCGGCGGTGACGACGAACCTGCTCTCGCAATCCTCGATCCGCCCCGCTAGCGCTTCGGGCGAGAAACCGCCGAATACCACTGAATGGACCGCCCCGATCCGGGCGCAGGCGAGCATGGCGACCGCGCCTTCGAGGATCATCGGCAAATAAAGCGTCACCCGGTCGCCTTTCTCGACGCCAAGCTCCTTGAGCGCATTCGCCATCCGCACGACTTCGGTCTGCAGCTCGGCATAGCTGAGCGTGCGCGTGTCGGTGGCCGGATCGTCGGGCTCCCAGATCAGCGCCGTATCCGCGCCCCGCCCCGCCTCGACATGCCGGTCGACCGCGTTGTGACAGATGTTGAGCACGCCATCTTCGAACCATTTTATGGAAACCGGGTCGAACGACCAGTCGGCGACCTTTGTCGGCGGCGTGAACCAATCTAGCCGCTCGGCCTGGCCGGCCCAGAAACTGTCGGGATCGCTAATGCTGCTCGCGTAGAGCGCCTTATAGTCGGCCAGCGTGCAGCGCGTATCCGGATCGTCTGGCGCAGCAACGACCGCTGACTGGGTTTCCGCTTCCTTGGGTTCGATCGTCTGCATATCCATGTCCCGCCTCTCTCCGTGATCGGCGCCAGTTCCGGATCGGAAACGCGGCGCAATATATTGGGAACCGTAGCGGAAAACGGTGGCGGACCGGATATCGACATTGGTCGTAAGACCTATTGCCAATTTCGCCGAGCCCATCTCGCGCGCCATCCTCTCCCGACAGCGACGTCTTGGAGAGGACAGAGTGATGCAAAAAGCGATGAGAGCCCTGGTCCGGGCCAGCCTGCTCGCCGCCACGGCGATGACGGCGATGCCGGCCTTGGCGCAGGACCGCAGTGTCGATGAACGGCTGGACCGGCTCGAAGCGCTGGTCGAGGGGTTGATCGAACGGATCGATCGCCAGGACGGGCGCATCACCGAGCAGGATGCCGCGATCGCGACCGAAACGCAGCGCGCGATCACCGAAGCCCGCGCCGTCGCCGCGCGCACCGAGGCGGTCGAAGAGCAGATGGCCGAAGCCGAAGAGGAAAGCGGCCTCGGCTTTAGCGTCGGCGGTACACGCGTATCGTTCGGCGGCTATGTGAAGCTCGACGCGGTGACGCAGCGCACGAGCGGCGGCCAGATTCCGGGCGGCAGCATCCTGCGCGATTTCCTCATTCCGGCGGCGATCCCCGTCGGCGGCCCGGCTTCCGGCTTCGACACGGATTTCAACGTGCGCCAGACGCGCTTCTTCTTCGACACCGTCACCGAAGTCGGCGACGATCATACGCTGTCCTCGCATATCGAACTCGATTTCCAGGTTACCGGCGGCGGCGACGAGCGCATTTCCAACAGCTATGCCCCGCGCGTACGCCAGGCCTATATCAGCTACGACAACTGGCTCCTGGGCCAGGCCTGGTCCACCTTCCAGAATGTCGGCGCGCTGCCGGACACGCTCGATTTCATCGGGACGACGCCGGGCACGGTCTTCGTCCGCCAGCCGCTGGTGCGCTACACCAATGGCGGGCTGCAGATCGCGGTCGAACAGCCGGAGACGACGGTGACGGCGCCGGACGGGAGCCGGGTATTGCCCGGCGACGACACGCTGCCGGACATCGTCGCACGCTACAATTTCAACGGACTGGCCATTGCCGGCATATTGCGCACGCTGCGCGTATCGGACGACGATTTCGGCACGGGGACGGACAGCGCGATCGGCTATGGCGTCAGCGTTTCCGGGCGCGTGCCGCTCGGCCCGCGCGACGATTTCCGCTTCATGGCAACGGTCGGCGACGGGCTGGGCCGCTATATCGGCCTCAACATTGTAAACGACGCGGCCATCACCGCCGATGGCGATCTCGATCCGATCTTCACCTATTCGGGCTTTGCCGCCTTCCGCCATGTGTGGAGCGACGAGCTGCGTTCGAGCGTCGCGGCCAGCTATTTCCGCGCCGACAATCCCGTCGCGCTGACCGGCCTCGGCGTCACCGACGAAGTGTGGAATGCGATGGCCAACCTCATCTATACGCCGGTCGCCCCGCTCGATATCGGCATCGAATATATGTACGCGCGCCGCGCGCTTGAATCCGGACAGTCGGGCAATCTCCAACGCGTGCAGATGTCCGCACGATATCGATTCTAGCACCGGATACTGTGCGGCGGTCGTATCGATCGCGGCATGTCGGCATCGCGCTCCGCACCCCCAAATTCTCTGTACAGCGTTGTGGCCTGTGCTAGGGGCCGGGAATGGTGTTTACCGAACATCCGCTGCGGCGCGGGCTCGTGCGCGAAATGCATCTGCGGCGGTTTCCGCAGGTGCCCGTGCCCTGCGAGATCGTCCAGATGGTCTGGGTCATCGAGGAAGCCGAGCGCGAACAGGAACGCCGGATGATGGACGCGGCGCCCGGCGGTATCGATTTCTCTATCGACGAGGAGGCGCGCCATGTCTCCGCCACGGCAAAGTCCGGCGCCACGTTCATCTGGGAAAAACATACCGAAGCTTCGACGATCACCGCGATCCTGCCGCCCGAGGCCCAGGAGGGACAGCGCAAGATCGTCGACTGGATGGAGAATTGGCCCGGCGCCGTCGTCCGCGCGACGCGGCTGACCATCGAAGCGGACGAAGACGCGGCCGGGCAGCGGTTCGACGAAATGGAGTTTTACGAGGACGATCTCGTCTCCTGCCATCTGAGCGGCGGGGCACGGCTATGGTCGGACTTCGGCATCCATGAGGGCTATGGCCGGACGCTGATCGCGGCGAACGGCGCGCCTCCGCGCGATCTCGGGCGGATCGTCCAGCGCGTGCAGGAGCTCGGCAATTACCGCAACATGGCGCTGCTCGGTTTTCCGCTGGTGCAGCAATATGGGCCGCAGCTCGGAGCGCTGGAACGCCGGCTCGCCGATTATGGCCAGATGCTCGAACACGATCCGAAGAGCGACGACGAGGCCCTGCTCGACCAGCTGACCGGCCTGTCCGCCGAACTCGCGCTGGTCCGCGTGGAGACCGGATATCGGCTCGGCGCAACGCGCGCCTATGCCGAGATCGCGGCCAACCGGCTCGAAAAGCTCGAAGTCCGGCGCATACCGGGTTTTCCGAGCCTGACCGATTTCACCGAGCGGCGGTTGCTGCCGGCGATACGCACCTGCGAATCCTTCGAATCGCGCTTGGGCGATCTTTCGGAACGCGCGGACGGCGTGATCGCCTTGCTGAACACGCGGATCGACACGCGGATCAAGGCGCAGAACCGGGACCTGCTCTCCTCGATGGAAAGCAGCCTCGGCATCCAGCTCCGGCTGCAATCGCTGATCGAGGGCCTGTCGATCATCGCGGCGACCTATTATGCGGTCGGCCTGATCGCCTATCTCGTCAAAGGCGGCGACGCGCTGGGCGACGGGTTCGGCGCGGATGCGATCGTCGGGCTGGCCGTCTTCCCGGTCATCGCCGCCATCTATTTCTTCGTGCGCCACCAGCGGGTCAAAATCCTCGAAACGGACGAGAAGCATGCGAACGGCAAAGGCGCGGCGGATAACGGGGAACGCAAGTGAGCGAGAACCGTTGAGGTTACGTAAGAATTCTAATACACAGCGATCCGACGTCTTCGGAGGAGAAGGAAGCAATATGAGGAAAATGCATAATCTGCTCGGCGCAGTCGCCGCATTGGGCCTGATCACCACGGCCGCCTGTGGCGGGGGCAGCGACGGACCGCCGGCAGCCGAAGGCGAAGACGCCGAAGCCGATGCGCCGGCAGCGGACGCCGAGACGGCCGAAGCGCCGCCTGCGGATTCGACCGATACGCTGGACGGCACCGTCTATGCCGACTTCACCGGCGATGCGACGGCGGGCGAAGCGGTGTTCGCACAGTGCCGGACCTGCCATGTCGTGGAGCCGGGCGTGAACCGCACCGGACCGTCGCTCTACAATATCGTGGGCCGCGAGGCGGGCCAGGTCGAAGGCTTCAACTATACCGACGCGAACGCCAATAGCGGCATCGTCTGGACGCCGGAAAAATTGTTCCAGTATCTGGAAAATCCGTCGCGGATCATTCCGGGCACGCGCATGGCCTTTGCCGGCCTGCCCGAAGCGCAGGACCGTGCGGACCTGATCGCATTCCTGCAGACGCATTCGGAATAGCGAAACGCATCCAACGGATATGAAAAGGGCGGCCCGCGAGCCGCCCTTTTTTTGATCTGCCAAACAGCCGGTCAGGCGGCGACAGCCCGCCGCGCCAGCTCGCATTGCGACCAGATATCGGTCAGCGCATCGATCAGCCGGTCGATATCCGCATCGCTATGGACGGGCGACGGCGTAATGCGGAGGCGCTCCGTGCCGCGCGGTACGGTCGGATAGTTGATCGGCTGCACATAGATGCCGTGATTGTCCATCAGCCAGTCGCTGATGCGTTTGCACTTATGCGGATCGCCGACCATCACCGGGATGATATGGCTCGGATTGTCGAGATGCGGGATGCCGAGACAATTGAGCTTGTGCCGCACCTTGGCGACCCGTTCCTTCTGCCGATCGCGCTCGGCGCTGCTCGCTTTCAGATGCTTGATGCTCGCGCAGGCCCCGGCAGCGAGCGCCGGCGGTAGCGCCGTCGTGAAGATGAAGCCGCTCGCAAAACTGCGCACGAAATCGCACAGCGCGGCCGAAGCGGCGATATAGCCGCCCATCACGCCGAACGCCTTGCCGAGTGTGCCCTCGATCACGGTGATCCGGTCCATCAGCCCTTCGCGTTCGGCAATGCCGCCG
>NZ_JBQLZN010000087.1:0-29421 GCF_052168295.1 Parasphingopyxis sp. | reverse complement strand
CGGGAAGAACGCGTCGGACGCCACCGCCGAACCGATCGTGCGCGGTTCCGGCCAGCCGGCCTTTTCCGCTGCATCCTTAGCCTTCCATGCCGCGATCCGCGCCGATTCCAGCCGGTTCATCTGGCCCGCGCCGATGCCGGCCGTCGCGCCGTCTTTCGCGTAAACGATCGCGTTCGACTTCACATGCTTGGCGACGCGCCAGGCGAACAGGCAATCGGCGAGTTCCTGTTCCGTGGGCGCGCGCTTGGTGACCGTCGTGAGATCCGCTTCGCCGATCTGTCCGCCATCGCGCGACTGGACCAGCAAGCCGCCCGCGATGGTTTTCATCGTGAAACCGGGCCGGGCCGCGTCAGGCAGTGACCCTGTCAGCAGCAGGCGGAGATTCTTCTTCTTCGCGAAGATGGCGCGCGCCTCGTCGTCGGCATCTGGCGCGATCACGACCTCGGTGAAGATCGCGGTGATCGCTTCGGCGGTGCGCGCATCGAGCGGCCGGTTCAGCGCGACAATGCCGCCGAACGCCGAGACCGTATCGCAGGCGAAAGCGGCGTTATAGGCCTCAAGGACGGAGCCGGAGACAGCCACACCGCACGGATTGGCGTGCTTGACGATTACGCAGGCGGGATCGCTTCCGCCGAATTCCGAAACCAGCTCGAAGGCCGCATCGGCGTCATTGTAATTGTTATAGCTGAGCGCCTTGCCCTGGACCTGCTCGGCTTGGGCGATGCCCTGCGTGCCGACCGCCGCGCCGCGATAGAGCGCGGCCTGCTGATGCGGGTTCTCGCCGTAGCGGAGCATATCGACGCGATTGAACGCCACCGGCATCGTCTCGGGAAAGGGCGTTGCGCCAAGTGCTTCCGGGCCTTCGGGATGGGTGAATGCATCGCCCCAGGCGAACCAGTTGGCGATCGCCGAATCATAGGCCGCGGTATGCGCATAGGCCTTGGCCGCGAGCCGGATACGCATCGCCGGCGACGTCTTGCCGTCATGCGCATCGAGGCTTTCGATAAGGGCGGTATAATCCGACGGATCGGTGACGATCGCGACATGGGCGTGGTTCTTGGCCGCCGAACGCACCATGGACGGCCCGCCGATATCGATATTCTCGATTATTTCCGGGCGTTCCGCGCCGCGCGCGACGGTCTCGGCGAACGGATAGAGATTGACGACCACCAGATCGATCGCGGCGATGTCATGCGTCTCCATCGCCGCGACATGCTCGTCATTGTCGCGCACGGCGAGCAGGCCGCCATGGACTTTCGGATGCAGCGTCTTGACCCGACCGTCCATCATCTCGGGAAAGCCAGTGAGATCGGATATGTCGCGAACGTCGAGACCGGCATCGCGCAACGCTTTCGCCGTACCCCCGGTCGACACGAGTTCGACGCCATGCCGCGCCAGCGCCTGGCCGAGTTCGACCAGACCATCCTTGTCGGACACAGACAGCAATGCGCGGGAAATCTTCACCTGGGTCATCGAAAAATCCTGTGTGCAAGAGCCGGCGCGATACGCCCGTTCGAAAGTGTCTTTGTATTCCCTATCCGGCGCGGCGGAACAGCCAGCCGATCGTCGCCCCGCCGGGCTCGGCCTCGCCCGCCAGGACCAGTTGCTTCGTCTGGCAGAGCCGCGATTTCTCGTCGATCCAGACGCTGTCATCGACCATCAGGCCCGTCCCGCGGCAGCGGAAATGCCAAGCCGGCCCGCCGTCCACGCGCAGCAACGCGCCCATATTGTCGGCGGTCGGAGAAACGTCGATGCCCGGGCCGAGGTGAAAGCGGATGGCGAAGGCCGCGCCCTCCGACTTTCGCCGGCCGGCCGGCAACAATACGTCTTCGCCGCGCAGTTCGTCCCCGTCTTCGGAGAGGCCCATCTGGCGGCGATGGACGAAGCCGAAACGCGGGGCATAGCCGTCATGGCTCGCTTCGAGCCGTGCGACACCATTGCGCTCGCGGCGGCTGAGTTCGACCTCCACAACGCCGCGCCCCAATGAGCCATCCGGATTGAGCGCTGTCGAGTTGCTGTCGGCCAGGGTCAGCGTCGAATGGGCGGCCGTCGTTCGGAGGCCGTCGGCGAAATTCTTGGGCAAGGCCGTGCCGCCCGCGCCGCCGCAATTGACGACGATCCGGTGCGCGCCGTGCGAGAGTTCGAAGGCGAGGGTCGAGGCGCAGCCGCCGGTTTCGAGCCGCATCGATGGCGGCGGGGCGGCGTCGAAGACGATCACCGTGTCGCCCGCCGCTACGCGCTGATAGCCCCAGTCCCGCGCCGAGCGCAGCGGCAGGGCGCGGTGCCCGGTCGCCTCGATCGCGGCGGCGATACGGCGGCCCGGTATCGGGGGCCCGCCCTGCCAGCTCGACAGCCCCCCATCGCCGAGCGTCACACCGAGCAAAGCGGGAATCGCGAAAGACAGAGCAGAATCGAAAGGCGCCGGAAAGGGCAATTGGCGCGCATCATAAGCCGCACGCAGCATCGCCAGCGTCTCGACAAGCGCAAGCTGCGCGACGGGCGAGCGGCAGATCATGCCGCCGTCCGCCGTCAACGTTTGCGACAGCGCGCGTTCGAGGCCCAGTTCACCGCGCATCACGCGCGCCTCCCCGCCCTGTACGAGCAATCCCGCGCCGATCACGCCCGCCCAGGCGCGCACCTGCGTCAGGCCCGGATTTTCCTTGGGTGCGGCGCGCTCGAGGTGCCGCGCCCCGCGCGCCAGGGTGTTGAGCACGGCCGAGCGATAGATGAGATCCGTCGAAGCGAGAATGACCGGCGCGTAGCTCGTCCAGAGAAAGACCCGATGGCCCCACATATCGGTCCGCCAGCCGGCCTCGGCCACCTTGCCGCCATGGCTTTCAAGCCAGTCGCGCATCAGCTTTTCGGCAATCGGCACGATTTCGTCGCGCGAACCCGCCGCAGACAGATCGCGCAACCATTCGAAGCTTTGCAGATAGTCTGCGAGACCCGGCGATACGTCGAGCGCGGCGAAATCGAGATCGGCGAGCGCGAGCTCCTGGCCGTGATAGAGCGCCCGGCCCTCGAGCAGGGACTGGCCACGCGTGCGGTCTCCGGGGATCGGATCCTCGGGCACTGCAAGCAGCTTCAGCGGGAATTTCCCGCGCAGCCGCAACCGGTGCAGCGGGGTGCGCCAGATCAGGCGGCGGAACCGCGTGGCGATCTTCTCCGACAAGGACAGGCCCCCATCGTCGAGCCGGATCAGCCGCCGGCCCTTGTCGATACTGTCGCGCGCCTCCGCCGGCACCTCAATGCGCTCCGCGACCGTCATTGGCCCCTCAACGCGGCGATATTGGTCGCATAATGGTCCGGCCCGCCCCGGAACGTCGCCGTGCCGGCCACAAGGGCATCCGCGCCTGCGGCGATCGCCCTCGGCGCCGTATCGGGATCGATGCCGCCATCGACTTCAAGGTCGATCGCCTTGCCGGTCTCGTCGATCCGCGCGCGCACCGCCTCGATCTTGCGCAACTGGCTGTCGATGAAGCTCTGTCCGCCGAAGCCCGGATTGACGCTCATCACGAGTATCAGATCGAGATCGTCGAGCAGATTGTCGAGCGCATCGACCGGCGTTCCGGGGTTGAGCGAGACGCCGGCCCGCTTGCCGAGCGACTTGATATGCTGGATCGTCCGGTGGACATGCGGTCCGGCTTCGGGATGGACGGTGATCGTATCCGCCCCGGCCTCGGCGAAACCATCGAGAAACGCATCGACCGGCGATATCATCAGATGCACGTCGAAGGGCTTGTCCGTGTGCGGGCGCAATGCCTTCACGACGCCAGGTCCGATGGTGAGATTGGGGACGAAATGGCCGTCCATCACGTCGATATGGATCCAGTCCGCGCCGGCGGCGTCGATCGCGCGCACTTCTTCCCCCAGCTTGGCAAAATCTGCGGAGAGGATCGAAGGCGCTATGCGGACGGGCCGGGCCATAATCGCGCAGCCTTAGGTGAGGGCCGGGAATCGGGCAACCGGCCATCCCCGCCTGCATCCGGAATTTGGGGATAAGACGCACAGTTTGTGCGATTAAGCCCTAGCTGTGCCGAAACCGGACAATGAAAAAACCGTCCGATCCGCCCGGGTCCGCAATCTCGCCGGGCAGAATGCGCAGCCAGCCTTCGGGCGCGGTGGCGAGACCGGCGGGCAGCGCCTCGGACTCGATTGGCGCCACAGCGAAGGCGGGATGACTTTCCAGAAAACCGCGCGCTACGGCTTCGCCTTCTTCGGGTTCGAGCGAACAGACCGCATAGACGAGCGTGCCACCGGGTTTCAGCCAGCGCGCCGCGCGATCGAGCATCGCAGTCTGTATTTCGGCGCTTTCCACAATAACACGCGGGCTCGCACGATAGAGTACGTCGGGATGCCGCCGGAAGATGCCGGTCGCCGAACAGGGCGCGTCGACCAAGATGGCGTCATAGGCCTCGGCCGGCGCCGCCCATTGCAACGCATCGGCCGTTACAAGTTCCGCCGAAAGACCGGTCCGCGCGAGATTTTCGGAAAGTCGCGCCAGACGACTTTCGGCGCGATCGACGGCCGTGACGTTCCAGCCCTGCGCTGCCAGTTGCAGCGTCTTCCCGCCTGGCGCGGCGCACAGATCGAGCGCCGCCCGGCCTTCGCCGTGGCCGAACAGACGCGCGGGTAGCCCAGCGGCGATATCCTGGACCCACCAGCGCCCCTCGGCATAACCGGGCAGCCCGGTAACGGCGGCGCGTTCCCGTCGGACATGACCGGGCAGCAGGCTCACGCCCTCCAGCGCGGTCGCTAGCGCGTCCGTCTCTGCAGGATCGGCGAGCGTGAGATCGAGCAACGGGGGCGCGGCTATGGCCCGCGCGGCAGCCGCCACCATGGCGTCGCCCCATGCGGCGGACCAGCGCTCTACAACCGACCCTGGCAGCGTCGGCACTTCGGGAAGCTCAACATCCTGACGGGAGAGCGTGCCGAAAACGCCATGGGCGAGGCGCTTCGGCCCACCCGTAAGCAGGGGAAGTGCGGTGGAAATGGCGGCATGATGCGGCGTATCGAGCGCCAGCGCCTGGGCCAGCGCCATGCGCAGCACCATCCGGGCTTTCGCATCGTCGGGCAACGGGTTCTTCGTCGCGCTGTCGATCAGCCGGTCGTAATCCGGCAGGCGGCGCAGCACCTCGCCGACAATGGCGGCCGCGAGACCCCGATCGTCGGCGCGCTTCAGATGCCGGAACGCCCGGCCCATCGCGCCGTCGACCGATTTGCCGTGCCGCAAGACGGCATCGAGCAGTGTCAGCGCCGCGCGCCGGCTCTCAACCCCCTGCGTCATTGTCCCCCTGCTCGATTGTCGAAGTGCCGCGCCAGCCGGATCGGCGCTCAGCGTCCGCGCCCGTGCGGATCGAGTGCGCTGCCCGGCCGGGAGGAAATACCCCCGATCCCGTCCATATCGCTCGGCCCGAGGCCCGGTCCATCCATGACCGCGGCCATCTTGTTCAGCTCCGCGATGCGGTCGCCGGTATCGGGATGAGTCGAGAAGAGGCTGCGCGCACGCCCGAAAATGGCAGGCACGATATAGAGCTGGGCCGCGGCCGGGTTACGGTCCACGACCGGATTGTGGATGCGCGATGCGCCATTGGCGAGCTTGGCCAGCGCAGAGGCCAGCGCCCCGGGCTTGCCAGAAATCTCCGCACCGCCGCGATCCGCGCCATATTCGCGCGTGCGGCTGATCGCCATCTGCACGATCATCGCCGCGAAGGGCGCGAGAAACACGGCCACGAGCGCGGCAAGCCCCGCGCGTCCGTCGCCGCCGCGGAAGAAATAGCCGTAACTGGCGAGCATCGAGATCGCGCCGGCGATCGTCGCCGTCATCGTCATGATCAGCGTATCGCGGTTGCGGACATGGGCGAGCTCGTGCGCCATCACGCCCTCGACCTCGTCGCGATTGAGGATCTCGAGCAGGCCGGACGTCGCCGCAACCGCCGCATTTTCGGGATTCCGCCCGGTCGCGAAGGCATTGGGATGCGGGGAATCGACGATATAGACTTTCGGCATGGGAAGCCGCGCCTTGGCGGCGAGCCGCTCGACGAGCGCATAGAATTCGGGCGCCGATCGCGCATCGACCTCGCGTGCGCCATGCATGCGCAGGACGATCTTGTCGGCATTCCAATAGGTGAAGAGATTCATGCCGGCCGCAACGACAAGCGCGAGCAACATACCCACGCGCCCGCCGAGCATGAGCCCGACACCCATGAAAAGCGCGGTCATGACCGCGAGCATGATAAGCGTTTTGAGCTGGTTCACCTTGCGTCTCCGTCTAAGAACCCCGAAATGGGGATTGTCAGGCAGTTTGGCAATTGGAGCATATCATGGCCGGAAAACGCCCCGACTGGGTCGAAGTTCCCGCGCATCTATCGGAAAACCCACCCGTTCCCGAACCCGAAGCGCCCAAGGAACAGGCCGAACATGGCGGCAAAGACGGGCTCGAGCCTACCCGCTATGGCGACTGGGAACGCAAAGGGATCTGCTGGGATTTTTGACGTCCACGTCAGCCAGAATGGCTGATGCGCACGTCAACCCTTGCGAAGGCAAGGGCCTGCTGCGCTCGAATATATCCCTCGGGATCGAATTCCGAGTGCTCCTGCGAAGGCAGAAGCCCAGGGCGGCAGGCGTAAACTCCACAGCCCTGGATTCCTGCCTTCGCAGGAATACAACCACATTTCATCCGCGCCGCTCTAGCGCTCGCTCTTCAGCGGCCGCGCCATCAGCGCTTCGACCGTCGCATCGACCGAGGTCTTGCCCTCCAGCAGCGCACAAACCGCCTCGGTAATCGGCATTTCGACCCCCGCGTCGTGCGCGGCCTCACGCAATACGGGCGCGGTATGGGCGCCTTCGGCAACCGTCGTGCGATCGGCCAGAAGCTCTTCGGCAGACCGCCCTTCGCCAAGCCCCTTGCCGAGCGAGAAATTGCGCGAACTGGTCGACGAACAGGTCAACACGAGATCGCCGAGCCCCGACAAGCCGGCCAGCGTCTCGGCTTCGGCGCCGCGCGCGAGGCCGAAGCGCGTCATCTCGGCAAAGCCGCGCGAAATCAGGGCCGCGCGCGCATTCTGCCCCAGCCGCTTGCCCTCGACGACGCCGCAGGCGATGGCGAGCACATTCTTGACCGCGCCCCCGATTTCCGCGCCGACGACGTCCTTGGAGAGGTACGGCCGGAATGTGGGGCTGGCGAGGCGTGCGGCCAGCGCCTTGCCGAGCGCCTGGTCCTCGCAGGCGAGCGTCACGGCCGCGGGCAGACCCGCCGCGACCTCATGCGCGAAGGTCGGGCCCGACAGCACCGCGATCGGCGAGCCCGGATAGACCTCCGCTGCCACTTCGCCCATCAGCTTCTTCGTCCCCGCCTCGATGCCCTTGGCGCAGAGGATCAACGGCGCAAACCCGATCGAGGCGGAACTCAGGGTATCGCGGACATGCTGCGCCGGCGTCACGACGAGGATGGCGTCGCAATCGGCGAGATCGTCGATCTGGCTCGTGGCGCGGATGCTGCGAGAAAGCGGGATATTGGGCAGAAACAGCGGGTTGGCGCATTGATCGTTGATCGCGCGCACGACATCGCCCTCGCGCGCCCAGAGCATCACGGAGCCGCCGCTCTGCACGGCGCTCTGCGCGAGCGCCGTGCCCCAGGCGCCGCCGCCGATAACGCCGATCGTGTCCATCGTCATGCCTTTACTCCTGCCCCGCGCGCCTTAGCCGCATCGGCATCGAGCGGCCAGCGTGCGCGCGCCGGAACGTCGAGCGGATCAGTGAGTCCGGCGGCGAACCGCTCCGCACCCGCCCAAGCGATCATCGCCGCATTGTCGGTGCACAGCCAGGGCGGCGGGGCGATGTAGTTGAGACTCTCGTTTACAGCCAGAGCCTGCAGTGCGCTGCGGATTGCGGCGTTTGACGCCACGCCGCCGGCGACGACCAAGGCATTGATATCGCCCACCGATTCGAGCGCCTGTTCGGTCCGGTCGATCAGGCAATCGATCACCGCTTGCTGAAAACTGGCTGCGATATCCTCGGGCGCATATTGCCCGCTGTCGCGCGCGCGCAGAACCGCGGACTTGAGGCCGGCAAAGGAGAAATGCGGTTCGTCCGAACCCATCAGCGGCCGCGGCAGCGGTACCGCTTTCGGATCGCCTGCCTTCGCCGCCTCTTCGACCGCCGGGCCGCCTGGAAAACCGAGGCCAAGCAGTTTCGCCGTCTTGTCATAGGCCTCGCCCGCCGCATCGTCGATCGTCGTCGCGAGCCGGCGATAGGCGCCGACGCCCTCGACCAGCAGCAGCTGACAATGGCCGCCCGATACGAGCAGCAGCAGATAGGGGAATGCGAGATCGGGATCGGCGAGGCGCGGCGACAGCGCATGGCCTTCGAGATGATTGACCGCGATCAGCGGCTTTCCGCCGGCGAGCGCCAGCCCCTTGCCCGTCATCAGCCCGACCATCACGCCGCCGATCAGCCCGGGCCCCGCCGTCGCCGCGACGGCATCCACATCGGCCAGGGATAATCCCGATTCCTCAAACACTTGCGCGACGAGTGGCGTCATGGCGTCAACATGCGCGCGGGCCGCAATTTCGGGCACGACGCCGCCGAACGGACGGTGCGCGGCCTCCTGCCCGGCCAGCGCATGCGCGAGTATCTCTCGCTCGCTCGTCACCAGCGCGGCCGCGGTTTCGTCGCAGCTCGATTCGAGTCCCAGGATGATCGCCATCGCCCTTCCCTGCCACCGCATCACCGGCTAGCACAAGCCTTATGGATGCCCCCCGATATTCGACGCCGCTGCGCCTAGGGACGCGCGGCTCGCCGCTCGCCATGGCGCAGGCCAATATGGTCAAATCCGCGCTGATGGAAACACACGACCTGGCGGATGCGGATATCGAGATCGTCACCGTCAAGACCACCGGCGACATGGTGCAGGACCGCGCATTGGCCGAGATCGGCGGCAAGGCGCTGTGGACCAAGGAGCTGGATCGCGCGCTGGGCGAAGGCGAGGTCGATTTCACCGTCCATTCGATGAAGGATGTGGAGACCATCCGCCCGGCCGACATCGCGCTCGTCGCCAACCTGCCGCGCGCAGATGTCCGCGACCGGCTGATCGGTGCAGATAGCGTGGACGCTCTGCCGCAGGGCGCGCGGATCGGCACCTCCTCGCCGCGCCGCGCCGCACAATTGCTGAGCCTGCGGCCCGATCTCGCCATCGAAACGCTGCGCGGCAATGTCGCGACCCGGCTTGCGGCGGTCGACAGCGGCACGATCGACGCGACGCTGCTCGCCGCCGCCGGGCTCGACCGGCTCGGCCATGACGATCTGGGTGCGGCGATACCGGTCGAGACGCTGCTGCCCGCGGCGCAGCAGGGCGCGGTCGGGATCGAGGCGCGAGCCGACGATGCGCCGGTGCGCGCCATGGTTGCCGCGATCAATCATGACGCCACCTGGCAGTGCGTGGAGACGGAACGCGCGCTGCTCTATGCGCTGGGCGCGGACTGCCATTCGCCCGTCGCGGCGCTTGCCCGGGTCGATAATGACGCCATTACGCTCGTCGCCGAACTGCTGCTGCACGATGGCAGCGAGAAGATCGCACTCTCGGCGGAGGCCCCGGTCGACGACCGGCTCGATATGGCGCGCGATCTCGGCAAGGCGCTGCTCGATGGCGCGAGCCCGGCGGTACGGGCCTTGTTCGCCGGGTGACGTCACAACTCGTCATCTTCCGACCCGAACCCGGCGCGAGCCAGACGGCGAAGCGCGCCACGGATGCGGGATGGGACGTTCTGACTCTACCGCTCTTCACGGTCGCGCCGCTGGACTGGGATGCGCCCGATCCGGCGCAGTTCGACGCCGTGCTGCTGACCAGTGCAAACAGCGTGCGCTTCGGCGGCCCCGGTCTCGCGCGATACCGGCATCTGCCGCTCTACGCGGTCGGCGCGCAGACCGCCGAGGCCGCGCGGGAAGCGGGTTTCGAGACGATCGTCACGGGCGATGCCGGCGCGGCGGCCATGGCGGACAGATTGCGCGCCGATGGCAAGCACGCAGTCTTTCACCCTGCCGGTGAAGCCACACGCCCGTTCGACGAAAATGGGCTCTCCGTCACGCGCGCCGCCCTCTACGCGGCGCGGCGCGCGGACCCGCCCCATCTTGACGTCATCGCCGACGGCGCCGTGCTGCTCGTGCATTCGCCCCGGTCCGCGCTCTATCTCGACGAACTCTGTTCGGCGCAGGCGATTGCACGCGAGCGGCTGCACCTTGTCGCGATCAGCGAGGCCGCGCTCGCAAAGGCCGGAACGGGCTGGAAGACGGCCGTCGCGGCGGAACGGCCGAGCGATGCAGCCATGCTGGAGGCGGCGGCCGCGCTTGTCGATCCGCGCTAGGCGAACGCCATGCTATGGGGTACAGCGTGCGCCCGGTGCGTATCTCCGCACCCGTTTGAGGAGCCACGAACCGCATAATGCCGCGCGATTACGAACCGATCGAAACCGAGGACACGCCGCGCCAGTCGCTGATCCGCGTGCTCATCATCGCGGGCGTCGCCTTTCTCGGCGGGGTGATCGGCATGGGCTGGTTTCTCGTAAACTATGGCGGTTCGATGGGGATCTTCCCGGTCCAGAACGAAGCCGAGACGTCGCCCGAAAGCAGCGCGGCCGTCGCCGAGCTCGAGCGGCAACTCGACGAAGCCGAACCGGGTGCGCCGGGCGCGCCCGTCGGCGAAGTGCCGGATACCGCCGAAATCGAGGCGGACCGCGCGACGCTCGCACGCCGCGTAGCCCAGCTCGAAGACCGGATCGACCGGATCGGGACGCGCGCGGGCGCGGCGGCCGGCAATGCCGATCGCGCCGAAGGGTTGCTCGTCGCCTTTGCCGCGCGGCGCGCGCTCGATCGGGGCATCGCGCTCGGCTATATCGAAGGATTGCTGCAGGAGCGGTTCGGCCGGTCCGCGCCCGAGGCCGTCGCCCGGGTCATCGCGGCATCGCGCCAGCCGGTGACGCTCGACGGGCTGCAGTCCCGCCTGACCGAGCTCGAACCGGCACTGATCGGTATCGGCGAGGATGAGAGCTGGTGGGATGCGGCGCGCCGCGAACTCTCCGAACTGTTCGTGTTGCGGGAGGCGGGAACCCCCTCGCCCGCACCGCGCCAGCGCCTGCAGCGGGCGCGCGACAAACTCGCCGTCGGCCAGGTCGATACCGCGCTCGCCGAGATACTGCGCCTGCCGGGACGCGAAGCCGCGGAACAATGGATTACCGATGCGCGCCGCTATGTCGCTGCGCGCAACGCGCTCGACCGGATCGAGACCATCGCGCTGATGGAGCCGCGCATCGCCGAACGCCAGCGCCAGGAGGCCGAGGAAGCGGAAGCCGCCGAATAGCTCTGCCTATTCCGAAGTTTCGGCCGCACGCCGCGTGTACAGCCCGTCGAAAGCAACCGACCATGTCTCGCCGCCATCGCTCGACGTTTCCCAATATTGGCGGACGGCGCCGCCTTCTTCGACAGACCAGGTCACGCGGTTGATCGTACCCGTCGCCGCGCTGATCGGGAGATCGGCATCGGTCAAGACCATCGCGCCATTTTCGTCGAGATTGCCCTCGATATAGACGGGCACCCCATTGTTCGCCATCCAGCTCTGGTGCCAGCGGCCGGAGATGGAATCGTAGAAATTGATGCTCATCCCGGTATAGCCGCCCGCATCATATTCCTCGAGCACGACGCAGCCGCCATGCCGCGCCGATATCCGGCTCGATGCGGTGGGCGTCGTGGCGCCGCCGGCCGTGACGTCCCACTCGCCGAGCCAGAAATCGAAGGCGCGATACGCAGGATCGGTGCAGGGCGTCATCGCTTCGACGGCCGCCACAAAGCGCGAATCTTCCGCCAGCGGCGCAAACTCTGTGGCCGCAGCGATCGTGCGCCCGATTGGCGTACCCGCTTCCGCCAGCGTTTCGATTTCGGCAAGCGCGGCTTCCGCTTCGCCGAGTGCCATCAAGGCGCGCGCCAGATGGTAGCGCGCGCGCGGCGCGGGCGTGAAGCCGGCGGCAATCGCCTGTTCATATGCCGCACGCGCGCCGGCGAAATCGTCGGCCGCATGGCGCGCCTGGGCGAGGCTGAACCAATTGGCGGCATTGGCCGGATCCGCTTCGAGCAGCGCTTCATAGGCCGCGGCCGCGGCGCTCCAATCTTCGGCCGCGAGGAGCGCATCCGCATCCTCCTGCGGCGTGGCCCATGCCGGCTGCGCGCCCGCCAGCACCGCAGCCAACGCCAGCACCGTGCCGCGCATCCCAATTTTCATATCTTTCATAGTCCGCCCCTTTTTCACGCCATGTCTACGGCATGTTCTTTGGTACGGATCGAACTAAAGAGGAAACGCCGCAATCGCGGTTCGACGAACGGCGGCTGGCTATCGATCAGCCGGGAACATCTTCTCCCGCGCGTTCCAGAACGCGTCTGGCCTGCAACAGGTGGGGGCGATCCAGCATCTTGCCGTCGAGGCCGATCGTGCCGGCGCCGGGATTGGCGGCGAACAGCTCCACCACCTGCCGGGCATGATCGATCTCGGCCTCGCTCGGCGTGAAGGCGGCGTTGATGATCGGCACCTGCGCGGGATGGATGGCGAGCTTGCCGGTAAAACCCTCGCGCCGGCCCTTGTCGCAATCGGCGCGCAAGCCCTCATCGTCGCGGAAATCGGCGAACAGGCTGTCGACCGGCTGGACCCCGGCCGCAACCGCTCCGGCGAGGCACAGCGAGCGGGCGAGCTTGTAGGTGAAGCTGAGTTCGCCATCGGCATCGAATTTGCTCGACGCGCCGAGCGCGGCCGACAGGTCCTCCGCGCCCCAGGTCAGCGCGACGAGCCGCTTGCTGACATCCGTATAGCTGCCGAGGCCGAACAGGCTCGCGGCGGTTTCGGTTGCGACGGCACTGATCTTGGTCGTGCCGATCCGGATCCGGTTCGCGCCCTCCTCCGCATCGAGCATCCGGCGCAGCGTGGCGATATCCTTGCCGCTTTCGCTCTTCGGCAACATCACGCCATAAGGC
The DNA here is from genome assembly GCF_052168295.1 of Parasphingopyxis sp. GTDB lineage: Bacteria > Pseudomonadota > Alphaproteobacteria > Sphingomonadales > Sphingomonadaceae > Parasphingopyxis. Next base: position 16,410 of record NZ_JBQLZN010000087.1, on the reverse strand, counting down.
CGGGCACTGACTACGGCGCGCAGGTCGGATTCCGTCAGCCGGCCGTCGAGCGGATTGATCCGCACCCAAAGCTGCGCACCGTTCCGGTCCGCGTCCCTCAACGCCGCCGCTGCAATTTTCCGGGCATCCCGCTTGTTCGCATCGGCCACCGAATCCTCGAGATCGAGGATGATCGCATCCGCCTCGCCGGCCAGCGCCTTGGCGATCTTCTTCTCGCTATCGGCCGGCACGAACAGCCAGCTCCGCGGGATTCTCGGCATGCGTGCGCGCCTAGCCGCTTGCCGTATCGGGCAGGTCGATGATGCACTCCTGAACGCTGCGCGAGAGGAACTGCCCCGCCTCGAACGCCTGATCCTCGTCGAGTTCGCCGCGCAGGCGCAACGCCTCTTCCTCGTCCTCGGCGATCGATGCGATCACGAAGGCATGGGTTTCGGGGGTAAGGCCCTGTGCCTGTTCGTCGAGACAGGCGCAGAGCTCGGCGTCGAGCTGCCCCTGCGCGTTGCAGGCGGCGGCAAAATCGCCGGCCTCGGGCCCCGAACTGCCGCACGCCGTAACGCCCGCCAACGCGGCAAGGGGAATGGCAGCGCGGAAAAGAAGGGTATCGGTCATCGCAAATCTCCCTATCGACTCGCGCATGATGATGCCGCCCGGTTGCTTGACAGTCCAGCGGCGATGAAACAGGCCGGGTCCATAGTCTGCTGTCCTTGGTTTCAGGTGCCGTCCATGCTGCCCTCGCTTATCGTTGTCGACGATTTTCTGAGCGATCCGCATGGCGCGCGGCGGCAGGCGCTGGCGCTCGATTACGATCCGGCGTTCAAGAACGGCAATTATCCCGGCATCATCTCGACCAAGCCCCTGCCGATCCAGGGTCTGGACGCCAGCATCTCCCGGATCGTCGGTACGGTGGTGAAAGCCGATCCCCAGACGAGCCATGGCCATTGCCGCCTGACGCTCAAGGCCGACAAGGGGAAGAGCGGCGTCCATATCGATCCGTGCTTCTATTCGGGTATCCTGTATCTGAGCCTCGACGAGCATTGCCGCGGCGGCACCGATTTCTTCCGCCACCGCCGCACCGGGCTCGACGCGGTGCCCAACGATCCGGCCAAGCTCGCGGCGACCGGCTATACCGACCCCAATGTGCTGATCGAAGACGTGGTCAACAAGGACACGACGCTCGCCAGCAAATGGGAGCGCACGACGCGCATACCGATGCGTTTCAACCGGCTGATCCTGTTCAAGCCCTGGCAGTTTCACAATGCCGGGCCCGGCTTCGGCAAGGACAAGGAAACCGGCCGGCTCGTCTATCTCATGTTTTTCGCCGCGGCTTAGCGCTCGACTCGCCTCAAGCCGCGCGCCATAATCACGGAAAACCGCAAGAGGAGGGGCCGATGGCCGAGAACAGTCCGAGCGATCCGATGGATGCGCTGCGCAAGGCCATGAGCGATCTCGAGGCGCGGTTCGACGAGATGTCGAAAGCGGTGTTCGGCACCGATGCCTTCGCCCGCACCACCGGCGCGGCGACCGAGCTCGGCGCGAAGGTCCAGAAGGGCGTGTCCGAGCAGATGTCGAAGAATCTCGAATTCTTCAACATGCCGAGCCGGCAGGACATCACCGCGATCGGCGAGCGGCTGATGACGATGGACGAGCGCCTCGTGCGGATCGAGGAAACGCTGGCGCAACTCGTGCCGGACGAGTCCTCCGCGTCGTCCGGCCCGCCGCGGACCCGCAAGCCGCCTGCCAAAAAGGGCGCGAAGAAGAAGTCGGACTAGTCGACGCATGGCAAGCGCATCCGAACAGGAGGGCAGCGGCGCTGCATCGGGCGCGGCGATCCGTACGCTCGTCGAGCGCACGATCCAGCGCAACATCAAGGGCGTCGAATATTTCGCGTCGGCCGCACCCGCTGTCGGACTGACGCCGAAGGAAACCATCTACAAGCGCGGCACGCTCAACCTCTATCACTACAAGCCGCTCGTCGACGAAATCTATCGCGTGCCGATCCTGATGGTCATGGCGACGACCAATCGCGGCTATGTTTTCGATATCGCCGAAGAGCATAGCTTCGTCCGTTTCCTGCTGAACGCCGGTTACGATGTGTTCGTGATGGACTGGGATGCGCCGCGGCCCGAAGAGAAGGTCCTCAACCTCGACAGCTATGCCAACAAGTTCATCGACGATTGCCTGCGCCGCGTGCGCGTGGCGACGGGCGAGCAGGAAGTTTCGCTCGTCGGCTATTGCATGGGCGGCGTCCTCTCGACGATCTACACGGCCACCCATCCCGAAGAGGCGATCAAGAATCTCGTCTGCTTCACCACGCCGATCGACTTTTCGGAGATGAAACTCTTCTCCCATATGTCGCAGGAGAAATATTTCGACGTCGACCGGCTCGTCGACAGCGTAGGAAACGCATCGCCCGAACTGCTGCTCACCTCTTTCGACATGTTGCGCCCCTCGGGCCGCGTCGCGGCACAGCGGACGCTGTGGGACAATATGTGGAACGGCGAATTCGTCGAATTCCACCGCAAGATGGACCGGTGGAGCAACGACATGCTGCCGCTCGCCGGTGAATATTTCCGCGATACGGTGAAAAAGCTGATGTGGAAGAACCAGCTGCTTAAAGGCACGCTGGAGGTTGGCGGCCGGACCGCCGATATCGGCAATATCACCATCCCGCTGTTCCACGCCGTCGCGCTGCACGATCACATCGTGCCTTACGAAGCCAGCAAGCATCTGGTCGCGCTGGCGGGATCCGAAGACAAAACCGAAATCGTTCTGAAAGGCGGCCATATCAGCCTGATCGCCGGGCCCAACGCGGCCCGCAGGCTCTGGCCGACCCTCGACGAATGGCTCGCCGAAAGGTCCGTATGACGATGGAAAGCCTGCCCACGACGATAAGCCTGGACGGCACAGACTATGCCCTGCGCGCGATGACGGCGGAGGACAAGGCGGCGATCCTCGCCTTCGCCAAAACGCTGCCTGCGCATGACCTGCTCTTTCTCACGCGCGACATCACGAAGCGGCGCGTCGTCGATGCCTGGATAGACCAGACCGATTCCGGCGCCATCGAAACCGTGATCGCCGAACAGGATGGCAGGATCGTGGGTTGTTCGGCGCTGATCACCGATCCGCTGAGCTGGTCGCCGCATCTGGGCGAGCTGCGCGTGCTCGTCGATCCGGCGGCGCGCCAGCACGGCCTCGGCCGCGTGCTGATCGAACAGTGTTTCGGCAAGGCGCTCGACAAGGGGCTCAAGAAGCTCACCGCGCAGATGACCGTGGACCAGAAGGGCGCGATCACGCTGTTCGAGGAACTGGGCTTTCGCGGCGAGGCGCTGCTGCGCGACCATGTCCGCGATGCCGAAGACACGCTGCACGATATCGTGATCCTCGCCTGCGACGTCGATCGCGCGACGAGCCAGCTCGAAGCCTATGGCATGAGCGAGAGCGGCTAGCCCGTTCTCGCGGCGATATATGCGCCCATCTCGGCGATCGAGTCCCGGGCTTCCGACACCATCGGGTAAAAGGCCTGGAAGACATGGATCATGTCGGGCCAGATTTTGAGCGAGACATCGACGCCCGCCGCTTCGGCGCGCTTCGCAAGCTCGACGGAATCATCGAGCAGCACCTCGCGATCGCCGACATGGACGATCATCGGCGCAAGGCCGGATAGGTCGGCGAGGATGGGCGAAGCCAGCGGGTCGGTCGGGTCCGAGCCCGCCAGATAATGCGCGGCCATGGCGCTGATACCGTCCTTGCGGACCATCGGATCGGCATCCTTGCGCGTCTCATAGGCCTTGGCGACGATCCGCAGGTCCGTCCAGGGCGATAGCAGCGCTGCGCAGGCCGGTTGCGGCAGGCCGCGATCGCGCGCAGCCAGCAGCAGGGCGAGCGACAGCCCGCCCCCTGCCGAGTCTCCGGCAACCGCGATATTTGACGGATCCCGACCCCCGTCGAGCAGCGCGCTGTAGACGGCGACCGCATCCTCGACCGCGGCGGGAAACGGGTTTTCGGGCGCGAGGCGATAATCGACAGACAATCCCTTGAGGCCGCTCGCCTTGCTGAATCCGGATACGAGCCCGCGATGGGTGTTGACCGAACCGACGACATAGCCGCCGCCATGGAAATAGAGCAGGACAGCATCGTCCGCCACGCCTTCGACCCATTGCCATTCGCACGGCACGCCGGCGATCGTTTCCGCCTGTTGCTGCGCGCCGTCTGGCAGCGGAAAGGTGCCCGCGAGCTGCTCCATACCGGCGCGCATCTCGGCCACGGTCGGTTCACCGTCCGGCTGGTTCGCATTCAGCAACTGTACGACGGCATCCATTTCCTGTTTCGACACGGCGCGCTCCCCCGGTTTCTGATGGCGCGCACGCTAGGGCCGATTGGCGGGGCGGTCCAGCCGGCCCAAGCCCAGCCATGGCCCCCCAAAGTTTTCAGACGTGGACTTTGCCGCGCCCAAACGGCAAGCCTTGCCGCAAGAGCCAGCCAGAGGGAAAACCATTATGAGCGACGAAGCCGAAGCCCCCGAAAACCAGCCGCCGGGATACGAGCCGGCCAAGATCTGGACCTGGGACAAGGAGAGCGGCGGCCGCTTTGCGAATATCAACCGGCCGGTTGCCGGGCCGACGCACGACAAAGAACTGCCCGTCGGCAAACATCCGCTCCAGCTCTATTCACTGGGGACGCCCAACGGCGTGAAGGCGACCGTGATGCTCGAGGAACTGCTGGCGCTCGGCCATGACGGCGCCGAATATGACGCCTGGCTCATCAATATCGGCGAGGGCGATCAATTCTCCTCGGGCTATGTCGCGATCAATCCGAATTCCAAGATTCCGGTGATGGTCGATCGCAGCGTCGAGCCGCACCAGCGCGTGTTCGAATCGGGATCGATCCTGCTCTACCTCGCCGAAAAGTTCGGGGAACTCCTGCCGACCGAGCATGCGCCGCGCACCGAGGCGCTGAACTGGCTGTTCTGGCAGATGGGCAGCGCACCGTTTCTGGGCGGCGGGTTCGGGCATTTCTACGCCTATGCGCCGATGAAGATGGAATATCCGATCGACCGCTACGCCATGGAAGTGAAGCGGCAGATGGACGTGCTCGACCGGCATCTGGCCGAAAACGACTATATGGCGGGAACCGAATATTCGATCGCCGATATGGCGATCTGGCCCTGGTATGGCGCCATGGCGAAGGGCGTGCTCTACGACGCCGCGGAATTCCTGCAGGTGCACGAATATACGCACGTCAACCGCTGGGCCGACCAGATCGGCGAACGCCCCGCCGTCCAGCGCGGCCGCATGGTCAACCGCGTGTTCGGCGACCCGGCGAGCCAGCTCCCCGAACGCCACGATGCCAGCGACTTCGAAACGAAGACGATGGACAAGCTCGCGCCGAAGGAAGACGCGGCGGAGTAAGTCCGCGCAATCGCATTTTGGAAGAAAATGGAGCGGGCGAGGCGATTCGAACGCCCGACCCCAACCTTGGCAAGGTTGTGCTCTACCCCTGAGCTACGCCCGCTTAAGCGCTCTTCGGTTATGGCGGCAAACTGTTGCCATCCGGTGAAGAGGCGGCGCAGCTAGCATGCGTCGCGGTATCGGGCAAGGGAAAATCGCCCGCCAAAGCGCGCCCCTTGGGTTTCCCGCCCGCTTCCCCCATATATGCCGAAACCCCCGAACAGGAGTCGAAGCACAGTGGCCACGCAATTGGGACTGACCGAAGATCAGAAGGCCGAGGTCGAGAAATTCCGCGCCGATGTCGTCGAGCCGTCGATGTCCAAGCTCGTCATCCTCGATTTCTGGGCCGAATGGTGCGGCCCCTGCAAACAGCTGACCCCGATCCTCGAAAAGGTCGCAGCCGATTATGCGGACAAGGGCGTCGTGCTGAAAAAGGTCAATGTCGACGAGGACAAGTTCATCGCCTCGCAGTTTCAGATCCAGTCGATCCCGACCGTCTATGCGATGTTCCAGGGCAAGCCCGTGGCCGATCTCGGCCAGGCGCGGACCGAAGGTTCGCTCAAGCAGATGCTCGACCAGATTTTGTCGCAGCTTCCGATCGAAAGCGACGACAAGCAGCAACAGGCCGAGATCGAACCGCTGATCGATATGGGCGAGCAGGTCTTGTCCGACGGCGATGGCGAGCGCGCGCTTTCCATCTTCGGCCAGATCATGGAGATGGCGCCGACCGAGCCCAAGGCGATTTCCGGCTTCGTTCGCGCGCTCGTCGCGATGGGCAAGATCGACGAAGCCAGAGAAATGCTCGCGCAGATCCCCGAAGAGGCGGCGAAGGACCCGGCGATCGCCCGCGCCCAGTCTGCGGTCGATCTCGCCGGGGAAGCAAGCGAGGCGGAGGACACCGGCCCGCTGCGCGCCAAGGTCGAGGCGGATCCCGGCGATCACGAAGCGCGGCTGGAGCTCGCGACCGCACTGATGGCGAACGACGATCGCGACGCGGCGGCCGAGCATCTCTTCCACATTATCGAAGCCGACAAGGACTGGAACGAAGGTGCGGCGCGGCAGAAGCTGCTCCAGCTGTTCGAAGTAGTCGGCCTCGAAGACGAATGGGTCGCCGGCCAGCGCCGCCGGCTCTCGGCGATATTGTTCGGCTGATGAGCGAAAGCCCGATCCGCCTCTCCATCTTCCCGCTTGCCGGTGCGATCCTGCTGCCGCGCGCGCAGCTGCCGCTGCATATCTTCGAACCGCGCTATCGCGCGCTCGTTCAGGATGCGATGGCGCGGGACCGGCGGATCGCGATGATCCAGCCGCGCGGCGAGAGCGACGGCGACCGCCCGGCGCTGTTCGATATCGGCTGCATCGGCAAGATCGCCGAGGTCGAGGCGATGGACGATGGCCGGTTCAACCTGATCCTCGACGGATTGACCCGGTTCCGCATGGTCCGCGAGCTCGATGTGACGACGGCATTCCGTCAGGTCGAAGCGGTGACCGGCGAATTCGCCGACGAGACGGGCGCGGAACCGCTCTCCATCGCGATGCGCGGCGGGCTGATCGACGAATCCAAGAAATTCGCGGCCGCGCTCGGCTATTCGGTCGATTGGGACGCGGTCGACACGCTCGACGACGAAACACTCGTCAACATGGTCGCGCAGGTCGCGCCATTCGATACCGTCGCCAAACAGGCGCTGCTTGAGGCACCGACCATCGACGACCGATCCGAACTCCTGATTCAGTTCATGCAGTTCTTCCGCATGCACCAGCAGGCCGGCGGCGACGACCGCGCGACGCTCCAATAGGCGCGGCCGGTGGGCGAAAACCGGCTCGATCCGCAACTGCTCGAGATCCTCGTCTGCCCGGCGACGCGCGCACCGCTGCGCTATGATACGGAGGCGCAAGAACTGATATCGGAGGCGGCCGGCCTCGCCTATCCGGTCCGCGACGGCGTTCCCGTGATGCTTGTCGAGGAAGCGCGGCGGATCGATGCCCGGGACGCAAACGGCTGAACGCCGAGACCCACGATCCGATGCCGAGCGCGCCGCATATCGATACGCCCCTCGTCCGACGGCTGATCGAGCGGCAATTTCCCGATTGGGCTGACCGCAGAATCGAACCGATACTACCGGGTGGCTGGGACAACAGAAACTTCCGATTGGGCGCGGATATGGTGGTCAGGCTTCCCAGTGCCGAACGTTATGCTTCCCAAGTCGAAAAGGAGCATGTCTGGCTTCCCCGTCTCGCGCCGGCGCTACCTGTCTCCATACCCGAGCCGCTGGCGATGGGGCGGCCCGACGTCGGTTATCCATGCCACTGGTCCATCTATGGCTGGCTCGAAGGCGCAACGGCGCGGCGCGACCGCATCGCCGATCCGAGCGATTTTGCTGTCGCGATTGCAGATTTCCTCAACGCCCTGCACAGCATCGATACCGACGGAGGCCCGGAGCCCGGCCCACATAATTTCTACCGCGGCGGTCCGCTTTCCATCTATGACGCGCAAACACGTGAAGCGATCATGGCACTTGGAAACGCCATAGATGCACCGATGGTCGCTGAACTCTGGGAGATGGCGCTGGCGAGCCCATGGTCGGGCCCACCGGTCTGGGTGCATGGCGATCTCATGCCGGGAAACATCCTGGTCAAGGCTGGGCGACTGCATGCCGTTATCGATTTCGGCTGTTGTGCGATCGGCGATCCAGCCTGCGATCTTGTCATGGCGTGGACCTTTTTCGAGGAGGAAGAACGCCGCCGGTTTCGCGACGCGCTGAATATCGACGATGGCACATGGCACCGGGCGCGCGGATGGGCACTCTGGAAAGCCCTGATCGTGCTGGCAGGTCTGTCGGGGACCAACCGTGCCGAGCGCGAAACGGCCGGGGCAACGCTAAACCGGATACTGGCGGGCTCTCCTACGGCCATGTGAAGGCGCTTCCCGTGTCTCGGCCAGGGGTGACCGCTCAAGGCTTTACCGCAGCGGCCTTGTAATGTCGGAGACCGGTCCGGTCGGCACATCTTCGGTTATGCAATTCTGCATAGCCTGTATGCAATAACAATGTTAGTTGCAAATCAAAACCTTTGTTATTGCCATTCTTGTCAACGCAACCCCTCACCCCTCCCCAAAGGAGCATGACATGAAAAATCTGAGCGCCCTCCTGATCCCCGCCACCCTCGTTTTCGGCGCCATGGCCGCGCAGCCCGCCGTTGCCGGGACGACCACCGCCCCGTCGATCGCAGTCAGCCATGCCGATCTCGACCTGTCGGTCGAAGCCGATCGCAACGTGCTGGAACGCCGGCTGCAGACCGCAGCGCGCGAAGTCTGCGGTACCGGCTACGCCTTCGATCCACGCAGCCGGAATGCCGCGCGCGAATGCCAGGTCCAGACGCTCGAAAGCATTACGATCCCGATGCCGGGCGTCGTCGCGTCGGCCGAATAGCCCCCCGGGACACTCTCCAGTCCCGCCCATTGCCGCCGCTCCGGAAACGGGGCGGCGGTTTTTTGTTGGTCAGACGGTCATGCCCTGCAGCAGGAGCGGCAGTTTCCCACTGCTGCCGCGTGCCTCGTCGATGAAGCGGCGCTTGAGCGGCGGGATGCGATCGACGGCCGTCATCCCGAAGCGGCGGATCTTCGATGCCGTCTTCCCCGGAATGCCGAACAGCCGGGTAAGCCCGTCCGTCGCCATCGCGACCATCAGCGTATCCAAGCTGCGCCATGTCTCGTAGCGTTTGAGCAGCTGCGCATCGCCCGGATCCATACCGAGGCGCACGCCTTCGACCAGCACCTGCGCCAGCGCCGCGACATCGCGGAAACCGAGATTGAGACCCTGCCCCGCGATCGGATGGATGCCATGTGCGCTGTCGCCCACCAGCGCCAGCCGCTCGCCCGTGATTTTCGCCGCATGGTGAAAGCCGAGCGGATAGGAGCCGCGCGGTCCGGCCAGCGCCAGATCGCCGAGGAACGACCCCATCCGCTTTTGCGCTTCGGCGAGGAAGGCGCGCTCGTTGAGCGCCAGCATCGCCGGGCCGTCCTGCTCGTCGACTGTCCAGACCAATGCCGAACGGTGGCCGTTCGCATCGTCTTGCATCGGCAGGAGTGCAAACGGACCGGCCGGATAGAAAATCTCGTATGCAATCGCGCCATGCGGCTTTTCGTGATTGATCGTCGCGACGATCGCATGATGCTTGTAGCGCCACCGGGCGATGCGGATGCCCGCAGCCTCGCGCGTCGGCGATCCACGGCCTTCCGCGCCGATCAGCAGCGATCCCGTCAGCACCGTTCCGTCGTCGAGTGTGACGGTGACGCCGGACGGTTCGCGCGCCACGTCCGTCGCGCTCTTCGCCATGTGCAGGGCGATATGGTCCGCCTTTTGCGATGCCTCGAACAGAGTCGCACGCAGCAGCCGGTTTTCGAACATGATGCCGAGCGGGCCTTCGCCCTCTCCGGGCTCGAAATCGAGGCGGCCTGGCTCCAGCCCGTCGCTCGCGCGGATCGATTCGATCGCGCAGCCCTTGCCTTCCAGCGCTTGCCCCAGCCCGATCGCTTCGAGCATGTTCCAGCTCGCGCTGGCAACCGCCGAAACCCGCCCGTCATAGCTGCTGTCGAGCAGCGCCTCGGCCGGCATCCGGTCGATGACCGCACTCGTCAGGCCATGCGCATCGAGCGCCAAGGCCAGCGTCTGGCCGACCAGTCCCCCGCCCAGAATGATGATATCGGTGTGATTTTCGCCGTTCGTCGCCATAGGGACTCGCTTTAACGCAGCCGAAGCGGGCCGCATAGGCGCTAATGCTTGACGGCGAGTCCGGCACAGGCGCATTAGGGGACTAATACGGAACATTTGGCGCACAAACGGGGAGGCGCAGATGGCTCAAACTGGATTGGCGGCGCAAATGCCGGCCTGGCGCGAAGCGATGCGGCGCGCCGCTTCGCGCTCGACGGCGCTCCTCGTTTCGCTCGGACTTCTGACGCTCGCCGTGCTGACCACCCTTGCGCTCGTCAGCTATCGGCCTAGCGACCCGGCGCTGAACACCGCCGCCGCCGGACCCGCGCAAAACTGGCTTGGCGGGATCGGCGCCTATCTGTCCGAAGCGCTGCTGCTCCTGTTCGGCCCGCTCGTCGGCTTGCTGCTGCCGCTGCTTGTGCTCGTGGCGCTGAGGCTCTGGCGCGATGCGCCGCTCGGCCGCTGGCCGCGCTCCGCGCTCATCATCGCCGTCGCGATCACGCTGATCGGATCGGCGCTCACCCTGCTGGCCGGCGCCAGCATTCGCGGCCTGCCGCTCGGCTGGGGCGGCGTATTCGGCTATGGCGGCGGGACGGCCTTTGGCGGCCTGATCGGGCTCACCGGCAATCCGGAGCTCGGCCACTATCTGGGCTGGGCGCTGGCCGCAGCCCTCGGCGGCGGCGGCATCTATCTCTGGTATCGCGGCCTCGATCTCGACGAGACCGAGCGCGCCTTCCTCTTCCGCCGTGCGGACCGCCCGCACCCGGTCAAGATCTCCGACCCCAAGCAGGAGGCGAAGAAGAAGCCGCAACCGCGCAAAAAGGTCGCCCCGCCCGAGCCGGAAAGCCGGGCACCGGTCATCGCCGACCGCAAGGCCGCGCGGACGCCGGCCAATACCAAACCGCGCCAGCGCACGCTCAACCTCAACTACGAACTGCCGACCGTCGAACTGCTGAACCCGCCGACGGACGAGGGCGGGCAGGCGCTGGACAAGGCGGCGCTCGAACGCAATGCGCGTCTGCTCGAATCCGTGCTCGACGATTTCCACGTCAAGGGCGAGATCGTCGAGGTCCGGCCCGGCCCCGTGGTCACCATGTATGAGCTGGAACCCGCGAGCGGCATCAAGGCGAGCCGCGTGATCCAGCTTGCCGACGATATCGCGCGCAACATGTCGGCCATCTCGGCGCGCGTCGCCGTCATCCCCGGGCGCAGCGTGATCGGCATCGAACTGCCCAACCAGCATCGCGAAATGGTCGTGCTGTCCGAGATGATCGCGAGCGCGGCATTCGAGGATCATTCCGCCAAGCTGCCGATCATCCTCGGCAAGAATATCGCGGGCGACCCTGTTATCGCGGATCTCGCGCCGATGCCGCACCTGCTGGTGGCCGGCACGACCGGATCGGGCAAGTCGGTCGGGCTCAACTGCATGATCCTCTCGCTGCTCTACCGGATGACGCCCGAGGAATGTAAGCTGATCATGATCGATCCGAAGATGCTGGAATTGTCGATCTACGACGACATCCCGCATCTGCTTTCGCCCGTCGTGACCGAACCGGCCAAGGCCGTCCGCGCGCTCAAATGGGCGGTCGAGCAGATGGAGGAGCGCTACCGGATGCTCGCGTCGCTCTCGGTCCGTTCGCTGCAGGGGTTCAACGACAAGGTGCGCGCGGCCAAGGCCAAGGGCAAGCCGCTCGGCCGCCGCGTCCAGACCGGATACGACGCGGATACCGGCCAGCCCGTCTATGAGGAAGAGGAGCTCGAATATGAGCCGCTGCCCCAGATCGTGGTGGTGGTCGACGAGCTTGCCGACCTGATGATGACGGCCGGCAAGGAAGTCGAATTCCTGATCCAGCGGCTCGCGCAGAAGGCGCGCGCGGCGGGCATTCACCTAATCATGGCGACGCAGCGCCCGTCGGTCGACGTTATCACCGGCGTCATCAAGGCGAACCTGCCGACGCGCATTTCGTTCAGCGTGACCTCGAAAATCGATTCGCGCACGATCCTCGGCGAACAGGGTGCCGAGCAACTCTTGGGCAAGGGCGACATGCTCTACATGCCGGGCGGCAAGCAGATCGCGCGCGTCCATTGCCCGTTCGTTTCGGACGAAGAGGTCCGCCGGGTCGCCGATCACTGGCGCGAACAGGGCCAGCCCGAATATATCCAGGCGGTCACCGAGGAGCCGGAGGATGGCGGCTATACGTTCGACGGCCAGCCGACCGGCGAGGATTCCGAAGAAGACAAGCTCTACCGCAAGGCCTGCCAGGTCGTCGCGGAAAGCCAGAAGGCCTCGACCAGCTACCTCCAGCGCCAATTGCGCGTCGGCTACAACAATGCCGCGCGGCTGATCGAGCGGATGGAGTCCGAGGGCAAGGTGAGCGCCGCCGACCATGTCGGCCGCCGCGAAGTACTGATCGATCAGGAAGGCAACCCGGTTTGAGCCTGAACGGGCGGGAACCTCGGGGTTCAGATTGCATTCAACGGATGGCCGCCAGTGAGCGGGCACGATTGAAGAATGGATAGCTCTATGTATCGCCTCGCCGCCCTCGCCCTTGCCGCCGCGCCGCTTGCGCTCTCGGCCGTCGCAATCGTCGCGCCGGAACCCGCCGCCGCTCAGCAGGATACGCTCGCCCAGGTCCAGCGCCATCTGCGCGCGGTCGACACGATGCGCGCGGATTTCATCGAGACCAACCGCGCCGGCCAGTCGGTCCGCGGCGAGATGTTTCTGAAACGCCCTGGCAAGATCCGCTTCTCCTACGAGGAAGGCGTCAACATGCTCGTCGTGTCGGACGGGCGCGCGCTGACCTTCGTCGATTATGACGTGCGCCAGGTGCAGCGCTGGCCGATCGGCGATTCCCCGCTCTCCGTGCTGCTCAACCCGGATCGCGACTTGTCGCGCTACGCTCGCGTGCTCGATTCGCCGCGCAGCAGCGAAGTGCGGGTCCGGGCGCGCGATCCCGAGCATCCCGAATATGGGACGATCACGATCACCTTCCTGCGCAACCCGTCGGCACCAGGCGGGCTCATGCTTCAGGGTTGGACGGTGCTCGATTCGCAGAACAATCTGACGACGATCAATCTCGCCAATCAGCGTTTCGGCATGGCGATCTCCGACAGCACGTTCCGCTATCGCGACCCGCGCCCGCGCAACCGCCGCCGCTGAGTTTCGCGGAAACAGCCACCCGTCGCGCGTCAGACTCCGTCCGGCGTCGGTCCGTGCGTCTCGGTCGGCGAGCGGTGAGCGTTCATTCATCCGGGCGTCAGGAACGGCGCGTTAGACAGGGGCTGTGGAGACGCCGAAAGGCGATACGGAATTCCCCTGTTGTTCGTATCCGCCGTGTCTCCCGCCTAGCGTGACGAACGACTAGGTTTGGCCCCTGCTCCAAATGCCCCCGGAGCGGGGGCCTTCTATTTTGGCCTCCCGACGGACACACGCTTGCCAGTGGCGTTGCCACGTTTTGACGGCTAGAGGCGTCTGTCATGGCGTCTACCCTCAAGATCGCGACCTGGAATATCAATTCGGTCCGTTTCCGCATCGGCATCGTCGAACGCTTCCTCGCCGAAGAAGCGCCCGACATTCTGTGCCTGCAGGAAACCAAGACGGTCGACGAAACCTTTCCCGTCGAAGCGCTGAAGGCCATGGGCTATCAATATCAGGCGCTCCACGGACAGAAGATGCATCACGGCGTCGCCATCGTCAGCCGAATACCCATGCACGAAGACGATCGGCTCGACTGGCAGGCAAATGGCGAGGCGCGGCATGTCGGCGTGCGCCTCGATAGCGGTTTCTATCTCGAAAACGTCTATGTGCCGGCTGGCGGCGATATCCCGGATCGCGAGCAGAACCCGAAATTCGCCCAGAAGCTCGATTTTCTCGAGCGCATGACCGAATGGTCGAAAGCGCTCGACCGTCCGACCCTGCTAGTCGGCGATTTCAACGTCGCCCCGCTGGAGTCGGACGTCTGGAGCCACAAGCAGCTGCTCAAGGTGGTCAGCCACACGCCGATCGAGGTCGAACATCTGGACCGGCTGCAAAAGGCCAATGACTGGGTCGATCTCGGCCGCCGCTTCGTGCCGCCGCCCGAACGCTATTACAGCTGGTGGAGCTATCGTGCGAAAGACTGGGCCGCTTCGGATCGCGGCCGCCGGCTCGATCATATGTGGGCGAGCCCGGACCTCGCCGAAAAGGCCGTCGCGCATACCGTCCACGAGCCGAGCCGCGGCTGGGAGAAGCCATCCGACCATGTTCCGCTGGTGACCGAATTCCGTGTCTGACGCGCCGCTTCCCGACGGCGACAGCCGCAAGGTCGCCCGCGCCATCGATGCGCTCCGGCGCGGCTGGCCGGTAACCTGCGAGGACGAAAGCGGCGCGGTCCGGATTCTCGCGATCGAAACCGCCGACGCCGAAACGCTGGCCCGCTTCGATGACGAAACGCCGGCCGATATCCTGATCGGCGCCGGACGGGCCGAAACGCTCAAGCTTGCCAATCAGCTGGAAGCGGCGACGCCCGGCGCGCCCGTGCGCGTCCGACGCGAGAGATGGCACGATCTCCCCGCCGCCATCGCGATCGCGGATCCCGCATTCGACCTGCAAACGCCCCTCAAGGGGCCGTTCCGCGCATTGCCGCCCCTGCATGCGCACGCCTCGGCGGCTGCGCTCAAGCTGGCGCGGCTCGCCAATCTGCTGCCCGCGCTTTTCGTCGCGGAAGGCCCTTCGGAGCAGGCGATCACGCCCGCAGACATCGCGGCTTATGACGATCCCCACGAATTGAAGATCGCGGCTAGGGCGCGCTTGCCCGTCGCTGCGGCGGAACAGGCGGAAATCGTCGCCTTCCGCCATAGCGCCGACGCCGCCGAACATGTCGCGCTGCTGATCGGCGCGCCGAACGGCAATCCACCGCTCGTCCGGCTGCACAGCGAATGCCTGACCGGCGACGTGCTCGCCTCGCTCAAATGCGATTGCGGGCCACAGCTGCAGGGCGCGATGGCCGCGATGGCGCAAGAAGGCTGGGGCATCCTGCTCTATCTGCGGCAGGAGGGGCGCGGCATCGGTCTCGTCAACAAACTGCGCGCCTATGCGCTGCAGGATCAGGGCTTCGATACGGTCGATGCAAATACCCGATTGGGTTTCGCGGTAGACGAACGCGATTTCGGCGTCGCCGCCCGGATGCTCGATCTGCTCGGCCAGACCGAAATCCGCCTGCTGACCAACAATCCGGCAAAAGTCGCCGGGCTCGAAGCCGCCGGGATCGCTGTCCGCGAACGCGTCGCCCATGTCCATGGCGAAAACCCGCACAACACAGACTATCTCGCGACCAAACGCGACCGGACCGGCCACCAGCTTTAGGCGATCAGCGCGCGAACCTCGTCATATGATCGGGCCACTGCATGCGCGCCCCAATCCTTCATCATTTCGAGATGCCGGGCACCACAATGCTGCCCACCGCCAAAGCCGATGACATACGCCCCGGAAGCGGCTGCACCGGTAATGCCGGTTCGCGAATCTTCGAGGATTGCGCATCGTTCGATTTCAACGCCAAGCTGTTCAGCCGCGTGAAGATACAGGTCGGGCGCGGGCTTGCCGTTGGCAACATCCTCTCTTCCGCTGAACAGATGATTGCCGAAATGCTCCCGCAAACCGATATGCAAAAGATGCGTATGAATCCAGTTGCGCGGGCTTGACGATGCAACGGCCTTCGGAAATCCCTGATCCAGCGTTTTCACAAAAAGCTCGGCGCCGCGCACGGCATCGATACCATGCCGCAGGGCGCGGGCTGCTTCCCGCTCTCTGAACGCACGAAAACCCTCAGGTAACGGTCGGCCGATCCATTGGGTTACCGCGTCATGAAAGGAATCCTCGGCAAGTCCCATGAACAGCGCCATGGATTGCTCTGCCGTTGTCGGGTGCCCCTGATCGGTAAGATATTGGGCAATCGTGCGATTGTCTTCAAATTCGCTGTCGATCAGCACACCGTCGAAATCGAAGATGATCGCACCGAAACGCACGCTTACCCCCGCGGGCCGAACAACGCCGTCCCCACGCGCACATGCGTCGCGCCGCACATGATCGCGGTCTCATAATCGGACGACATACCCATGCTGAGCGCACTCAGGCCGTTTTCCTTGGCAAGCTTGGCGAGCAGGGCGAAATAGGGCGCAGGCTCGAGACCGTAAGGCGGAATGCACATGAGGCCGGCGATATCGAGCCCCGCATCGCGCGCCCGCTTAAGCAGATCGGGCAAATCGGCAATCGCACACCC
>NZ_JBQLZN010000086.1:0-37312 GCF_052168295.1 Parasphingopyxis sp. | reverse complement strand
TCGGCGCGGCGACGATGATGGTCTGCGTGCTCGAGCCCAAGCCCGGCGATACCGAAGCCAGTTCACTGATCTCGGAAAACGGCATCGCGCTCGCCAAGCAGCGGGCGAAGCGCCAAGGCATTATCGAAGCGAGTTCGCTGGCCCGCGGCTTTGCCTGGCTGCGGCCCAACGACCTCATCTGGAACTATGTGATCAACAATTATCTGATGGGCGAAGACCCGCCGGCGTTCGACGTGTTGTTCTGGAATGCCGATGCGACGAACCTGTCGGCAACGCTGATGGGTGATTTCCTCGACCTGTTCGAGGCCAATGCCTATGCCGAGCCCGGCACGTTCGAAATTGCCGGCCACACGGTCGACCTCACCAAGGTGAAGAACGACATGTTCATCCTCGGCGGCGTGACCGACCATATCACGCCGTGGCGCGCCTGCTATCGCTCGACGCAGCTGTTCGGATCGAAAAATGTCGAGTTCGTGCTCTCGCAATCGGGCCATATGCAGGCGATCCTCAATCCGCCCGGCAATCCGAAGGCCAAATATTTCAAGTCCAAGAAGAAAACCAAGCCGCCCGCATCCGTCGACAAATGGATGGAAGGCACCGAGGAGGTGCAGAACAGCTGGTGGCCCTATTGGATGGAATGGCTGCAAAGCCGGTCCGGCGAGGAGAAGCCCGCGCCTGAGAAGCTTGGCAGCAAAAAACACAAGGCCAGCGACCCGGCGCCGGGGACCTATGTCCTCGAATAGGCCCATGCCACGCATGAGCCGATCCCAAATCTAGAGAAAGTCATTCATGTCAAAATCCCCCCATATGGAACCGCCCGTCTATACGCTCGAGACCGTCGGCGGCCGCCAGCTGCAGGTCGCCTATTGGCGCTATACGGGGCCGGCCAACGGCAAGCCGCCTTTGCTCTTCTTCAACGGGATCGGCGCCAATACCGAAGTTGCCGCGCCGCTGCCGACGATGCTGGACGACCGGGATTTCATCACCTTCGATATGCCGGGCGTCGGCGAATCGCCTGACCCGGCCATCCCCTACAATCCGTTCATCATGTCCTGGATCACGAGCGAGCTGCTCGACCGTTACGAGATGCCCGTCGTCGACGTGATGGGCGTGAGCTGGGGCGGGGGCATGGCGCAGCATTTCGCACTCCAGCACGGCAACCGGACGAACCGGCTGATCCTCGTCGCGACGACCGCCGGCATGCTGATGGTGCCCGGCAAATTTTCCGCGCTCTCGAAAATGGTCGACCCGCGCCGCTATATCGATCCCAAGTTCATGGAGACGCATTTCGAGACGCTGTACGGCGGATCGACCGAGGGGTCCGACGGCCATATCCACCGGATCAGACCACCGTCCAAGATCGGTTATTTCTATCAGCTTTTCGCGATGCTGGGATGGACGAGCGCCCCCGCCCTGCCCTTCCTGCGCAAGCCGACGCTGATTCTGACGGGCGACCGCGATCCGATCGTCCAGCCGATCAACGGACAGATACTCAACACGCTCATCCCCGGCAGCGAGCTGGTGATTATCGAAGATGGCGGTCATCTGTTCATGCTCAGCCACGCGCAGGAATTTATCGATCTCGTCCGCGAATTTCTGGACCGCGACCAGATGGACGAAAGCGCCGCAGCGGCCTGATTTTACCCCGTCATCGGTTGACATAGGCGCCAGCATCTCATATCTGGCGCGCTTTCCCGCGCGGGGGCTTGGCCGTGGCCTTGAGTCTCGTGCGGATCGCAGAATTGATGAAAGTTGGTACCATGTTCGCAGTCGTGCGCACGGGCGGCAAACAATATCGCGTCGCCGAAGGTGATGTAATCACGGTCGAGAAGATCGCTGGCGAAGCCGGCGATTCGGTCTCGTTTGACGATGTTCTGATGGCCGGCGAAGGCGCCGACCTGAAGGACACGAAGGGCCTCACGGTGTCCGGCGAGATCGTCGAACAGGGCAAGGGCGAAAAGGTCGTCATCTTCAAGAAGAAGCGGCGCCACAATTATCGCCGCAAGAACGGCCATCGCCAGATGCTGACCCAGATCAAGATCACGGGCATCGGCGGCGCGAAGAAGAAAGCCGCTCCGAAGAAGGCGGCCGCAGCGAAGACCGAAGACGGCGAGACGGCCAAGGCCGCCCCGGCGAAGAAGGCACCCGCGAAAAAGGCTCCGGCCAAGAAGACGGCCGCCAAGACGACGACTGCAGCTAAAAAGGCCCCGGCCAAGAAAGCGCCCGCCAAGAAGGCGGCGCCGAAGGCCGAGACCAAGACAGACGATAAGGACGCGTAACCATGGCACATAAGAAAGCAGGTGGTTCGTCGCGCAACGGTCGCGACTCCAACCCGAAATTCCTGGGCGTCAAGAAGTTCGGCGGCGAAAGCGTCGTGGCCGGCAACATTATCGTGCGCCAGCGCGGCACCAAATGGATTCCGGCGGACAATGTCGGTCTCGGTCGCGACCACACGATTTTTGCGCTCGTGGACGGCGTGGTCCGATTCAAAAAAGGCCGTAACAACCGCACCTATGTGGGCGTGGAGATGGCGCAAGCGGCCGAATAAAGGACAGTCGATAAAGGGCTGTCCTCAGGGAGGGCAGCCCGATGGTTCCGGAAACGGGGCTGAACGAGGGAGACGGGCTGACCCGATCTCCCTTTTTTATGGTCTCCCTCATATAACCGTCACCCAAAGCGCGTACAGGGCGCAGCGGGGGCGGCATGGAGAGAGACATGTTCGCGGTTACGAAGAGACTGCTGCTCAGGCCCGGCTGGATAGAAGAGGCCCCTGCCCTGACCGAAGCGATCGCCGATGAGCGTATCGCCCGGAACACGGCGCGGATGCCCTGGCCCTATCGCCTCGAGGACGCGGAAGAGTATCTCTCGCGCGAACCCGATCCCGATCATCCGAGCTTCCAGATCATCGACCGGACGGTCGATCCGGTGCGCATGATCGGCGGTGTCGGCTTCATGGAAGGCGAGGACGCGCCCGAGCTCGGCTATTGGATACGGCCCGATAGCTGGGGACGCGGCTATGCGACGGAAGCGGCACAGGCGGCGATCGCAGCAGTCCGCTCGTCGCTCGGCTACAGGCGGATCGAGGCCGGCCATTTCGTCGACAATCCGGCCTCGGGCCGGGTGCTGGAGAAACTCGGCTTCCGGCGGACCGGGCGGATCGCGCCGCGCTTCTCCCGGGCCCGCAACCGCGATGTCGATTGCGTGATGTTCGCGCTCGACGAGGAGGATGGAGCGCAAACCGTGCCGCCCGCGCTTGCCGCCTAAGCCGGTTTCGTGCCGCGCGCCGGATAGTCTTTGTTCAGCGCGTAATCGATGCCCTGCAGAAGCTCGTCGAGCGGCGGGCGGGTAAAGGGAATGCTCTGCACCGACGCCATGTAGAGACGGCCGTCCGGGCGCACGAGCATGAGGCCGGGCTCACTGAACGTGTCCGGCTCCTTGTCCGAAATACCGGTCGATATGTAGAGTCCGAAGCGGCGCGCCGTCGCCTCGTCCATGCCATAAGCCATCTCGAGCTCGGACAGCCCCCATTCCTCTTTGGACTGCTCGGCCCGCTCTTGGCTGTCCATGCTGATCGCGACGGTCTTCACCCCGCGATCCGCGAACTTGCCCAGATGATCCTGCAGATCTTTGAGCTGCTTCTTGCAGATCGGGCAATGCAGCCCGCGATAGAATAGGAGTAGCGTGAAATTCTCGGCGTCGCTCTTGGCAAGGTCGAACGTCCCGCCGCCGACGAGCGGCAGCGAGAGGGCTGGGACAGGGCTGTCAGGCAACAATGCAGTCATGAGTGGTTCCCTTTCGTGAGTGCATAACCCCAATACGGTTGCGCGCACGAAAAGGTTTCAGCTTGGGCGGCCGCCGACGGAATCAGGCGGTGACAGTTTTTCCCGTTTGCGCCTCGGGCATGACCGCATCGCTATAGTCGCTGTCGGCCAGCCGGATCAGCTCGCGATCGTCGTGATTCCAGGGATGGAAGCCGGGCAGGAAATAGGCGAGCCACGGCTTCAGCGCGCGACGCAACTGGCCGGGCTTGCCCCAGAGATACCAGTTGATCCGCGCGAGGGCTCGCCAGCCCGTGATCCCGTCCTGGCGGAGCAGCTCGCGCATGCCGCGGATGCGGCGCGGCCAGAACATCATCGTCACGAGCAGCATCACCCGCGCCTTGACCGACCAGCGCTTGAAGCGCGACCAGTCGCGCGTCGCATGGAGCCAGGTGTCATAGGCGACACCTTTGTGTTCGATCTCTTCGATCGCGTGCCAGCGCCACAGATCGGCCCATTCCTTATCGGCGCCATTCAGCAGCTCCGGCACGGAAAGAAACTGATGAGCCAGGATAGCGGTATAATGTTCGAGTGCCATCGTTACGCACAGCGCGATCAGCGGAGGCCGATCCTTCGTTTTTTCCAACGACTCATCGACTACGCGTTCCAGCGGCGAGATATCGTATCCGGTTTCCGCGACTTTG
The DNA here is from genome assembly GCF_052168295.1 of Parasphingopyxis sp. GTDB lineage: Bacteria > Pseudomonadota > Alphaproteobacteria > Sphingomonadales > Sphingomonadaceae > Parasphingopyxis. The sequence goes on along the minus strand of NZ_JBQLZN010000086.1, from coordinate 32,850 downwards.
CGGTTGAACGCCACATGCTCCCGGCTGTGCATGACTTCTTGCTGGACGAAGGCGCGAATCTCACGCTCGAGCTTGGGCGGCACGCCCTCGCGATGCGCCTTCACCGCCTCGACGAAATAGGCTTCGCCCTTCGGAAAGGTCACCGACAGCGCATTGTAAAAGGCAGTGGCAATCGGATCGTTGTTCATCCACCAGCGCTTCTGCGTCGAGTCGCGGCCGAAGCGCCGGTCGCGCGGTGTTATCTCAAGGTCGACAGGTGTCTTGCGTTTGGCCATGGTGCGACTCCATTGCGATTTAATCAGTATCTGAAGGCTACTTACATTAATGTCAATAGTGAAGAAGCGCCTCACGCCTGAAGAGAGCCGGACCGCGGCGTTGCAGGCGGCGCGCGAAATCCTGATCGAAGCCGGGCCGCAGGCCGTTACGCTCAAAGCTGTGGCGGGCCGGATCGGCCGCACCCATGCCAATCTCCTGCACCATTTCGGCTCGGCTTCGGGCCTGCAGCGCGAGCTCGCGCGATTCCTGGCGAAGAATGTCTGCGACACGATCGGCGCGGTCGTGCTGAAGGCGCGCGCCGGCGACGGCGAAACGCGCGAAATCGTCGACCTGACCTTCGATGCGTTCGACAAGGAAGGCGCGGGCGCATTGGCGAGCTGGATGATCCTTACCGGCAATGAGGATGCGCTCGACCCGATCGTCGAGACCATCGACGAGCTGATCGACCAGCTCGGCGAGGGCCATGAGAATATCGCGATGCACAAGGATACGCTCGGCCTTGTGCTGTGGGCGCTCGGCGACGCTTTGCTCGGCGGCCCACTGGCGAAATCGCTCGGCCTGCCGCGCGATACGGCGCGCGACATGGCGACCGAACAGCTGAGCGCCTCGCGAGCATCCTACGGATTCGCGAACGACCGCTAGCGTAGCCAAGCCCTAGCGGCGCTTCGCGCTAATCCCTACACAATCCCCATGCATTTTCTCGACCAAGCCAAGATCTATATTCGCTCGGGCGCGGGCGGCCCCGGGGCCGTCAGCTTCCGGCGCGAGAAATATATCGAATATGGCGGCCCGGACGGCGGCGACGGCGGCAAGGGCGGCGATATCGTCTTCGAGGCGGTCGAGGGCCTCAATACGCTGATCGACTTTCGCTACGCCCAGCATTTCAAGGCGCCGCGCGGCAAGGGCGGCGCGGGCAAGCAGCAAACCGGCGCTGGCGGGAAGGATCTTGTCATCAAGGTGCCGGTCGGCACGCAGATACTGAGCGAGGACAAGGAAGTCGTACTCGCGGATTTCACGAAAGTCGGCCAGCGCAAGACGATGCTTAAGGGCGGCATCGGCGGGCGCGGCAACCTCTCCTACAAGAGCTCGACCAACCGCGCCCCGCGCCAGCATCAGCCCGGCGAGCCGGGCGAGGAGATGTGGGTCTGGCTGCGATTGAAGCTGATCGCAGACGCCGGGCTGCTCGGCCTGCCCAATGCCGGAAAATCGACATTCCTGAACGCCGTCTCGAACGCCAAGGCCAAGGTCGGCGCCTATCCGTTCACGACGATCCATCCCAAGCTCGGCGTGGTCGAGCACAAGGGACGCGATTTCGTGATGGCCGATATTCCGGGGCTGATCGAAGGCGCCGCCGAAGGCGCGGGGATCGGCGACCGGTTCCTCGGCCATGTCGAACGGTGCCGTGTCTTGCTGCACCTTGTCGATGCGACCGGCGAAGATCCGGTCGCCGCGTGGCGCACGGTGTGCGAGGAGCTGAAGCAATATGGCGCAGGGCTGGCCGAGAAGCCGGAGATCGTCGCGCTCAACAAGGCCGATCTCCTCGACGAGGAGTTGATGAACGCTCTGGGTGCCGAGCTGGAGGAAGCAACGGGCAGCACGGTCCTGCCGCTATCCGGTGCGACCGGCGAAGGGCTGGAAACCGTGCTCGATCATGTCATCGAAGCCATTGGCGAGCGGCGGTCGGACGAGAAGGCGGACACCGAGGACGAAGAGACATGGTCGCCGCTTTGAGCGCGTTTTCACCGTCCGAATGCCCACGTCTCGTCGTCAAGGTCGGATCGTCGCTGCTGGTCGCGGAAGACGGCACTGTCCGCCAGGATTGGCTGGCGACGCTCGTTGCCGATATCGCTGAGCGCCAAAAGGCGGGACAGAAAATCATGCTGGTCTCCTCCGGCGCGATAGCCCTTGGCGCCCGCCGGCTCGGGTTGAAGGGCGGCGGACGAAAGAGCCTGGACGATGCGCAGGCCGCGGCGGCCGCCGGTCAGATCGCGCTTTCGCAATGCTGGGCGGAGCTCCTCGGCGCGCAAAGCCTGACCGCCGCGCAGATATTGGTGACACTCGGCGATCTCGAAGACCGGCGGCGCTATCTCAACGCCGCGGCGACGCTGGACCGTTTGCTGCGCCTCGACGCGATACCGCTGATCAACGAAAATGACTCCGTCGCGACCGAAGAAATCCGTTTCGGCGACAATGACCGGCTCGCCGCGCGCATCGGTCAGGCGGCGCGCGCCGACGGCATCATCCTGTTGTCCAATGTCGCCGGACTGTATTCGGCCGATCCTAAGCGCGACGACACGGCTGAACTGATCCGCTCCGTCGACGCGATCGACGAGACTGTCGCCGCCATGGCCGAAGGCGCGTCGGACATGGGATCGGGCGGGATGACGTCGAAAATCCAGGCGGCGCGCATCGCAACGGCTGCGGGTATCCCGCTCGCCATCGTTTCGGGCGAGCCGGACAGCCCGTTGCGCGCTTTCACCGAGACCGGGACGGGTACGATATTCGCCGCCGACCGTGCGCCCTCCGCTCGGGAATCCTGGATGGCCGGGCGCCTGACCGCCACCGGCAGCGTCACCATCGACGCTGGTGCGGCCAAAGCACTCAGAGACGGCAACAGCCTGTTGCCGGCCGGCGTCACGCATGTGACCGGCGCTTTCGACCGCGGCGACGTCGTCGATATTACCGATGAAAGCGGCACGATCGTCGCCCGCGGCCTTGCCGAATATGACAGCGCCGCCGCCGAGCGTATCAAGGGCCGCCAGACCGGAGAGCTCGAAGCGATCCTCGGCTATGCACCCCGCCCTGCCCTCGTCCACCGCAACCATATGGTCTTCCTGTGAGCGTGCTAGCGGTTACCGGCGGGACGGGCTTTGTCGGCGGACATCTGCTGCGGATGGCGGTGGATGCGGGCCATGGCGTCCGCGCCCTGACACGCAAGGACCGGCCGCCCGTCGACGGCATTCAATGGGTGCCTGGGCGATTGAGCGATCCGGCCAGTCTCGAGGAGTTGGCGCAGGGTGCGCGCGCCGTCGTGCATATCGCGGGTGCCATTCGCGCGACCGACCGGGCCGGTTTCGCCGCGCCCAATATCGAGGGCACGCGCCATATGATCGCCGCCGCGCGCGATGCGGGCATCCGGCGCTTCATCCACATTTCCTCGCTCGCCGCCCGCGAGCCGGACCTGTCCGACTACGGCTGGTCGAAGGCCGAGTCCGAAACGCTCGTCCAGGAGTCCGGCCTCGACTGGACGATCATCCGGCCGCCCGCCGTCTATGGACCGGGCGACGGCGAAACGCTCGAACTGTTCGCGATGGCGCGACGCGGCCTCGTGATCCTGCCGCCAGAGGGCCGCGCCTCGATCATCCATGTCCGGGACCTCGGCGCGCTTATTCTCGCGGCCATCGAGGCCGAAGCGGCGATCGGCGCAACCTACGAACCCGATGACGGTACGGCGAACGGGCTGAGCCATGTCGCCTTCGGCCGGGCGCTGGGACGCGCGGTCGAAAAATCGGTTCGGACGGTATCGATGCCCGCGCCGCTGGTGCGGCTCGGTGCCCGGCTCGACGGTCTTTTCCGGGGCGACGACGCCAAGCTGACGCCTGATCGGGCCCGTTATTTCTGCCATCCGGACTGGGTCGTTGATCCGGCGCGCAAACCGCCGGAAAGCCTGTGGTCGCCCCAAATCCCGCATGAGACGGGCCTTGCCGACACCGCACGCTGGTATCGCGACCAGGACTGGCTTGGATAGCTGCAACCCCCGGAATTGCGTGGTTTCGGACCGTGTCTGCACCGCAACACGCGCTGAATTCGACAATCCTTTGCCGTTTTACCGCCGCATTCCCTTGCCAAGCCGTTTCGATAGTTTTTAGGGACGCATGATGACAGACCGCGCGACGACCTTCGCTTCGGTGAAGACGCTTATCGAACCGTTCAACGAAAAAGGCGTGACGCTCGAGGAGAGCACGACCTTTGCCGGCGATCTCGAATGGGACAGCCTGACGGTAATGGATTTCGTGGCGTCGATCGAAGACGAGTTCGATATCGTGATCACGATGAACCAGCAGGCCGAGATCGAAACCGTCGGCCAGCTCGTCGACGCTGTCGAGGAGTTGAAAGAATGAACGCGACCACATCCGAAGCGATCGCACCGGAAACGGACGCACCGCAAGCCACCGACCTGTTCGACAAGTTTGCACCGCTGATCCAGGAGCGCGAGAACCTGCTCGCTGCAGGCGTGCGCGATCCGTTCGCCATCGTCATGGACGAGGTGAAATCGCCGACCGAGGCGGTGATCGACGGCAAGGACACGATCCTGCTCGGCACGTACAATTATATGGGTATGACGTTCGATCCGGACGTGATCGAAGCGGGCAAGGAGGCGCTCGAGAAGTTCGGTTCCGGCACCACGGGGAGCCGCGTGCTCAACGGTACCTATCAGGGCCACAAGGCCTGCGAGGAAGCGCTCGAAGAGTTTTACGGCATGGACCATGCCATGGTCTTTTCGACCGGCTATCAGGCCAATCTCGGCATTGTGTCCACGCTCGCCGGCAAGGGCGATTATGTGATCCTCGACGCCGACAGCCATGCGTCCATCTATGACGGCTGCTTTCTCGGCAACGCCGATATCGTGCGCTTCCGCCATAACAATGTCGAAAATCTCGAAAAGCGGCTGGCGAAACTGCCGCCCGAGGCGGGCAAGCTCGTCGTGCTCGAAGGCGTCTATTCGATGCTCGGCGATATCGCCCCGCTCGACGAAATGGTGCCGATCGCCAAGAAATATGGCGCGATGGTGCTGGTCGACGAAGCGCATTCGATGGGCTTTTTCGGCGAACACGGCCGCGGCGTCGCCGAAGCGCAGGGCGTGATCGACCAGGTCGATTTCATCATCGGCACCTTCTCGAAAAGCGTCGGCACGGTTGGCGGCTTCTGCGTCTCGAACCATCCGAAAACCGATTTTCTGCGGCTCGTCTGCCGCCCCTACACCTTCACGGCCTCGCTGCCGCCGTCCGTGGTTGCGACCGCGACGACGTCGATCCGCAAGCTCATGTATGCCGGCAACAAGCGGGCGCATCTGTGGGAAAACAGCAAGCGCCTGCACCAGGGCCTGCGCGATCTCGGCTTCGAACTGGCGACGGACGAACCCGAAAGCGCGATTCTGGCGGTGCTGCTGCCCGATCAGGAAAAAGCCGTGCGCATGTGGCAGGCGCTGCTCGACCAGGGTCTGTACGTGAACATGGCGCGCCCGCCCGCGACCCCGGTTGGCGTATACCTGCTGCGCTGTTCGCTTTGCGCCGAGCATACGTCCGAGCAGGTCGAGCAGATTCTCGGCATGTTCGAGGCAGCCGGCAAGGCGACCGGCGCCATCTAACAGCCAAAACCCGCGTTCAGCCGAAGCAAATCGGGGGACGAACCGCGACCCGTCGCTATTCGCACTCGCTTGGGCGCTATATAGTCTCGCGGTCATGACGGATCCGGAAGGAACGACCGGCCTCACCGGATCTTCCAGCAGGGAGGTCTGGGGTCGCGGTTTCGCCAGTGCGGTGGCGCTGGTGCTCACCCTGCTATTCGCCGCGCTCGTCTATCTCGTGATCGAGTCCAACGACGAACGCGACGCGGCCGCGCTCAGCGAAAGACAGAGCTTCGAAACGATCATGGCCGCCCGGAGCATCGAGGAATCGATCGCCCGCGCCGAGGTGGCGCTCGGCCGCTTCATCATCAACGGCGACAGCGCGCCGGCGACGATCTACCGCAACGAACGCCGCGCCGCGGCACGGCAGGTCGAGCGCCTGCAGCGGATCGTTCGCGATAACCCGGAACAATCGGCCAGAGCCACGGAACTGGAAACGGTATTTCGCGATTATGGCGGCGAGCTCGCGGTCGCGGCGCGGCTCGCCTCGGCTGGCCAGAATTTCGACGCGCTGGCCCGTTACAACAGTATCGCCAACAGCCAGAACGGCGTGACCGTAGGCCGCATTCTCGAAGACATTGCACAAAGCGAGCGCGCACTGTTGAGCGACCGATCCGCCGCGCGCGTCGCGACCAATGAACGGGCCCGCCTGCTCGCCACGCTGCTGACGCTTGCCGGGATCATATTGGCGATCGCGGCGCTCATACTCGCCTACACAACCTTCTCTGCGTTTCGGCAGCGGTCGGACGCGGACCAGCGGGCGCAGGAACTGGAAGACGCGGTGGCCGAGCGCACGGCCGAACTGGAATTGCTGAATGCCGAACTGCGCGCCGAGGCGGCCGAGCGCGAGGCAGCCGAGCAGAAGCTGCAGCAGGCGCAGAAGCTCGAAGCGGTGGGCCAGTTGACCGGCGGTATCGCGCATGACTTCAACAATATGCTCGCCGTCGTGATCGGCGGTCTCGACATGGCGAAGCGGAAGATCATGGCTGACCCGGACCGCGCGTCAGATCATATCGACCATGCGCTCGAAGGGGCGAACCGGGCGGCGACGCTGACCCGGCGCCTGCTGACCTTTGCTCGCGCCGAACCGTTTCTGCCCAAAGGCGTCGATCCTGTCGCACAGATCGATGCCATGGCCGAGATTCTCCACCGCGCGATCGGCGAACAGATTGCCGTATCGATCGACGCCGAAGACGATATCTGGCCGATATGGGTGGATCCGCACCAGTTCGAAAATGCGGTACTCAATCTCGCCGTCAATGCGCGCGATGCGATGGACGGCCGCGGCGATCTCAGCATCGCGATCGGCAACCGCGCGCTCGCCGCCGGGGAAGTCGGCGACATCGGGGCTGGCGACTATGTCCGCATCGCCGTTACCGATACAGGCAGCGGCATGGACGAGGATACAATCGAGCATGTGTTCGAACCGTTCTTCACCACCAAGCCGGTCGGCAAGGGCACGGGCCTCGGTCTCAGCCAGATATTCGGGTTCGTCCGCCAATCCGGCGGCGATATCTGGATCGACTCCGAAGTCGGATCGGGCACCACCGTGTCCCTGTTCCTCCCGCGCTTTACCGGCCGTGTCGTTGGCGAAGACGGTTTCAAGGATGCCACCGACACAGTCGGTCCAAGCCAGCATGCGCGGACGATACTGATGGTCGAGGACGATGCGCGCGTCCGCAAGTCGACCGCGGCGGCACTCGAAGAGCTGGGCCACACGGTCTTCGCATGCGCCAGCGGGCGCGAGGCGCTGGAGGTGCTGGCAGAACAGCCTGCTATCGATCTGCTGCTCACCGATGTCGTAATGCCGGAGATGACGGGCCCGGAGCTTGCCGAGACGGTCGTCGCGCGCCGCCCCGATCTACCGGTGATCTTCGTGACCGGCTATGCGCGGGAAGCGATCGACGGGGAACGGTTCGCCGACCATGCGATCCTGCGCAAACCGTTTACCGTCAACGCACTGGCCCAAGCCGTGGACGCCGCGGCGCCTGCGAAACCTGTCGAAACGGTCTGAGCGGCAGCCGTCAGGCGCTTATCGCACGGCGCCCCGGAGAATGAGGCGCGGTAGCAGAACGAGCGCACCGATCAGCGGCCAGCGGCGCTGCCACGGCCGAACCGTGATCTCGGTGCCCGCGTGGCGATTGATCTTCCAGGCCAGATAATCGACGCCGCCGGCATAGGTCGCGCTCGCCTTGGCGAGCCGCGCGATCGTCAACAGTTTCCCTTCGATGCGCCGCCGGGTCCATTGCCAGCGTCCGCCGCCCGCCCGCAGGTTTGCGATGAGATCGGCGCCGGCGTCAGCCTCCATGCCGAGCGCAGCAAGCGCCGGTGCGGTGAAACGGCGATAGCGGTCCGGGTCGAAATCGACGACCGATGCGGCCCGCCCGGTTCTTTCGGCCCGCAATTCCGCCGAATAGGTCAGTGCGAACGCGCCGCGCCACAGATCGAGTGGCTCGACCCTTTCATCGAGCATCGGCAGCGCGGCATCGAGCAGGGCGGGTGCAGCATTTGCGACGGCATCCACTGCGCGCGCCTCGGCCGCCGCATCCGTGCTCCAGACGAGCCGCGCCGGTTGTGCGAAACGCGCCCAGACCGATACGTTGCGGGTCCGCGACGAGGCGAGCCGTGCAAAATCGCTTTCGCTGAGCACCGCATATTTGGCCTGCAGCCCGCCATGCTGAACCGGGAACACGTTGGGCGGCAGCAGCCGGTTGGCCGTCGCCAGCCAGCGCTTGTCATAGGCGTCGCGATAGTCTGAGACGATAACGTAGAAATCGAGCATCTGGCCGTCGAGTTCGGTCGTTCTGAGGCACGAGCCGTAAAACAGCACGGCGCGCGCGGAATCGCCGAACAGGCTCGCCACATGACGGGCGAACGCCGTAACGCGCGGATCGACCGGAGTTTGAAGCTCCGCCCGCACCAGATCGTGAAGCGCGGTCATGCCGCCAGCGAGAGAAACGGTACTGGCGTCGTCGGTGTCAGCACGATCGGCTGTTCGTTCCGCGCCTCGAAGAGCTCGCCGTCGAGAATGACGCTCGACTGGTCGCCCTCGATGCGGATCTCATCGCCCCGGCTCAGATGAACGCCGGCAAGCCGCGTTCTGTCGAGCTTGCCGAATATGCTCGCCCATAGCGCGCGCAACAAAGTCAGCGGCTTCTGCTCCACCATCATGAGCTTCAGCGAACCCGCGGTCGCGGGCCCGCGCACGGTCTGGCTCTTCAGCAGCAGACGTTCCAGCGTCGTGACCATGAGCAGCGCGAATTTGCCCTGGATCTCGCCTTGGTGGATGACCGAGACGCTGATCGGCCGGGCCTGGGGCGGCAGAAACCGCGCCTTGATTCCGAACAGTGCCGACAGGACCACGGCCATGGCCGTGATGAAATGGCTGAAGCCGTTGGGCAGGCCGAGCGGATAAATCTTGTGCCGACAATAGAGGATCGAATCCGCAAGCCCCGCTCCGCCCAGAAACATACCGAGCACGGGCCGGTCGGCCGAACCGCCGCCGCTCAGCGAAATCAGTTCGCGGCTCACGATGTGGCGGGAAAGGTCGGTACGGACGATCTCCATGATCCGCTCGAGCGCCTTGATCGGATCGCCCTCGGCGCCGAGATCCAGCGCGATGAGATTGGTCTTGCCATTCGGCAGCACGGCTACCGGCGGCGGCGCGTCCGCGAAATGCCGGCCGTGATGCAGTTCGGTCAAGGCGGCTTGGACCGTGCCGTCGCCGCCATTGATCACCAATATCTGCGGATTGACGCGCGCGATGGTCTGTAGCGCCTCGCCGATCTGGCTCACATCCTCCACCTCGTAATGGAAAATGTCCCGCCGCTGCGCGCAGAATTTGCGTATGCGCGGCAGCATCGCGACATTTCCCGTCGAGCGGGGATTGGAGAGAAGGGCGACGCAGACCATGCAGCTAGCCGATCGGCTCGATCGACGTGCCCTGCATGTAATTGAGCACGATCCTGACGCGCGTCACGCCGGAGCCCGCGCGGAAGCGGACCTCGTCGACATCGGGTTCGAGGTTGAAGGGAAAGGAGATATCCGGATTGTTCGAAAAGCCGCCGCCGTCGCGCCGGTCGGACCGGTTGTTGCCATTGCTGTCGTGCCGCACGGCGATTCCGTATGTGCCGGGGCCCGGCAGCGGCAGGCAGACCGTCATATTCCGGTTGCGCGGCCGGACCGGGATATCGACCCGGTGGAGCCACTGACCGCGTTCGAGCCAGCTATCGTCGCCGCGATAGGACTGGACGCGCACGCGGCCGTTCGAATCGCGAAACCCGACCACCTGGACGAGCGCGGCCGAGCCGCCGGCGCCCGCGCGGCACTGCGACATGTCGTTCGGCACGCGCGTGCCGGCATTGGCGGCACTCGCCATGGCTGCCAGGGACACGGCAGCAGATGCGACAAAAAACTTACTCTTCAGCATCGAAAACTCACTCCAACGGGACCTGCCACGCCGATTTGCCCGGATCGGGCATGGCAAAATTCAAACTAATCCCCTATTTCCGTCAGATATCGCCAATGCTTGCGGCCAAAATATGGTCACGGAGCGTCTGAACTTTGCAAATTTTCACTGCCACCGACCGCTATATGTTCCGGCTGATCATCGTCCCGCTGGTCGCGACGCTGGTCATTGCGGCCATGTTGCTCGTGCTCGACAAGATGTTGCGCCTGTTCGATTTTGTGGCGCGCGAGGGCGGTCCGGTGAACGTGGTCTGGCAGATGCTGGCCAATCTCGTGCCCGAATATCTGTCGCTCGCAATTCCCGTCGGCCTGCTGCTCGGGATATTGCTCGCCTTCCGCAAACTTGCCTTGTCCTCGGAACTCGACGTCTTCAAGGCCTGCGGCATCGGCTATCGGCGCCTGCTGTTCGTGCCCTATATCTTCACCGTCGGCTTCGTGCTGCTGAACCTGCTGATCGTCAGCTATTTCCAGCCGATCGCCCGCTATTCGTACGAGAACCTCCAGTTCGAGCTACGTTCCGGCGCGCTCGGCGCATCGATCAATGTCGGCGAGTTCAACAATCTGGGCAGCAATATGACGCTGCGGGTCGAGGAAAGCACCAATGACGGGCGCGACCTTTCGGGCATTTTCGTGCGCACGACATCGCCCGAAGGGCGCGAGCTTTCCGTTTCGGCCGAACAGGGCACGTTCATGGCGACCGACGAGGAAGACACGATCCTGCTCAGGCTCACCAATGGCCGGCTGATCCACGACCAGGCCGATTTCGAAAGCCCGCGCGTGCTGGCCTTTGAAAGCCACGATCTGCCGATCGACCTGCCGCGCATCGAACAATTCAGGGGGCGTGGCGGCGAACATCGCGAACTCACGCTCTTCGAGCTGGTCCGGGTCGGCGGAGACGAGAGCGCGCCGGAGGAATTGCGGCTCGCGAGCCGAGCCAATTTTCATTATCGGATGGCCGAGATCGCGATGATGTTCCTGCTGCCGCTATTGGCCGTCGCGCTGGCCGTGCCGCCCAAGCGATCGACATCCGCGCTCGGCGTATTCCTGTCTGTCGTGATGATCACGACCTATCACAAGATATGCCAATATGGGGAGGATCTGGCCGCGCTCGGCCGGGTCGATCCGCTGATATCCTTATGGGTGCCGTTCGTCGTCTTCGCGGGGCTCATCATATGGATGTACTACCATATCGCCTATGTGCCCGGCGGGCAGCCGATCGGCGCATTGGAAAAGGGCTTTTCGAAAATCGCCCGGGGCGTCCGCAAGCTGTTCCTGCGCAGGCGCAGTCCGGTCGGCAGCTGATCCGTGCACGCCCCGCAGTTTCAGTTCTTCCCCTCGCGGACGATCTCGCTCTACATGGCGAAGATTTTCGTGACGCGCACCTTTGCCGTGCTCGGCGGACTCGTCGTGATCCTGATGACGCTGGACCTACTCGGCGAATCCGGCCAGATACTTGCGCCCGAGGGCAATGGCGAGGCGGAGCTCTGGTTCTATGTTTCGCTGCGCGTGCCCCAACTGATCGAGCGGTTCCTGCCCTTCGCCGCGCTGCTCGGCACGCTGATCGCGTTGAGTTCGATGAATGCGAACAGCGAGATCATTTCCATGAAAGCGGCCGGCGCGTCCGCGCATCAGATCCTCGCCCCGCTGATCCTCACCAGCTTCATCATCGCCATCATACTGTTCGTGTTCAACGAGCGGGTGGTCGCGCCATCCTATGCAACGCTCGCGGCATGGGAGTCGGTCGAATACGGACCGATTCCCGACCAGAGCGCCGAGGCGACCAATGTCTGGGTCCGCGACGGCAACGATCTTATCAATGCGCGCAGCGTTTCGGGACGCGGCGACGACGCGATCCTCGAGGGCGTAACCGTGTACGACCGGACGGGCGGGGTGATCGAGTATCTCGTCAGCGCCGAACGCGCGACCTATACCGGCTCGGGCTGGCGGCTCGAAAATCCGCAGCAATTCGACGTTTCGGCGATCGAGCAGGACAATCCGGACGAACTGATCATTGCCGAAGGCGTCACGCCGGATCAATTCACGCTCGCCAATGTCGAAGCGGGATCGCTGAGCTTCTTCGAGCTGCGCCAGGCGATCGCCGATCTACAGGCGGCCGGCCGGTCCACCGTGTCGCTCGAGGCCGGGCTCTGGCACAAGATTTCCGGCCCCCTGTCGACGATCCTCATGCCGCTGCTCGGCGCGGTCGCCGGTTTCGGGCTTGCGCGGTCCGGCCAGCTCTTCATCCGGGCGATCATCGGCATGGCGCTCGGCTTCACCTATTTCGTCGCCGACAATTTCGCGCTCGCGATGGGCAATATCGGCGCCTATCCGCCGATGCTCGCGGCCTGGGCGCCCTTCTTCCTGTTCCTGCTGATCGGCGAAGCGGTGCTGATCCGAACCGAGGAATGAAGCGATAAGGCGGGGCGGGAATAACGGAAAAGCGGTCGCCGGAAAAACGGTCGAGAGGGGCGATGTCGCCCATGGCGCTGGCATGGCGGCGCTGGCGCGGCTCGGTGCGCTGATCGAGGTGATCGCCCAGCCGATCTACACATGGCTCTTCGGCATCGCGACCTATGGACTGTACGTCGTCCTCTGGTCGGCGGTGAACATGGCCGAAAAGATCGTCGATCTGTCGCTCACCCAGGCGCTGCAGCGGATCGTGCCGGTCGAGGACGAGGAAGCCGCCCATGGCGCGGTGAAATTCGCGCTGCTCGTGACCGTGATTCCGGCCAGCCTGATCGCCGCCGCCGTAACGTTCTTCGCGCCGCAGATCGCGCAATGGGTGTCCGCCTCGCCCGAGGATGCCGCCCGGCTTCCGCAGATGATCGCGCTTTTCGCCTGGGCGCTGCCGCTCTGGACTTTCGTCGAGATCGCCACATCGGCGGCGCGGGCGCGGCGCGCCTTCGGCCCGGAAATCCGCCTACGCATCTTTTGGGAGCAATGCGCGCGGCTGGTTTTCGCTGTCGGTTTCTTCTTCGCCGGATTTACGAGCAGCGGGCTGCTGCTCGCCCATCTCCTGTCGCTGGCGCTGGTGGCCATTCTCTCGGTGCGCCTGCTCGGCCGCTATTACGATCTGGGCCTGATGCTGCGCGTGCCGGTGCCCAAGCCGCTGCGCGCGAATGTGCTCGTTTCGGGCATTGCCCTTTCGCCGAGCGCAATCGCGCGGCGCGTCTTGAACGACCTGCCGCCGATCATCCTCAACGTCATGCTGCCGGGCGCGCAGGGTGCGACGGCAGCCGGACTGTTCGGGATTGCCCGGAAGGTCGCATCCGTACCGCTGATCGTCCGCCAGGCGTTTCTCTACGTCCTCGCCCCGCTCAGCTCGGCGCAGGCTGCGCTCGACCGAGCCGAAATCGCACCGCTTTACGCCTTCTCCTCGCGGCTTTCCGCGGCGCTCGTTCTGCCGCTCGGCGGCCTCTTGATCCTCCTCGCCTCGGATATATTGAGCCTGTTCGGACCGGGCGCCGGGGCGGCGCTCGCCGCGCTGGTCGCGTTGACGCTGGGGCGGATGGGCGAAGCGATATTCGGCCCGGCGACACCGATCGTCGAGATGACCGGGCATCGCCTGCTGCCGCTCTTGAACAGTGCGATCGGGATCGCCGTCTGGGGCGGGCTGGCGGCAATCCTCGCGCCGGGCCTGGGTGCGGAAGGCATGGCGATCGCCGTCGCTATTGGCGCGGTCGTCATCGCGCTCGCTGCCGTGTTCGAGCTGTGGCTCAGCGACGGACTGGTGCCGTTCGATTTCCTCTTTCTGCGCGGGCTGCTCGCGGGCGGGCTCGGTCTTGGCCTTCTGGCGGCCGCAGGACTGGCTCTCGAACCGCTCGCCGCACCGATCCGCGCGATTCTGCTGCTCGCGACGATCGCGCCGTTATGCTGGATCACCCTGAGAATCGGGCTCGACCGCGAAGACCGCGCGGCGCTGGGCGCGCTCGGCAGGAAATTGCGGCTTGCATAAGCGCAAATCGCCCTCAAATTAGGGTACAAGAACTGTGCGATTTTCGTCGCAAAGCTGCCTCATTGCCTGTTCATATGGACAGGCTTACGGCGAATGGCTGCCTTGCTAGCAGAATCGCAAAGATAAGAGATTAAAGGAAGTTTGACGTGAGAGCCGCAGCTACAGCGCGCCCGGGCATCTGGAATCGGTCGCACTATCTGGACAAAATGACCCTGAAGGAACTGGTCGTCGCCTATTTTCAGTATCCGGCGATCATCACCTATCTGGTGCTCTCGGCGGTGGCGCTGGGCGTTTACGCATGGAATCCGGCGACGCTCTTGCAGACGGGCGCGACGATCGTGACCGCGATCCTGTTCTACCCGCTCGCCTGGTATGTGCTGCACCGCTGGGTGCTGCACGGCCAGTGGATGTACAAGACCAAGATGTTCTCGCCGGTCTGGAAGCGCATCCATTACGATCACCACCAGGATCCGAACCATCTCGAAGTGCTGTTCGGGGCGCTCTACACGACGCTGCCCACGATCTTCATCCTGCTCGGCCCGATCGGCTGGGCGATCGGCGGTGTCGGCGGCGCGGCGATGGCCGTTGCGATGGGCATGCTCATCACTTGCGTTTACGAGTTCTGCCACTGCGTACAGCATCTGAAGTACAAGCCGCGCAACAAGTGGCTTGCGAAGATGAAGGCGCGGCACATGGCGCATCACTTCCATGACGAGTCTGGCAATTTCGGCATCACCAGCTTTTTCTGGGACAAGGCGTTCGGCACATTCTACGAGCGCCCGGATCGCAAGGAGAAGAGCGAGACGGTGTTCAATCTCGGCTACACGCCGGAAACCGCAAAGCGCTATCCCTGGGTCGCTGAGCTCTCGGGCGGTGTCGCCACCGGGCATCCGACGCAGCGCACACAGAACTAGCTCTCGCAACCAGCGGCATGACTGCAGAAATCGCCGTCCGCCCGGTCACCGACAAGGCGGAGTTCAAGACGTTCGTCGATATCGCCTATCGGCTCAACAGCGGCACCCCCCACTGGGTACCGCCGCTGCGTTCGGACGTGTTCGAGCTGCTGAACCGCGACAAGAACCCCTTCTACGAACATGCGACCGTCCAGCTCTTCCTCGCCTGGCGCGGGAGCGAGCCGGTCGGACGCATTTCGGCGCATATCGACCATCTCGCACTCGAACAGCCGGTCGAGCAGGGCATGGGACCGGGCACCGGCAATTGGGGAATGATGGAGGCGGCCGACGAAGCCGTGATGCACGCGCTGATCGCTGCCGCGGAGGACTGGCTTCGGGATCAGGACATGACTCGCGTCATCGCACCGATGAGCCTGTCGGTATGGGACGAACCGGGCCTTCTGACCAAGGGCCATGATCATCCGCCGACGATCATGATGGGCCATCACAATGCCGCCTATCAGGGCTGGATCGAGGCGGCCGGCTATGGCGAGGTCAAGCAGCTGCTCACCTATCGCGTGCCGATCATCGAGGGCTTTCCGAAAATCGTGAACCGGATCGTCGCATCGGGCGAACGCAACGCCAAGATCAACGTCCGGCCGATCGACATGAACCGCTTCGACGAAGAAGCGGAGCTGATTCTCTCGATCCTCAACCGGGCCTGGAGCAAGAATTGGGGCTTCGTCCCGATCACGCCCCGCGAGGTCCAATATATCAAGGGCAAACTCAAGCCGGTTATCTATCCGTCGATCAACCTGATCGCCGAATATGACGGCGAGCCCGCAGCGTTCATGCTCGCCCTGCCGGACGTCAACGAGGCGCTCATCGACATGAACGGCTCGCTGCTGCCCTTAGGCTGGGCGAAGCTCCTGTGGAAGCTGAAGCGCAAGCGCTGGAAGATCGGCCGCGTGCCGCTCATGGGCGTCCTCCCCGAGCATCAGAACAGCCGTCTCGCCAGCCAGCTCGCCTTCATGATGATCGAATATATCCGCCGCTGGGGCGTCGAAACCATGCAGGCAGACATCGCCGAAGTCGGCTGGATCCTCGAAGACAATCAGGGAATGGTCGCCATCGCCGATGCGATCAATGGCGAGATCAACCGGGTCTATTCGGTGTATAAGAAGGGGCTTTAGGGGCAGGCGCCGGATTATTGCGGCGGTAGCGCGGCTCTCACTCTGGCAACATGCTCTCTGACCTGCTCGACCGAGGCAGGGTCGTCCGGCGGAATTGGCGCTTCTTCTGGCCAGAGCGCAAGAAGCGCGTCGATCTCGCCAAGGACCTGTTGCGATATTTCCGCATTCAGGCTTTCAGCTAATTCACGCGCGACGACCGAGAAGCCATACGCGTCCTGATACTCTCCGGGATCGGACACGCTGCCATCGGTAATCGCGATCTCGTATTCTTCGATGACAGTCGTCATCAGGAAGCGGACGATTTCCGCCGGATCGCCACCGGCGCGTTCCCGGACCTCGCGCAAATTCGCTTGCGCCGCGCTTAGCTGTTCCTCGATCTCTGACGCTGGTCGTCCCTGTTCCAACGCTTCGGAGACTGATTCGAACAGTGCCGCTTCGAACCCCAATTCTTCCAAACCAGCGCGCTCGTCGGCATGGGTTTCGGAGACCGGATGCAGCAAGTGCGGTGCGGCCATTTCAGGCTCTCCTGCCCGATAAAGTGCAAGTCCCGCTTCGACATGCCCGGTCATGAAGGCCAGCCGATTTTCAACCGGTAAGGCCATCATCTCGTGATCCGCCGCCGTATCGACGGCCTCGCCATTATCCTCCGATCGGGCACCGCCGCCACCGCAAGATACCAGCGCCAACATCGCCGCGCCGGCGAGGGAGGCCCCTATTGTGTGCCGCGTGAAATTTCGCATTCGATCTACTCCGGTCAGAGTGGTTCCCCGATAACAGAGCCATGTTTGGCGGCAAACGGCAAATCTATGTCAGCGCAAGGCGGATCCTTGCAATGTAGGACAAAGCATGTGCCATTCTGACGGATGACGCAGGCACCGCATGATCCCCTCTCCGCCGCGATTGTCCGGAATCGCGCATCGGGCTGGACGGTGCGGCGGATGCGGTGTTTTCTGTCGCTGTTCGAGGCGAGCGGTAGGGTCGGCGCGTCCTGCGCGGCGCTCGGGCTGTCGCGGCGGTCGGTGACGAAGCTGCGCCGCCGCAATCCGGCCTTCGCCGCGGCATGGACGGCGGCCACGCGGCGGCGCGAGGCGCGGCTGGCCGCTTTTCTCGATATCGATACGATCCCGGACCGCGCGCCCGATCATGCCAAACTGCCGAGCGCAAATTTGCGCGCCGCACTGTCCCACGCGGATGGCGTGATGGGGCGGCGGAAAGTAGCACGTATCAACGGGGCGGGAACTTTGCGCCGGTCCGGCCCGGTTCCGTGTCAACCGAATGGGAACTTTGGCGGCGAAGCGATCACTCGGCCAGCTCGATCCACACCGACGTATGGTCGGACGCCTTTTCCCGGCCGCGATACTCCTTGTCGACGCCCGCATCGACGAGCCGGTCGGCCGCCACCGGACTCAGCATCAGATGATCGATCCTGAGGCCTGCGTCGCGCTGCCAGGCGCCGGTCTGATAGTCCCGTTAGGTCCGTATCCGGGCCGCGGGAAAGCGCGCATGCGACGCTCCGCCCAGTTTATCTTCGGCCCGGTCCAACTTGTTCCGGACGACGCTCTCGAACGGCACGGCTGTTCAGGAAATCGACGAGGATCGCCGCCAGTGCCTCCGGAGCGTCGCGCGCGACGAGATGGCCGGCATCCGGAACCATTGCAGTTTCCAGATGCGGAATCAGCAGTCGGAGCGCGTCGACCTCATTTTCGGAAACGGCGCCTTGCCCGGCCTGCACGAACAGAACCGGCAGCCGCATCGCCCTGGCGGCTGCGCGTAACTCATCTGCGCGGCCCAGAATATCTTCAACCAACGGGTTCTCGGCCAGGTCGGGCTGCGTCGTGTCGGCGAGGAAAGCGCGGGTCCGCACGGGCTCGGGATCGGGCGTCACGTCGACGAGCACCAGTCCCGCGGTATCCCGCTGGACCGCCTCGTCTGCAAGGGCCAGCAAAGCGGCAAACCCGCCGAGCGACGAGCCGACGACGATGGGGAAACCGCGCATTTGGCCCAGTGCAATGCGTGCGTCCCGCCGGAACATGCAGACGCCGTCCGCGCGCTCTCCGCCGCTCTCGCCATGACCGCGCTGATCGACGGCCATCGCCGAGAACCCGGCCGCCGCGAGCTTTTCCATTACCGGATGCCAAACGGTACGCCGCTCGCCGCCAGCGTGCAGGAGAAGCGCGCCCGGGCCCGAACCGAGGCGATCCGCACGAAGGAGCACATCACCGCTCTTGAAACCCATGCTTTGCATCGACCGCCCTGTTAGCTTGACCGGACAGCGCATTCCAGTCGCGCGGGTGCCATCGAGCCGCTTCGCCGAAGTCCTTCGCTTCGATCGGCATCGGCTACGCGAACGACGGCTCGACGCCTGCGATACTCAACAGAGATGGTTGTCCGCGCCGCACCCGATTTGGGCGGCGCGAGCCGCGCGTTTGTGGAGTGGCGCGAACTCCATTTTTCTATTTCAAGTCGATATGCGAGCGCGTATAATTAGGCATCGCCGGGTTTCCGGCGATGCGTGGGGGTCCGCTCCTTTGTTCCCCCGGATCAAGGCCATGACGGTCGCTGTCAATTTCGCCCGCGAGGGCAATCCCGAGAACCGCATTCGCATCGCCGAGCTGCTGACGCGTTATCCCCAACTGGATGATGGCGAAATGCGCGAACTGATACAATTCTACCGGACGGCACCGGCCATCGATACGGCGCTGCTGACCTGCGACGAGAGTATCGGCGTGCAGATCACGGCCTTCCAGCGCGAGTTTCGAAGGCAGATCTCTCGCGGCGGCGACGCCAGTCTGGCCCTGCTCGTCTACGGTGCATTCGCGGCCGCTCTGGCGTTCGCAATAGTTCCGTATCTTTGACGAAAGCACCACGCCAAGAAGAAGATCTATCTCAGCGCGACGCCGTTTGGCGATATCCGACCGCTACCCTTTATCGGAAAAGCATCAGGCAATATCCGGCATAGAGCGCCACGAACACCGCGCCCTCCCAGCGTTTCAATGTCCAGCCCGTCCGCAGGAAGAGGATGAGAAGTGCGGTCGCGGCGAGCAGTATCCAGATGTCCGTTTGGGCGATTTCCGGTGGTACCGACAAAGGTTCGACGAGCGCCGTGGCGCCCAGGATGCCCAGAATATTGTAGATGTTGGACCCGACGACATTGCCGAGCGCCACATCGGCATGTCGGCGTACCGCCGCGACCACGCAGGCGATAAGTTCGGGAAGCGACGTCCCGATCGCGACCACCGTCAACCCGATGACCGCTTCGGAAACGCCCCAGATGCGCGCCAGAGCCACTGCGCCGTCGACGAGCAGTTGCGCTCCGAAGATTGCTGCCGTGATGCCTGCCGCCACCATGATCGCCAGCGCCGACGTTCTGTGCGCGAGCGGCGTAACATCTTCGGAAAGATGCGCATGCATTTCGCCGGCCGGATCCGGCACGCTCCGTTCGCTGAGATAGGCGATCAGAATATAGGCCGCGAGAGCGACGAGCAGAGCCGTGCCGACAATGCGGCCGAGATCGCCGATCAAGACGCAGATCGCACATGCAATGGTCGCCGCGATCAGGGTGGCGCCGTCGCGCAAAAAGGCTTTCGGCTCGACCGCGAGTGGGAGAATGAGTGCAGAAATCCCGAGAATGAGCAGGATATTGGCGATGTTCGACCCGATGACATTGCCGAGCGCGATACCGGGATAGCCGGCCGTCGCCGCATTGATGCTGGTGACGAGCTCCGGCGTCGACGTGCCGAAGCCGACGATCGTAAGGCCTGCAAGCAACGGCGAGACGCCGAGATTGCGCGCAATGCCGACCGCGCCGCGCACCAAGAGTTCGCCGCCGAGGGCTAACAGGAACAGGCCCGCTAGAATCAATATAGCGGTCATCTGACGAACGCGAACGCCCAGGCAGCGTCATTCACGATACATGCCTTTCGGCCGGCGTGCTGAGAGTGCAACCAACAACGAACCATTCTCGATACCCTGCCGGTCACCACGATGGTATGCTTGCGAGGCTTGGCGCCGGCCGACGCCAAAGCAGAAATGCAAGTGTCTCGCCAATTGGTGAGTTCGGCGCAGTAATCAAGCGGGCGATCGATATTTTGCCAAACACTTTTCGCGGCCGCTATCCCTCCGCCAGTTCAATCCAGACCGGCGTATGGTCAGACGCCTTCTCCCGGCCCCGATATTCCTTGTCCACGCCCGCATCGAGCAAGCGGTCGGCGGCCACCGGACTCAGCATCAGATGATCGATCCTAAGGCCCGCATCGCGCTGCCAGGCGCCGGCCTGATAATCCCAATAGGTCCATATCCTGGCGTTCGGAAAACGCGCGCGGATCGCATCCGTCCAGCCCATCGCGGCGAGCCGGCGGAAGGCGGCGCGGCTTTCGGGCTGGGTGAGCGCATCGTCTTCCATCGCGGCGGGCGAGTGGACGTCGTTATCGGTCGGGATGACGTTGTAGTCGCCCGCGAGCACTATCGGGCGTTCTGTCGCGAACAGCGTTTCGGCGCGCGCGAGCAGCCGCTCCATCCAAGCCAGCTTGTAATCGAATTTGGGGCCGGGCTGCGGATTGCCGTTGGGCAGGTAAATGGAAGCAACGATCAGGTCGCCGATCTCGGCCTCGATATAGCGGCTCTGCTCGTCTTCATCATCGCCGGGCAGGCCCCGCTGATGCTCCTTCAGTTCGGCATCGCGCGCGAGGATCGCCACGCCGTTGAACCCCTTCTGCCCCAGCCAGATCGCGCCATAGCCCGCCTCTTCGATCGCTTTCACCGGCAGCCGGTCGCCGTCGCCCTTCAGCTCCTGCAGGCACACTACGTCCGGCTTCTGCTCGTCGAGCCATTCGGTGAGCCGCGGCAGCCGGGCATTGATGCCGTTCACATTGTAGGTCGCGATTTTCATGGGAAGGCCTTATGCCCCGATCGCGGTGATGGTGCCAGCCGGGAGGCAAGATTTGATACGCTTGGCGCGCAGCGAGGAACTGGACGCGGTCGGGGCCATAGAGGAATCCGCCGATACGCTGTTTCGCGGCACGCATCTGGAATGGGCGATCGGCAAATGGCCGCCAGCACGCGACCGCTACGAACGGAGCCTCGGCGAGGACCGGCTCTGGATCTGGGAACAGGACGAGCGGATCGCCGGTTTCGTCTGCGCGCATGCCGTGGATGATCTGATCTATATCGACCAACTCGCCGTCGGGGCGGATTTTCAAGGCCGCGGGATCGGACGGAAGCTCATGCAGCATGCCATCGGCCATGCGCGCGGACACGGCACAGCGATCGCGCTGATCACGGACCGCAAAATTCCCTGGAATATGCCCTTCTACGCGTCGCTCGGCTTTGCGGAATGGCCAGACCCCTCGCCCGGCATCCAGGCCGAACTCGAGGAGGAATATGCAGATGGTTTCGACCCCGCGACGCGGGTCGCGATGTTGTTGGGAGCGGACTAGACCGAAAAGCTGGTGCCGCAGCCGCAACCCGACTGGGCGTTCGGATTGTTGACCTGGAATGCCGCGCCGCCGAGATTTTCGACGAAATCGACCGAACAGCCGCGCACGAGATCGAGGCTGATCGTATCAACGACGAGCTTCACCCCGTCGCGCTCGGCCAGCACATCGTCATCCTCTACGCTGTCGGCGAGCTCGAAGCGATACTGAAAGCCCGCACAACCGCCGCCATCGACCGCCAGCCGCAAGATGGCGGGCTTGCCCTGCCGTTCGGCAATGGCCGCTACCCGCTCGGCGGCGGAAGGCGTCAGATCGATATCGATCACATCGGTCATTGCACTAAGATAGGTGAGCTGCGCTGGGGCGACAAGTCGGTCGCCCGAACGGACGCAAGTTTACTGGCCGCCGCCGATCGCTGTGCCGGAAGTCTCGGTGGCCGTGTCCGCGGCCGCGATCTGCGCGAGATAGTCGCTGGACGTCATGAACGGCATCGGATTGACCGCGCGACCGGAAATCCGCACCTCATAGTGGAGATGGCTGCCCGTGGAGCGGCCCGTGGAGCCCATGCGGCCGATCAGCTGACCGCGCGTTACACGGGCGCCCGGCTCGACCAGGATCCGCGACAAATGCGCGTAACGCGTCTGGATCTCGCCGCCATGGTTGATCTCGACATATTTGCCATAGCTGCCCAGCCATTGCGCGCGGCCGACAATGCCATCCGCAGTCGCATAGATCGGCGTACCGACCGGGCCGGCCATATCGAGGCCGTTATGCATGCGGCGGCCGCCGAGCACCGGGTGACGGCGCATGCCGAAACCGCTGCTCATGCGATAGCCGTTCGTGACCGGTTCAGCCGAAGGGATCGCCATGACGCCACGGCGTTGCCGCTCGTCCTGACGCCAGCTCGCAAACAGCGCCCGCACTTCGGAACTTTCCGCACCGGCGTGCGTATTTTGTGCAGTCGCCGGCGCCGTGACGGCGAAGCTGGCGAGAAAAGCGGCACATACATAACCCAGAGCGGACAGAATCTGGCTGGGCTTGGTAAAAATAGTTGAGACCATAGCGGTTTTGCGACCCGTTATTGCCGATTTGCGACCGAAAATGACGCACAAATCGAGTGAAACACTATTTGGATGAGAGCAAAAACGCCTCTCAACCCCCGATCTGCGCCGACATTGTTAACGAACCGTCTAACTGGCAAGCGCGATGTAGAAATCTCGGGTCAAACCGGCTTGTCGACGCGCTGAGTCGTTGAATGGCGCTTTCAGACGGCCGCCAAAATAGCGTTCGACAAGCGATCGCCAGGTCTGTTGCGGTGCAATATTAAGATTTTTGCAACGAAATTCGAACCATTTGACGCCGAATCCGACATGGCGGACCTCATCGGTCATGATCCGCGCCAGAATGCGCGCCGAGGTCAGATCTTCGGCTTTTTCGAACCGGTCTATGGTCGCTGGCGTGACATCCAAGCCGCGCGCTTCCAGCACCATCGGCACGATCGCCAGCCGCGCGAGCGGATCATGCGCCGTCGCTTCGGCCGATTCCCAGAGGCCGTCATGCGCGGGCAATTCGCCGTAGCCTGAGCCGAGCGACCGGAGCCGCCGGTCCAGCAGTGCGAAATGCATCGCCTCTTCGGCGCCCACCCGCATCCAGTCGTCCACGAACGCACGGGGAAACTCCCCGCCGAACCGCCCGGCCATGTCGAAAGCGAGATCGATGGCGACGAACTCGATATGGGCGAGCGCGTGCAGCATCGCGATCCGTCCGCGCTCCGACCCGCCCTTGCCGCGGCGTGGCATCTGCGCCGGCGGCAGGAGTTGCGGCCGGACGGGCCGTGCCGGCCGGTCGGGCATCGCTTCGTCGAAGACATGGGCGAGCCGCCCCAGCCGCCAGTCTCGTGCCACGGACCGGGCCGCAAAGACCTTGTCCTTGGGCTGCGCCGCGCACAGCACGGAAGCGGCGGCCGACGTGACACTCGCCACGCTCATCGAGCTATCCGAGCGCTTTCACGTCCTCGAGCACTGCTTCGGCATGGCCCGCGACTTTCACCTTGGGCCAGACCTTGGCGACCGTTCCGTCGGCATCGATCAGGAAGGTCGCGCGCTGAATACCCATATATTTGCGGCCGTACATGTTCTTCTCGACCCATACGCCGAACGCCTCGGTCACCGACCCATCGGCATCGGTCGCGAGATCGACCTTCAGGTCGTGTTTGTCGGCAAATTTCACATGCTTTGCGGGCGGATCCTTCGAGACGCCGAGGATCTTGGCACCGGCCTTTTCGAATTCGCCGGCCAGGTCGGTGAAGGCGATCGCCTCTTTCGTGCACCCGGGCGTGTCGTCCTTGGGATAGAAATAGAACACGAGCGGTTTGCCGCGATAGTCGCTGAGCTTCACTTCGCTTTCATCCGGCAACTGCAGCGTCACATCAGGCGCGGCCTGACCTTCCTCGATCATTCGTCATCTCCTTCATCGTGATTGAGCGCAAGCCTGCGCCATTCGCTCCGCACGCATTGCCGCGCCCGGTCATAGTCCGCAACCAGCGCGTCCCAATTTTCCTTGCCGCACCGTTCGGCGACAAGCGCCAGGCTCGCTTCTGCGATCGCCTGGGACGACGGGGCGACGAGCCGCAACGTGACCAGCATACGCGTCAGCAGATCATGCGCGTCGGCCAAAGCGGGATCGACGAGTTCGGCTTCGATCAGCTCGGCGATCGCCCTCGGCAATTGCGGGTGCAGTCCAACGCGATGCCAGAGCTGGAGCAGGTGGACGCAAAATTCGAGATCGACGAGCCCGCCCTCGACCAGCTTGACGTCGTAGGGACCGGCAGGCGGCTTGTGCTCGCTCATTTCCGCGCGCATCGCCCGGACATCGGCGATCAGCTCCGCCGGCGCGCGATTACGGTTCAATATTTCGGCGATCATCCGGCGCAGCGTGTCCTGCGCTTCTTCCGGCCCGTAAACCGGGCGCGCCCGGGCGAGCGCCATATGCTCCCATGTCCACGCATTATCGCGATGATAGGTCGCGAAACTGTCGAACGACACGGCCAGCAGCCCCTGTGCGCCCGAGGGCCGAAGCCGCGTATCCACTTCGTACAGTGGCCCGGAAGCGGTCGGCACGCTGAGCGCGGCGGTCACGCGCTGGGCAAGGCGCTGAAAATAGGTCGTCGCACCCAGCGGCCTGTCACCGTCCGACTGAGCGGCGTGATCGCCGGTGAAAAGATAGACGAGATCGAGGTCGGACGCATGGGTCAGTGCCTCGCCGCCCAACCGCCCCAATGCGAGTATCACGAGATCGCATCCGTCTATCTGGCCGTGCACCTTTTCGAACTCGGCAATCGCGGCGTCGACCAGCACCGTCAGCGCCGCCTCCGCCACCCGCGCGTAACCGCCTGCGACGTCCAGCGGATCACTCCGCCCGTCGATGAGCTGCACACCGAGGGCGAACCGCTCTTCGCCGACAAGTTGCCGCATCCGGTCAAGTATTATCTGATAATCTTCGGAAGCGCTCCGGGTACGGAGAATTTCCGTCAGTTCGTCGAGCGGCTCCGGCGGGTCCAGCGCGCTCGCGTCGATCAGGCCGTCGAACAGTTCGGCATGGCGGGCCAGCTCATCGGCCAGCGCGGGCGCATGGCTGAGCACGTCGACCAGCAGACGGCCAAGGCCCGGACGGGCGTCGAGCAGGTTAAAAAGGTTCACCGCGCTTGGCAGGCGATCGAGCAAGACGTCGAAGCGATTGATCGCGCCGATCGGATCGGGCGATCGCCCCATCTCGGCGATCAGCGCCGGGAGCACGGCTTCGAGCGCTTCGCGCGCTACCGAAGATTGGGTCGACCGAACCTTCCCCCCACGCCATCCCTCGATCCGGCGGCGCGCATCTTCCGGCGCCCGAAAGCCAATCCGCTCCAGCGCGGTCTCGAGAAGCGCGCCATCTGTAGGCAGCCGGTCTACATCATCGTCTTCCAGCTCGTCGTAAAGCGCACCGACATAGGCGACCGGCCCGGTCAGCAAGTCGAGCAATTCCGCGCCATCGCGGCGTCCGTCCAGCCGCGCAACGGAATCCAGCGCCGCAGTCTCTTCCGGCAGGCTGTGCGTCTGCTGATCCTCAATCATCTGCAGCCGGTGCTCGACCGTCCGGAACAGCCGGTAGGCGTCGGCCAATCGTTCGGCATCTGGCAGCGGTATGTGGCTACGGTCGGCGAGGGCCGAAAGCGCATCCAGTGTCGCCGGCGCCCGCAATTCCGGCTCGCGGCCGCCATGAATCAGTTGATGGACCTGCGCATAGAACTCGATCTCCCGGATTCCGCCCCGGCCGCGTTTGAGATCGTAGCCGGGGCCGAATTTCTGACCCTGCGCATAATGATCGCGGATGCGGTGCGACATCGCGCGGATCGCCTTGATCGCGCTGAAATCGAGCGAGCGGCGCCAGACGAAGGGTTCGATGGCCGCCAGGAATCGCTTCCCGAGCCCGATATCGCCTGCCACCGCACGGGCGCGGATAAAGACTGCACGCTCCCACAGTTCCGCCATCGTCTCGTAATGCGCGATCGCGGCGCCGATCGAGAGCGCGATCGGCGTGATTTCGGGCGACGGGCGCAGCC
The DNA here is from genome assembly GCF_052168295.1 of Parasphingopyxis sp. Classification (GTDB taxonomy): domain Bacteria; phylum Pseudomonadota; class Alphaproteobacteria; order Sphingomonadales; family Sphingomonadaceae; genus Parasphingopyxis. The sequence continues at coordinate 6,627 of NZ_JBQLZN010000086.1, read as the reverse complement.
GCAGATCGACACGAAACACATAACCGTCGCCGGTACGGTCATTGAGAAGCTTGGCGACGAGACGCCCGAGCCGGATGGCGGATTGCTGCGGGTCTTCCTTGGGGCGGCAGGGCAGCGTTTCGGGATCGAACAGGAAGACGATGTCGATATCGGACGAATAGTTGAGTTCGCGGCTGCCATGCTTGCCGAGCGCGATGGCCGCAAATCCGGCGGGCGTGCAATCGGGCATACGCTCGGCAAAGGCGGTCCGGATGGCCTCGTCGAGCGCGTGATCCGCAAAGTCGGAGAGCAGCGTAACCGTTTCGACAAGATCGAACGTACCCGAAAGATCGCCGATCGCCGCGTAGAGCGCCAGCTTCTGACGGTCGATGCGCAAGGCCCGAACCGCGTCCGCGCGATCCTGTTCAAGATACGTCGTAAAGTCATCGAATTGAGGGGAAAGTGGGGCCGTCTCCATCTTCGCGACGAAATCGGGGTGGCGCTCCATCAGCCGCTTGAGAAAGGGCGCGTGCGCACGCGCCCGGTCCAAGGCATCCGATATCCGGGTTCGAGCGTGGGATTGCGTCATTACGAGGCAAGCAAATCCGGCAAATAGCCGCCCGATGCAACTTTTGGGTGCTAGCGGCGTTTTACAATCATGAGCGACAGCCCATCCCTGGATCGCGCGAAAGCCCGCGGCGAATCGGACGGCCATCTCAATCTCGGCTTTGCCGCGAAGAGGCCGGACGCCATCGGCGCTTGCCTGCGCGAATCGTTCCAGCAGGATGTGGACGAGGACGTGCCGGAAGAGTTCGAAAAGCTCTTAAAGGCTCTGCACTGAGACAGTACGGGCTCAGCGATTGCTGAGATCGTCCACTTCGCTCATGATCTCCTGAAGCGCGGTCTTCTCGTCGTCGCTGTCGTGACGCCCGCGCGGTTTGAGCTTGCCCTCTTCCAAAATGGCTTCGAGCGCCGTGCGGCCACGCGCGACGCGGCTCTTGATCGTGCCGACGGCGCACCCGCAGATCTCCGCCGCCTCGTCATAGGCAAAGCCGCCCGCGCCTACGAGGATCAACGCCTCGCGTTGGGTTTCCGGCAGTTCCATGAGAGCGCGTTGCATATCGCCCAGCTCGACGTGCCGGTCCTGGCTTGCCGGCGCGGCGAGCAGCTTGTCGGCGGTCAGATCGTCCCATTCGCCCTTGAATTTGGATCGGCGCATCTGGGAGAGAAACAGGTTGCGCAGGATGATGAACGTCCATGCGCGCATATTGGTGCCCGCCTGGAAGCGTTCACGCGCGGCCCAGGCCTTGAGCAGCGTCTCCTGAACCAGGTCGTCGGCTGTGTCGCGGTTGCCCGACAGGGACCGGCCGAATGCGCGCAAATGCGGAATAACCTGTGCAAGCTGTTCTTTGAACGCGGCGTCGCTCAGCGGTTGCGATTTCTCGTCCGCATTGCTCTTTTCTTCTGCCTCGTTCGGCTCGTCGGCCATTCACGTCCCCCCGAAGCAGCCTATCGGCCTTCGATCTGACTGCAATGTCAAAGGTTTAGCCCACGCACATCTCGAGGGCTACCGAAATCCGATCCGAAATCACACTCCGCCCCAGAACAAGATACCGAATACGACGATCACCAGGAGCAGCGACACGATCAGAATAACGCGCGTCATATGCGGCGTTCGGCCCGCTCGCGCTTCGGTCTTGCTCAGATGCGTTTCATCGTCAGTCATTATATTCCCTCAATTCTAGCGGCCCTTCGATGCGGCCGCGTCTCGATATATGTTCTCGTTTACGCCGGGACAGTCGTCTGGTTGAAAAACAGCGCTTGCGCAATCGCTGTCTTGACGGTCGATTTCTGGAACGGTTTCGTGATCAGAAATGCTGGCTCCGGCCGTTCACCGGTCAGCAAACGCTCCGGGAACGCTGTAATAAAGATGACAGGCACGTCCATCACATTCAATATGTCCTGAACGGCATCTATGCCCGAGCTGTCGTCTGCAAGCTGGATATCGGCGAGAACGAGCCCCGGCGTCCGGCTCTCCGCCTCGCGCACGGCCTCGTCCCGCGTCACGGCGATACCGGTCACATCATGGCCAAGGTCGCGTACGATGGCTTCCAGGTCCATCGCGATGATCGGTTCGTCCTCGATGATCAATACGGCCGTTTTGAGCTGCCGTTCGATATCGGCCCGCGCCTCTGCAATCAGCTGATCGATCGCTTCATTGGGCTGGTCGAGCAGATAGGCGATGCCGCGGTGATCGAATCCCTCCACTTCCGACAGCAGGAGCGCCTGACGCGGCACCTGCTCGATCATGGCCAGCCGGGCGCCGGCAATGGCCTCGCGCTCCTGTAAGCCTGCGCTACCCGGCGCCGACGCATCACCGCTTTCGGTCGACCGCCAGATATCCAGAAAGCTACGATAGAGCCCCAGACGGGGATCGACATCGTTGGGGAAACTCTGCGGATCGGCGACGATCGATTCGAGCGTCAGCCGAACAAGGGCATCGCCCTGCTGCTGATCGCCGGTCAGGGCGCGGGAAAATCGCCGCAGCATCGCAAGATGGGGGGCAAGCTGTTCGCCCAATGACGCCATGGGTATCTTCTCCTCGGACCTGACTATGTTCTGCGTACGCGGTTCTGGGAATAGAACTCAAGACCAAAGCGCAGGTTCCACATCGTTCGGACCATCGCAGGCATGGTTGGGGCGCGCAGCGTGCAGAGCGACAGAGGCCGCACGGGAAATTGAGAGTTGCGAAATGCAACCGCTTATGGCTAGTAAGACTGTGGATCGCGACACTTTTCCGGGGAAACAGCTTGGCTTCTGGTGAAAAAAAGCCGGGTAAGCCCGAAGAACAGCCTCAAGGCGATTCCGGGAACCCATCAAAGTCGGATATCGGGGACGCGCTGCGTTCCGCCTATGAAGATGCGGTCAACGAGGAGATACCGGCAGAAATGCTGGATTTGCTCGGAAAACTCGACTGAAGAGAGGCCGTTTTCAGACGGAAACCGGCATGACCTCTGCGAATCCGCGACACAATCGTTCCGCCAAACTTCCGACCAGCCTCATAACCCTGGTTCTCCTTGGGATCGCGTTGCTGCCGCTCGGCGTCGTCGCAGTCCTCAACTCGGTGAACCAGGCACAAGGCGCGCGCCAAGACCGGCTCGCCGAGGTCAATCTGCTTGCGGAAGTCGGCGCCAACCATCTTGAGCGCTCGATAGCCGATTATCGCCAGGAGCTGCAGTCTGCCGTCATGCAGATAGCGGCCAGCGAAGATGGCCGGGAGAATTGCGACGCGATACTGGTCGACATCTTCGGTGCGGAGCCCGATCTTGCCGCGCTCGTCATCCGGAACAGCGATGACGCGGCAATATGCGCGATCGGTGTGGACAGTGTCGCTGCCATGCCCGTGCAGCGACCCGAACCCGGCGCGACGGCGACCATACTCGATGCCGAAACGCCCGCGGTGATCCTGTCCTTTGCCGACCGGGGCGGGACACTGGCCGGGACGATGGTCCTGACCCGCGAATCCATGGCTCTGCTGCCGCAACCGAGTGTGCTCGATAGAAACTATCAGATCGCGCTTTCCGGCGGCGATGAGACCGTCGTCATCCGGCCATGGGCCGATCATTCCGCCGAAGACCCGATCCTGACTGCCAGCGAACCGATCGGCGACACCGGTATGACGCTCAGTGCGAGTTTCGAGCGGGCACCACTCAGCGTATCGGAAATGTTCAGTATAGCGCTGCCCGTGCTCATGTGGGTCGTCGCCGCGATTCTCGGCTGGATCGCCATCACTCTGCTTCTGATCCGCCCGCTGCGCGAATTGCGGAAAGCGGTCATCGGTCATGCCAATGGCGAAACCGAATTCGCCACCCCCAATCTCCCGATTGCGGCCATCGAGATCCAGCAACTCGGCGATGCGTTCGAGGAAACATTCGACACGCTGCAAAGCCACGAAGAGCAGTTGGCCGCAGGGCTGGAGGAACAGACGCGCCTGACGCGCGAAGTGCATCACCGGGTGAAAAACAATCTGCAGATCATCGCGAGCCTGCTGAACCTGCATGCGCGATCGGCGAAATCGGAGGACGGCGCGGCCGCCTATGCTTCGATACAGCGGCGGGTCGATGCACTGGCCATCGTGCAGCGCAATCTGTTCGCCGAGCTGGAGAAGGACGCAGGGTTGCCGCTGCGTCCCGTCCTCGCCGAGCTCGCCTCGGGTTTGCAGCAGAGCGCGCCCGCCTCCGTCGAGATTGCGATTATGCTCGATATCGATCCGGTACGCGTCGGCCAGGATATCGCGGCGCCGGCTTGTTTTCTCGTCACCGAGCTCGTCGAACTGGCGATGCTGAGCGAAACGCGGGTCGAGATCGCGATCGCCGTTACCGCTCTCGCCGACCGTTCCGCGCGGCTATCCGTACGCTCCCAGGCCCTGGCACAGGCGTCGCAGCGCGAAGAATTCGCGCGCTATCGGCGCGTACTGACGGGGATGGCACGGCAGCTGCAAGCCAGTCTGGATGAGGAAGAATCGGGGACATTATTCACGATAATGATCCCGACGCTGCAATTTCCTTGAGAAAAATGTCGATTTAACGTATTGAAAAGTAAGGTGTTTCAAATTTTTTCGATTTTTTTTGCCTTCGGCGGGAACCAAATGCCCCGCCCGTCGTTTTCTTGTTCGGATAGCGACCTTTTTGCCCCCCGCTCTCGCTGTCCAAACATTTAGCCCGGAAACGCCTCCATCCCCCCGGAAGGCGTTTCCGGGTTTAAATATTTCTGGCGCGGAGAAATGCCCGTGAGGAACCTCGAACCGGGATCGAACCGCGGAGAGCTTGTCAGCCGCTACTCATTCGGTTGATATTATCGCGGACCGATTCCATCGGCGTCTGTGAAGGAGTGTTTCCATGCCGAAAATTGCCGTCATATCCTTGGTCGTGGCCAGTTTCGCACTGTCGGCCTGCAACACCGTTGCCGGGATCGGCCGTGATGTTCAGAGCGTCGGCGAAACCGTGGAAGAAGTGGCCGAGTAACGATCCTTCGGAGCGGTAACGTTCAAAGCGTCGCCGTCAGGCCGTTTCCGCCTGTTTTTCCTTCCTCTGCCGCCGCTTGTCGGTGAACCAGATGATCACCAGCGTCAGTTCGAACAACAGGCATAGCGGTATGCCGAGCATGAGCTGCGTTACCGGATCGGGCGGCGTGAAAATCGCCGCGATGATGAACGCGCCGACGATGATATATTTGCGGGCTTTGACGAGCTGCGCACGATCGACGATTCCGGCCCGGTTCAGGAGCAGGATCAGCACCGGCAACAGAAATGCGATCCCGAAAATGATGATGAATCGCATCACCAGCGAGAGGTAGCTGCCGACTGCGGGCAACGCCTCCTGGTTGAGCCCGCCTACTTCCCCCTGATATCCAAGGAAAAAGCGGAATGCGACCGGCATGACGATATAATAGGCCAGCGCCGCGCCGAGGGTGAACAGCACGGGCGTCGCGAACAGGAAAGGCAGGAATGCGCCCTTCTCGTTCTTGTACAGCCCGGGCGCGACGAAGGCCCAGATCTGGTTCGCAATCAACGGGAATGCGACGACGAAAGCGCCGAATACGGCCACCTTGATCTCCACGAAAAAGGCTTCGTAAAGCTGGGTGTAGATGAGCTGGCCCTCGCCTTCCGCGAACGCTTCCGTCAGCGGCTGGACCAGAAATTCGAAGATCTCGGTGGCGAAATAGAAGCAGACGCCGAAGGCGATTGCGAGGCCGAGAAAGCACCATAGGAGCCGATTGCGCAGTTCGATCAGATGATCGATGAGCGGCGCGCTGCTCTCGTCGATTTCGGCGTCTTCGCTCATGCCTTGCGATCCGGTTTCGGTTCGTCCGGGAGCAACGGCAGTTGGGATTCGGCCTCGTTCGCCTCATCGCCCGGGGCAGACGGCTGTTCGCTTTCGGTGCTGTCGGTTTCGGTCGTTTGCGGCTTGTCGAGCGGCTTCATTTGCGCGTCATCGTCGGACGCCCCGCCTTCCTGATCGCGATATTTCTCCGGCGGGTGATCGCGCATGATCTGCGCGTTCTTCTCCGCCCAGACCTTCTCCTGCTCCTCGATCTCCGCCTCACGGATCATGGCGTCGATGCCGACCTTGAAATGGCCGGTCATAGCGCGCAACTGCCCAAGCCAGCGGCCGGCGGTGCGCATCGCGATCGGCAAATCCTTGGGGCCGATAATGATGAGCGCCACGGCTGCGACCAGCAACAGCTCTATTGCACCGATATCGAACATAGGCGCCGACCACCCTCAAAGCGCGAAGAAAATGTCCGGCCGTCGCGGCCGGGCACGAAGATTCTAGCTGGCGCTATCCTCGCGCTTCGCTTCGACCGTCGCGTCGGACGGCGGGGCGGGCGGCGCGGGTTGCGGCGCGATGCGCGGCGGTTCCGACGAGGACGACGATTGCTCGCCCTCATTCTCGTCATCACGCAAGCCCTTCTTGAAGCTCGTGATGCCTTTCGCGAGATCGCCCATCATATCCGAGATCCGCCCACGTCCGAAAAACAGGACGATAAGCAGTACGATAATTACAATTTGCCACGGACCTAAAGCCATGAAATTTCTCCTTATCCGCGGCCTAGTTAGTCATCCTGTTCGGCGGATTCCAGTTCGAG
>NZ_JBQLZN010000085.1:0-1498 GCF_052168295.1 Parasphingopyxis sp. | reverse complement strand
CCGGCCCCTGCCTCCCGAAGACAGTGCTCTACCTGGCTGAGCTACTCCCCGACCGGTGCGTCCGGCCCGCCTTGATGCGGACCCACCGGGAGACAGACGCGGCTCTATAGGGGCCGGATGCGCGGCTTTCAACCGCTCTTTCGCGTCCGCGGCGTGAAAATCGCGGGATCGGGGTTAAGCCGGTACTAACCAGCCCCGTCAGGGATTGCGCAAGGCCGATCCCCGACAATCGCCGCATCATGTGGACTATCGGCGATTTCGACCTGACGATGGAGCTGCGCGGCAAGGCATTCGGCCTGGCGGTGACGTTGGCGCTCGCCGCGCTGGCCTTGCTTGCCCTCGTCCTGCCCGCCGGCCCGGCCCTGTCCGCCGGCGCGCAGCGCAGCTACACGGTGACCACCGAAACGCGCGACGGCTATACGGTCACCACCGAAACCATCGTCTATGTCGATCATGGCGGATCGGCCGGCGTCGTCGAGAATTACGGCGTGCCGCAAAGCCCGGCGCTCGCCACCTATGGCCCGTTCAACGTCGTCGCCGAAGACCGGATCGAGATGATCGGCGAGGTCGACAGCTATGCGCCGCAGGCGTTCCGCCGGCTGCTCGCCGACTGGCCCGGCATCCGCACCCTCGATTTCGTCGACTGCGCGGGCACGATCGACGACAATGCCAATCTCGCACTGGCGCGGATGATCAGGCGCGCCGGAATCGCCACCCATGTGCCCGGCCATGGCTCGGTGCGCTCGGGCGGCGTGGAGCTGTTTCTCGCCGGCGTACGCCGCACCGCCGAACCGGGCGCCGAGTTCATCGTCCATAGCTGGCTCGACAATTACGGCCGCGAGGCCGCCGACTATCCGCCCGGCGATCCGATCCATGCGCCCTATCTCGAATATTATCGCGAGATGGGCATGGCGCCCGAAAACGCGCGCGCCTTCTACGCGCTGACCAACAGCGTGCCGCACGACAGCATGCGGCATATCTCGATCACCGAGCTCGCCGCGTTCGATCTGCTGCACTAGCGCAGGCTATTCGGCGGCTTCCGCCATCTCGACCGTCTGGGGACCGCGGATCAGGCCGCCAGGGCGCGCCTCGGTCACCTTGCCGTCCCGGAAGGTCACCTGGCCGGACTTGATCGTGATCTCATAGCCGCGCGCCTTTTGCAGCAGGCGCTTGCCGCCCGCAGGCAGATCGAAGGCGAGCCAGGGCTTTTCGAGCTTCAGATTGTCGAGATCGATCACGTTGATATCGGCCAGATAGCCGGGTGCCAGCACGCCGCGATCGTTGAGGCCGTAGAGCCGCGCCGTATCGTGGCATTGCCGCTTGATCGCATTGGCCAGGCTGATCGTTCCCCGTTTCCGGTCGCGCACCCAGTGCTGGAGCATGAAGGTCGGCGAGGCCGCGTCGCAGATCGTGCCGCAATGCGCGCCGCCGTCGGACAGCGAATTCACCGTATCGTCGCGATGCTGGAGCGGATGGAGGAAATCGAGATTGCCGTCCG
>NZ_JBQLZN010000084.1:0-57694 GCF_052168295.1 Parasphingopyxis sp. | reverse complement strand
CCATTTGCGATACCGACATCCCGGCGATCGAAGCGCTCATATCCCAGATCGTTGCACCGCCTGCCCAAGTTTCCGCGCAGAGCTTGCAGTCCGTATATGGTTGGATCGACCGGTTGCGGTATCAACTGCGGGCGCTGATGCGCGATCTGCGGGGTGACGTGTCGCGCGCCGCGCATCTGCGTCAATTGGCCAATCAATGCGTGGCGCAAGCTTATGCGATGGATTTCGCCCCGCTCTACGACGAGGAGCGGGGCCTCTTCCATATCGGCCACAATGTGAGCTCGGGCCGGCTCGACCAGAATCACTACGACCTTCTCGCGTCCGAGGCGCGGCTGGCCAGCTTCTTCGCGATCGCGAAGCGCGACGTACCGCTCGAACACTGGTTCCATCTGGGACGCCCGATCACGCGGGTAGACGGTTCTCTGGCGCTGATTTCCTGGAACGGGTCGATGTTCGAATATCTGATGCCGCGGCTGGTCCTGCAAAGCGCCGTGGAAACCCTGCTCGGAGAGAGCGAACGCACCGCGGTCGAGGTTCAGCGCCGCTATGGCAAGGCCGGCAACGTGCCCTGGGGGATATCCGAGTCCGCCTATTCGGCGCGCGATCCCGATCACCGCTACCGATACCAGGCGTTCGGGGCGCCCGGGCTCGGCCTGCGGCGCGGCCTCGCCCGGGACATGGTCGTTGCGTCCTATGCTTCAGCGCTCGCGCTTGCCGTGGCGCCGGCCGACGCGGCCGCCAATCTGCGCGCCTTGTCCGAACTCGGCGCAGGCGGGCGTTTCGGTCTCTTCGAAGCGGTGGATTTTACGGTCGACCGGGTGGACCACGATGCGGCTTTCACACCGGTGATCGCCTATATGGCCCATCATCAGGGGATGATCCTGTGCGCGATCAACAATGCGCTTAACCGGGATATTCTCGTCGAACGGCTGAGCCGGGATCCCCGGATCAATCTGATATCCCTGCTGTTGAGCGAGCGCTTGCCGCGCGAGGAACCGTCCGAGATCGAACGGCTGGAGGAACTGGAACGGCCGATCGAGGGCGAGGGCGCAGTGCAAGCTGTTCCGCCGTGGCGGCCCGCAACGGCGCCGTTTCCGCAGGTCCATCTTCTCGGTAACGGTCGGCTTTCGGGATGGATATCGGATGGCGGCGGCGGGGGGCTTCGCTGGCGCAAGAATGCGATGACCCGTTTCGTGCCCGATGCCACCCGGGATGCCGACGGTCTGTGGCTCTATATCTCGGACGTCGAGACGGGTGCGCTATGGTCCGCCACCCGGCAGCCGACCGGTGCGCAGCCGGACGAGTATGACTTTGTGTTCCATGCGCACATGGCGGAGTTCCACCGGCGCGACCATCGGATCGAAACCCGGCTCGAAGTCGCCGTGGCGGCCGGCGATGATCTGGAAATCCGTCGTCTCACCGTGACCAACGAAAGCGAGCGCAGCCGAAAGCTGCGTCTGACCAGCTATGCCGAAATCGTGCTCTCGCCGGCGCTCGAGGACGAGCGGCATCCGGCCTTCAGCAAACTGTTCGTGTGCAGCGAGCCGGTGCCGCATCTCGGTGGATTGCTGTTCACCCGGCGTGCGCGCGATCCGCGCGAGACGCCGCCGGTATTGCTGCAGTTCGTGGTGGGTGCCGAAGGCCCGGTCGAAGGCGCGCGATACGAGACCGATCGGCGCGCCATGATCGGGCGCGGCCGGAGCGTGCGCGACCCGGCCGGCGCGCGCGGCGATCTGGCGAACGGGCAGGGATGCACGCTGGACCCGGTTGCGGCGCTTCAGGTCGATGTCGAACTGAAGCCCTATGAGCGCCGCGAGCTGGGCTATGTGACGGTCGCCGCGGCGACGCGCGAGGCGGCCATCGAAATCGCTGAGCGCTACACGACGCTCTCGTCGATCGACTGGGCCATCGGCGACGCGGGTTCCGACATGCCACGGGCGATCGGGCGTTCGCTCGGCGATGATGTCGATCTTGCGGTTACTCAGATGCTTGGTTCTTTACTGGTTTATCCGCATTCTGCGCTCCGCGCCGATCCCGCGACGCAGCGTGCGAGCCATCTCGGTCAGCCCGGCCTGTGGGGTATGGCGCTGTCAGGCGACCTGCCGATCCTGCTGCTGCGAGTCCGGTCCGAGGGTCCGTTCCTGTTGGAGCAGCTCCTCGCCATGCACGCGTTCTGGCGCCGGCAAGGCCTGGAAGTCGATCTCGCTGTCCTGCAGGTCGGCGGCTCGGGCTATGTCGAACCGTTGCGCGACGAGATCATGGAGCTTTTGCGCGATCTTGGCGTCGTCGAATTGCTGGGGTGGAACGGCGGTATCCATCTGCTATTCGCCGATCAGGTCGGCGCCGATCAGGTCGGGCTGCTCGAAGCCGTTGCGCGCGTCATCCTCGACGAGGCGGATGGCACGATCGAGGCGCAGTTGCGGCGTGCGACCGAGACGGCGCCGGAGCTGCCGCGCTTCGTGCCGTCGATGCCGCCCCAATCTTCTGACTTGGCCCCGGTAGAACGACCCACCGATCTGCTCTTCGACAATGGTTTCGGCGGTTTCTCGCCGGATGGCCGGGACTATGTGATGCATCTCGAACCCGGCGCGTCGACTCCGGCGCCCTGGGTGAACATTCTGGCGAATGACGATTTCGGCTGCCTGGTCACCGAATCGGGCGGCGGTTTCACCTGGGCCATCAATAGCGGCGAAAACCGTCTGACGCCTTCGATCAACGACCCGGTTGCGGATCTGCCGGTCGAAACGCTCTACCTGCGGGACGAGGAAACGGCGCTCATTTGGACCGTGACCCCATCTCCGGCGGGTCGCGACGAAGCCTGCGAAGTGCGGCACGGTGCCGGCTTCAGCGAATGGCGCAAGATCGCACAGGGGCTCGAACAGCAAATGCGCATTCTGGTCCCGCCCGATGCGCCGGTGAAGATCGTCCATGTGCGGTTCCGGAACCCGGGTGGACGCTATCGCCGACTGACCGCAACCTATTATGCCGAATGGCTGCTCGGTTCGCTGCCGAGCGTCAGCCGGGCGCATATCTTCTGCGACTATGACCCTGTTTCACATACACTGTTCGCACGCAGCGCCTGGAATCCGGATTTCAGTGACCGGGCTGCGTTCCTGACCGCCAGCGAACCGCCGCACGGTTTCACGACCGATCGGGACGAATTTCTGGGGCGCGAGGCCGATCCCGCGCGCCCGGCCGCGCTCGATCGTTGGGGACTGAGTGGCAAGATAACCGCCGGCACGGAGAGCTGCGCCGTCTATCAGGTGCATGTCGATCTCGCACCGGGCGAAACGAAAGATGTCGTCTTCGTCATCGGCCAAGGCCGGGACCGGAAGCAGGCGCAGGCGCTGGCGAAGAAATGGGCCGCGGTCGAGATGACGGAACAGGCGCTCGCCGCGGTGCAGGACCGGTGGGACGGTCTGCTTGGCGCGGTCGAGGTGCACACTCCCGATCCCGCATTCGATATCATGGTCAACCGCTGGCTGCTCTATCAGAGCTTGTCGTCCCGCGTGCTGGCGCGTGTCGGTTTCTATCAGGCGAGCGGCGCGATCGGTTTCCGCGACCAGCTGCAGGATGTTCTCGCGCTGCTGTTCGCGGAACCGGACCGCGCCCGGGCGCATATCCTAAGGTGCGCCGAGCATCAGTTCGAGGAGGGCGACGTGCTGCATTGGTGGCACCCGCCCTCGGGCCGCGGGGTCCGGACCCGCTGTTCCGACGATCTGCTCTGGCTGCCCTACGCAGTCGGCACCTATGTGGCGGCCACGGGGGACCTGTCCATCCTCACCGAGGAAGTGCGGTTCCTCGACGCGCCGCCTTTGGCCGCGGAGGAGCATGACCGCTATGCGCGGTTCGACCGGACGATCGCGCGCCGTTCGCTCATCGATCATTGCGAGCGGGCGCTCGAACAGGCGCTGACCCAGGGCGCCCACGGCCTTCCGCTGATCGGCGGCGGCGACTGGAACGACGGCATGGACCGGGTCGGCGATGGCGGTCATGGCGAGAGCGTCTGGCTGGCCTGGTTCGCGGCGGTCACGGCAGAGCATGTCGCTGACCTCAACGTCCGACTGGGGCGCGAGAGCAATGCCGAACGATGGCGGCGACACGCACGCGCGCTCGTCGAAAACGCCGAAGCAGCGGGCTGGGATGGCGAATGGTATCGCCGCGCCTATGACGATGAAGGTCATCCTCTGGGTTCGGCACAGAATGACGAATGCCGGATCGATTCGATTTCCCAGTCCTGGGCATTGTTCGCGGGCGCGGATTCGGTACGCGTTACCCGCGCGCTGCAATCGGCGCGCGATCATCTTCTCGACGCGGAGCACGGCGTCGCCCGGCTGCTCTGGCCGCCGTTCGACAACACCTTGCAGGATCCCGGTTATATCAAGGCGTATCCGCCTGGCATTCGCGAAAATGGCGGACAATATTCGCATGCGGCCGCCTGGCTCGGCATCGCCTTTGCGCGGTCCGGCGACGCCGACACGGCGCTCGATATCTTCCACATGCTGAACCCGGTCACCCGCGCATCGATGCGTGAAAAAGCATCGCGCTATCTCGTCGAACCTTATGCGGTGGCAGCCGATATCGCATCCGGCGGCGAACATGGCGGGCGAGGCGGCTGGACCTGGTATACGGGCGCCGCGGCTTGGACCTGGCGGCTGGCCGTCGAGGAGATTCTCGGGCTCACACTGCGCGACGGGCAACTACGCATCGCGCCGAACATACCGACGTCCTGGGATGGATATGAGGCCACGATATGTCGGCCCAAGGGCGCGATATCGGTCAAGGTCGAACGTTCGGCCGCCGATGACGATATTCCGACCACGCTTCTTGTCGATGGCGAGCCGCAAAGCGAACAGCAGGTGGCATTTCCTACCGATGGCTCGCGCAGGACCGTGATAGTGCGTTTGAGCGCTGCGTAAGGCGATCTCGGTAAGCTATCGCCATCCATTGTGCGGTGACATGTTGCGCCAAAGCGCTAACTTTGAAATTGGGCTGCGATCCGCTCCGTCGACACGCGATTTATCGGCGCGCCGCTTTGTTCGAATGCCGTAATATTCGCGATCGTCGTTTCGGCTATGGCCGTCAGCGCTTCGCGCGTGAAAAATCCCTGATGACCCGTGATCAGCACATTGGGAAAGGTCAGCAAGCGCGCGAATATATCGTCCTGGATCGGCGTTTCCGAGAGATCCTGGAAAAACAGATCTGCTTCTTCTTCGTAAACGTCGAGACCGAGATATCCGATCTTGTTTCGTTTCAGCCCGGCGATAACCGCACGCGTGTCGAGAACGCCGCCTCTGCTCGTGTTGATCAGCACCACACCGTCCTTCATTTCGGAGATCGACCGGCGGTTCACGAGATGGTGGGTTTGCGGATCCAACGGACAATGTAGCGTGATTATGTCGGATTGCGCGGTGATGTCTTCGAGGGGCACGTACTGGACGCCCAACGCCTCGAGCTTCGCGTTCGGTTCCGGATCGTTCGCGAGAATCCGGCAGCGGAATCCGAGCAGTATCTCGGCGACGCAGGCGCCGATCCTGCCCGTGCCGACAATACCGACGGTTTTTCCCGCCAGATCGAATCCCAACAGCCCATCGAGCGAGAAATTGCCCTCGCGAACGCGGTTGTAGGCGCGATGGGTCTTGCGGATCAGCGTGAGCATCAATGCAATCGTGTGCTCGGCGATCGCGGACGGCGAATAGGCGGGAACCCGGGCTACGGCGATGTCATGGGCGGCGGCGGCTTCAAGATCGACATTGTTGAAACCTGCGCAACGCAAGGCGACAAGGGCGGTGCCCTGCGCGGCCAATTCCCGGATGACGCGAGAATCGAGCAGGTCATTTACAAAAACGCAAACGGCGTTGCATTTCGCGGCGAGCCTTGCCGTTTCGATCGACAGCCTCGGTTCGAAATATGTCAGGTGATGCATGCCCTCGGCGTTGGCCGTGTCGAGAAATTCACGATCGTAAGGTTTTGCGCTGAATATGGCGACGTCCAAGGCGCATGCTCCATCGAACCGCTGACTCTGGAGTCCGGCAGCAAGAAGAAATCAGCATACTCCGAAGTTTGACTGCATACTTGATCGACCTCAATCTACCCGGAATCAGGGCCCAGAAGCGATGAGATGCTGCGCGACCGTCGAGTTGACGATAATCAACGCGCCACCCGCGCGCAGTTCTATTCTCGGCGAAAGCGCCGGTTGATGCTGTGAAAGCCGAGGCAGCATAGTGACGGAATATCTCATCTTGTTCGCCATCGTCCTGGGCGTCAACTTGATGCCGGCTTTCGGCCCGCCGACATGGTCGATCATCGTGCTTTACGGTCTGAACAGTTCGCTGCCCTTGCCGGCACTGGTCATAGTCGCGGCCGTAGCCGCGGCGCTCGGACGTTTTCTTCTTGCCTATGCTTTTCGTTTCTTCGGCGACTATGTGCCCGAGAAAACGAAACGCAATGTGGCCGCGGCGGGGCATCTGATCGAACGGAAAAAGAAAGCCGCCTATCTGGCGCTCGCGATGTTCGCATTGTCGCCGGTCCCGTCCGCGCAGCTTTTCGAAGCCGCGGGCCTCGCCAAGGTGCGCCTGCTGCGTTTTACTCTGGCCTTCTTCTTCGGCCGGGTCGTCTCCTATTCGATTTACGGCTTGACGGCGAACCGCATCGCGCAATCGAGTTTTGGCGAGGCATTCCGTGAGAGCTTTTCCAGTCCGGTGGGATTGGCGATTCAGTTGGCGATGATCGCCTTGCTGATCGGCTTTACGCAGATCGATTGGCGTAAATTCCTATCGTCTGACGGCCGGTAGTTCCGCGCGCCGCGCAACGCGGGCATGTCGCGGACCGCATATCTTCAGCGCCGTCCACGTGCGCTTCGCAAGCTGAGGAAGCCGTATGGCGGCCGAGGCGACTTGATCGCTCTCAACCGTCGAACGCCAGTTGGATATTATGATTATTCAATGAGAGGATCGCTCACCGTTGCCACGATTTTCGGCACCAAGGTCCGCGTCCACTTCACCTTCGCTCTGCTTCTGATCTGGGTAGGCGCGGTCTATTTCGGCCAGGGCGGCTGGGCGGCCGCCTTTGCGGGCATCGCGTTCATTCTCGCGCTCTTCGCCTGCGTCGTCGCGCATGAATTCGGTCATATCCTGACCGCGCGGCGCTATGGCATCGTAACGCGCGACATGATTCTGCTGCCGATCGGCGGGCTGGCGCGGCTCGAACATATCCCCCGCATTCCCCAGCAGGAGCTGCTCGTTGCGCTCGCAGGGCCGGCGGTCAATCTCGCGATTGCGGCCATCCTCCTGATCCTCGTCGGCGGCTTTCCGGAAACCGGGTGGCAGTCGCTATTTGATCCCGAGGCCCGATTTCTGGACCGGCTGGCGCTGGCGAACCTGCTGATCGCGACGTTCAACATGCTGCCCGCATTCCCGATGGACGGCGGGCGGGTGTTGCGGGCCCTGCTTGCCTTCCGGATCGATCATGGGCAGGCGACGCAGATCGCAGCGAGCATCGGTCAAGGCATAGCCTTCGCGTTCGGTTTGCTCGGATTGCTCGGCGGCAATCCGCTGCTCATATTCATCGCACTGTTCGTTTATCTCGGCGCCGGATCGGAAGCGTTGATGGGACGCGTACAGCATGCGATCGAGGGGTACCTTGCGGGCAGCGCCGCCATAACCAGTCTCGAACGCCTTACGCCGGACCAGCGCATAGCCGAGGCCGCCGACATGCTGATCCGGACTACGCAGAAGGAGCTGCCGGTCGTCGACGGCATGGGGCGGTTTCAGGGCCTCGTCACCGCAGACGGGCTGGTCAAGGGGCTGCGGGAGCATGGGAGCGAGGCTATGGTCGGCGATATCATGCAGACGGATATCGCTATGATCGCGGCGGACGCGCCGCTCGCCGATTGCCTCGCTGGCATGCAGGATGGTGGCAAAGCTGCGGTCGCCGTCACGGGTCAAGACGGGAGCCTGATCGGGCTGGTGACGATGGAAAACCTGTCCGAATTCATGCTGCTTCGATCCGCGCAGCCCAATCACCGCTAGATATCGGTCATTCTGGCTTTCCGGTAAGCGGTTTCGGTTCCCGATCGTGGAAGATGATTGAAAGCGTGTCGGATGCGATGCGCATGCCTTCCTTGTCGTCATCGGCAATTACGAAGAATGTCGCGTGGTGCTCGCCAATTCCGAACGGTTCGAGAAACACCAGGCCGGAGCCTTTTCGATCCGCCGAAAAAAGATGCGGGGCTGTCCGATCCAGAATATCGGCGAATTCCATGTCCGAATTTTGCCGCAATGCTTGCTGGACGACGACCAGACTTTGTTCGGATAAATCCAGTCCGAGCCTGTGCGCGACGGTCATCGGAATGGAGACGCCGCCCCAGCGGCCGTTAC
This sequence comes from Parasphingopyxis sp., assembly GCF_052168295.1. GTDB lineage: Bacteria > Pseudomonadota > Alphaproteobacteria > Sphingomonadales > Sphingomonadaceae > Parasphingopyxis. The sequence goes on along the minus strand of NZ_JBQLZN010000084.1, from coordinate 49,316 downwards.
TCTCGATCCAGTGAATATCAGCAGTTTCAATGCTTTCGCCAATCAGCAATGCGTCGAGGCTGAGACGCCCGACATAACCCAAGCACTGCAGGAAATAGGCTATGGTCTGCGCTTCCTCGAGGAAGCGGTTCTCGATGTTCGCGGGCATTCGGATTGACGATGCGCCGACAAAAGTCTGTCTTTCCGTCGAGAGGAACTGCCCGAAAACCCCTTCGATGACCGGCTGACCATGTCTCGGTTCCGGGATCCATATCTGCGCAGAGGGGCTGGCCAGAGCGCCGCCCTCCCAGACGCCGACGAGCAACGGAAAATAGCCCCGCCATCCGAGCGCCTTGAGACTGTCGATGAGCCGCTCCCGCAAATCCGTCATCGACAGACAACGGATTTCCGGACCATGCAGCACAAGGTTGCCCATCGATCCTGCGCTCGATGGTAGTTTGACGATCAGCCGGTCATGCTCCGCGGCAAGCTTCAGCAGATAGGCCGCTGCGGCCGCCGGCCCGGAGACCGCGAAGCTCAGAGGGAGTGAATCGCGGCCGAGCAACTTGCGAACCTGCGCTGCGAACCAGAGCTTGTCGTTCACTCTTTGGGTCAATTGAGGCAGCGGACCGGTCACATGCACGCGCGAACCCGATCGGCGCGCGATCTCTGCCGCCAGCAGCCAGCTGTGTCCGGCCGCAAGGAACGGGCAGATGTTCAGTCCGCCATGCGCGCGCGCCGCTTCCGCCAGCCGCGTAACTGCTGCAGGATCGCGCAGACCGGCAGCGGCCAGCGCGACGGGCCCTCTCGTCAGATCGCGCTCGACCTCGAGGACAGTCGGATTCTGCAGGCCGACCGTTTCCTGAAGATAGCGTTCGTAAGCGGGAACGCGCGGGCGCGACAGCAGGACGAAATCGTTCGGCCGGGCGAGCGCGAAGGAGCGGTACTCGAAGATCGATGCGCGCGATGGCTGGACGAGCTGGACCGCCGAATGATCTTCGAGAAAGACGGTGGGTGCCTCGGCATAGCCGGTGCAGACGGCCGGGCCGAATATTTCCGGTTTGTCGATATTGGGTTCGCTTTGGAGCTGGCGAGCGGCGAGTGCGGATATCCGCGCCATTTCGGCTTCAGTCAGGCGGAAATCCGTTATGCCGGTGATAGGCCAGGGCGCTATTGCAGACGCAGCGTTCGCGGGTGGCGAAGCGCTATTCGGCGGTTGGCACTTGGTCTCGAGCATAGCTGCTCCAACTCGGCGCGCGCTGGCGCCACCGTTCGAGGTCGGAGAGCAATGAGTCCATCACGGCCTCGTCCAGTCCACCCAGCGCGCCGAACAGCTGTCCGCATTCGGACACATGATATTCCATCCGCTCGACGCCGGCGATCAACGCCTCGAGCTCGGCGGCCGGAATTGTCTCATCCGGGTCGAGTGCGTCTATCCGTCCCAATATCTGCGCGCCCTCGGCATGTTCGGCGTACATGGCCTCGACTTCCTCTTGCGAGAGAAAAGCCGCCAGCGCCGGATAGAAATTCTCTTCCTCGAAAGCGATATGCGCGCCAACCGCCTTGTCGACGTCGCGTGCCGTAGCTTTCGCGCCGGCTGCGTCGCCCGCGGCCAGCGTAGTCCGAAGCGCGTGCAGACCGCGGCCCAATACCGCGTGATCCGCGCGAAATGCATCGAACAAGCCGTGATTGATCGGCGTCATGAACGATAGCTTTCCATCGGTGCAGGATAGCGCATCGATTTGAGGACCAATTGACGCGGATCATCTCATGTGCCGCCTGTACGGATTTATCGCCACGGAGCCGACCAAGGTCGAGTGCACCCTGGTTCACGCCCAGAATGCGTTGATCGCGCAAAGCCGGAAGGATCTGTCCGGGCTGGATCATGCGCATGGTTGGGGCGTGGCGACATATGACGGAATGGAGCCCGACGTGCAGCGCGAGGCCTGGGCTGCATATCATGGAGAGCATTTCAGCCGCGCCGCGGCGCGCACCTATTCCGAGCTTGTAGTGGCCCATGTTCGCCGGGCGACTGTCGGCGAACCGGCGATCGAGAATACCCATCCCTTTGCCGAGGGTCCGTGGGTTTTCGCACATAACGGGACGGTGCCCGGCTTCGACAAAGTCCGGTCTCTGATGCGCGATCGCATGAGTGAAAGCCAATGGAAGCGGATCGGGGGCGAGACCGATAGCGAGCATATCTTCCACTATTTTCTCAGCCTGTGCGAGCGCGGCGAGATCCATCCCCAAGAAAGTCTGGTCGATGCGATCTGGCGCCTGGTCGACGATGTCGCGGCGATGAGCGCGCAAGCGGCGCCCGGCAAGCGGCTCGGCCTCAACGTCATGCTGACCGACGGACGGCGGCTCGCCGGTTCCCGCATGAACCGGAGCCTGTTCTTCGTTCATCGGGACGGTGTGCATGATTGCGAGATTTGCGGCTTTCCGCATATCCGGCACGATCCCGATTCCGATTATCGGGCTGTCGTCGTCGCGTCCGAACCGTTGACCCAAGAGGATTGGATCGAGGTGCCCGACAATTCGATCTGGGAGGCCGACGTGTTAGGCGGCATGGATATCTATCTCTGGAGCATGCGGAACGCTGTTGCGGGCGGGATGCCTGGCAGCAATTCCGAACCGTTGCCAGCTTGAGGCCGATCAATTGGCCGGCCGTCGATTTGCGCCAGGATGGCGTTCGAGAGACACCATGAGAACCGTCGACCTACACCCGCGAAAGGCACGGGACGGGTTGCCCGCCCTGGTCGAGATATTGCGCCGTTATGCGGAGCCGCTGCCCGCGCCATCTCGCGCTGACGAGTTCGGGCCCCTGTTCGACCGATTCGCGGATGCGCGCGTCGTGCTGCTGGGCGAGTCGACACATGGCACATCCGAATTCTACCGCGCGCGTTCGGGGATTACGCGCCGATTGATTGAGGAACACGGCTTTTCCATCGTCGCCGTCGAAGCCGACTGGCCGGACGCCGCGCGGATCGACGGTTACGTCCGGCATCACGATCCGCGGCCGCAGCGCGGCGATGCCTTTGTCCGCTTCCCGACCTGGATGTGGCGCAACTACGAAGTCCTCGAATTCGCCGACTGGCTGCGTGCCCACAATGAAAGCCTGCCCCAATCGCGGCGTGCCTCCTTTCGCGGTCTCGATGTGTACAGCCTTTCGGAATCGATCCATGCAGTCCTTGCTCATCTCGAGACGATCGATCCCGCCGTCGCCGATCGCGCACGCGCCCGATATGGCTGCCTGACGCCCTGGATGGATGAACCGACGCATTACGGCCGCGCAGTCGTGCATGCCGGCCTCAAGAGCTGCGAGGAGCGCGTGGTCGCGCAACTGCGCGAGATGCTCGCCTTCCGGCTGGATGACATGCGCGATAGCGAGGAGTGGTTCGATGCCGTCCAGAACGCGCGGATCGTGCGCGCGGCCGAACGCTATTATTGTGCCATGTACCGGGGCGCGGCGGAAAGCTGGAACCTGCGGGATCGCCACATGTTCGATACGCTGCAGGCGCTGCTCGCCCATCACGGGCCGGATGCCAAGGCGGTGGTCTGGGCGCACAACTCGCACATTGGCAATGCGGCGGCGACCGCGATGGGATGGCGCGGCGAGTTCAATATCGGCGAGCTGTGCAAGCTCGCCTATGGCGAAGAGGCGGTGCTGATCGGTTTCGGCGCGGATACGGGCACCGTAGCGGCGGCGAGCGCCTGGGGCGCGGACATGCAGGTCAAGACGCTGAAACCGGTTCGTCCGGACAGCTATGAATATGCCTTCCGCAAGACCGGCATCGAACGTTTCCTGACCGACTGGCGCGAGCCCAACCGCCGCGATCTCGCCGAGGCGCTGCGAAGCGCGCGGCTGGAACGTGCGGTCGGCGTGATCTATCGGCCCGAAAGCGAGTATGCGAGCCACTATTTCGAGGCTGTCCTGGCCGAGCAGTTCGACGCCTATGTCTGGTTCGAACGGACCCAGGCGGTGTCGCCGCTCGGCCATGAGCGCCCGCGCGGCGCCCCCGAAACCTACCCGTTCGGGCTCTGACGATGGCGGGCGAGAGCATGTCCGATCCCGTCCCTGTGCAGGTTGGTCCCAACCGGCTCAAGGCGCTGCTCGACGTTCCCGAAAAACCGGTCGGGCTCGTGATATTCGCGCATGGCAGCGGCAGCGGCCGGCTCAGCCCGCGCAACAACCATGTTGCAGCGGCGCTGCGGCGGCTCGGCCTCGCGACGCTGCTACTCGACCTCCTTACGCCCGACGAAGAACGGGATCGCGCCAACGTGTTCGATATTCAGCTGCTCGCGACCCGGCTCGTCGAAGCGACGGACTGGGTGGACGCGGCGGCACGGATCGATACGCTGCCGGTCGGCTATTTCGGTTCGAGCACAGGCGCAGGCGCGGCTCTGGTCGCTGCAGCGCATCTGGGCGACCGGATCGGCGCAGTCGTATCGCGCGGCGGGCGTCCCGATCTGGCGGGGCCGGCGCTGGCCGACGTGCGGGCGCCCACGCTGCTTATCGTCGGCAGTCTCGACGGCCCGGTTATCGATATGAACAAAGCGGCCGCCCGGCATCTCCGGTGCGTGAAGGAGATCACCATCGTCGAAGGCGCAGGCCATCTGTTCGAGGAACCCGGCACGCTGGATGAGGTAATCCGCCATGCGGGCCGCTGGTTTCTGGCCCATCTGTCGGCCGAAGAGTGAGGGCATAACGTCATGCGTCAATCTGTCATTCGCATCGCGAACCGGGCCGAGGCCGGCAAGGCCCTGGCAGGCAAGCTTGCGCACCTTGCCGGACAGGATCCGCTTGTCCTCGCGCTGCCCAGGGGCGGTGTCCCGGTCGGATACGAGATTGCCGAAGCGCTAAACGCGCCGCTCGAGCCGCTGTTCGTGAAAAAGATCGGCGCGCCCGGCCAAGAGGAATACGCCATTGGGGCGGTCGCCGATGGCGACAATCCGCAGCTCATATTGAACGAGGAAATCCTCCCCCATCTCGCGCCGGATCCCGAGTGGCTGCGATCTCAGATGCAGCGCAAGCTGGCCGAGATCGAAACGCGCCGCCGCGCCTATATGGGGGATCGCAAGCCGACCGATGTAGACGGGCGCACGGTCATCCTCGTCGACGACGGGATTGCCACCGGGGCGACGGTGAAGGCTGCCTTGAAAGCGCTGAGGCGGGCCATGCCGGCGCGGCTCGTTCTGGCCGTTCCCGTGCTGCCTGCGGAAGCGGTGTCCGAATTCCGGTCCGAATGCGACGAACTTGTCTATCTGTCGGCGCCGCGTCCCTTTTATGCGGTCGGCGTCCATTACGACGATTTCTCGCAAGTCGAAGATTCCGAAGTGGTCGGTCTGCTCGCAAAGAGGCAGGAGGCGATGACCGGCATTGCGGGCGAGACATAGCGCTGGATCGCGGCAATGCCGGACCAGATCATGCGCGCCGTATGTCAGAGGGCAAACCCGCTGCCGAGATAGAGCTGACGGACATCGACATTCTCCAGCATTTTAGCAGGCGTGCCCTCGAACAGGATCGCGCCCTCGTGAATAACATAGGCGCGGTCGATCAGCTCAAGCATATCCGGCACGTCCTGGTCGCTGATCAACACGCCGATGTTCCGCTTCTTGAATTCGCGAACCAGGCTTTTGATGTTGCCTATCGTCAACGGGTCGATGCCGGCGAAAGGCTCATCGAGCAGCATGATTGACGGTTCGAGCGCCAGTGCTCGCGCTATCTCGCACCGGCGCCGCTCGCCGCCGGACAGAGATTTAGCCGACACGTTCCGCAGATGGTCGATCTGCAGCGCCTTCAGCAACTCGTCCAGGCGTCGGGATACGGCCACTGGGTCGGTTTCCACCATCTCGAGCGTGGCCAAAATGTTCTGCTCGACGGTTAGGCCGCGAAAGATCGACGGCTCTTGCGGCAGATAGCCCAATCCGAGAATGGCGCGGCGGTAAAAGGGGAGGTGTGTTATGTCCTTGCCGTTGAGAGCAATCCGGCCGGAATTCGGCCTGATCAAGCCGATGATCGAATAAAAGGTCACCGTCTTGCCGGCACCGTCCCGTCCGAAGAGACCAATGATTTCGCCCGGCAGGACGCGCAGAGATATTCCGTGGAGGACCTGCCTCTTGCCGAATATCTTCGTGATCTCGACGACTGAAAGCCCCTCTGAAGTGTCGTCCGGCGTGGAAAAACCGGCTCCGGCATGCTCGGACGTGTCCAGTCGTGTCATGTCGCGGCTCTACGTCCCTGCCCGTTGCGGATACTGCTCTGTCGATGCGAAGCGTGCCGAGTGTCTCTATGCGGACGCCCGGCCGAGCATATCGGATGCGGACTGTATCCCGAATGCGTGCCGGACGTCCCAAAGGCTTTTGACGAAAGCGCCGATGGCAGTCGTCGCCGCGACGCCCAGCAATATTGGTCCGGCGACCGGGATCAGGCCGATCAACGCCAATATCGCGGATATCGCCACCAACCAGGCTATCGTCCTGCGGAGCGGCTTCGGTCGATCCCGATCGCGCGTTACGGCGAAGTAGATGGCCATGCCGGCCGCAAACATCGGAATGGCCGCCAATATGGCGAACATGAATCCGCCAAAAAGGGCGAATGCGAACGGGATGCCCACGATCGTGATTGCCAACAGGATTGCGACAGGGAACGCCGCGATTGCAAACAGTAACCCGATTCCGAAAGAGGCGAGCGGCCGCGATACCAGATATCCCGATATCGATGTGCTGATCGAGGGGATCATGAACACGAGTATCGTGCCGACGATTGTCGCCGCAACGGTTCCGAAAAACCAGGAACCGAGGGCTTCCAGGATCGGGCTGGACCGGCTCTCATGCTCTTCGGCCTCGACGTGGCGGACACCGCCGCGGATCACGGCGCTATCTGCAACTTCAGGCGGTTCGGGGCTGGTCACGGTCAAGGTACCGTCGATCCGGGCATCCGGCAAAACACGGACCTCGTTCCCATGTATCGTAACATTGCCGCCGATAATGCCGGCGATCCGGGTGTCGCTCGCGGCAATTCTGAGATCTTCGGAGATACGGCCGTCGATCGCGACATCGTCGCCGGCTATGAGGGCATCTCCCTCGATCACCGCACTATCGGCGATCTCCACATTCGCCCCGGCGGCGTAAAGATCGTCGCCCACCGTTCCTGTAATGGCGAGGTCCATCGCGAGCGCGAACACGCTCTGCGCGACCGTCCCTTCGAGGTCCACGTCGCGACCCGCGGTGAGGGAGTCGCCGTCGACACTGGCGGTGCTGCTGATGTCGCCGCCGATGGCGAGCAGGTCGTCCGACACCATGCCGCGAACTCTCACGCGATCGCCGGCCAAAGTCAGATCGTCCGCCGCCGACGCGTCGAACCCGATATTGTCGGCCGATCGCACGATGTCCTCTGCATCGGCCGCACCGCTCTGCGGTGCTTGCGCAGGCAATCCGCTCGTCAGAAGAGCGGCGCTGGCGATCAAGACGAATTTTTTGACCGATGCTCGCCATCTGGAAACTCCGACACGGTCATCGGTTGGTTGCGCGCGTATCATGTTGCGATCCTTCGAGTTCATGCGCTCGAAAGGATGATAGAATGTCTAGCGCCTGCCCGGTTGAGGCGGATCAACTGTACGTTACGCGCCGGATCCCGAAATCACGTCAGAGCGTACATTCGCGGCCCGCTGTGGGGGCATCGTCGAAACATAAATGCAGCGATTGTGCGCAGGCAAAAAGCCGGTTTGCGGTGGTGCGCGACGCAGTTTGGAGCGAACCGGTCTCCGAACAGGTTGGTCCGATTTGCGCACCCACACCGCTGGCATGCAGTCGAATCGTTAGTCGGCAGTGGCGCAAAAATCAGAGAGTCTGTGGTGCGGACTACACCTAATCGCCATTCTCGGAATGGGCACGCGAAACCCGCCGGCAGCACGCGCTAACACCCGACCACATCTTTTCGCTTGGTGGCAGGGCTGGACCTGGGTCCGTGACCGAGCTTTGAGTTGCGGTGGAACTGGCGCCGCCATACGCGCCTTGCCGCCCCCTTACACGCCGGTTGTCCACCACCGTGAAGAAACGCAACACTTTGGGGCTATGGCGACAGTTTATCATGTCTTGACATGAAATATGTCCACAAATAATAGTGTCGCAAAGACATAATAAATGTGGGGAGGAGGTGCTGCGATGGTGCGCTATCGTTATGCGTGTGCGTCTTGGGTCGCTTTGGCCATGGGTGTTGCGGGTCAGGCCAACGCACAGGTCGAGGACGGTTCCGCCGGAGCCGGGCCGTTTTCCGGAACACCGATCGTCGTGACGGCCAGTCGGCGAGAAGAGGATTTGCAGAGCACGCCGCTCTCCGTATCCGCCTTCACGGATGATGCCCTCGAAACGCGGTCCGTTCAGTCGGTCGATCAGATCGCCGCACTCACGCCGGGCGTCCAGATATCCACCTATCAGGGCGATACCTCGATCTTCATCCGCGGTGTCGGCACACCGGTGATCATCGCCGGCAGCGACAGTTCTACCGCGACCTATCTCAACGGCGTCTATCTCTCTCGCGCGGCGGCGATCGGTCCGGCATTTTTCGACGTGGAACGGCTCGAGGTGCTGCGCGGACCGCAAGGTACGCTCTATGGCCGCAACGCTACGGCGGGGGCGGTCAATATCATTACGCGCGAGCCAACTGACGAATTCGAAGCCGAGGCGCGTTTCATCCTCGGCAATTACGACCGGACGGGCTTTTTCGGCGCCGTGAGCGGGCCGCTTACGGATGGCTTTCGTGCACGGGCGGCGGTCAATTACGAAAATCGCGACGGCTATACGACCGTCAACCTGCCGCGCGGTAACCTGCCGGCAAGCGAGCCCAATCCGACGCGGCGCGTGGAGGCGCGCGACGATATTGCCATGCGGCTGACGCTGCAGGCCGATTTGGGCCCCGATGCGGTGCTGACCCTGCGCGGCGACTATTATCGCGCCGACGACACCGCGAACGTCTTCCATTTCGCTAGTCTTGGCTATCAGGAGGAAGTACCGAACTGGTTGGCGAGCCGCGAAGGCAGTCAGACGCTCGCTTATTTTGCGCTCAAGAATCAGGGGCGGATCACTGCGGCGCGCTCGCGCGATATCTTCGCCGACGCCGAATATTTCAACGATACCGAAATCTGGGGCATTACCGGCGATCTCGAATGGGCGCTCGGCGATTATACGCTGTCGCTCATCGGCAGCTATCGCGACACCAATCCCGATTTCCAGAACGAATTCGATCTCTCCGACCAGTTCGTTAACATCTACAGGCGGGCCGAGGATCATCAGCAATGGAGTGTCGAATTCCAGCTGACATCGCCGGAAAACCGGCCGTTCCAATGGATTTTCGGCGGCTATTATTTCGAAGAAGAAAATGACATCACCAACGATATCTTCGGCGATTTCTGGGAGCCGATCCTGCGCCAAGGCCTTCAGGATCTTCAGACTGCCGGTGTCATCCCCGTCTTCCCGATCGTCATTCCGGATACCAATCTGTGTTGCGAACTGCATCTGAACGGCAGCCAGGAAACCGAAGCCTTCGCCGTCTATCTCGATACGTCCTACGAGATTACCAATACGCTGACGCTACACCTTGGCGGTCGCTACAGCTGGGAGCGGCGCGACGGCTTCCAGAATTTCGATCTTGTGTTTCTGGCAGCAACGCCGGGCGGGCAGCAGGTGCGTTTTGCGCCTAACGCCCAGCTGTTTCCGAACGCCATCAGCAATGATCGGAATAACGTGATGCCCGATCCGTTTGGCTTCGTCGTCGCGCCGGTTGACGGCCCGGAGACCTTCGACGCCTTTACGCCGAAGATCGGGCTGGACTGGCAGGTGACGCCCGAGGTGCTGCTCTATGCGACTGTGCAGCGCGGCTTCAAGAGCGGTGGCTACAATATCGGTTCGAGCCAGCGCACGCCGTTTGAGCCCGAAACGATCTGGGCCTATGAAATCGGCCTGAAATCGCAGTTGTTCGACGATCGGCTGCTCTTCAACATGGCCGGTTTCCGCTACGACTATACCAATCTCCAGGCGCAGGATTCGATCGGCAATCAGCCGATCATCCGCAATGTCGGCGAGGCGCGCGTCACCGGCTTCGAAGTCGAGGCGATCGCCAATCTCAGCGACTATTTCCGCATCGACGGTAGCCTCACCTATGTTGATGCCGAGTTCACCGAAGGCGAGCTGACCGAGCCGCTGCGTCCGGCACCGCTGAGCCAGCCGCCGGGATCAGTGCTCCGCGATCTTTCGGGCTTGCGACTACCGCGCGCGCCCGAATGGAAGTTCAATATCGGGGCCCAGGCAGACATCCCGATCGGCACGGCCGGCGATCTGACCCTGCGCGCCGATTATGGCTGGCAGGACAAAATCTTCTTTACGGTGTTCAATATCGACGCCGCTTCGGAAGGCTCATACGGTCTGCTTAACGCACGGATAGCCTTCACTACCGCTGACGAACGCTACAGTTTCGCGCTGTTCGGCAACAATCTGACCGACGAAGTCTATTTCTCGAACCAGATTCTGACCGGCACCGTTTATGGCGCCGAATTTGTCGGGCCGCTGGGTCCGCCACGGACGTACGGGATCGAGTTTCGCGCGCGGTTCTGAGGCGCTAGCCATTTGAGGAGAATGACGATGAGTGACGATGCCCGCTCCGTTGCGGACAGCTTCTACGCGGCAATCCATGGCGGCGATTTCGATGCGCTGTTCGATATACTCGCCGACGATTGCACGATCGAATATTATGGCCCTTCGGTCATCCCCTTTGCCGGCATTTTCCGCGGCAAGGAGAAATGCCGGATATTTTTCGGCCATGTCGCCAACGATGTCGAGATTCAGGATTTCCGGCAGGACGAATTTATCGTCGATGGCAGCAAGGTCGCGGTGGTCGGGCATCTCACGCTCAAGCTGCACGCCAATGGGCGGGTCTATGATTCCGACTATGTCCATGTGATCGACGTTGCCGATGGCCAAGTGCTCCGCTTCCGCGACTTTCAGGATAGCGCGAAGGCGGCTTTCGTGTGCACCGATGTCGAAACGCCCGAGCGCTGACGATCCAGCGCGGGCCAAACATCAGGCAGCGGTCTGCGTCACAACCTCGTTAATACGATCGCCATGTTCGTCCCGGATGTCCTGATACACTTCGGTCACACGGGTCAGGAAATGGATGCCGTTTGCGATTTCCTCATCGGTCAGCCGCTCGATCATGATGTCCATAAGCGCAACGCCATTGCGGATCATCCCCTCGACGAACTTTCGTCCGCGCGGGGTGAGCTGCACGAGCTTCTCGCGGCCGCTACGCGGATCTTCGGATATTTGGAGAAGGTCCAGTGGCGGCTTGGTCAGGGCTCGCAGAGATTTGGAAATCGCCGAACTTGTGACCTCGTACCAAGACGCCATCGCCCTCTCGATGTCCTTGCGGCGCATCATCTGGCCATTCTCGCCCTGAACGCGGATCGTCCAGAGAATGCAGGCCTGCTGGCGCGTCAATACGCCGCTGCGCAACGTGTCCTCGATCTGCATGCCGACGATGTAATGGATGGGAAAAAACAGATCGAGATAGGCGAGTGCTGGGTCTTTGGCCTTTGTCATTGTTCACTTTCCAGGCTTTCTCATGAGCGGACCAGTCTGCGGCCCGATCCGATTGCATCGTACAAACATAACGGAACGGACAGCAATTGAAACAATGTCTATAAGACATATTTTCTATTGACTCATAATGTCGTTAAGCTAGCATAATTTTCGAGAACGATGAGCATTCGGCTCGTGGCTCATGTCCGCGAGACCTGCTGTAAGGAGAGCAGTGCTGAATATTACGCAATCCGCTTCCGTACCGGTCGATGCGGCCAGCGCCGAAGGTGCGGATGGCCTGAAACGACTGTTCGATACTCAGCGCGGGGCTTTTCTCGCCGAAACCCATCCTTCGGCATCCATTCGGAAGGACAGGTTGCGCCGATTGCTCGATCTGCTTGTCGGCAATGAGCAGCGCATTGTCGACGCGGCCATGGCCGATTTCGGCTATCGCTCGCCCCAGCAGAGTTTTTTCGTCGAGATCGTGACGACGGCCAAGCCGATAAAAGAGGCGATCAAACGGGTCGAGCGTTGGATGAGGCCCGAGAAGCGGTCTGTCGACGCGCCGTTCCGACTGGCCGGTGCGAGCGCAGAAGTGCGGTACCAGCCGCTCGGTGTCGTTGGCTGTATCAGTCCCTGGAACTTTCCCTTCAACCTCAGCTTCGCGCCGCTTGCGGGTATTCTGGCGGCTGGAAACCGGGCGATGATCAAACCGTCCGAAGCGACACCGGCCTGCGCGGCGTTGATCGAGGAGCTGGTCGCGGCCACCTATGACGAAGACGAGGTCGCCGTAGTCAATGGCGGGCCGGGCGTCGCCCGTGCGTTTACCGCGCTGCCCTTCGATCATCTTCTCTATACAGGCGGCGAGGCCGTGGCGAAGCATGTCATGCGCGCGGCTGCCGAAAATCTCACGCCGGTGACGCTCGAACTCGGCGGCAAGTCACCGGTGCTGATCGGCAAGGGCGCCAATATGCGGCTTGCGGCCGAGCGCGTCATCTTCGGCAAGATGCTCAATGCCGGCCAGATCTGTCTCGCGCCCGACCATGTCTTCGTGCCCGAGGACGGAATCGATGATTTCGTCGCGGCACTCAAAGATGCCGTGCGCAAGACGGCGCCTGAAGATCGTAAGGCGGCGGACTTCGTGTCGATCGTCAACGACCGCCATGCCGAGCGCCTGCGCGGCTACATTGCAGACGCGCGCACTAGGGGCGCGGAAATCGTCAGTTTCGACTGGCTCGGCGAAGGCGGCGACAATCTTGTTCCACTCACCCTGATTCTCAACCCGGATGAGAAGATGGAGGTGATGCAGGAGGAGATTTTCGGTCCCCTCCTGCCGGTCAAGGGCTATCGCGATCTGGACGACATCTTCGCCTATATGGCGCGGCAACCGCGCCCGCTCGCCATCTACTATTTCGGCTCCGACGATGCCGAGATCCGTTCGGTGCTCGAAGACACCCAGTCGGGCGGAGTCACCATCAACGACGTCATTATGCATTACACGATCGACACGCTTCCGTTCGGCGGCGTCGGCGCGAGCGGCATGGGCGCCTATCATGGCTTCGACGGGTTCAAGCAATTTAGCCACGCGCGCGCCGTCTACCGGCAAAGTTCGTTCGACATCGGCGCTGCACTCCGACCGCCTTACGGACGCATGTTCGAGCGCGTTTCGCGCTTTCTGCTCAAACACGGATAGTTTTCAGACAGGGGATTTCACGACATGGCCAGCGCGACAGTTGTTTCCGATCTCGACGCTTTCGAAGCGAAGGACCTCTATTCGCCCGAGGTGATTGCCAATCCTTATCCCTATTATGACGCGCTCCGCGACAAACCGATTCAGTTCGGTCTCGAAGACTACCCGCCGGGCACCGTGCCGGGTCAGGACAAACCCTATCCCGCCTGGGTCGTGCTCAAATATCACGACATTATCCAGGTCTGCCGCAAGCCGCAGATATTCTCCTCGCGTGACATCATGCAGGAAGAGTCGGAAGCGCCGACGCTGATGCTCGTCAATCATGATGACCCACGCCATGCCGAGCTGCGCAAAATCGCGCAGATCGCCTTCAAGCCCAAGCGGGTGGAGGCCGACGTCACGCCTTGGATGCAGGGTGTCGTCGACCGGCTACTCGATAAGGAGGACGAAGGCGAGGTCGATTTCATGGCCAATCTTGCGCCCGACCTTCCGGCGCTGGTGATGACGAAATTGATCGGTACGCCGGAAGAGGATTATGTGCTGCTTCGCCGCTGGGCCAACGCTTTCATGGTGACGTCCGATTTCACCACCGAAGAGCGCAATCAGTGCAATATCGAGCTGTGGAATTATTATCAGGACGCCGTCGGACAGCGCTATGCCGATATCGCCGCTGGCAGGGATGTGCCGGACGATCTGATGTCGGCTTTCATACAGGCCGAGGCCGACGGCAATATGCTGACCAAGGAAGAAGTGATCCGTTTCTGCGTCACGCTCGTCGTTGCCGGGGCGGAGACGACCGGCTATCTGCTCGGCAATCTGATCGATACGCTGGTCGAGGAACCGCATTTCTTCGATGAGCTTAGACAAGATCGTTCGCTGATCCGGCCGTTCATCGAAGAAAGCCTGCGCCGCGATGGTCCGGTTCAGCGGCTGCACCGGGTTTGCACTCAGGATACCGAGATCGGCGGCACCAAGATTCGCGAAGGCGACTGGGTGGCGATCTTCTTCGCTTCCGGCAATCGCGATCCGGAAATCTGGGAACGTCCGAACGATTTCATCCTGAAGCGCTCCAATATCGGTCGGCACCTGACCTTCAGCCATGGCGTCCATCATTGCATGGGCTCGGGCATCGCCCGGAACGAGGCGACGCAGATGCTGAACGGCATTCTCGACCGCTACAGCGCCATCGAACCGGGTTCGGCGCCGCGGCTTCGTCAGACCGGTGGTCTTCTGAATTACGGCCTCGAAACATGCCCAATCAGGCTCGTTCGCTGAGATCTGGTTAAGGAGGCAATGCTATGGTGACGATCATCGCCGTCGATCGCGAGGGCGAAGAGCATCGTGTTGATGCCGTCGAAGCCGAACCGCTGATGGTCGCGTTGCGCGATAATGATATCGACGTCGAGGCAGTCTGCGGTGGCGAAATGTCCTGTCTGACCTGTCATGTTTATATCGATCCGGAATGGCTTGATCGCGTCGGCGAACGAACCGGCGAGGAGGCCGACTTGCTTGACGATCAACTGCATTCGCGCCCCGAAAGCCGGCTGAGCTGTCAGATCATGATATCGCCGAATCTGGAGGGGTTGCGTTGCCGCGTCGCGCCGCCGGAAGGCTGACCCGGATGCAGGTATTTGGTCATGGTTGAGCGCAGGGAATACGCGCCGCGCACACCTAAAAGCATTACGGCGTTTTGCGACCTTTCTAATTACGGCGGTCGATAGGCAGCTGGAGAACGGCCGAAGATGATGCCAATGCAGGTCGTTTCGTTCAACGAAACGCGTTGCGGTATCGCGCCGGCGTAACGCCGAGCCGTTTCTTGAAGGTGCTCGACAGGTGCGCCTGGCTTGAAAAGCCGGTTGCGACGGCGATCTCCGCAATCTCGCGCTCGGTATCGGCCAGCAGTTCGCGGGCGCGGCTAAGGCGGCGACCGATGATGAAGTCCTGCGGCGGCTCGCCTGTGGCGCTCTGGAAGGCCCGGGTGAAATGCGAGCGGCTGAGGCCCGCCGCCTCCGCGAGTTCCTCGACGACGAGCTTCTCGCCCAGATTGGCTTCGATATGCTGGACGATCCGGCGGAGCACGCCCGGTGATATCGCTTCCTTGGCCGGTGTGCCGATGGCGGCGCCTGCCAGATAGCAGCCGATACGGGCCAGCATGCCGTCAGCCAACGTTTCAAGATAGACCGGCTCGACGAGCGGATCGCCGAGCAGTGACCGGCGCAACTCCTGCTGCAACATCGCGAAACCCGGATCGCCGAAATCCTCGATGAGTTGTGGCGCCCAGGGCCGGTCCCGGGCGACGCGCGCGAAAACCGTCTCGGCACGCGTCGGATCGACGGCGATGCACAGGAACTCGACCGGCTCGGCCATGCGTGCCCGGACACAGGTATCGGGCGGGACGATGAAGGCGGAGCCCGCCGGCCAGGCCTGCCGGCGGATCGGACCGTCCTTCACCGAGATGTCGACCACCGCGCGGGCATAGGGTGTGAAAATCAGATAATCGGGAATGCGATAGGCGATCTCGAAATCGAGCGGCGGATGGAGGATGAACTTCAGACCCTCCGCATGCGCGACGCCACCCCATTCCGGGAGCTCGGTGGCCGGCGGCCCGTCGAAAGGTATCGTTCGGTAGTCCGCCGCTTTCAACGAAAACCGCTCGCCTTCGGCGGCTGATGGGGAAGAGGGCTCCTCTTTCATGTCCCTGACATTGGCTTCGCCTATGACCGGCTTCAAGCTAATCGATTGGATTTTTCGCACATGAGTGAAAAAGGTGCGGCATCGGTGAAAGCGATCGCACGACGCTATCGGCATATCGGGTTTGGCAAGACCATGGCGGTTTTCGGGGAGGGCAAGACGCGCCGCGGCACAACGGAAGAATCGCAACTCTCAGAAAGGAGCAGACCGAATGACCAACGCACCCGAGATCCTCACGCCTGATAACAGCCAGCTAATCTTCATCGACCATCAGCCGCAGATGGCGTTCGGCGTCCAGTCGATCGATCGGCAGACGATGAAGAATAATGCCGTCATGCTCGCCAAGGCTGCAAAGCTCTACGGCGTGCCGACGACTATCACGACGGTCGAGACGGACAGCTTCTCCGGCAACACCTATCCCGAACTGCTGGAAGTGTTCCCCGATAACGACATTCTTGAACGAACGTCGATGAACAGCTGGGACGATCAGAAGGTACGCGATGCGCTGGAAGCGGCGGGCCGCAAGAAGGTAATCGTGTCAGGGCTCTGGACCGGCATCTGCAACAACATGTTCGCATTTTCGGCGATGGCCGAGGGCGGTTACGAGATTTTCATGGTCGAGGATGCTTCGGGTGATACGTCGCCGGTTGCACAGGACGCCGCGATGCGCCGGATGGAGCAGGCGGGCGTGGTACCGATGACGACGATCCAGACGATGCTCGAATGGCAGCGCGACTGGGCGCGCCGCGACACCTATGACGATCTCATGACGATCCTGCGCGAACACGCCGGAGCCTATGGCATGGGGATCGATTACGCCTACACGCATGTCCACAAGGCGCCGGCCCGTTTCGCTGGCGGCAAGCGGCTCGATCCGATCGCTGCGGCGGTGGCCGAGGCGGCCGAGTAGCGCCACCCGCGAACGCCCGGCCGACAAATCCCGGCCGGGTGCACTGTGTTCATCTCAACCGGAGAGCCGCCATGCCCGTCCGCCGCCGCACTACGTTGAAGGGTCTCGCCGCAGGAGCGGCGACGCTCGCGCTTGCCCCCAAGTTTGCATGGAGCCAGACCATGTCCAATACCCCCGAGACTATCCTCCACAATGCCCGCATCACGACGCTGGACCGCCAGAACCCCGAGGCGCAGGCGATCGCGATCAGCGGCGGCCGCATCTTACGAACAGGCAGCGATAACGAAATCATGCGCCTCGCCGGCTCCGGTACGGAGGTGATCGATCTCGGCGGGCGGCGCGTCATTCCGGGTCTCAACGACAGCCATACGCACCTGATCCGCGGCGGTCTCAACTATAATATGGAGCTGCGCTGGGAGAATGTGCCCAGCCTTGCGGACGCGCTGCGCATGCTGCGCGAACAGGCCGAGCGCACGCCGGCGCCGCAATGGGTGCGCGTGGTCGGCGGCTGGTCCGAATTCCAGTTTGCCGAGCGCCGGATGCCGACGCTCGACGAGATCAACGTAGCGGCGCCGGACACTCCGGTTTTCGTACTGCATCTTTATGCCCGTGCCCTCTTGAACCGCGCAGCCCTGAACGCACTCGGCATCACCGCTGAAACGCCGAACCCACCGGGCGGCGTGATCGAGAAGGACTCCAACGGACAGCCGACGGGAATGCTGATCGCCAAGCCCTCGGCGCTGATCCTCTATTCGACGCTGGCGCAGGGGCCGACGCTGCCGGTCGACGACCAGATCAACTCGACCCGCCACTATATGCGCGAAATGAACCGACTCGGCATCACCAGCGTCATCGATGCCGGTGGCGGGGGGCAGAACTTCCCCGACGATTACGATGTGATCCAGCGGCTCCACGATGACGACCAGCTGACCGTGCGCATCGCCTATAACCTGTTCGCGCAGAATCCGGGGCAGGAGCTTTCGGACTATGAGCGCTGGGTGGCAATGACCGAACCCGGCGCGGGATCGGACATGCTGCGCATGAACGGCGCGGGCGAGAATCTCACCTGGTCCGCTGCCGATTTCGAGAATTTTCTCGAACCGCGCCCGACGCCCGCACCCACGATGGAAGCCGAACTGGAGCGTATCGTCGAACTGCTAGCGACCAACGAATGGCCGTTCCGCATCCACGCCACCTACGACGAAACGATCGACCGTTTTCTCAGCGTGTTCGAGCGGGTCAACGGGAACACGCCGTTTCGCACGCGCTTCATCATCGACCATGCCGAGACCATCTCGGAGCGCAATATTGAGCGGATCAAGGCGCTAGGCGGCGGCATCGCGACGCAGCACCGCATGGCCTTTCAGGGCGAATATTTCGTCGATCGCTACGGCGCAGAGGCCGCGAAAGCCACGCCGCCCATCGCCAAGATGCTCGAAATGGACGTGCCCGTCGGCGGCGGAACGGACGCGACCCGCGTTGCCTCCTACGATCCCTGGGTCGGGCTGCACTGGCTGACGACCGGGCAGACGCTCGGTGGTTTGCCGCTTTACGACGAGGACAATGTGTTGAGCCGCGAGGACGCCTTGCGCATCTGGACCGAGGGTTCGGCTTGGTTCTCCGGTGAACAGGATGTGAAGGGTACGCTTGCGCCGGGCATGTATGCCGATCTCGCGGCGCTCTCGGCCGACTATATGACGATACCGGCACCCGAAATCCGGCAGCTTAATGCTGTGCTGACCATGGTCGGCGGGCGGGTCGTCTATGGCGAGGGCGATTTTGCCGACCGCGCGCCGCCGCTGCCGCCGGCGAGCCCGTCATGGAGCCCCGTGCTCGATCTGCCGAGCCCCGGCCAGCGCAGCGCCGCGGCTGCGGCCGCCGCAGCGCCGGCAACGCAGATGGCCCGCGCTTGCCACGACGGCTGCGCCAACAGCTGCGGCATCCATGGTCACGATCACGGCATCGCCTGGAACAATCCGATTCCGGTAAAGGATCTGAAATCCTTCTGGGGCGCGCTCGGCTGCTCCTGCTTCGCGGTCTGAGCGTTGAACAGGCTCGACGCTGATCCCGACCGTCGCTCCGGCGGCTAGGAGGCCTTCCATGGCGAGAAGCGAAACCAACAAAGAGACCTTGGCGCCCGGTGCATGGGCCCCGTTCGGCCATGCGTCGTTCACCGTGCTGTGGATCGCGACGGTCGTCTCCAACGTCGGGACATGGATGAACGATGTCGGCGCGGGGTGGCTGATGACGGAACTGTCACCATCGCCCTTCGTCGTGGCGGCCGTGCAGGCGGCGACGACCCTGCCGGTCTTTCTGTTCGCCCTGCTCGCCGGCGCCGTCGCCGATATCGTCGATCGCCGCAAGATGCTGATCATCGTCAATATCCTGCTGGGCATTACGACGACGGCGCTCGCGCTGCTCGTCGCGGCGGGCGCGATGACACCCGCGTTACTCCTGCTGTTCACGTTTCTGCTGGGCACCGGCGCGGCCTTTCTGGCGCCCGCTTGGCAGGCGATCGTGCCCAAGCTCGTTCCGCGCGAGGAATTGTCGTCGGCGATCGCGCTCAACTCGATGGGGATCAACGTTTCGCGCGCGATCGGACCGGCGCTCGCCGGTTTCTTGATCGTCGCGCTCGGCCTCTGGTCGCCGTTCGCAGTCAACGCGGCGAGCTTTCTCGTGATCATCGTCGCGCTCTGGTGGTGGAGCCCGCCGGCCGATCCGGCACGCAAGCTGCCCCCCGAACATGTCGGCGGCGCGATCCGCGCCGGATTGCGCTATGCAATCAACAGCGGCCCGTTGCGGGCGACGCTTGTGCGCGCCGCGGCCTTTTTCGCCTTTGCCAGCGCCTATTGGGCGATGCTGCCGCTCATCGCGCGGAATGTCCTCGACGGCGGGCCGACGCTCTACGGCATCCTGCTTGCATCGGTGGGCGCGGGTGCGGTCGCAGGCGCCGTCATACTACCCCGCATTCGCAAGGCGCTGGGCGCGGACAGGACGGTTGCGGCGGGAACGCTCGGTACCGCGCTCGTCCTCGTCGCTTTCGCGGTTATCCCGGACCCGGTCGTCGCCGCCATCGCTTCTGCGCTTGCGGGTGTGAGCTGGATCGCCGTGCTCTCCTCGCTCCATGTCTCGGCGCAGACCGCACTCCCCGACTGGGTCCGCGCGCGCGGGTTGTCGATCTTCCTCACCGTGTTCTTCGGCGCCATGTCCGGCGGCTCTCTCGTCTGGGGTCAGGTGGCGAGCAGCTGGTCGATCCCTACCGCGCTCCTCGCCGCAGCCATCGGTGCGCTCCTGCTGATACCGTTGACCTGGCGCTCCAAGCTCAGTCAGGGCGAGACGCTCGATCTGACGCCGTCGGGTCATTGGCCCGAGCCGGTCGTCAACCTGGCCGACGCGACGGATCGCGGACCGGTCATGATCCAGATCGCCTATGACGTCGCACCTGCCGATGCCGAAGCGTTTCGGGCGGCGATGGCCGATCTCGCGCGGGCGAGACGGCGGGGCGGCGGCTATGGGTGGACGCTGATGCAGGATGCCGAGGTGCCCGAACGTTTCGTCGAGACCTGGTTCGAATCCTCCTGGACCGAGCATCTACGCCATCACGAGCGCGTATCGGGCGAGGACAAGGCGGCGCAGGACGCCGTCCTGGCTCTCCATCGCGGCGATGCGCCGCCCAAAGCCGATCACTTCCTTGCTTCCGCCGCCAAAGGAGCTCGATCATGAAGACCGTTTTCGGATTTGCATTGGCGATCGCGATCGGCGTGGCGTGTCGTCTCGCCGGAATCCCGCTACCCGCGCCGCCTGCGCTGATCGGGGCGCTCCTCGTTGTGGCGATGACCGTTGGCTATCTCTTGGCGGATCGTTTCGCGTCAGACCGGGAGGCGAAGATGCGCGCCCAATGCGGCGGGCCGACCGGCGATACGCAGGAGGTGCGATCATGATCTCAGCCGTCGTCGGCATTCTTCTCGCGCTGTGTATTGGTGCTGCTTGCCGCTGGTTCGACTTGCCGCTGCCCGCGCCGCCAAAGCTGACCGGAGCTTTGCTCGTTCTCTTCATGACGCTGGGATTTTTGGCGACCGACATGGTGTTGGCCCGCTTCGCTGCGTGAGTATGATACGGCCGCTCGGCAGGGTGGTGATCCGCGCGCTGCTTGTGGCGCCGGCGGTTTTTCCGGCCGCGGCGCTCGCGCAGGATGAGTGTCCGGTTGCCATCGAGAAAATGCGCTTCGAGGAGGACTGGACGTGCCTGCGGGGCGCAGAATCCCGCACGGGCTTCGATCGGCTGAAAGCCATTCCGGTTGGCCATGATGGCTGGCTCGATATCGGTGGTGAAATCCGGCAACGCTATGAGATTACGCGGGATCCCGCTTTCGGCGCCGATCCGGACGATCCCGACGGGGTCTGGCTGCAGCGCTACACGATTCACGGAGACCTCCGGCTCGGTACGCATCTGCGCGTGTTCGCCCAGCTGTCGAGCGCTCTGGAAACCGGGCGGGCAGGGGGCGCGAGCCCGGTCGACGAGAACCGGCTCGCCGTCCAGAATCTCTTTGCCGATCTCCGCGTGCCGCTCGAGCGCGGCACGCTCACAGCGCGGTTTGGCCGGCAGGAGCTGCAATTCGGCGCCGGCCGCCTGATCGATGTGCGCGAAGGTCCGAATGTCCGCAGGACTTTCGATGCGGTTCGGCCGTTTGTTGAAAGTGGCGACTGGCGTGTGGACGGGATTCTCGCGCGCCCGATGGACACCGATCCCGGCATATTCGACGACGACCGCAGCCATGACGAGGCGCTGTGGGGCGTTTATGCCGTCCGCCGCAATGCGCTGATGCCGGGCGCAGCGATCGACATCTACTATCTCGGCCATCACGACGAAACGGCGCGCTTCGCACAGGGCGCCGGCGAGGCGACGCGCCACTCGCTCGGCGCGCGATTTTCGGGACAGAGCGGAGGTTGGGACTGGAACTGGGAGGGCGTCTATCAGTTTGGCAGTTTCGCCGGCGGAAATATCTCCGCCTGGACGCTTGCGAGCCAAACCGGCTACACTTTCGAAGACGCGCCGTGGCGGCCGCGGATCGCGCTCAGCGCCAATATCGCGAGCGGCGACGATGACCCGGACGACGCCGATCTTGGCACCTTCGACCCGCTCTTTCCCCGCGGCAACTATTTCTCGGAAGCCGCCGTGCTCGGCCCGCGCAACTTCTGGAACCTGCACGGTTTCGTGACGGTCAATCCGCACGATCGGCTGGCGCTGACTGCCGATTACAATCTCTATTGGCGGCTGGAGACCGGCGACGGCGTCTATGGGCCCGCCGGTAATCTCATCCGCCCGGCGGGCGGTGCGGAGCGTTTCGTGACCACAGCGCTGTCGCTTACGGCCAGCTATGTGCCGACCGAGCGGCTGCTCCTCACCGCCATCTTCACGCACGTTAGCCCGCGCGCGGCGCTGCGCGAGGCCGGTTTGACGGCGGATATCGATTTCTTCGAACTGACCGCCCAGTTCCGCTTCTAGAGACGCGTGGCACATCCTTTTTTGGCAAGTGCCACGACGGCGGCGTTGTACGGCGTAGGAGAAAAGATTGATCGTACCCGGCGCAACCAGTTTCCAAATGCGGAACTGCGGAAAAAGCCGGAAATCCATCGCTTTACGGGTTGCCAAGTCCGTCAAAACTCTGAACAAAATGCGGGACGATTCGTTTTCCAGTTCCTGTTGCGTTGGCCGATCGAGGCTGAGTCCGGGGAAGCGTTTGTTTCAGGAGATCGTCCTGTGCGACAAACGGAAGGAAGACGGTGCTGAGAGTTGGCCTGATCGTTTTGGCCCTGCTGGCCGGATGCAGCGGATCGGAAGAGGCCACGCAGTCCGCACCCGAAGTTACCGTACAAACCCCCGAAGTCCGGACGATTGTCGACTGGGACGAATATACCGGCCAGTTCGAAGCCGTGGAATCCGTCGAAGTACGCGCGCGCGTCTCCGGATATCTGCAGCAGATCTATTTCCGCGAAGGATCGATCGTGCGGCGCGGCACGCTGCTCGCGCAGATCGACCCGCGGCCGTTCCAGGCCGCGCTGGCGGAATCGCGCGCGGCGCTGCAGGGCGCGCTCACGCGCCGTGATCTCGCGGTCGCCGACCTGCAGCGCGCAGAACTGTTGCTCAGCGAACAGGCGATCAGCCAGGAAGAATATGATGCGCGGGTACAGGCCCAGCGCGAAACGCAGACCAGTGTGGCCGCTGCCCAGGCCGCGGTGCGGCAGGCCCAGCTCGAACTCGGCTTTACGCAGATCAGGGCACCGGTCACCGGGCGGATCGGCGCGCGCGAGATCACGGTGGGCAACCTCGTATCGGGCGGCGGCCCGACCTCCACTTTGCTGACCACGATCTTCTCGGTCGATCCGATCTATTTCACTTTCACCGCCAACGAAGCGGCCTATCTCAACTATTACCGTCAGAACCGGGAAGGATCGCGCCCCTCTTCGCGCGACGTCGCCAACCCCGTGCGGCTGCGGCTGCAGGACGAGGAGGCGTTCGTCCACGAAGGACGGATGACGTTCGTCGACAACCGCGTCGATCCCGATACCGGGACGGTCGAGGGTCGCGCGATCTTCGAAAATGACGACGGCCTGTTCATTCCCGGCATGTTCGGGCGGCTCCAATTGCTCGGCTCGAGCGAATATGAAGCGATCCTCGTGCCGGACGCGGCGATTCTGTCCGACCAGTCGAACAAGATCGTGATGGTCGTCAACGCGGAAGATATCGTCGAGCCGCGCACGGTCGAGCTGGGTTCGCTGCAAGAGGGCAATATGCGCGTTATCCGGTCCGGTCTTGCCCGGACGGACAGGGTCATCGTCGGCGGCTTGATGCGGGCGCGGCCGGGCAATCCGGTAGTCCCGGTGGTAGCAGATGAGCCGGCAGAGGCTGAAGCGGCCGAGCGGCAAAACGCGACCGACGACGCGGCCAACGCCTCGTGAAATTTCCGCATTTTTTCATTGAACGCCCGATATTTGCTGCCGTCCTGTCGATCCTGATCGTGCTCGTCGGCGCGATCAGCTATCTCAATCTGCCGGTCGCCCAATATCCCGAGATCGCCCCGCCCACGATCACTGTCAGCGCAACCTATCCGGGTGCCGGCGCGGAAGTCGTGGCGGACACGGTGGCCACGCCGATCGAGCAGGAGCTGAACGGCGTCGAGAACATGCTCTACATGTCGAGCCAGGCTACCGATGACGGCAGACTGACGATCACCGCGACCTTTGCGCTCGGCACCGATCTCGACGAGGCGCAGGTGCTCGTCCAGAACAGGGTCAGCATCGCGGAACCGCGCCTGCCGGAAGAAGTGCGCCGTCTCGGTGTGATCACGCAAAAAAGCTCGCCCGACCTTCTCACCGTTATCCATCTCTATTCGCCCGACAACAGCCGGGATCAGCTCTACATATCCAACTATGCGCTGCTGCAGATCCGCGACACGCTGGCGCGGCTCGACGGCGTCGGATCGATCACCATCTTCGGCGCGCGCGAATATTCGATGCGGATATGGCTCGATCCCGATCGCATGGCCGGCCTGCAACTCACGGCATCCGATGTGGTCGCGGCGCTGCGCGCTGAGAATGTACAGGTCGCCTCCGGCATCCTCGGACAGCCGCCCGTAGAGACGGAAACGGCCAACCAGATCAGCGTCCGGACGATGGGGCGGCTCCAGGAACCGGACGATTTCGAGAATATCGTCGTCAAGACCGATCCCGACGGCAGCATCACGCGCGTGCGCGATATTGCGCGCGTCGAACTCGGCGCGCAGGACTATTCGACCAACGCCTATCTCGACGACAATCCGGCGGTTGCGATCGCGATCTTCCAGCGGCCCGGCTCCAACGCGCTCCAGACCGCGGCTGGCATCGAGGAGACGATCGAGGAGCTGAGCCAGGATTTCCCGGCGGGGCTCGCCTATGACATCATCTACAACCCGACCGAATTCATCGCGGAATCGGTGAACGAGGTGTACGTCACGATCTTCGAGGCGGTTATCCTCGTAACGATCGTCGTATTCATCTTCCTGCAAAGCTGGCGCGCCGCGATCATCCCGATCGTAGCGATTCCCGTCTCGCTCGTTGGCACCTTTGCCGTGATGGGCGCGTTCGGCTTTTCGCTCAATACCTTAACGCTGTTCGGTCTGGTGCTGGCGATCGGCATCGTGGTCGATGATGCGATCGTCGTCGTGGAGAATGTCGAACGCGAACTGCGCGCAGGGAAAACGCCGAAGGAAGCGGCGCATACTACCATGGACGAAGTGGGTGGTGCGCTGATCGCGATTTCGCTCGTTCTGTGCGCCGTCTTCATCCCGACCGCGTTCATCAGCGGTATCTCGGGCCAATTCTACCAGCAGTTCGCGCTGACGATCGCGACGGCGACGATCATCTCGGCCTTCAATTCGCTGACCCTATCGCCCGCGCTGGCGGCAATCCTGCTCGAGCCCGAACCCGAAACGCCGCCCGAGCCACGCAACCGGTTCCACGCGCGGCTGCAGAGATTCTTCGCCTGGTTCAATCGCAGCTTCGAAAATATCAGCGAGCGCTATGGCAATGTCACTTCCAAGCTGATCCGGATGACCGGCGCGGTGCTCATCGTCTACGCGCTGCTCATCGCGGCCACCGGCTGGCGGTTCACGGCGACGCCGACTGGCTTCATCCCCGAACAGGATCAGGGCTATCTCATCGTGGCAATCCAACTGCCGCCCGGCAGCTCGCTCTCGCGCACCGATGCGGTGCTGCAGGAAGCGACCGACATCATCCTCGACACGCCGGGCTTTGCAAACACGGCGGGCTTTGCCGGGTTCAACGGCGCCACCTTCACCAACTCCCCCAACGCTGCGGCGATTTTCTCGGTCATGGAGGAATTCAGCGAACGGGACGGCGCGCCGGCGCTGCTGAACGAGCTGAATCAGCGCCTCCAGGCCATAGACGAAGCGTTCATCATCGTGATCGCGCCGCCTTCGGTCCGAGGCATCGGCAATGCCGGCGGCTTCCGCATGATGGTTCAGGACCGTGCCGGACGCGGCAGCGACGAACTCAACGGCGCGACCCAGCAGATGGTCGCCGCGGCCAATGCCGATCCACGGCTCGTCAATGTCTTCACATCCTATGAGACGGCGACGCCGCAGCTCTACCTCGATATCGACAGGGTCAAGGCGCAGCAGCTGGGCGTGCCCATAACCGACGTGTTCAACACGCTCGAAGTTTTCCTCGGCTCCGCCTTCGTCAACGATTTCAACTATCTCGGACGAACCTATCGGGTCAGCGCGCAGGCCGATGCCCCATTCCGCATGGAGCGCAGCGATATCTCCCGCTTGCGTGCACGCAACGCCTATACGGGCGAGATGGTGCCGATCGGCAGTGTCGTGAACTTCCGCGACATCACCGGTCCGTCGCGCCAGCCGCGCTATAATCTTTACGGCGCGGCCGAGATCGACGGCGCCGCGGCGCCTGGCGTCAGCTCGGGCGATGCGATCGCGGCGATGGAGGAGATCGCGGAAAGCACGCTTCCTTCGGGCTTCGATTTCGAATGGACGGGTCTCGCCTATCAGGAGGTGAATGCCGGATCGACGGCCGCTTTGGTCTTCGTGCTGGCCGTGGTGTTCGTCTTCCTCCTGCTCGCGGCGCAATATGAGAGCTGGCTGTTGCCGCTTGCGATCATACTCATCGTACCAATGTGCCTGCTCTCCGCCATTCTCGGCATCGCGCTGCGCGGGATGGACAATAATATCCTGACCCAGGTGGGGCTGGTCGTGCTGGTCGGGCTTGCGTCCAAGAATGCGATCCTGATCGTCGAATTCGCGAAGCAGCGCGAGGATGCGGGCATGAACCGATTCGAGGCGGCGGTCGCGGCCGCCAAACTCCGCCTCCGCCCGATCCTGATGACGAGCTTCGCCTTCATCCTCGGCGTCGTGCCGCTCGTGATCGCCAGCGGCGCCGGCTTCGAGATGCGCCAGGCGCTCGGCACGGCCGTGTTCTTCGGGATGCTCGGCGTCACGATATTCGGGCTGTTCCTGACCCCTGCCTTTTACGTCATGTGCCGCAGCCTTGCCGGACGCCGCAAGAAAGGCTCTGACGCTACAGGCGATCCGGATGGCGAAACACCGTCCGGCGATGCGCTGCCGGAGCCGGCCGAATGATCCGCTACGTCTTGCCTGTTCTCGCGATTGGTCTGGCTGGCTGTGCCGCCGGCCCGGACTATGGCGGTCCGCCGGCCGTCGAGAGCGTCGGCACGGCACAATTCGACCGGGCGCAAGCCGCGCCGGTCAGCGACGGCGAGCCGATCGCTGCCTGGTGGACGCAGCTCGACGACCCGCTGCTCGACGATCTGATCCGCCGCGCGTTCGAACATAATCGCGATATCGAGGCGGCGCGCGCCAATCTGCGGGCCTCGCGTGCGGTTCTGCGGGGTCGTGGTTGGGACTATTTCCCGACGGGCGGCGTCGATGCGAGCTATGCGCGCCAGCGTTTCTCCGAAGAAGCGCAGCAGGCGGGCGCGCCGGCCGGCCTCAACATTCCCGACCGGGATTTCTACGATGTCGGTTTCGACGCGATCTGGGAGATCGACATATTCGGCCGGATCGGCCGTGCCAACGAAGCGGCGCGCGCCGATGCACAGGCCGTCGGCGCGACGCGCGACGATCTACTCGTCTCGGTCGCCGCTGAGGTTGCGACGGCCTATGTGGAGCTGCGGGGCGCGCAGCAGCGCCTCGCGGTAGCCGAACGCAACGCCTCCAACCAGCAGGACAGCTACGCACTCACCGAGGTGTTGCTGCGCGGCGGCCGCGGCACGCGGCTCGATACCGAGCGGGCACGGGCGCAGCTCGAAACCACCCTGGCATCGATCCCGCCCCTGCGCGCTGAGATCGATGCGCTGATCCATCGGCTGGGCGTACTGACCGGCAACGGGCCGACCGGTCTTCGCGGCACATTGATCGATCCGCAACCGCTGCCCGAACTGCCGCGTATGGTGGCCATCGGCGATCCGTCCGGCCTTTTCCGCCGCCGCCCGGATATCCGGCGCGCCGAACGCGAGCTGGCAGCGGCCACCGCGCGGATCGGCGTCGCGGCGGCCGATTTTTTCCCCACCGTCAGCATTGTCGGCGACGCCGGGTTCCAGTCGACGGCGATCGGCAGCCTGCTCCAAGGGTCGGCGTTCGCTTTCACCTTCGGTCCGCAGCTCATCTGGAACCTGCTCGACTTCGGGCGTATCGACGCGGCCGTCGATGCCGAAGGCGCGCGGGCAGAAGCCGCCGCGGCGCGCTATGAACAGACCGTTTTGCTTGCCTTCGAGGAGACCGAAAACGCGCTGACCCGCTATGGCAACGAATTGCAACGGCGCGATCGGCTGGCCCAGGCCCGGCAATCGGCGCGCGAAGCCGCGCGCCTCGCCCGGTTGCGCTTCGACAATGGCGTCGACGACTTTCTGACCGTGCTCGATGCCGAGCGCGTGACGCTGGAAAATGAAGACCGGCACGTCGTCAGCGAAATCGAGGTCGCGCGGCAGATCATCGCAATCTACAAGGCGCTCGGCGGCGGTTGGGAAGTGAGCGACGAGCAAGACCGGCAGTGAAGACTAGTGTGCCGACAGGTTCGTTACCCGTTTCAGTACCAACAGAAATTACGACCGACTGAGTTCACGAAAAATTCGCGAGAGCGCTTATTTTTAGCGCACGAACCACGGAAACCCGCTGTCAGATTATCCTGCCGCGCACGGGCCAATCTCGCTTGCGGCGCCAGCGCTAGTTCAGTTTATTGCGCAAAGTGGTGCCGGATGTCCGACTCGAACGGACGACCTACCGCTTACAAGGCGGTTGCTCTACCAGCTGAGCTAATCCGGCGCGCCATGTGCACGGCGCTCCCATGCGTTATCGCACGCCGAAGGTCCAGCCCTCTTGTTGTGCGAGCCGGCCGGTTAGGCCCGGCGGTTGCCAGAGTGCGGAGTCGTCCGCCGCACGGCGCAGCCACGCGCTGCCGAGGATCGCGTCTGTGCTGTGATCGTCATAGCGGGGCAGGGGGGCGTGCGTTTCGCTCTCCAGAGCCGCGAGCGCCTTATCGAGGTCGGCGAGCCCGCGCACTTTTGTCGGGCCGGTGAGGCCCGCGGCGCGCGCGGCGATGCCCGTATAGATTTCGACGAGCATGGGCCCCGTCTCCGGCACCGGGTCGAACGGCCAGACGGGTATCGCCCCGCCCAGCCGGTGCAGGACGCGCATCCCGGTGAAGCTCGATTTGCCGACCTGCGCTGCGCCGACAAGATTGTAACAGGATACGGCATTGCCCTGCTTCTGATCGCGGCATCGCTTTTCGGTCAGGCGCAGCCGCCCGAGCGGCGGTTCGAAGCGGCTGCCCGTTATCGTTTCGCGCCCGGATTGCCGGCGCACATGGTCGGCCAGCGGTTGGCGATCCGCCAGCTTGGACGCCGACAGACGCGGTTCGTCTGCGCACCGCTCGTCTATCCATTGCCAGAGCACGCGCGCATGCGGCGGATCGGCGGGCGATCCCGGAAAATAGGCACCGCGATCGGCGAAGGGCAGCGCAGCCGAAAAATCGAAACCGATCAGCATGTCGGACTGGGCTGCGGCCTGCTGCAAGAGCCAGTCGAGTGCGTCCTGCCGCGACCAGCCGCCATCGGACGCAACAAGGGCGGGAGCCTCGGCCCCCGCCCTCGTTACCGCCAGGGCTATGCCCGTAGGTCTCGCCACCGCCTGTCCCGACCAGTCGAAACAGGCGAAGCTGGCGAATGTGCGCATCAAATCCCCGGAGGCGTCTTGTCTCCCGGGTTGCTCTTGGTCGAACCGCCACCGGTCCAGCGCTCGAGCAACTTGTGCGCGGTCGGCCGGCCGCCGAGCCCGAAGGCGATCGCCGCCGCGACGGCCGCCGAGCCGAGGATGGCGGCGAAGGCGATCACGACGATCTGGTCGGCGATGTCCATGAACTCGAGGCCCATGGCGACGAACAGCGCGATGATCAGCCATTTGAGGATGACCGGCAACATGCCCGCAGTCTCGCCGGTGGAGCTCGCCATCAGGTTGGTGAGCACGCGCGCGAGCAGGATGCCCACGGCGATGATCACGAGCCCGAAGATCACCCTGCTACCGAGGGCGACGACTTCGGTCACCATCGCCTGCACCGATTCGATTTCAAGCACTTCGATCGCCGCCACCGCGGACACCAGCATGATAGCCGTCAGCGCAATCGTGCCGATCACGCCGCTCAGCTTGACGCTGGCCGGCATCAGGCCGGAACCGGACGCGGCATTGTCGACGCCCAGCGCCTCCAGCAGCCGCTGCAGCCAGTCCTTGACCCAGCGGCCGATGAAATAGGCGATGCCGAGGATCAGCGCTGCGGCGATGGCCCGCGGCAGGAAGTGCGCGACGTCATTGAGGATCGAGACAAGCGGATCGGAAATCGAACTCAGCTCGAGCGTCTGCAGCGCCGCGGTCGCAACGGGAATGATGATCAGCACGAATACGATCAGGCCGATGGCGGAGCTCAGGGTCGTGCGCCCTTCGCCCTTGGCCGGGGCGTCGTCGGTACCGGTGATTTCCGTCACGCCCGCGCGCGCGAACCAGCCGTCGGCGTTGACCGCCATCAGCGCCGTTTCGACGATGCGCCGCACGATCGTAGCGACGATCACGCCGAAGAACATGATCAGGCCTGCGCCGATGATGTGCGGCACATAATTGAAGATTTCCGTCGTTAGCGCGCGCACCGGATCGAGGACGCCGGAAAGTTCCAATGGCTGCAGCGCGACGACGAGGCCGACCAGCCAGACAATCCAATAGGCGAGTGTGCCGATCTGGCTGCCCACGGTTTCGCCGGGCGATGCCGTACTGTGTTTCTGCAGGGCCGGTACGCGATCCACCATGCGCGCGATGGCCCATTTGACGCCTTTGGCGATGAAATGCGTGATCAGGAGGATCAGCAGCGCCGCGCCGATCTTCAGAACCCATTCCCAAACCATCGGCCAGTCAATGTCGCGATTGAAATCGAATTCCATTGGACTTCCCCTATTGTCGATAACCGTGATGCCGGATGCCGGGATAACCCCTTTTGTCGGCATTTTCGAATCTATTGTTGGCGTTCCGCGCGCAATTTGTTCCAGAATTCCAAGCGTTGGGCTATCTTTGCTTCGAAGCCGCGCGGCGAAGGGGCGTAAAACTCTTGCGCCTTCATCTCTTCGGGCCAGTAATCGTCGCCGGAAAAGGCGTTTTCCGCTTCGTGATCATAGGCATAGCCCTTGCCATAGCCGACCTCCTTCATCAGCTTGGTCGGTGCGTTGAGGATATTCTTGGGCGGCATGAGCGAGCCGGTTTCCTTCGCAGATTTCCAGGCCGCTTTCTGCGCCTTATACGCCGCGTTCGATTTGGGCGCGGTCGCACAATAGAGGCAGGCCTGGGCGATGGCGAGCTCGCCTTCCGGGCTACCGAGAAAAGTGTAGGCGTCCTTGGCGGCGAGGCACTGGACCAGTGCTTGCGGATCGGCGAGGCCGATATCCTCCGAGGCGAAACGCGTGATACGGCGCAGCACGTAGAGCGGTTCTTCGCCGGCGACGAGCATGCGGGCGAGATAGTAGAGCGACGCCTGCGGGTCGGACCCGCGCATCGCCTTGTGGAGCGCGGAGATCAGATTGTAATGGCCCTCACGATCCTTGTCGTAAACGGGGACGCGGCGGTGGAGCATTTCGGCAAGGCCCGCCGGATCGAGCGGCTCGGAAAGCTCCACCGAAAACAGCGTCTCGGCCTGGTTGAGCAGGAACCGTCCATCGCCATCGGCCGACGCGACCAGCGCATCGCGGGCGGCATCGGTGAGGGGCAGGGGGCGGCCCTCATGCGCTTCGGCGCGGGCGAGCAGCGTATCCAGCGCCTCCGCATCGAGGCGGTTGAGGATCAGCACCTGCGCGCGGCTGAGGAGCGCGGAATTCAGTTCGAATGACGGGTTCTCAGTCGTGGCGCCGACGAGCGTGACCGTGCCGTCCTCGACATAGGGCAGGAAGCTGTCCTGCTGCGCCCGGTTGAAGCGGTGGATCTCGTCCACGAACAACAATGTCGGCTTGCCGGCACTGGCCATCTGCCGCGCTTCGGCGAACGCCTTTTTGAGATCGGCGACGCCGGAGAAAACCGCCGAGATGGCGACGAAGCGCAAGCCGACGGCATCTGCAAGCAGGCGGGCGATGGTCGTCTTGCCTGTGCCGGGCGGGCCCCAGAAGATGATCGAGGCGAGCTTGCCGGCGGCCACCATGCGGCCGATCGGACCGTCGGGACCGGTCAGATGACCCTGCCCGACAACATCGTCCAGAGTCGCGGGCCGCAACAGATCGGCGAGCGGCGCATTGCTGCGTGCCTCCGCCCCCGAATCCGCATCGTCCGTAAACAGGTCCGCCATCGGATCAGCCTAGCGCAGACGGCATCAAATGGCATGTTTCTACGGGTCCGCCTCTTGACAAATATATCTGCGATATATCTTAGATAGATCGGAACAAGGTTTAGGAGACTCGAAAATGACCTATCGTAGCTGGAATAATTGCGGTTCGCGCCGGCCGAGAAGCTGGCCGGAAGCGCTGCTCGCCATGCAGTTCGCCAATTGGGGCCAGGGTTCAGGAGACTGGGGTCCACGTGGCCAGCGCAAGCGTAGACGGCGGATGTTCGATGGCGGCGAGCTGCGGCTCGTCTTGCTCAAGCTGATCGAGGAAGAGCCGCGTCACGGCTACGATCTCATCCGCGCCATCGAGGAAATGACGGCCGGCGATTACACGCCGAGCCCCGGCATCATCTATCCGACGCTGAGCTTTCTCGAAGATGGCGGGCTGATCAAGCCGGTCGACAGCGATGACAGCCGCAAGACGTTCAAGATCACCAAGGACGGCAAGGCGGAACTCGAAGAGAAGGCGGAAGAAGTCGAGGCGCTGATGGATCGCCTGTCCCGCCACGGGAAGCGCCATGCAAAGGGCGACAGCGCGGCGGTGAAGCGGGCGATGGGCAACCTCTTCGCCGTGCTCGGCCATCGGCTTTCGGCCAAGGGTATCGATGAAGAGCTGATCCGCGAGGTGACGGATATTCTCGACGAGGCCGCGCAGCGGATCGAGCGGCTCTAGGCTGCTTAGCTAGCCAGATGTTCAGGGAGCGGGGCTGCGGGGCGGCCCCGTAACCCCGTCTGCGCGTTGGCGTACGACGCGCAGATAGCCGTCGACCAGCGCCTGGTTGACCTGGTCCCAGCCATAGCGTTCGCTGGCCGCGCAGCCGGCTTCGCCCGCGGCGTTGCGGGCTTCATCATGCTCGCAATAATATTGCAGCGCATCGGCAAAGGCCTCGATCGCGCCGGGACGTACGAGGCGGCCGGTAACGCCGTCATCGACGAGGCTCTGGCTGCCCGTCGCACGCGCCGCGACGACGGGCAGGCCGGCCGCCATCGCCTCCAGCGTCACATTGCCGAAGGTTTCCGTGATGCTCGGATTGAACAGCATGTCGAGCGAGGCTACCGCGCGGCCAAGATCGGACCCGCGCTGGAAACCGACGAACACGCCGTTCGGCAGCCGCCGCTCGAACCATTCGCGTGCCGGACCTTCGCCGATCACGAGCACGCGATGCCTGACGCCGCGCTTTTCGAGCTGATCGATCGCGTCCGAATAGACGTCCAGACCCTTCTCCATCACGAGCCGGCCGATAAAGCCGATCACGACCTCGTCATCGGCAATGCCCAGCTCGCGGCGCCATTCCAGATCGCGATGCTTCGGATGGAAGGTTTCGCGGTCGATGCCGCGCGACCAGATGCCGACATCGTAGCTCATCCGTTGTTCGCGCAGGATCTGCGCCATGGATTCCGACGGCGCAAAGATCGCATCGCACCGCCGGTAGAAACGGCGGAGCAGGGCGACGACGAGCGGCTCGAAAAAGGCCATGCCATAATAGCGCGGATAGGTTTCGAACCGCGTGTGCACGGAAGCCACGGCGGGTATGTTCCAGCGGCGAGCCAGCGTCAGCGCGCGATGACCGAGTATTTCCGGGCTCGCGATGTGGAACAGGTTGGGTTCGAAATCCGCGATGTCGCGGCGGACCTTGCCCGGCAGGCGGAGCGGCGCGCGATATTCGGCGCGGCCGGGGAGGGCGAGTGCGGGGACATGGACGAGGTCGCCCGTCGCCTCGAAATCGGGCTCGTCGACCGTCGGCGAATAGACGCGCACGGCCGCGCCTTGGCGCAGCAGATAGCCGACCAGACGGTTCAGCGCCTGGTTCGCGCCGTCGCGGACATAGTTATAATTGCCGCTGAACAGGGCGATGCGGAGATCGGTGACGTCCATGGGGTGTCGGGGATAGTGGTTTGCGCTCGAAAGGCCAATGCCGCGGGATAAGCCCCTGTTTTGGCCGTGAAAAAGCCCCGCCGATTTGCCTCGGCGGGGCTCTTTCGTTTCGCGAAGCGAAGGCGCTTAGCTTTCGCTGGCTTCCTCGACGGCGTCTTCGGCCGCCGGTTCGGCCTCGGCTTCCTGGGCCGCCAGCATCGCTTCTTCCATCTTCTTCTGCTGGGCGCGGAGCGCAGCATCGCGCGAAGAGGCCGTCACACGGACGCGGTTCATCCCCGCCCCGGTGCCCGCCGGGATCAGCCGGCCGACGATGACGTTCTCCTTGAGCCCCTGCAGCGTATCGACCTTGCCCTGAACGGCGGCCTCGGTGAGGACGCGCGTCGTTTCCTGGAAGGACGCGGCCGAGATGAAGCTGCGGGTCTGCAGCGACGCCTTGGTGATGCCGAGCAGCACCGGCTTGCCCTGGGCCTTTTTCTTGCCCTTGCCGAGCCGGTCGTTGATCTCGTCCATCTCCTCTTCGTCGATCTGCTCGCCGACCAGCAGCGTGGTATCGCCGCCATCGGTGATTTCGACCTTCTGAAGCATCTGACGGACGATCGTCTCGATATGCTTGTCGTTGATCTTCACGCCCTGCAGACGATAGACCTCCTGGATCTCCGAGACGAGATACTCGGCCAGCGCCTCGATCCCCATGACCTCGAGAATGTCGTGCGGATCGGGTGAACCGGCGACGAGATCGTCACCCTTCTTCACGAAGTCGCCTTCCTGCACATCGATGATCTTGGTCTTCGGGATCAGATATTCGACCGGATCGCCCTCTTCCGGAACGATCGCGATCTTGCGCTTCGCCTTATAGTCGCGGACGAACTCGATACGGCCGTCGATCTTGGCGATGACCGCATTGTCCTTCGGCACACGTGCCTCGAACAGCTCGGCCACACGCGGCAGACCGCCGGTGATGTCACGCGTCTTGGCGGCTTCGCGCGGCAGACGGGCGACGATATCGCCTTCCTGCAGCTCCTGGCCGTCCTCGACCGAGATGACCGCGCCGGGGATCAGGCGATAGACGCCCGCCTCGCCGCTATCGGCATCGAGCAGCGTGATACGCGGCTTGAGATCGTCCTTCTTGGACTTGGCCTGGTCTTCGGTAACCACGCGCTGGGTAATGCCCGTCGCTTCGTCGGTTTCTTCCTTGACCGTGCGCGCGTCGACAATGTCCTGGAACTTTGCCGTGCCGCCCTTTTCGGTGATGACCGGAGCATAGCTCGGATCCCATTCCGCGATGCGATCGCCCTTGCTGACGATATGGCCATCATCATGCAGCAGCCGTGCGCCGTACGGAATACGGAACACGCCGAGCTCGCGGCCTTCATCGTCGATGATCGCCAGTTCGCCGGAACGCGACAGCGCGAGCGTGCGGCTCTTGCTGTCCACGATCGGGTTGAGATCGCGATATTCAAGCTTGCCGTCGGCCGGCGATTCGAGGTTCGACTGCTCGTTGAGCTGCGCCGCGCCGCCGATGTGGAAGGTCCGCATCGTCAGCTGCGTGCCGGGCTCGCCGATCGACTGGGCGGCGATAACGCCGACCGCTTCGCCGATATTCACGGGCGTACCGCGGGCGAGATCGCGTCCATAGCATTTCGCGCAGACGCCGACCTTGGATTCGCAGGTCAGCGGCGAGCGGATCTGCACCGACTGGACGCCCGACTCTTCGACGGCCGCGACCATCGGCTCGTCCATCAGCTCGCCCGCCTTGACGATCACTTCGTCCGACTTGCCGTCGACAATGTCTTCGGCGGCCGTGCGGCCGAGGATACGCTCGGCAAGCGTCGCAATCGTCGAACCGCCCTGGACGATGGCTTTCATCTCCAGGCTGTTCTTCGTCTTGCAGTCTTCCTCGACGATCGTGCAGTCCTGCGACACGTCGACAAGCCGGCGGGTCAGATAGCCCGAGTTCGCCGTCTTGAGCGCCGTGTCGGCAAGGCCCTTGCGGGCGCCATGAGTCGAGTTGAAGTATTCGAGAACCGTCAGGCCTTCCTTGAAGTTCGACAGGATCGGCGTCTCGATGATCTCGCCCGACGGTTTGGCCATCAGGCCGCGCATGCCGGCGAGCTGCTTCATCTGTGCGGGGCTGCCGCGGGCGCCGGAGTGCGACATCATGTAGATCGAGTTGATCTCTTTCTCGCGGCCGTCCTCGTCCTTCGGCGTGGCGCGGATTTCGTCCATCATCGCGTTGGCGACCTGGTCCGAACAGCGGCTCCAGGCGTCGATCACCTTGTTGTATTTTTCCTGCTGGGTGATCAGGCCGTCCTGATACTGCTGTTCGTAATCGGCGACCAGCGCGCGGGTTTCTTCGACCAGCTCGTCCTTCGATTCCGGGATGATCATGTCGTCCTTGCCGAACGAAATGCCGGCCTTGAAGGCGTGGCGGAAGCCGAGCGCCATGATGCCGTCGGCGAACAGAACCGTGTCCTTCTGACCCGTGTGGCGATAGACGATGTCGATAACGTCGCCGATCTCCTTCTTGGTCAGCAGACGGTTGATCGTCTCATACGGCACCTTGTGCGACTGCGGCAGCTTCTCGCCGATCAGCATGCGGCCCGGCGTGGTTTCGACGCGCTGCATGAAGGTGTTACCGTCCTCGTCGGTTTGCGGGACGCGGGTGTGGATCTTCGAATGGAGCGTCACCGCACCGACCTCGAGCGCCTGATGCACTTCGGTGATGTCGGCGAGGATCGAGCCTTCGCCGGGCTCGCCTTCGCGGTCCATCGACAGATAGTAGAGGCCCAGCACCATGTCCTGCGAGGGGACGATGATCGGCTTGCCGTTGGCGGGCGAGAGGATGTTGTTGGTGGACATCATCAGCACGCGCGCTTCCAGCTGCGCCTCGAGGCTCAGCGGCACGTGAACGGCCATCTGGTCGCCGTCAAAGTCAGCGTTGAACGCCGCGCAGACCAGCGGGTGCAGCTGGATTGCCTTGCCTTCGATGAGGACCGGCTCGAACGCCTGGATGCCGAGACGGTGGAGAGTCGGCGCGCGGTTCAGCATCACCGGATGTTCGCGGATCACCTCGTCGAGGATGTCCCAGACTTCCTTGCGCTCTTTCTCGACCCATTTCTTCGCCTGCTTCAAGGTCATGGAGAGACCCTTGGCGTCGAGACGGGCGTAGATGAACGGCTTGAACAGCTCGAGCGCCATCTTCTTCGGCAGGCCGCACTGGTGCAGCTTGAGTTCGGGACCAGT
Organism: Parasphingopyxis sp.; assembly: GCF_052168295.1. GTDB lineage: Bacteria > Pseudomonadota > Alphaproteobacteria > Sphingomonadales > Sphingomonadaceae > Parasphingopyxis. The sequence continues at coordinate 11,919 of NZ_JBQLZN010000084.1, read as the reverse complement.
CACGATGACCGAGCGGCCCGAATAGTCGACGCGCTTGCCGAGCAGGTTCTGCCGGAACCGACCCTGCTTGCCCTTGAGCATGTCGGACAGCGATTTCAGCGGACGTTTGTTCGCGCCCGTGATCGTCCGGCCGCGCCGGCCGTTGTCGAACAGCGCATCGACCGATTCCTGCAGCATGCGCTTCTCGTTGCGCACGATGATGTCCGGCGCGCGCAGCTCCATGAGCCGCTTGAGGCGATTGTTCCGGTTGATGACGCGGCGATAGAGGTCGTTGAGGTCCGACGTCGCGAAGCGGCCACCGTCCAGCGGCACCAGCGGGCGCAGCTCGGGCGGGATGACCGGCACGATGTCGAGGATCATCCATTCGGGACGATTGCCTGACTCAATGAAGCTCTCGACGACCTTGAGCCGCTTGATGATCTTCTTCGGCTTGAGCGTTGACTTGGTCGTCGCCAGCTCTTCGAGCAGGTCTTCCTTCTCCTGCTCTAGGTCGAGATCGATCAGCATCTGCTTGACGGCTTCCGCGCCGATACCGGCAGAGAAGGCGTCTTCGCCATATTCGTCCTGCGCTTCGAGCAGCTCGTCTTCGGTAAGCAGCTGGAATTTTTCCAGCGCGGTCAGACCGGGCTCGATGACGACATACTGCTCGAAATAGAGGATGCGCTCGAGCTGCTTGAGCTGCATGTCCAGGAGAAGCCCGATGCGGCTCGGCAGCGACTTCAGGAACCAGATATGCGCGACCGGGGCAGCGAGATCGATATGGCCCATCCGCTCGCGGCGCACCTTCGACACGGTGACTTCGACACCGCATTTCTCGCACACGATGCCCTTGTATTTCATGCGCTTATACTTGCCGCACAGGCATTCATAATCCTTGATCGGACCGAAGATGCGCGCGCAGAACAGGCCGTCGCGTTCCGGCTTGAACGTACGGTAGTTGATCGTTTCCGGCTTCTTGATCTCGCCGAAGGACCAGCTGCGGATCTTTTCCGGCGAGGCGAGGCCGATCTGGATCTGGTCGAATGTCTCCGGTTTGGCCACCGGGTTCTGGAAATTGGTCAGTTCGTTCATGTCTGATCCTTGTCTGCCCCCGCCCGCCCGATCCGATCACCGGAGGGCAGGGGACTGATAATCGTGTTTATTCGGCGGCTTCGGAGAGGTCGTCTTCTTCCTCGCCGTCTTCCGACAGCGATTTCAAATCGACGCTGAGACCCAGCGAGCGCATTTCCTTGACGAGCACGTTGAAGCTCTCCGGAATGCCGGCCTCGAACGTGTCGTCGCCCTTGACGATCGCTTCGTAGACCTTGGTGCGGCCGACAACGTCGTCGGACTTCACCGTCAGCATTTCCTGCAAGGTGTAGGCTGCGCCATAGGCCTGGAGCGCCCAGACCTCCATCTCGCCGAAGCGCTGACCGCCGAACTGCGCCTTACCGCCCAGCGGCTGCTGGGTGACCAGGCTGTACGGTCCGATCGAGCGGGCGTGGATCTTGTCGTCCACCAGGTGATGCAGCTTGAGCATATAGATATAGCCCACCGTCACCTTGCGGTCGAACTGGTCGCCCGTCCGGCCGTCGTAGAGGACGACCTGGCCGCTCTGATCGAGCCCGGCGAGATCGAGCATGTCGGAGACATCGCTCTCGCGCGCACCGTCGAACACCGGCGTACCCATCGGCACGCCATTGGTGAGCCGGCCCGCCATCTCGACGACCGTATCATCGTCCAGCGCCTTGATGCTGTCGTGATAGGGTTCGCCATAGGCGGTCTTCATCGCATCGCGGACCGCAGCCGGCGCCTTGCCGGCCTTGGCGTCCGGATTGGCATGCCGCCAGTCTTCGAGCGCACCCCGGATCTGCCGGCCAAGGCCGCGCGCGGCCATGCCGAGATGCGTTTCGAAAATCTGCCCGACATTCATGCGGCTGGGCACACCCAGCGGGTTGAGCACGATGTCGACCGGCGTGCCGTCCTCGAGGAACGGCATGTCTTCCTGCGGCAGGATGCGCGAAATCACACCCTTGTTGCCGTGGCGGCCGGCCATCTTGTCGCCCGGCTGCAGCTTGCGCTTCACCGCGACGAAGACCTTGACCATCTTGAGCACGCCCGGCGGCAGCTCGTCGCCCCGCTCCAGCTTCTCGCGACGGTCCTCGAACTTGGCTTCGATCTTCTCGACCGCCTCGTCATATTGCTGCTTGACGACTTCGAGCTCGCCCTGGCGCTTGTCGTTCTTGACGGCAAACTGCCACCAGTCGTGCTTCTCGACCTCGTCCAGCATGCCGACCGTGATCTTGGAGCCCTTGGTAACGCCTTTGGGCGTCGCGGTCGCCGTCTGACCGGTCAGCATGTCCTTCAGCCGGCCATAGGTGGCGCGGTTCAGGATCGCGCGTTCGTCGTCGGCGTCCTTGCGGAGGCGTTCGATTTCCTCGCGTTCGATCGCCAGCGCACGCTCGTCCTTGTCGATGCCGTGGCGGTTGAACACCCGGACCTCGACGACCGTACCGGCAACACCCGGCGGCAGGCGCAGCGACGTGTCGCGCACGTCGGACGCCTTTTCGCCGAAGATCGCGCGGAGGAGCTTCTCCTCCGGCGTCATCGGGGATTCGCCCTTGGGCGTGATCTTGCCCGCCAGGATGTCGCCCGGATGCACTTCGGCGCCGATATAGACGATGCCCGCTTCGTCGAGGTTGCGCAGCGCTTCCTCGCCGACATTGGGAATGTCGCGGGTGATGTCTTCGGGGCCGAGCTTCGTATCGCGCGCCATGACCTCGAATTCCTCGATATGGATCGAGGTGAATTCGTCGTCCTTCACGATGCGCTCGGAGATGAGGATCGAATCCTCGTAATTGTATCCGTTCCACGGCATGAACGCGACGAGCGTGTTCTTGCCGAGCGCCAGCTCGCCATATTCGGTCGACGGACCGTCGGCGAGAACGTCGCCGGCCTCGACCATCTCGCCCACTTTCACCAGCGGACGCTGGTTGATGCAGGTATTCTGGTTCGAGCGCTGGAACTTCATCAGCGTGTAGATGTCGACGCCGCTTTCATTGGCATCGACCGCGCCCGACGCCCGGATCACGATACGGGTCGCATCGACCTGGTCGACGATACCGCCGCGACGCGCGACGACGGCGGCGCCGGAATCCCGGGCCACGGTCGCTTCCATGCCGGTGCCGACCAGCGGCGCTTCGGCTTTTACGAGCGGCACGGCCTGGCGCTGCATGTTCGATCCCATGAGAGCGCGGTTCGCGTCGTCATTTTCGAGGAAGGGGATCAGCGAGGCGGCGACCGAAACGAGCTGCTTCGGCGACACGTCCATCAGCGTGATCGTATCGCGCGGCGCCATCAGGAATTCGCCGGCCTGTCGCGAGGAGACGATTTCCTCGACAAAGCCGCCCTTGGCATCGAGATCGGCATTGGCCTGCGCGACCGTATGCTTCTGCTCTTCCATGGCCGACAGATAGACGACCTCGTCGGTCACCTTGCCATTCTCGACCTTGCGGTACGGCGTCTCGATGAAGCCATATTTGTTGACGCGGCTGAACGAAGCGAGCGAGTTGATGAGACCGATATTCGGGCCTTCCGGCGTTTCGATCGGGCAGATCCGGCCATAATGGGTCGGATGCACGTCGCGGACTTCGAAGCCGGCGCGCTCGCGGGTCAGGCCGCCCGGCCCAAGCGCCGAGACGCGGCGCTTATGCGTGACTTCGGACAGGGGATTCGTCTGGTCCATGAACTGCGAGAGCTGCGACGAACCGAAGAATTCGCGGACCGCGGCCACGGCCGGCTTCGCGTTGATCAGGTCGTTCGGCATGACGGTCGAGACGTCGACCGAGCTCATGCGTTCCTTGACGGCGCGCTCCATGCGCAGAAGCCCGACGCGATACTGGTTCTCGAGCAGCTCACCGACCGAGCGGACGCGGCGGTTGGCGAGGTTGTCGACATCGTCGACTTCGCCCTTGCCGTCCTTGAGATCGACCAGTTCCTTGACCACCGCGAGAATGTCTTCCTTGCGCAGCGTCGTCAGGTCTTCCGGCGCGTCGAGATCGAGGCGCATGTTGAGCTTCCAGCGGCCGACGCCCGACAGGTCGTAGCGCTCGGCATCGAAGAACAAGCCTTCGAACAGCGCATCGGCGGTCTCGCGCGTCGGCGGTTCGCCCGGGCGCATGACGCGATAGATGTCGGCCAGGGCCTGGTCCGTATCCTCGGCCTTGTCAGCTTTCAGCGTGTTGCGGATCCACGGGCCGGTCGTGACATGGTCGATGTCGAGCAGCACGAGTTCCTTGATCTTCGCGCCGTCGAGCTTTTCGAGATTCTCTTCCGACACTTCATCGCCGGCCTCGATGTAGATCTCGCCGGTCTTCTCGTTGATCAGGTCGAACGCGCTGTAGCGACCGAAAATCTCCTCGGTCGGGATCAGCAGGTTCTTGAGGCCATCCTTTTCGGCCTTCGTCGCCGTGCGCGGCGTGATCTTCTGTCCGGCCGGGAAGACGACCTCGCCCGACTTCGCATCGACGATGTCGAAGGCCGGCTTCTGGCCGCGCCAATTCTCGCTGACGAACGGGATTTCCCAGCCGTCCTTGGCACGCTTGTAGGTGACCGTCTCGTAGAAATGCTGGAGGATTTCCTCGCTGGTGAGGCCAAGCGCGTGCAGCAACGCGGTGACCGGCAGCTTGCGCTTCCGGTCGATGCGGACGTTGACGATGTCCTTGGCGTCGAACTCGAAATCGAGCCAGGAACCGCGATAGGGAATAACGCGCGCGGCGAAGAGATATTTGCCCGAGGCGTGCGTCTTGCCGCGGTCGTGATCGAACAGCACGCCCGGCGAGCGGTGCATCTGCGAAACGATAACGCGCTCGGTGCCGTTGATCAGGAAGGTGCCGTTCTCGGTCATGAGCGGCATGTCGCCCATGTACACGTCCTGCTCCTTGATATCGAGGACGGAGCGGGTTTCGGTGTCGGGATCGACTTCGAAGACGATCAGGCGCAGCGTGACGCGCATCGGCGCGGCATAGGTGATGCCGCGCTGGCGGCATTCTTCGGTATCGTATTTCGGCGGTTCGAGTTCGTAATGGACGAAATCGAGCTCGGCGGTGCCGGCGAAATCGCGGATCGGGAAGACCGAGCGGAGCGTCTTTTCCAGACCCGATACATAGTCGATCTCGGGATTGGAGCGGAGAAACTGCTCGTAGCTGTCGCGCTGAACCTCGATGAGGTTCGGCATCTGGATGACTTCGTGAATGTCGCCGAAAATCTTGCGGATACGCTTGGTGCGGGTCTGCTGAGCCGCTTTCGCCTTGGTCGCCATGGAGTATTTGCCTCGGTTTCTGCTCTAATTTCGCAGCGCAGAGACGACAAAAAGCCGCAAGACTCCCTGTCCTCGAAACCGGGGAATCTGCAGCTTTGAGCGTCTATGAGACCGAAGCCGATCCATTCCTGTGATGCGGCGCGCAAATTCGCATCATTGCTCGAACGGCAGCGGTGATAGTCGGGATATAGGAACAGGCTGTTGGAGAGTCAATTCGGCAGCGCTCAAGCCCCGAAATTCCGCCACGCGGCGATCTCAGGGCGAAGGCGTTCGCTACGGCGCTCTGGGGCCAGCCGTGCGGCTACAGCTTCGACCACGGCCGCGATGTCCCCGGCCGCCGGTATGTGATCGGCCGTAGCGAGCACCGTCCGGCCGCCAGTCAGTCCGGCCATCGTCGCGGCGCTCGCCAGTCTTTCGCTATGATCGAACGGCACGACGGAATCGCGCCTGCCATGGATCAGGAACACCGGTTCGTCTGCGGCTCGGATCGCGGCGAGATTGTCGTAGGTGTCCGGAACGAGACCGCGCGCCCAGCCGGGCGCCATATCCTCGATCGATGTGAAGGTGCCGATCGTCACCAGAGCGTCGAGCCGGGTGCGCCGCGAGAGATCGAAGGCGACGCCGCCGCCCAGGCTGTGGCCGATGACGATCACAGGCCGGTCTCCGGCGAGTTCTTGCGCCAGCGCCAGAAAAGTATCGGCATCATGGGCGATGCCGTCCTGGCTGGGGGTACCCGGATTGCCGCTATAGCCGCGATATTCGGCCGCCACGATACCGAAGCCGGCCTCCGCCATCGGGGCGAACCATCGCAACATCCCGCTGGCGCTCGCTGCATTGCCGTGAAACAGCAGCAGCACCGGCCGGTCGCCGCGCGGCGGCGTAGCAATGCCCGATAGCGTCAGTCCGTCTTCCGTTTCGACCTCGACGATCTCTGCCCCCGCCGGGAGGCCCGCGAGCGAAAGCGGCGCTTGGGGTGGATGATAGATGGCGTCGCGGACTACGCCGTCGCATCCGGCAGCCGCCAGCAGGGCGAGAAGGGGGGCGAAGAGCCGGAACAGCATCCTATCATGCTACCCCATCGACGAGAGGCTGTCAGTCCAGCGGCGCTCATCTTGGGCCTTGCCGCCATTGCGCGTTTGCCTTGGCAAACGGGTCGTGCTTACCTTCCAGCACGAAGGAGGGGTAACGGAATGGCGCATTGGCTGCAGCGTGGATTGGTCGTTTGTGCCGCTCTGCTGATCGGATTCGCGTCTGCGCCGGCGATTACCGAGCCCATCGCGCCCGCATGGCTCGAGGAAAGCCGGGAAACCGAAACCGTCCCACGCATAGTCGCGATCGGCGACGTGCATGGCGATCATGAGGCGTTCCGCGCGATCGTCGAGGCGGCCGGGCTGGTGGATGCCGCCGGCGCCTGGGTCGGCGGCACTGCGACCTTGCTTCAGGTCGGCGATGTGCCGAACCGCGGCCCCAATTCGCTGCCCATCATCCGCGATCTGATGCGGTTGCGGGACGAAGCCGCCGCCGCGGGCGGGCGCGTAATCGTGCTGATCGGCAATCACGAAGCGATGAACGTGCTGGGCGATATCCGCTATGTCCACGAGGACGATTTTGCCGCTTTTCGCTCCGAAGAGTCCGACCGGGTCCGGCGCCGCTATTACCGGCAAAACCAGGCCCGGATCGAGCGGGCGTATCGGCGGCAACAGCCGGCGCTGTCCGAAGACCAGATCAGGCGGTTATGGCTGCGCGAGACGCCGCTGGGCGGCGCCGAGCTCATCATGGCCTGGGGGCCGGAGGGCGAGATCGGCCAATGGCTGGCCGGCAATCCGGCCGTCGCGAAGATCGGCGATACGCTGTTCGTCCATGCCGGGATCAGCGCGGACTATGCCGGGATGTCGGTCGCCGAGATCAACGACCGGGTCGCGCGGGCGATTGCCGAACGCGACGATTCCAACGGTTCGATACTCAACGATCCTGACGGCCCGCTCTGGTACCGGGGCTATTTCCTGCGCGACGAACGCGGCGAGATCGCGCTGATTCCGCCGGAGGATGTCGAGCCGGAAATCGCGCTGGTGCTGGCCGCCCATGGGGTATCTCGCATCGTGGTCGGGCACACGCCGTCATTGGGCGGGATTAGGATGTTGCTGGACGGGCGGCTGATCGGGATCGATACCGGGATCTCGGTCTATTATGGCGGGCCACGAACCTATCTCGAAATCGTCGGCGATACCGTTACTCCGCATGTTGTCGGGGAAGAGGGGGAAAGTCCGTGATGCGAATATTTAGGTTTATGTGGTGCGTGCTCGCACTTGCCCCGATCGTCATCGCGCGACCAGCTTTCGCACAGCAAGCCGAACCGACGCCGCTCTTTGCCTCGGACGAGATGATCCAGCTTTCCATCCGCGGCGATCTGCGGCGGATCACGCGCGCCGATGACGGTGGGCCTGCGACCTTGACGCTGCACGGCGCCGCGCCCGAGACGCACCAGATCCAGCTATCGCCGCGGGGCGTTTCGCGGCGCCACAACGGCATCTGCACCTTTCCGCCGCTCCGCATCGAGCTGCCGGCCCGGCCGGAATCGGGTCTGTTCCAGGGCCAGCGTCGTCTCAAACTCGTCACCCATTGTCAGTCGCGCGGCGCGCATCAGCAACATGTGCTGCTCGAATATGCGGCTTACCGCCTCTACAATGCGATGACGCCGCGCAGCTTTCGCGTCCGGCTGGCGCAGATCGACTATTATCGCGGGGACGCGGACACGCCGACCATCTCGCGCATCGGTTTCCTGATCGAGGATGTCGACGATGCGGCCGAGCGCAATGCTATGGTCGAGGTCGAAACACCGAGCTTTCCGCCGTCGCAGCTCAGCCGCGCCGATCTGGGCCGGATTGCGGTCTTCCAATATATGGTCGGCAATCTCGACTGGGCGGTGCAGTCCGGTCCGCGCGGCGAGGATTGCTGCCACAATACGCGGCCCATCGGCATGACCGAAACGGCCACGAGCAACCTCGTTTCGCTCCCCTATGATTTCGATCAGACGGGGCTGGTGGACGCACCGTACTCGGCGCCGCCCGCCCAGATACGCGTATCTAGCGTCCGTACGCGCGTGTTCCGGGGCTTCTGTTTCCATAACGACGAGACGCGCGCGGCAGCGGCCGAATTCCGCGCGGCCCGCCCGCGGCTAGAGGCCGTTCTCGCCTCCATTCCGCAATTGAGCGAGCGCCGGCGCGATCGGGCGATATCCTATCTTGCCGATTTCTTCGAGGATATCGCGACGCCGCAGGACGTCGAGAACAATCTGATCGACGACTGCCTAACCTAGCGGGAACGGATAGACGGCGAGCGTGCCCGGTTCGCCGTCTTGGCCTTCGTCCGCGATCACGAGCCGGTCCGATCCGACGACGGTCACGCCTTCGGACTGCGGATGATTGACCGGGTTGAGCCGATGGCGTGCTACGACAACGCCGTCCTCGTCGAGCACCATCAACGAGCGGCCGCGCGCCGATATCACCAGGAGTTGGCGGTAGTCGGGCAGCCATTCGATGCCCGACGGCGCGAATTCGCTGCGTTCCGCGCCCAGCGCCTCGGCGAGCGGGATCTGCCGCCATGGCCGCGCGACCCGATCGCGCGCCCGGGTGTCCCATTCGTAGATGATAAGCGTGCCGCGCCGCGTGCCCATGCGCATATTCTTGCAGACGATGAGCAGCGTATCGGGCTCAGGCGACAGCGAGAGCCCCTCGACTTCGCAATAATCGCCGGCGCCAGTGTCATATTGGGCATGGACGACACGGGTGCGGTCCCGCCCGGCTTCGAAGGCGCGGATCACGCCCTCGCTGTTGATGATCCAGAGCCGGTTCCCGTCTGCAGCGATCCCCTCGATATCGTCCTCGATAACGGGATTGCCGAGCGCGAAGGACCGGATGATCCGTCCGTCTTCGAGCGAGATTTCGTGGATCGTCGCATATTCGTCGTTATGCGCGAACACGCTGTTGGGCGACGCCACCGCAAGGCCCGAAATTTCCTCCAGCGCTTCGGGCAGTTCGAAATAGCGCGCGTCGTCGTTGGGCTGCGATTGCGTGCAGGCACCCAAGAGGGCCAGCGGAAGCAGTGCACGCATCATGACTGGCGCGATGAACTGTCTGTGGCTGGCGACGGTTCGGCCCCTATGTCCGGAGCTTCCGTTTCGGTGGTCGCATCGTCTACCGCGCGCTTCTTTTTCTTCTTGTCCGTTTTCGCAGAGGTCCGTTCCCCACGGGCGCGCATATAACGCTGCGTGCCGTCGCGCGCGCCGTAATCGTACATGTAGAGCACGAGGAAGCCGTAGTTGAAACCGATCGTCATCACGAAGGCGAGTTCGACCGCGCCGATACCCGCCGCGAGACCCGTGCCGATCGACAGAAGAATGAAGAGCGCGTCGCCGGGGCTTTTGAGTGCGTTCCGGAACTGCACGCCCGCCGCGATGCCGGCGAGTGAGAAGGCGAGGGCGAGCGAGTTGTGAACGACGATGACGATGCCGGTGACGATCATCGGCAGGAGGATGATCGTCTGGATCAGCGACTGGTTATATTCCTCGCGCGTCCGGATCGCCATATAGGTCCAGCTGACGGGGAGGGCGGCGAGCAGGGCCGCGCCCACCGCGATGATCAGCCAGACGAAGCTGCCGAGCGCGCCTGTTCCCGTCGCGCCGATCTCGATCCCGTCGAACGGCCCCTCGACGGTCTGGTCGATCAGCTCCTCGACGCCGCCGATCGGGAGATAATTTCGGATTTCGGGATTGAGCGCGAAGGCGATCAGCAGGACGAGCGCCACGCCGATATAATATTTGGTCAGCGCGTAGAAGAGCCTCGGAAACCGAATGCGCATACTACCCCCCTCACATCGAACCCAGTGGTCATCCCGGCTGCATATGCGCTCGGTCGCGCGACGAAAAGGGCGGATCAATCGCGCGGCCGCCGTTCAGACGCTCAGTATTATTGAAAAACAATAAATCTCTTGACGTTTATCGATAAATCCTTATTGAATATCGATAAGTGAAGGAGAAAAGACAATGTATGAGTCGGAAAATGCTCATGGTGAGAATGACGCGGTGCTCAAGATCGCGCGCGCCCTCATCATAATTGCGCAATGGGCGTTGATACTCGCCAGCGCCGCGCTGGTTATCATGATCCCCTGCCTGTTCATCTTCTCCGGTCCGATCCTGGAGGCTTTGGGTGGCCTCTTGGTGGAGCAGCCGGATATGCCGGCGATCTTCATGATGGCGGCGCTGCTCGTCATGTGCCTTGTCGTCGCAGGCCTCACATATTTCGCGTTCAACCGGCTGCGGCGGATCGTGGAGTCGGTCCGGCTGGGCGATCCGTTCATACCCATCAACGGCGTCCGATTGCGCGGCATGGGGCTGGCGGTACTCGCCATCCAGCTTTTCGGCTTTGCGGCCACGATGATAGCGACGGCGCTTGTCGCCATGCTCGGCGAATGGAAGCCCAGCGCGGACGTGAACCTGGGCATGGAGTCCGGCATCTCGCTTTCGGGCATATTGCTAGGCCTGCTGCTGATCGTGCTGGCGCGCGTATTCGATCGCGGGGCCGCGATGCGCGAAGACCTGGAAGGAACGGTCTGATGGCGATCACGATCAGGCTCGACGACCTGCTGCACGATCGCCGGATGACGCTCACCGAACTGTCCGACCGCGTCGGGCTGACGCTGGCCAACCTTTCCATCCTCAAGACCGGCAAGGCCAAGGCGATCCGCTTTTCGACGCTGGAAGCGATCTGCCGCGAGCTCGGCTGCCAGCCGGGCGATCTCATGCGCTACGACGGAGACCGATAATGAAACCAAACCGTATCGGCGGCGTTGCCGCCCTGTTCAACGCCGCCGCCTATCTGTTCGGCTTTGCCCTATTCTTCGCCGTGCTGGACCGCAGCGGATATGAGGGGCTTGCGGGCAATCTCACATTCGCGCTCGACAATCAGGCGATGATCGCGCTGGCGATGGTGGCGCTCTATCTCGCCTTCGGCGTGGCGCTGACCATATTGGTGGTCACGCTGCACCGCTATCTGGCGCGCGGTTCCGATACCGAACTGACCATGCAGATCGCCAGCGCTTTCGGCCTGATCTGGTCCGGACTGGTTCTCGCCAGCGGCATGACCGGACTGGTCGGGCTGCAGACAGTCGCTTCGGTCGCGACGAACGACACCGATGCAGCGGCGTCGATCTGGTCCGCGGTCGGGATCGTCCAGTCCGCGCTGGGCGGTGGGATCGAACTTGTCGGCGGTTTGTGGATGTTGCTGATCAGCATCGTCGGCCTGCAGACGGGCCTATTGCCGCGCTGGCTCAACTGGCCGGGTATCGTGGTGGCTCTGGCGGGTATCGTGACATTTGTGCCGGGCCTGGGCGACTTTGCCGCGCTGTTCGGCCTCGGCCAGATCCTCTGGTTCGCCCTGCTGGGCATGCTGATGCTGCGGCGTCCCGTAGCAGTGCCGCAGCACTAGTCCAGCTTGTCGACCAGACGGGATACAAAAAAGGGGCGGTCCCGACAGGAACCGCCCCTTTTGTGCGTTCGGAATATCCGAAGGGCTTATTTGAGTTCGACGGTACCGCCGGCCTCTTCGATCTTGCCCTTGATTTCT
>NZ_JBQLZN010000083.1:0-17128 GCF_052168295.1 Parasphingopyxis sp. | reverse complement strand
TCGGCTTCTTCGCGCGCCCGGTCGAGCATCGCGGCGGCTTCCTGATCCGCATTGGCCGTTTTGGCCTCATATTCGGCCTTCAGCGCCTCCGCTTCGGCGCGCAGCTTCGCGGCCTCGTCGATCTCGCCGCGGATTTCGGCGATACGCTTGTCCATCGCGCCAGCGACAATGCTGGGCACCTTGCGCCAGAGCATGATCAGGATGACGACGATCATCGCGACCGCGACCCAGCCATAGGTATCGAGGCCGAACGCGGTTTCGTACGCGCCCGCCTGCGCATCGTCCGCCACCTCGGTCGTCGCGGCCGTCTCGGGCTCGGTCTGTTCGTCGATTACCGGTTCGAGTTCGTCATCCATGGGCCATCGCCTCTTTCACCGCGGACCGCGCTTCGGTTTCCGAAACGGAACTGCCCGACACCTTGGCCACGATATCCTGCGTCGCGTCCACGGCCACGCCTTCGATCTCGGCCAGCGCCGCCTGCCGCGCCTTGGCAAGCGCGGCTTCGGCCTCGGCCAGTTTCACCTCGATCTTGCCGTCTTCGGCGGCCACCCGCTGCTCGCGGTCGGCATTGGCTTTCGCCTTGGCCTCCGTCGTCACCGCGCCGGCCTGGGACCGGGCTTCGTTGATCTGCTGACGATAATCCTCTTCGATCTCGTCAGCCCGTTCATGGGCCTTGTCCGCCGCGGCAAGGTCATCGGAGACGCGCTTCGCGCGCGCCTCGATCGTACCCTGTACCTTGGGCACCATCGTCCGGGCGATCCCGAAATAGATGATGGCGAGAACGCCGACCAGCCATACGATCTGCGACGCATAGCTGACGACAATCTGATCGAGCTGTGGCATGGCCTCAGCCTCCCTTGCCTGTTGGGCGGACTGCTATCCGGTCAGAATTAACCGAAGAGCAGGATGAAGCCGATAACGGCGGCGATCAGACCGAGCAGCTCGGTCACGGCAAAGCCGATGTACAGGCGAGCCTGTTCGCCATCGGCGGCTTCCGGATTGCGCAGGGCGCCCTGAAGAAACGAACCCCAGATGTAACCCACACCCGCGGCAGCGGCGCCTGCGCCGATTGCAGCGAGACCGGCACCGATCAAACGTGCAGCTTCGACTTCCATTGAAAAAACTCCCTTGTGAAAAATAGTGTTGGTGAGAAATTCGGATTAATGCAGGTTTTCCGCATCGTTGATGTAGAGCGCCGACAAGAGCGCGAAGACATAGGCCTGGATGGCGCAGATCAGCAGCTCAAGCGCGCTGACGAACAGCATCAGCAGGAAGCTCGGCACGGCGACCAGCAGGCCGATTTCCGGCCCGGCATTGATGCCGGAAATGACGAAGCTCGCGAACACCTTGAGCAGCACATGCCCGGCGGTCATCGCGATGAACAGTCGCAGCGCGAGGCTGAACGGCCGTACCATGAACGAAACGAGCTCGATCACGAACAGCAGCGGCACCATCGGCAGCGGGGTGCCGTGCGGCACGAACAGCGTGAAGAATCTGAGCTTGTGTTTCCAGAAGCCGACCGCGAGCACGATCGCGAAGCTCATCACGGCCATCACGCCGGTCACCAATATGTGGCTGGTGACCGTGAACGGATGGACGCCGGTAAAGCCGATCGGCAGCAGGCCGAGCAGGTTGGCGAACAGGATGAAGATGAAGATCGTGAAGATGTAGGGGACGTATTTCTTGCCCGCCGGGCCGATATTGCGGACCAGCAGATCATCGATAAAGCCGGTCACGCTCTCCACGGCGAGCTGCCAGCGGCCGGGCACGAGTTCGCGCTTCATGCCGCCGAGCATGAAGATCCAGACCAGGGCCAGCGTCAGCAGCATCCAGATCGAGCTGTTGGTGAACGCTATCTGGCCTTGTTCAAGAGTGCCGGCAATCGGCTCGATCCTGAACTGGGACATCGGGTCGATGCCGCCGCCTTCCGCTTCCGCCACAGTAAAATCCCGTTTCTTCCTGAGCAAAGCGCCCCTAATCGGGGCGCTTACTCGTCATCAAATATACATTCCGCACGGCGACGACGAACCCGAGGAGCATCATCGACAGCATCAGCCAAGGATAGGTTCCGAGCAGCCAGTCGAAAAACCAGCCCACAACGGCACCGCCAACGGGACCTCCGATCAGCTCGCTCACCGCGCGATGGGCGTAGTTCGGCCCCTCTCGTGGCTTGCGTTTGGCCGATCGGGCTTCCTCTGCACGCTGCGCCGCCTGCAATCGCTCGTCCAGCGACTGAAGCCGCGCATCTTCCGCGAGGAAGGAATCCCGCTCGTTGTCTTTCTCCGCCATGCTTGCTCCTATGGGCCCGAGAGCCGGACGCGCGCATGGTGGCGATCGACCCCGCCAAGGCACGGCCCGTTTAGTGAGCGCCCCTATCCAAGTCAACCGCATATGATGCAGTGCGGCATGGCATTTGGGGATTGTTTGCGCGGCGCAAATCGGCGAGAAATACAGCGTCGGAAAAATCGCCACGGGAGCGGCTTATGAACCTGAGAATCCATGCTTTTGGACGGCGCGTTCTGGCAACCGGCGCGGCCATGCTAGTTTTGCCACTCGGGCCGATCCCAGCGCCGGTCGCCGCCGCTCAGGGCGAGGCCGAAGACGCTGGATTTACATACGCCTTGCCCGCCCTGCCGGACACGGTTCCGTTGCTGGCGAGCCGGCTCGAATCGGAGCGCCAGCGCGCGCGATACGCCTATGACGAAGGCCGCGCGGAACTGGCCGAAATGATGCCCGAAGGTTCCGCCATGGTTGCGGGCTTCCAGCACGATCAGCGATGGACGGTGACCGGCCAGACCGACGCGTTGATCGGCCTCGGCAGCGAAACCTACAGCTATACCGGCGGCGCCCATGGCAATACGGCCTTCGACGCGCTGGTCTGGGACGTCGAAACCGACCGCCCGATCGGCGTGCTCGGCCTATTCGCGAACCGCTATCTGGGGCTCTCGATGATCGACCGGCCCTTCTGCGCCGGGCTGCGCGAACAGCAGATCGAGCGGATGGGCGATATTTCGGGCGACGATTTCTGGGCCGACTGCCCGCCACTGGACCAGGTCGCGATCGCGCCCATGGGCAGCGATGACGGTCCGTTCACATCCTTCCGCGTACGCGTGCCGCCCTATATCGCCGGCCCCTACGCAGCGGGCAGTTTCGATGTTGACGTGCCGGTGACAGCCGAGATGTTGGACACGCTAAAGCCTGAGTATCGGGGTAGTTTCGGACTGCCGACCGACTGACGGAATGGCGCCCGTCGCTGCGCGTCTGCCCAATCCATCAACTAAGAATCTTAGATTCCTGTATCATCGTGCGTGGGCTCTTCCCCGTCCAACGCCGGAAGGCGCGGGAAAAGGCGCTGGGATCGGAGAACCCGGTCAAATAGGCCGCCTGATTCACGGAAACCTTGCCTCCCTCGATATAGTCCAGCGCCAGTTTGCAGCGAAGCTCGTCGAGCACCGCCTGAAAGGTTGTGCCTTCAGCCCTGAGCTTGCGGTAGAGTGTCTGACGGCTCATCGCCATCTTCGCGGCGATCCGGCTGACCGACACATCGCCGCTATGCAGCATCGTCATCAACAGGCTTTCGGCCTTTGCTCTGAACGTCGTCGCTGCTCGCAAGGTTTCCAGCAGCTCATCCGCTCTCTTGGTCAAGATGCCGAACATATAGGACGGGGTCAGCGCGACCGGGTGAGTCAGCCAGCTTTCGTCGAGCTGCATCGCGTTGCGGCGGCCTTCGAAAGTGACCGGAGCCTGAAAGATGCGATCGTATTCGACAGCGTAAGGTGGTGCCGGATGCGTGAATTCTAAAGCGCCGAGCGCCAGTTTGTCCGTGAAACGCCGCTGCCCGGAGATGAGCCGCGCGAAAGTAATCTCGGTCAATTCGGGAAATTCGTTGGGCGCGCTCCGGTTGTCGACCATCCAAATCTCGCCATTCTCCTGGACGATCTCGAACCGTTGCCTCGTGCCCGTGTCGATTTCCATGACGAGCTCGCCATAACGGTTGAGTTGCGACAATGCGTCCAGCATTGTCGGGGACGACCGGGTGATCAATCCGACCAGCGATAGCTCCGACAGATCTATCTGCTCGGCGTAATGCAGGGCGATAGCCGGATTTCCGGTAAGCTCCTTGGCCGCCATGATAAGCGCGCGATAGCGAGACATGGCGATGCGATTGTCATGGTCCGCCAGCGCTGACGGATCGATCTGCGCATGCGCATGGATCGTGGCGCGGTCAGCACCTTCCCCGACGGCAAAATCGATCAGACCCGTTACGACGCCAGCTGAAACCGTGGCTTCAGACACGGTTGCAACCTCTGGTCATGTTTTTGGCACCACGGGTCATGGACGCAAGGTGTGTTACTTGGATAGAGCGGTAGGCACAAGTGTTTCGTCCAGTCTTCGGAAAACAATGTGGCCCTCTCATCGCTTATCTTTCTCCCGTTGCTCGTCCTTCATATTGTCGCCGGGACTGTTGCGATAACATCCGGCGTAACCGCGATGGTCGCACGCAAGGGCAGCGCTACGCTCCATGCGCGGGCGGGGCGTTTCTTCTTCGTGTCGATGCTGATTATGGCTTCAAGCGCCGCGGTGCTGACCTGGTGGGAGCCCGACCCGCTATCGCTGTTCAACGCGGTGCTGACTTTCTATCTGGTCGCGACATCGTGGATGGCGGCACGTCGGCGCGGGCGCGAATGGCGGCGCTATGAATGGGCTGCGATGCCCGTGGCATTCGGTTGCGCTCTAGCGCTCGGCGTCACCGGAATATTGGCGATGCAGAGCATCGATGGCGAGATCGGCGGCTTCCCGCCCCAACCCTTCTTCGTCTTTGCGGGCCTCGCGCTTTTGGCAGCGCTGCTCGATCTCAATTACCTGCTAAGCGCCAAAACCAATCAACGGCAGCGCATCGGGCGGCATCTGTGGCGGATGTGCTTCGCCTTCTTCCTCGCCGCGACAGCGCTTTTCCTCGGTCAGCAGTACGATGTCTTCTTCTTCATGGAGGGATCGCCGTTGCTGTTCATCCCGTCCCTAGCGACCGTGGTCTTCCTGGTCTTCTGGATCGTCCGCGTGCGCTTCGCCAAGCAATGGCTGCGCCCGATCACGGCTCCCGCACAGCGGTAGCCTCCTCATACCGCCTAGGGAGACGATCATGCTTAAGAGGATTTTTCCGAATCAGTTCAGCAACGAATATCGGGGGCACTGGCTGGCGCTGGTCCTGCTTTGGATCATCACGGGGTTCAAGACCATCATGGCCTACAACACCGCGATCAACACGCGCTACGGCGCGGTCAACGCGGACGGCATCCCGATCGACAGCTATTCGCCGGAGGCGGGCGCGATGGTCCTCAACATATTCGCGAAACTCGGCAATATGCACTTCATCATCGTCGCGATCAGCCTGATAGCCCTCATCCGCTACCGCTCCATGGTGCCGCTGATCTACCTGATCCTGATCTATGAATATCTGACCCGCCGCCTGCTCGGGACCATATGGTTGGGCACACCCTTTTTGGAACTTGCAACGAGTACCGCGGGCGCCATCGTCCAGTCGCTATTCCTGGCGATGGTCATCGGGTTCGTTTTTTCGCTGTGGTCGCGCCGTGCGACCCCCATCACAAACGAGCGTGCTGCGAACTGAAGCGGAACGGTAGCCAGCGCCGGCTTTGATCTCAGGCGGCACTGTCGCCGAGCTTCAGGCCGGCTCAGCAATAAGGCGGCGTCGGGATCGGGGCGGCGCCGCGGGTGCGCCAGACGCCGTCGCGCAACTGATAGACTTCGCCCGGATCAACGCTTGACAACCGGTTGCAGGCGGTTTCCTCGGCGACCTGCTGGCGCGTCGTACCGCGCTGCTGGGCGAGATCCGCGAACGCGGAACGCCGGCCGAGATTGATCGCATCGACCTGCGCCCGCAACTCGGGCGACGGCGTCTGCGCGAAGCCGAGATAGCCGGACGCGGTTTCGCCGACGATGCCCTGGGCGATCGCCTCTTGCACTTCGCTGCTCTGCGCGGGCGCCACGGTCGCGATACCGCCGAGGGCGGCAGCAGCGAAAATAGCGGCAATACTGGCTTTACGCTTGGTCATTCTGGAAACAGCTCCGGATTGTTTTCGATCAGATTCTCGACATCTTCCTGCAAATTCACGTCGACAGTCTGTTGCACATTAATGTTCAATTCGATCACGATGGGCTCTTCGGGCGCCGAAACCTGCACGCAACCGCTTGTCAAAACAGCGAAAATCGCTGCAACGGCTGGGGCAAGACATCTCATCCGTCCGTCGGTCGCATCATGCTCCTTCCTCGTCAATGTCGCAGTCTTCATGGCAGAATATCGCTTTCGGGAGGCTGAACACCCTGTTCGGGTCGTGTTCGGTTTATCCGGGCGCGGATCGCCTGATTCACCAGGAAACCGGGATCGTCGAGCAGCCGGAAGGAATAGAGCATGCGATTGAAGGGCGCGTTCATCGTGATATCGAACCGGATGGGGATTTCGGCGAGTTCGCGGGTGAAACCGCCGACAATCAGCCCCTGCCCCTCGCGCGCGAGATTGGGCGAAACGCCGGTAAACTCGATGCTCGTCACCATCTCGCCGTCGATCGCGCCGTCGAACGCGATCGCGAGCTCGCTGTAGCGGATCAGTTCGAGCGCGTTGAACGCGAGGCTGCCGAACACGCCCAGATTCACGTCGCTGATCTCGCCTTCGTACGAGAAAGTGCCCCCGCCCGCGCGCGAGACCAGCAAGCCCCCTTCGATCCGGCCGCCATTCTGGTCGAAGATCATCGGCAGCTTGCCGTCGAAGGTGCCGGTTGCGATGATGTTCTCGAAGTCCCGCGCCTCGAGAAACTGGAACGCGTCGACCCCGCGCACCATGAAGACGAGCTTGCGTTCCCGATCGACGCGGAAATCGAGGATCGTCGGCTGGAGGATCAATTCGCCGCCCGCGAAGGGCCAGCGCGCCCCTTCCACCTGCACCCGGTTGCTGTCCAGAAACTCGTAACGGACCGTGCCGCCCGAAACGAGCACGCCGGGATTGATCTCGCGGACGCTCGCCACCTGCCCCGGCTCGGTATTCATGCCGAGCAGGTCGGTGAATTCAATCTCCGTGCTGAGCCCGCGCACCGGGCCGAAGGGCGCCGCGAGATCGATATCGGTGAGCTGATAGACGCCGTCGCTGGTCACGCCCGCCGCGTCCCAGCGGATCGTGCCGGTACCGCTGACCAGCCCCTGCACTTCCGCAACGATGCCGAGCACCAGATCGGTAAGATCGGTCGGCTGGATATTCTCGTTGAAGGCGAGATTGTCGGTATCCAGCACGGCAGCGCCGGAGCCGTCAGTGAGATCGTGATGCAGGTCGACATCGGCGATCAGCACATCCTCTTCCGGAGCGACGAGTTCGCCCGTGGCGCGGATCATGCTGTTCTCGAGGCGCATGGCCATGTCGCGCACTATCAGCGGTTCGAAGATCCGGTCGGGCGCGGTGTTGGTGAGGTCCGCTCCGCCGTCGACCAACAACGTGCCGTTTATAAGCCGCCAGCCGCCGGTGCCTTCGCTCAGCCGGATCGGCACGTTGGCGATTTGTCCATCCGCGCCTGTATAGCGGCCATCAACGCCGCCGGATACGAAGTCCGCCGACAGCCGGGCGATGTCGAGTTCGGACTGCGCGCCTTGCGGGCCAAGGCGGACCGAAACGTTGTTAGTTACGAAGGACGGCCGGGCCAGAGGCAACCGGAAATCCGCAGCGGTAATCGTCAGCGGCGAGTCCCCGACACGTCCGCGCAGCCGCGGCCGGACGAGCTGTCCGCCGCCACTCAATCCCGCACCGGGCGCGTAGCGAACCAGCGACCCGCCCGTGATCGGACAGAAGGGCAGTTCGGTCGGCCCGAGCACCATGCCCGCGACCATCATCCGCGCCCAGCGGATCGGCGTGCAACCCTGACCGACGGAGAGTCGCCCGCCCTCTCCCAATGTTCCGACAATCGGCATGGCGAGCCGCTCGACCCGCCCATCCGCCAGCGGGCCGGACATCTCGACTCGGGTTGCGATCCGCGTCGTGCCGTCCGTGCCAGCCTCGAAGCGGACGGGCTCCAGCCGAAGCAGCGTATCGCCAGCGCGGATCGGGGCGATCTCGGCGCGCCCTTCGATCGGCGCACCGGCGCGCGGCCGGTCTATCGTGACATAGCTTTGCGGGAAACCGCCGCCTGCAAGCCGCATCGCGCCATCGAAACGCAAGCCGCGATCGGGCCAGCCATATTGCACGCCCTCGCCGCGCTCCAAGGTGAGCCGCGCGCCACTCTCGCTCGCGCCCTCGATTTCGGCGAAGCGTACGGCGCCGCCCCGCTCGCCATAGGCCGCCGTCAAGGCGAAGCGCGCATCAAACCTGGCGCTCGCTGCCGAAACAGCGCGCGCCAGCATCGTCCCGACCGGGCCGAGCGGCGTGCCGGAGGCGCTGCGCAGGGTCTCGGTGATCGCGCCCGTCCGGGACTGCGCCAGTCGTGCGCGGGAAAGATCGACATCGCCGTCGAAACCGATCATGCCACCGCCGTCGCGCACCCGGTAGTGGCCGGTCATGCCAAGGCGCCGGGCGGCGAGGTCGAAGCCGCGTGCATCCGCGAGGCGCAGCCGCATAGTGCCCGTCGTCTGCCCGCCGGATTCGCCGTCGAAGGACAGTGTCAGCCACGTCGCGTCCGCCTGGCCGCTTTCATGCGCCAGCGATGCCGCTAAAAGCTGCGCATCCCCGCCCCATCGGTCGAAGCTTTCCGAAAAGACGGCATCGATCGACAGTTCTGGCGCCGCCAGCGCCAGATCGCCGGCCTCACAAACTAGGCTCGCCGCGCGCACCGGACCGTCGATGATCGGGCGCCGGTCCTCGATGCGGATGGCGACGCTCGAACGGACCGCCGCTGCATCGCACCCTTCATAGGCGAGGCCCGGGCTCGCCGCCGCAAGATGGCCGCGAAAACCGCCTGTAAGCTGGCCCGATCCCGTCGCGGCCAGCGCCAGAGGCCCGTAGGGCGTTTCGAGCCGCATCACGGCGTCGCGCAATTCGAGGTCGAGCGCCGGGAACGCGAACGGCTCACCGGTCGGTTCGGGGAGCAGGCCATCGAGCTGGTCGAAATCGAACGCGCCGTCGACGAACCGCCCGTTAAGCCGCACGCCCCGCGCCACCACGCGGCTCACTTCCGGATAGCCGAAGCCGAAATCGAGATAGATATCGGCCTGCGCGACCCTCAGGTCGGGTCGTTCGGGATCGCCGATGACGAGATTGCGGATACGCTGCCGACCCAGGCCGATCTCGACGATCTCGTAGCTGCCCTGCGCTTCGGCCTGGTCGAGCAGGTCTTCGATATAGCGGATCGCGATCCCTTCGCGCTGCGTCCATGCAATCCCGAGCCCGAGCGCGATCAGCGCCGCGAAACCGCCGAGCCAAACGCGCCGCCGCCGGTACGCAGGCTTTTGAAGAGGCGCGGTTTCTTCCATTGCGCCGGATTAGCGCGATTGCACCGATGCCGCCATCCCGATAGCAACGGCCTATGGCAAAAGCTCCGACAGACGGCACAGGCCACCGCGCACGGCTGCGTAAGCGCCTGATCGAAGGCGGCCATGATGCGCTGCTCGATCACGAGCTTGTCGAATATCTGCTGACGCTCGCCATTCCGCGGCGCGACACGAAGCCGCTCGCGAAACGGCTGATCGATGAGTTCGGTGGCCTCGGCGCGCTGCTGTCGGCCGAACCCGAAGCGCTGGCGCGGATCGGCGGGCTGAGCGAGGGCGCGATTGCCGCGCTCATGATCGCGAAAGCCTCGGCATTGCGGCTACTGTCTGACGAGATCCGCGAAAAGCCGATCCTGTCCAACTGGCAGGCGCTGATCGACTATCTGCGCGCGGATATGGCGCACGAACCCATCGAGCGCGTCCGCGTCCTCCATCTCGACAGCAAGAATGTGCTGATCCGCGACGAGATCGTAACCGAGGGCTCGATCGACCAGGCGGCGATCTATGTCCGCGAAATCATCCGCCGCGCGATCGACCTCCACGCCAGCGGCATGATCCTGGTGCACAATCACCCGTCCGGCGACCCATCTCCGAGCAAGGCCGATATCCGGCTGACCCGCGAAGTCGCCGAAGCGGCCCGGCCGCTCAATATCGCCGTGCACGACCATCTGATCATCGGTGCCAAGGGCCAGACGAGCCTCAGAAGCCAGGGACTGATCTGACATGAGCATACCGAAGACGATGCGCGCGCTGCAGGTCGCCGATCTCGCCCCCGATTTTGCGGGATGCGCGGTCCGGGACGTTCCCGTGCCGGAGCCGGGACCGGGCCAGGCGCTGCTCCGCGTACGTGCGGCGGCGCTCGGCTTTCCGGACCTGCTGATGACCGAGGGGAAATATCAGCACCGCCCGGAGCTGCCGTTTACGCCCGGCAACGATATTGCCGGCGAGATCGTCGCGCTCGGCGATGAGAGCACGGAGTTCGCCATCGGCGATGCGGTCGTCGCGACGCTCGGCACCGGCGGGTTCGCCGACTATGCGCTCTGCCCCGTGTCCGCACTGCGCCGCAAGCCGGAGGGCATGGATTTCGACGCGGCCGCGGCGTTCGGCGTGGCCTATCTCACCGCCTATGTGTCGCTCGTGCGCCGGGCCGAGATCCAGCCCGGCGAATGGCTGCTCGTCCATGGCGCGGCGGGCGGCGTTGGCCTGGCGGCGGTCGATCTCGGCAAGGCGCTCAGCGCGAAGGTGATCGCCGCATCGGCGTCCGACGAAAAACTCGCCGTGATCGCCGAGAAATACGCGCCCGACGCGACGATCAACGTTACGGATGGCTTTCGCGAAGAGGTGAAAGCGCTGACGAACGGCGGAGCCGACGTCATCTACGATCCCGTCGGCGGCGATATTTTCGACGAGAGCACGCGCTGCATCGCGTTCGGCGGACGGCTGCTCGTCGTCGGTTTCACCTCGGGCCGGATCGCGACCGTCCCGACCAATATTCCGCTGATCAAGGGTTTCTCGGTCGTCGGCGTGCGGGCCGGCGAATATGGCCGCCGCTATCCGGAACGAGGCGAAGAGAATTTCAACGCCATCTGGGCATTGGCCCAAGCGGGCAAGGTCACGCCGCATGTCCATGCGGCGCTACCGCTGGACGATTGGCGCGAGGCTTTCGAGATGATGCGCAATCGCGAGGTGGTGGGCCGGGTGGTCATCGCCCCCTGAATAATCGCTCCTCCGTTTGTCCGAAGCGCCCGCCCCTGCTAAGCGGCGCGCTCAATCAGTTCGAAGGATACGCCCAGCACCATGATCCCGCGTTACGCCCGGCCCGAAATGACCGCCATCTGGGAGCCGGAATCGAAGTTCCGGATCTGGTTCGAAATCGAGGCGCATGCGACGCAGGCGCTGGCCGATCTCGGCGTGGTGCCGGACAGCGCGGCCAAGGCGCTGTGGGACTGGTGGGCGACCGATCCCGCGATCGACGTGCCCGCCATCGACGCCATCGAGGCGGTGACCAAGCATGATGTGATCGCTTTCCTCACTTGGGTGGCCGAACAGGTGGGCGAAGAAGCGCGGTTCATGCATCAGGGCATGACGAGTTCGGACGTGCTCGACACCTGCCTGGCCGTGCAGCTGTCGCGCGCGGCCGATATCATCCTCGCCGATCTCGACGGGCTGCTCGAAGCGCTGAAGCGCCGCGCGATGGAGCATAAGCTCACGCCGACCATCGGCCGCAGCCATGGCATCCATGCGGAACCCGTGACCTTCGGGCTCAAGCTCGCCCAGGCCTATGCCGAGTTCGATCGCTGCAGGGATCGCCTCGTCGCGGCGCGCGGGGAAATCGCGACCTGCGCCATTTCGGGCGCGGTCGGCACATTCGCTAATATCGATCCCGAGGTCGAAGCGCATGTCGCTGAGAAGATGGGCCTGACCGTGGAGCCCATTTCGACCCAGGTCATCCCGCGCGACCGGCATGCGATGTTCTTCGCGACGCTTGGCGTGATCGCTTCGTCGGTCGAGCGGCTCGCCGTCGAAATCCGCCACCTGCAACGCACCGAGGTGCTCGAAGCGGAGGAATACTTCTCGCCGGGGCAGAAGGGTTCGTCGGCGATGCCGCACAAGCGCAATCCGATCCTCACCGAAAACCTCACCGGCCTCGCCCGGATGGTGCGCGGCTATGCGCTGCCAGCGATGGAGAATGTCGCGCTCTGGCACGAGCGGGACATCAGCCACTCGTCGGTCGAGCGCTATATCGGCCCCGACGCGACGATCACGCTCGATTTTGCATTGGGCCGGCTGACCGGCGTCGTCGACAAGCTGCTCGTCTATCCCGAGCGCATGCAGAAGAATCTCGACCGGATGGGCGGGCTCGTCCATTCGCAGCGCGTCCTCCTCGCTCTCACCCAGGCCGGGGTCAGCCGCGAAGACGCCTACAGGCTCGTGCAGCGCAACGCGATGAAAGTCTGGGAATCGGACGGCCAGCTATCGCTGATGGAACTGCTCAAGGCCGACGCGGACGTCACGGCCGCACTCAGCGACAGCGAGATCGAGGAGAAGTTCGATCTCGGCTATCATTTCAAGCATGTCGATACAATTTTCGAGCGGGTTTTCGGCGGAAAATAGCCGTTTCCGGCGATTGCATAACCTGCAATCGTAAGTGCGTACCGGGCGATGGAAGCCGGGTTTTCCGACCCCATTTCGTTACCGGAACGAATTGGCGTTCCATGACGAAGGGAAGGAATTCACCATGTCCGTATTCGCGCGAATTGCGAGCCTTGTCTCCGTTATTGCCGCTCAACTGCTTTTCGTGGAAGCCGTTTTCGGCAGCTAGCACAGGCTCGAAAAAGGAGGCGCCGATTGCTGTCGGCGCCTCTTTCGTATCCACGATTACTCCGCGTCACCGCCATGGTCGGCATGGCCGATTTCGTCATGATGATGATCGGGTTCGTCGGGCAGGTTCAGGCTTGTAAAGACGGTCTCGACGAAGGCCTCGCCCGAGATGAATCCGCCTTCCAGCTCGGCATAATCGGCGGTCAATCCCATCGCCTGAATCTCTTCGAGCGAGCGGCCATCGGCCATGGCGCTTGCGACCTGCCCGGTGATCGCGGCGATCATGTCGCGATAGGCGACCAGGCCGGCGCGCGTGGCCATCGGGCCGTGGCCGGGAATGATCTGCGTCGCATCGTCGGTCATGTCGATGACGCGCGTCGCGGCGCGGATCACGCCGCGCACGTCCCCGCCCGATTCCAGATCGACGAACGGAAAGGTGCGGCCGTTGAAGAAGAGATCGCCCATATGGACGACATTCGCATTCTCCCACCAGACGATCGAATCGCCGTCGGTATGGGCGCGGTGCATATGGACGACATGGACGGTATCGCCGTTCAGATGCAGTTTGATACCGTCATGATAGGTGATGACGGGCAGCGCAGCCGGCGGCGCGGGGGGAACGGTCCGCCGGCCTTCGGCGCCCTCGGCCAGGCGAATACGCACATTGTCATGCGCCATGATCACCGCACCGGCCTCGCCGAAATTCTCGTTCCCGTCCGTATGATCCCAATGCCAGTGCGTATTGATCAGAAAGCGCGCCGGATCGGCGCCCAGTTCGGCAATCGCGGCCTGGATGCGAGTCGTGAGCGGCGCAAACTGATCGTCGATCAGGACGGTCCCGTCTTCGCCATGCGATACGCCAATATTACCGCCGCGTCCGAACAGGACAGCGACGCCCGGCGCGAGCTGTTCCGCGGTGATCTCGACATCGGCCATCTCGCCCATCTGCGCCTGAGCGGGCGCGGTAACCATCAAAGCGAATACAAAAAGCGGTGCGAAACGGGTCATTCTGGAAGTCTCCCTGTCAGGTCAGGGTTTTCCTAGACCGCCACAGGGAAGCTGTCGAAGGTTACTGCCCGATCGGCGTGTCGTCGGTTGCAGGTGGCGAGAAGAGATCGAGCACCATAGCGCGATAGAAAGCCCGCATTTCGCCAGGATAGGCATGACCGGCACCGTGGAACAACCGGAGCGTTACGTCCCGCGAAGTGGTGGCGTAGAATTCGGCCGCGCGCAGGGCATTGGTCGGCGATACGACGCTATCCTGCCCGCCATGGAGCAGGACGATCGGTAGATTTCCGGCGCTGTCCCGTTCGAGATACCGCCAGCTATCGAAAAAGCGGGCGCCCATTGGGACGGCGGCGCCGAGAAGCCGCGCGTGCCTAATCGCAAGCAGATGCACCAGGTCGCCGCCCTGCGAATAGCCGGCGATGATCGGCCGGCCCCGGGTCGGGCATATGCTGTCGAGCTCCCGCAGGAACTGCGCCAATGCATCGGCTGTCGCGATAATCTCGGCTGACTGGTCCGAACCGGGACGGTCATAATGGTCGGCGGCAAACCAGGACCGTCCGTCCTCGAAAGCATGGCCGCCCTCGACAGCAACGAAATTCACGCCATCGGCGGACAGGTCGAACAGCGATTGCGATACCGCCGCATTCCCGCCCATGAAATGCAAGCCGACCACCGTGGGGCGTGATGCATCGCATGTGTCCGTGATCGCGTAGCGGAAACCGGCATGGACCGGCATCGTTTCGGTTTCCGACGCTTTGGCCGGGACGGCCATCGCGACCAGCAACGACAGGATGAACAGGATCCTGATCTGCCGGTCATTCATCGGCCTATTCGCCGAACATCGTTTTCAGCTTGTCGAAGAAGCCCGCGCTTTCCGGGCATTCCTCACCGGTTTCCGTCTCCCGGAACTCCTGCAGCAGCTCTTTCTGCTTGGCGGACAGCTTGGTCGGCGTTTCGACGTCGAACTGGGCGACGAGATCGCCAAAACCCCTGCCCTGCAGCACCGGCATGCCCGCGCCGCGTTTGCGCAGTTGCTTGCCGGTCTGCATGCCGGCAGGAATCTGGAAGGTGTGCACTTCGCCGTCGAGTCCGGGTACGTCGATCGAGCCGCCGAGCGCCGCAGTCGTGAACGAGATCGGGCAGCGCGCGAACAGCGTCGTGCCTTCGCGCTGGAAAAGCGCGTGCCGCTCGAGATGGATGAAGATGTAGAGATCGCCGGCCGGTCCGCCGCGCGCGCCCGCTTCGCCTTCGCCCGACACGCGAATACGTGTGCCGTCATCGACGCCGGGTGGCACTTTCACCTCGATGGTCTTGGTCGTGTCGACGCGTCCCTCGCCGCGGCATTCCTCGCACGGATCGGGGATCACCTGGCCGAGGCCGTGGCAGGTCGGGCAGGTCCGTTCGACGAGGAACAGGCCCTGCTGCGCGCGCACCTTGCCATGGCCCTGGCAGGTGCCGCAGGTCTGCGCGGAGGTTCCCGGCGCGGCGCCCGAGCCTTCGCAGCTTTCGCACGGCGCCGTCACATCGATGGTGAGCTCGGCATCCTTGCCGCTGAACGCTTCCTCAAGCGTGATTTCGTAATCGTAGCGCAGGTCCGCACCGCGGCGGACATCGCGTCCCCGGCCGCGCCCGCGACCGGCACCCATGAAATCCTCGCCGAAGATATTCTCGAAGATGTCGGAAAAGGCGCTGAAGCCGTCCTGCTGGTGATGGCCGCCGCCCGCACCGTTCTGGAAGGCGGCATGGCCGAACCGGTCATAGGCCGCACGCTTTTGCGGGTCCTTCAGACACTCATAGGCTTCGTTGATCGATTTGAATTTCGCCTCGCATTCGGCATCGCCCGGATTGCGGTCCGGATGATATTGCATGGCGAGCTTGCGATAGGCCGATTTCAGGGCTGCGCCATCGGCGCCCCGATCCACCTGCAAGACTTCATAATAGTCGACTTCGGTCATGGCTGCCCCGGCGTGACGAAGAAGCCGGGGGAGAAGCGGATCGCCTCTCCCCCGAACATTTTAGGATTTCTGGTCTTCGTCAACTTCGGAGAATTCGGCGTCGACGACGTCTTCGTCTTCGCTCGAACCGCCGGCATCGGCCGCGGCATCGCCTTCGGCGGCGCCGGCTTCGGCCTGCTGGGCCTCGTAGATTTTCTGGCCCATCTGCATGGCGGCCTGGGCGAGCTCTTCCGACTTGGTCTTCATCGCCGCGCCGTCCTCGGCTTCGATCGCCGACTTGGTTTCGGCGATCTTGCTTTCGATGTCGGACTTGAGGTCCGCGTCGATCTTGTCGCCATGTTCGGCGAGCTGCTGCTCGGTCGTGTGAACGAGGCTTTCGGCCTGGTTCTTCGTTTCCGCAGCCTCGCGCCGCTTCTTGTCTTCCTCGGCGAACTGCTCGGCTTCCTGCACCATCTTTTCGATATCGCTATCGTCGAGACCGCCCGAGGCCTGGATCTTGATCTGCTGTTCCTTGCCCGTGCCCTTGTCCTTGGCAGACACGTTCACGATGCCGTTGGCATCGATATCGAAGGTCACCTCGATCTGTGGAACGCCGCGCGGCGCCGGCGGAATGCCGACCAGGTCGAACTGGCCCAAGAGCTTGTTGTCCGACGCCATTTCGCGCTCGCCCTGGAAGACGCGGATCGTCACGGCGTTCTGATTGTCGTCCGCCGTGGAATAGACCTGCGTCTTCTTGGTCGGGATCGTCGTGTTGCGATCGATCATCCGGGTGAACACGCCGCCGAGCGTTTCGATGCCCAGCGAAAGCGGGGTCACGTCGAGGAGCAGCACGTCCTTGACGTCGCCCTGCAGCACGCCGGCCTGAATGGCCGCACCCATGGCGACGACCTCGTCCGGGTTCACGCCCGTATGCGGCTCCTTGCCGAAAAACTCTTCGACCGTCTTGCGGACCTTGGGCATGCGCGTCATGCCGCCGACCAGGATCACTTCGTCGACATCCGACGCCTTGATGCTCGCATCTTCGAGCGCCTTCTTGCACGGATCGAGCGTCTTCTTGATCAGATCGCCGACCATCTGTTCGAGGTCGGAGCGCGTAATCGTCTTGACGAGATGCTTCGGACCGTTCTGGTCCGCCGTGATGAACGGCAGGTTCACTTCGGTCGACTGGGCCGAGGAGAGTTCGATCTTCGCCTTTTCGGCCGCTTCCTTCAGACGCTGCAGCGCCAGCTTGTCGCTGCGCAGGTCGATGCCTTCGTCCTTCTTGAAGCCTTCGGCCAGGAACTCGACGACCTTGCTGTCGAAATCCTCACCGCCGAGGAAGGTGTCGCCATTGGTCGACTTCACCTCGAACACGCCGTCGCCGA
>NZ_JBQLZN010000082.1:0-15965 GCF_052168295.1 Parasphingopyxis sp. | reverse complement strand
TGGGAGGCCGGGAGGGGGAGTGGGCCGGTGCGGCGATTTTCCGAGAGGAAAATTCTGACGAACGAGTTCTGCGTAACAAAACTGCAACGCCTGCATCATCCTGATGTCATAATTCCGTCATAGAGGCGGGGCGAAACTGTCATCGAGGCGTCATCCAAATGAAACAGATCGTTCTGGGCCTATCGGCCTCCGCCGCTGCATTGGTCGCGAGCACACCGTCCCTTGCCCAGCCCGCGCCGACGCGCGCGGAGATGCAGGCCGAGCTGGAAGAATTGCGCGGCCGGGTGCAGACGCTGGAGGCGCTGGTCGAACAGCTTGTCGGCACGCAGGCCGAGGTCGCGGGCCAGGCGGCCGAGGCGAACGCGACGGCCGCGGCCGCCCAGACCGCCGCAAACGACGCGCAGGCCGCCGCCACCGAAGCGAGCGAAGCCGTCGCCGCCCAGCCGCGCATCACCCACGGCGCGGCCACGCGGACGCGGACCGCGGACGGCTGGGACTTCCGCCCCTTCGGCCGGCTGATGTACGATTTCGGCTACGTCGATGCGCCGAACGCGATCATGGATCCGGGCCTCGGCTGGTCCAATTCGCTGCGGCGCGGGCGGATCGGCTTCCAGGGTGCGATCCCCGGCGGGTTCGAATACAAGTTCGAGATCGATTTCGCGAACAACGAAGTCGAGGTGACCGACGCGCTGATCAGCTACGCGGCTGGAGATGTCGAGATCACGCTCGGCCAGTTCAACCCCTTCCAGTCGCTCGAAGAGCTGACCTCGAGCCGCTTTTCGAGCTTTATCGAGCGCGCGGCCTTTACCGACGCCTTCGGCTTCCAGCGCCGGGTCGGCCTCGGCATCAGCTACACAGGCGAGGATTTCCGCTGGGACGGCGGGGTGTTCACCTCCAACCTCGACGATCTGACGAATGACGAAACGAATGCCTATTCGTTCGACACGCGCGCGGTCTATTATCCCGAGCTGGCGGATGGCACGCAGCTCCATTTCGGCGGCTCGTTTCACTGGCGCGACCTGCAGGATCAGCCCGGCGCCCGCTATCGCCAGCGCCCGCTCGTCGCGACGACCGATACGCGGTTTATCGGAACGCCCGTGCTGCCGGTCGAGGAAGAGACCAGCTACGGCCTGGAAGCGGCGGTGATTTCCGGCCGCTTCCACGCCGCCGCCGAGGTGCACTGGCTGGAGGCCCAGCTGTTCGGCATGGACGATCCGACCTTTTTCGGCGGCTATGCGGAGGCCGGCATCTTCCTCACATCCGGCGATTCCCGCGGCTATTCGGGCGGGCGGTTCAACCGGACGCGGCCCGCGCGCACCGTCGACGAAGGCGGCATCGGCGCGATCCAGCTCAATGTTCGCTACGACTATCTCGATCTCAACGATGCGGGCGTGCTGGGCGGGCAGCAAAACCTGATCGCCGCCTCGCTGATCTGGACGCCGATCGACTATGCGCGCCTGTCGCTCAACTACGGGAATATCGAATATGACGACGCGGCGATCCCGGCCGGCCTCGATACCGACTACAGCGTCGACGTCATCGGTATTCGCGCCGAGGTGGATTTTTAGGCAGGCGCCATTATTGCGCGTCGCCCGCTGACGCCGGCGCGATCCGGGCCGCTTCGAGGCCCAGTACATCCGTAAGAAATGCCAGCTGATAGGACTGGCTTTCCATCCGCTGCGCGGCGTCCACGCCGATCTGGTGGCCCGCACCGCGGACCAGACGGAGGAGAATCGGCCCATCGCCGGTCTGCGCGCGCTGCATCGCGGCGGCCAGCTTGTAGGCGTGATGCGGCGGCGAAACCGTGTCATTCTCGCCTGCGAAGATGAGCGTCGGCGGCAATCGCCGCGGCTCCTGTAAGGCCTGATAGGGAGACACGGCGCGCAGCGTTTCGAACTCCTCGGGCACGTCCGGCACGCCGAACTCCGTCGCCCAGCCGCTGCTCCACCGGGCATGGCGGATGAGATCGGAGAGCGGAATTTCGAGAATCAGCGCATCGACGAGATCGGGCCGGCGGATACCCGCCATCGCGGCGGGAACGCTGCCCGCGCTGTTGCCGAGCACCGCCATCCGCCCTGGGATGGCGATTCCTTCCGCCCGCAGCCATTGCAGCGCGGCGATCGTATCGGCGACGGTATTGGCCTTGTTCGCCCGCGAGCCGGCCGCGTGCCACGCCGCGCCGAACGCGCCGCCGCCGCGCACCTGC
This sequence comes from Parasphingopyxis sp., assembly GCF_052168295.1. GTDB lineage: Bacteria > Pseudomonadota > Alphaproteobacteria > Sphingomonadales > Sphingomonadaceae > Parasphingopyxis. The sequence goes on along the minus strand of NZ_JBQLZN010000082.1, from coordinate 13,759 downwards.
GGCATGACGAGCACCCCGCCCGCGTCAATAAAAGTCCGGAAGAAGCCATTGAAAAAGGGGATGGCGGTGTAGCGATGCGCGCCATAAACCCACATCAGCACTGGCGGCGAAGGCGTGTCGGGCGGCCTGTCGGCGGCCGTCAGTCCAACATCGCGACGATGCGCAAGCACGATCGGAATCTCCTGGCCGTCGGCCGAGCGATAGCTCCTGCGGACGATCGATACCGCGCCGGGCGCGACACCCGCGCGTAAACGCCAGGGCCGCATTTCCAGTCTTTCCAGATCGATTTCATAGACGCCCGGGGATTCGAGCGCGATCGAGTTCGCATAGGCGAACCGCGATTGCGGGCTCCCGAAAATCGCCGGGCGCCCGGCGGGGAAATTGGTCCAGAGCAGGCCGAAGGGCGGATGAAAGGTGCGCAGATGGGTTCCGTCGGGACGATGGACGAAAATCGCCGGAGCCCCGGCGTCCAACCCATTGATGACCAGGCGCCCGCCATGGATATGCGCGCTCGTTACCGAAAGTGCCGCGCTATCCATGATCTCGACAGTTTCGTAACGGCCCGGCGCGCCCCGCGTCGCCACGATCCGGTCCCGGCCGCTTTCATAGAAAAAGCCGCGATCTCCGACGGCGCCGATAAAGGTCAAGGCGCCGTCAGCCTCCATCATCAGGACAGGAGCGGCTGCCGGCCGGTCCGCAGCCGCGAACCATGCGCGGGACCGGCCGGAGACATTGCGCTCGACGATGACCGCTCCTCCCAGGTCTTGGGAGTAGGAAAGGCGATATCGCCGGCCTTCCCCGCCCGCCAGCCGATGCTCGTCGTCCGAACCCAGTCGCCTGCGCCACGCACTGCCACCGGCATCCGCATCCGACCGCGCGAAATACAGAACCTGCTCGTCCGCCGACCATGGCTCATCGCCAAGCCGGGCCGCTTCTATAGTGTCAGGCCGATAGGCGCCGGTTTCGACATCGAGAATTCGCACGATGCGCCGTCCGGTCGCATCTTCGACACCGGAAATGGCGACGAGACGGCCGGATGGCGACGACCGGAAATCCGCGATCTGCGCGCTACCGAATCCGGCCTGTGCGAAATCGCCCGGCTCGGCGATGACCCGGTCCACGCCATCGCTGTGGATGTAGAGCGAACGTCCGGCCCGTCCCGCATCTTCCGCCAGGAAGAAGAACCGGTTTCCCCGGCGTTCGGGCGTATTGATCTGACGGGCTTCGTCGTATCGCCGCATCCGGGCGCGCAGGATGACCGAATCCCGCATCGGCTGGGCAAGACTGGCGAGCGTGAACGCGTCCTGCGCCGCTACCCATGCGGCGACTTCGGGGGAATCGAGATTCTCGAGCCACGCGAAGGGATTGAGAAGGTCCACACCCTGGATCTGGTCGGAACTGTCGGAGGTGCGCGTAGGGGGATAGTCGGTTGCCCGCGCGCCGCTCGTCGCAAAGTACGCCGCGAAAAAAACCACGAATAGCGATATTGCCGATCGCGTTGAACAACGCCAACTCATGCCGCACTCCCGCCCGCCTGTCTGGCTATCAGACCGCCGAAAGGCTTGTCCAGCGGCGGTCCGGCAACGGGCTCAGGCGGCCAGCTTTTCGCTCTCGGTTTCGCCGGTCTTGCGATGCGTGCCGGTGACCGAATAGGTGACCTTTTCGGCGATGTTGGTCGCCTGGTCGCCGATCCGTTCCAGATGCTTGCTGACGAACAGCAGGTGCGCGGCCTGGCTGATCCGGTCGGGCTTGTCGATCATGAACTCGATCAGCATCTCGGTCAGCTCGTCATGCAGGTCGTCGACGACATCGTCGCGCTCGCAGACGCTCTGGGCGAGCGCCACATCGCCATCGGCATAGGCGCGCACGACATCGCCGAGCATGTCCTTCGCCGCATCGTTCATCGCGGCGATCGTCTTGCGCAGCTTCTTCGGATATTTCTCGGTGATGCTGGGCACGCGCCGGGCGATATTGCGCGCGTAATCGGCCGTCCGCTCCAGGATCGCGCTGATCTTGATCGCCGAAACGAGCGTCCTGAGGTCGTCCGCCATCGGCGCGCGCAGCGCGATGATATTCACCGCCGCCGTCTCGACCTGCGCCGCCAGGGCATCGATCTCGCGATCGCCGTCGACGACCGCCTGGGCGAGGCCGGCGTCGCGCTGTTCGAGCGCGCGGATCGCGTCTTCCATCGCCAGCGACGTCCGCCATCCGAGTTCGATAATGTTGGCGCGCAGGGCGCTCAACTCGTCGTCGAACGCCGATACCGTATGTTTCGCTTCGCCCGCCATGGCGATTTCTCCAATCCAAACGCAACAAATATTACAGTTATGTTACACGAAAAGCCCGATTCTGGCAATCGGTCATTTCACACACCTGAAATTGCTTGCAAAAAAGGCCGGCGCCAGGGCGCCGGCCCCTTCTGATAACGGCCGATTTCCGGGCGGAAATGCTAGCTTTGCACGTCCTCGGCGGTCAGCGCGCGCATCTCTTCGGCGATCGCCGCGAAATTCGCCCGCGTTTCGTCGGGGTTCGAAATCATGCCCTCGTCGACCAGATAGCCGTCGGGGCCCCAGGCGGACACATATTCGGCCACGAATTCGCGCAAGCCCCGGATCGCCTGCAGGTGATTGCCCTTGATATAGACGTAGAGCGGCCGGGCGCCCGGATATTCGAAATTGGCGATGCTCTCATAGGTCGGATCGACGCCGTCGATCGGCACGCCCACGACTTCGTCGGCATTCTCCGCCATGAAACTGTAGCCGAGCAGGCCGAGATAGCCGGGATTCTGCGACACGCGCTGAATGATCAGATTGTCGTTCTCGCCGGCTTCGATAAAGGCCTGGTCGTTGCGCACGGTGGTGCAGACTTCGTCCTTGCGGTCTTCGTCTTCCTCTTCGAGCGCGGCGATCGCGGGATTGCTTTCGCACCCGGCTTCCATGATCAGCTCGATAAAGGCGTCGCGCGTGCCGCTGGTCGTCGGCGGGCCGTACACGCGGATCGGAATGTTCGGCAGCGACGGATCGATATCCGACCAGTTTTCGTTCGTCTGCTCCTCGCCATAGGGCTCAGCGGCCAGCGCTTCGTAGATCTGGGCGCGGGTCAGCGCCATTTCCGGACCGTCCACCGATTCCACGACGGCGAGCCCATCGATGCCGACGCGCAGTTCGACGATATGATCGACGCCATTTTCCTGGCAGGTTTCGAATTCGCTCAACCGCATGCGCCGCGAGGCGTTCACGATATCGGGATGCTCGGTGCCGACGCCCGAACAGAAGAGTTCGATGCCGCCGCCGGTACCGGTCGATTCGACGACCGGGGAGCCGAATTCGGGGTTGTTGCGGGCGAAATTCTCCGCGACGGCGCGGGTGAACGGGTAGACGGTCGAGCTGCCGACGACCGTGATGGCGCGCACGCCGCCGTCGCCGCTGCCTCCGCCGCCGCATGCGGCCAGCGTTACGGCCATCGCCGCCATCAATCCTGTAAGGGGAGCGCGCACATTATCCTCCATGTTCGATGTGCAGATGGGCGGATCCGACCCGGATGCCCTTGCGACGCCTAATGCGACATCTATGTGACAACTGGGTTACAATGGCAGCGGCGATTTGCCCCGCCCGCGCGGGCAATCGAGATGCGCAATTGCTTCCCGCACCCCTTCAAATCGACTAGATAAAGGCCATGGCGCTTGAAGACCTGACCAAAAAGCCGTTCTTCGTCGACAAGAACCGGGCATTCTGGGTGCTCCAGTCGGTCGGCTGGTCGGGCTATTTCATCCTGCGCTCGCTGGGCGGCATCGCCAACAATATGGGGCCGCTCTTCATCCTGCCGACGGCCATAGCGACCGCCACCGGATACTGCCTGACGCTGATCATGGCGGTGATCTTCCGCCAGCTTATCGACCGCACGCCGCGCGTCACCTGGGGCGGCTCGGTCACCGTCGTGCTGATCGCCTCGGCGATCTTCTCCTTCATCGAGGTCTGGGCCTTCACCGCATTCTACCGGGGCGGGGAAATGCCCTCGGGATTGCAGTTTTTCGGCGCAATCCTCCTGGATTTCACGCTGCTCGTCGCCTGGTCGGGCCTCTACTACGGGATCAATTTCTATATCCTGATCGAGGAACAGAATGACCAGCTTCTGCGCCTCGAAACGCAAAGCTCGAACGCGCATCTCGCAATGCTGCGCTACCAGCTCAATCCGCATTTCCTGTTCAATACGCTGAATTCCATCTCCACGCTCGTGCTGCTGAAGCAGACCGAGCGCGCAAACGCCATGCTCTCGCGATTATCCTCCTTCCTGCGCTATACCTTGGCCAACGAACCGACCGCGCGCGTCCCGCTGGCGCAGGAGGTTGAAACTTTGAAGCTCTATCTCGAAATAGAGCGGATGCGGTTCGAGGACCGGCTGCGTCCGAGTTTCGACATCGATCCGCGCGTGACGCGGGCCCGGCTGCCCTCGTTGTTACTGCAGCCCTTGGTCGAAAATGCGATCAAATATGCGGTGACGCCGCAGGAAGAGGGCGCCGAAATCCGCATATCGGCGCAACAGGTCGGAAACCGGGTGCAGATCACCGTGTCCGACACCGGCCCGGGCTTGCAAGAGGGCGCCGTGACGCGGCACTCTTCGACGGGCGTGGGGCTCGCCAATATCCGGGACCGTCTGGCCCAGGCGTTTGGCGAAGAACAGAGATTTGAGATTAAAGCGAATGAGGGCGGCGGTTTCTGCGTCGAAATCGAAATCCCGCTCCAGTTCGAAGAGGCAAAGGAAGCCGCATGACCATCCGCGCAATTATCGTCGACGACGAACCGCTCGCCATCCAGGGCCTGCAGCTCCGGCTCGAACCGCATGACGATGTCGAGATCGTCGACACCTGCACCAACGGCCGCGAGGCGATCCGTTCGGTCAAGACCCACAAGCCCGATGTCGTGTTTCTCGACATCCAGATGCCGGGCTTCGACGGTTTTTCGGTCGTCCAGGGGCTGATGGATATCGAGCCGCCGCTGTTCGTCTTCGTCACCGCCTATTCCGACCATGCGATCCGCGCCTTCGAAGCGCAGGCCGTCGATTATCTGATGAAGCCGGTCGAGGAAGACCGGCTCGCCGATACGCTGGCCCGCGTGCGCGAACGGCTGGCCGAGAAGAACAGCAGCGAGGAGATTACGCGGCTCAAGGAAGTGCTGTCGGAAGTCGCGCCGGACGCCGCCGAGGAAATCGCGGCGGAGGGCGAGACGCCGTCGGCCAGCCGCTACGAGAAGCTCATCAACGTCAAGGATCGCGGCCAGATCTTCCGCGTCGATGTCGAGAGCATCGAACGGATCGACGCGGCCGGCGACTATATGTGCATCTATACCGGCGACAATACGCTGATCCTGCGCGAGACGATGAAGGACCTCGAAAAGCGCCTCGACCCGCGTACCTTCCAGCGCGTCCACCGCTCGACGATCGTGAACCTCGATCAGGTGCGGCAGGTGAAGCCGCATACAAACGGCGAATGCTTCCTGGTGCTGGAAAGCGGCGCGCAGGTGAAGGTCTCGCGCTCCTACCGGGACGTCGTCGCACGGTTCGTGCATTAGCTGGTCTCGGCCGGCCACCGAGATGCGGCCACGCTATCGACGGGCACCGGCCACTCCCGGCTACTGCTTCACCGTTCGCGCGGCCGGCCATCATCATAGGCTGTCCGGGCCGCGCTCCTGTCTGGCGTCCAATCGGCGCAAGAGGGCCGCCTGCTCCTCGAGAAGGGCGAGGATATTCGCATTCTGTTCCCTCAACTCGGGCAGGATGGACATGATGAGTTTCGGCGGGGAATCTTCGGGCATCGATGCCATCATCCGCTTCATCCCTCTGTTTCGCATTTCCGTGAAAGCGCCTTGCCGCGCCCCGGTCGGTCTCGAAAGCGTGTATCCGATCAGCGCAGCCGCGCCACCGATCGCGATAAATAGCGGAAATTGCTTCATGATCTGCCTGCCGTTGCGCTGCCGTGGTTTCGTCGACGGAAACGCAATCAGGATAGCTGCGTCACCCGGCGATGGCGTTGATGCCAATCAACTCGTCTTCGAAACAATCTGCACTAGGTAGGCGAAAAAAGCCCCGCCTCGGCCGCAATGCGGCGGATCTCTTCGTTGAACCGGTCGGGCTCCTCCCAGTGCGGCATGTGCGCCGACTGCTCGAACCAGATCAGTTCCTTGTGCGGGGCGGCGAGCCGGTCGAGATAGGCTTGGGCCAGGCGCGTGGACTGGATTCGGTCATGGACGCCCTCGATGAGATAGACCGGCGTATCCAGCGCCGGATGCGCGTCGAACGCGTCATAGCCGAACAGTGTATCGTTCAGCGCCTCCATGGAGACCTTGCCGGCACGCACGAGGTTGATGAAACCGGGCCAGGCGAACTCCGGAACGCTGAGGTAGCGCAGGAAATAGCGGAGGCTCGACTGCGGCTCGTGCCGCCACACGCCGCCGAGTTCCGTCAGAACGCGGCGCTGGACCCACATGTCCTTGAGCGAGCCATAGGGCGGCGGCCCGATCTTTTCGAGTTTCGCCGTCAGGTCGGCGCGCTCGCGACGACGCGCTTCGTCCAGCGCCCATCGATAGCTCTCCGCCTCGCTGCCCGGCCCGTTGGTGGCCTGACCCACGCCGACATAGGCGGCGATCTTTTCGGGATGGCGGGCGACATATTCGAGACCGACGACGGAGCCCCAGGAATGGCCTACGAGAAGCACCCGGTCGCGACCGAACTCGCTCAGGAGGGCGTCGATCAGATCGTCGAGATCCTCTACGATCCAGTCGAGTGTCAGCGTGCTGCGATCCGTCGCCGCTGAGAAGCTGTAGCCGGTCCCGCGCTGATCCCAGTTCACGAATAGGAAATCGTTTTCCAGATCGGCGTTCAGGAGCCGGTTGAAGGGCATCGCCGAATAACCGGGGCCGCCATGGATGAATATGAGCAAGGGCGCGGCGCGATCGCGGCCGCGGATCAGGACATATTGCCTCGTGGCGCCGATACGCATCCGTCTTTCCTCGGCGATCGAGGTTGCGATGATCCGGCCGTCAGCGTCGCGAAAGGGCGGCGTGAAGGTTCGCGCGGTTGCGAACAGCACAATGGCAATGATTGAAACGATCAAGATCACGTAGATCATCGAAATCTCCGACGCCTCTGAGTCACGGTCCGCAATTGCCGTTTACGGCGATGACCCCGCGCCCGACGATGCCGGTCGCCGCAATGCGCAGCGTGCCGACTTCATGATCGCCCGGCCGATCTCCAGGAACCCTGTCCCGAACGATAAACCGTGACGCCGGCGAGCGCTGCGAGCGGCGCCTCGACCAGGCCCCATGCAATCGAAATCAGGGCAATCTCGGCGGTGACGAAACCGTTCGTCCAAACGGACAGCAAAAAGAGCCCATAGGCGATGAACCAGAAGGTATAGGCCGCGGCCAAAATCGTTTTCAGGTCGGAACCGAAACGCGGGCGCATCGCCGCGTACATCCAGATCAGTATCACCCCATAGGACAGCGTGATCAGGCCGCCGCCTACTATTTGGGCGGCTCCGGGCGCTCCAATGCCAAAGTCCAGCCGCATCCGGGCCCAGTGTTCCACCAGGATAATGCCATTCAGCACATATTCGCCGACGATGATGATGAGGCCGGCCACAAGGCCGCCAAGCAGGACACGTCCGGGACGGATCTTTGCCATGGTGCGCCTCCGCAAATCGGGCATTGCCGCAAAGGGAAAGAATCCCTCCGACCGCCTCAGGAGTCCGAAATTTTTCGGCCTGGTGGCGGAGTAGCGCCTGCGCCGTCTGGCCAGAATACGGAATGCTACGTAACCGCGGCAACGCAGATGCTTCTGATCGCAACTTTCGAGGGGACGCCGATCGGCCGATCCGCTAATACGGCGCTCGGGAGACAGCCATGACCGACCAGCAAGACCGCGCCCGCGCCTTTCACGCCCTGCATGTGCCCGGCGACCCGGTGATCCTGTTCAACATCTGGGACGCGGGCAGCGCGCTCGCGGTGGCCGACGCCGGGGCGAAGGCGCTGGCGACGGGCAGCGCTTCGGTGGCCGGCGCGCGCGGTTACAGCGATGCCGAAACGCTGCCGATGCAGCAGGCGCTGACCAATGCCGAGCGGATCGTCGATGCGGTCGATCTGCCGCTCACGGTCGATTTCGAAGGCGCCTATTCGCCCGAGCCCGTACTCGTCGGCGTGCATGCGCGCGCGATGATCGAAACCGGCGCGGTCGGCATCAATTTCGAGGACCAGGTGATTGGCGGCACGGGCCTCCACCCGATCGACGCGCAGGTGACCCGGATCATGGCGATCCGCGCCGAGGCCGAGCGCGCGGGCGTCGATTTCTTCATCAACGCGCGTACCGACATGTGGCTCAAGGCGGGGCTTGCCACGGTGGACGAAGATGCACGCCTCGGCGCGGCGATCGAGCGGGCCAAAGCCTATGCGGACGCCGGCGCGAGCGGCTTCTTCGCCCCGGGCCTGACCGATGAGAGCCAGATCGCCGCGCTGTGCGAGGCGAGCCCGTTGCCGGTGAACGTGATGATGTTCGATGCGATGCCCGATACCCGGCGGCTGGCCGAGCTCGGCGTCGCACGCATCAGTTACGGCCCCGGCCCCTGGCGCGATGCGATGGCTGCGCTGACCGAAGCGGCGCGGGCCGTGTTCGACGCCTGACGCCGCGGCGCCGTAGCGCGTTCCCATATTTGATGGCATAGTCGCGCCCGCACGCCGGGAGGGGGCACCGTTGGCGCTGATCAATCGTTTCGAAGATCCGGAAGTCGAGCGCCGCTATGTCGAGAGCGAGCGCATCGCGCGCATTCCGGCGAGCCGCGCCTTGCTCTGGATCGGCCTCCTCACCTTCGTCACCTACCTGACGCTCAATCCGATGTATTTCCCGCGCGAGGGCGTGATCCAATACAATATCGCGGCCGGGGTGTTCATGGGCGTGCTCGGCAGCTTCCTGCTGGTCATCCGCACGCGCTTCTATATCGAAAAACCGTGGATCGACCTCGTCCTGTTCGTCGCGCTGACGGTCGCAATGGGCATGTTGATCGAGGCGCTGGCCGCGCAGGCGGCGATTACCGGCATTTCCCGCTTCGGCATGGCGATCGTGAACATGGGAATCCTCGTCGTGTTCGCGAGCATCGGCTTCGTCGCGAACACCCGCCTCTACCTGCTCTGGGCGGTCACGATCCTGCTCCTCTATATCGGCTTCCTGATCCAGGCCGATCGCGCATTGATCTCGAAGGTCTACACCTTCACCAATTTCTCGACCTTCTTCGTGTTCGCGACTTTCGTGAACTGGGATATCGACCGGCGCGCGCGCAAGACCTTCGCCGCCAATATGGCGCTCGACGCGGAGAAGCGGCGATCGGAGGAGCTGCTCTACAATGTCCTGCCCGAACATGTCGCCGCGCGGATCAAGAGCGGGGAGACGGTCGCCGATTCCTTCAGCAATGTGTCGGTGATCTTCGTCGATGTCGTGGGCTTTTCGACGCTGGCGAAGACGATGCCGGCGAGCGAGCTGGTCGCGCAGCTCAACCGCTTCTTCCTGCTCGCCGACGAAGTTGCCGAGCGGCACGGAATCGAAAAGGTGAAGACGATCGGCGACGCCTATCTCGCTGTATCGGGCGGCACGGCGTCCACCGCCAGCGACGCGCTGGCCGCGATCGCCTTCGGCCGCGAGCTGATCGCCGCGCTGGAAGAGATCACCACGGCCGAGGGCGTGGACGTCAAGCTGCGCGTCGGCATCCATACCGGCCCGGTCGTCGGCGGGGTCATCGGCAGCAGTCGGCTGGCCTATGACTATTGGGGCGACACGATGAACATCGCCAGCCGGATCGAGGGCACGGCGCATCACAACGGCATCGCAGTGTCAGCAGCAACCTATCACCAGACCAGGGACGCGGTCGATTATGCGCCCCCGGAGACGCTGACTCTCAAGGGCATCGGCGAGACCGAAGTCTATCGGGTGAAGATGTAGAAGCGCTCAGTAGGTACTGAGTTCGACGTCCATCTTCTTGTAGCCATGGACGAAACAGGCGGACACGCGCGTCGGTTCGCCGATCACGTTCACGCGCAGCCGCCGCTTCGCCATCTCCTCGAGCAGCAGGCGGAGCTGCAGCTCGGCGAGCCGCGCGCCGACGCAGCGGTGGATGCCGTAACCGAACGAGAGATGCCGGCCGGGCTTGGGGCGTTCGAGCCAGATATCGTCGGGGCGAACGAAGAAATTCTCGTCGCGATTACCCGAGATATACCAGAGGATGACCGCGTCGCCCTCTTTCACCTCATGGCCGAACATCAGATGATCCTCGGTCACCGTGCGGCGCATATGGGCGAGCGGCGTCTGCCAGCGGATGATCTCCTGCACGGCGGCCGGGATCAGTTCCGGATCGTCCTCCAGCTTCTCGCGCTCATCCGGGAACTGTTCGAGCCCATAGGCATAGCCGGACATCGAATTGCGCGTCGTATCGTTGCCGCCGACGATCAGCAGCATCAGATTCCCCATGAAAGTGAACTGATCCATGTTGCGCATCTCGCTATGGATCATGCGGCTGAGCAGGTCGGGCGCCTCCCCCTTTTCGAGCCGTTCGTCCCAGAGCCGCTGGAAATAGGCGCCGGCCTCATAGACATGCTCAAGCTGTTCGCGGCGGCTCTCGATCGTCAGCGAGCTTTCGACATCGCCCATCCAGTCCGACCATTCGGTCAGCTTGCGGCGGTCCTCCCAGGGAAAATCGAACAGGATGGCCAGCATCTGCGTCGTCAGCTCGATCGAGACCCTGTCGACCCAGTCGAACTTTTCGCCGATCGGCAACGCGTCGAGAATCTCCGCCGTGCGGCCGCGCACCTCGTCCGTCATCCGGGTCATCTCCGCCGGCGTGAAGGCCGGCGCGATCACGCGGCGCTGCTCGGTATGTTCGGGCCGGTCCATGGCGATGAACATCGGCAGCTGGATGTTGAGATCGTCGGGCAGATTGTCGGGATCGGTGATGATCGTGATGCCCTTGGCCGAGCTGTACAGGTCGGGCAGCGCCTCGATATGCTGGATTTCCTTGTAAGTCGTGACGTTCCAGTAATCACCATAGGCGGAACCGACGACCTTGTTGATCGGCGCTTTCTCGCGCATTTCCTTGAAGATCGGCTGCCAGCGGTCCTCGACGTAGATGTCCGACACGCTGACATCCCAGGGATGCGGCGTCTCGCTCACATCGGTCACTATGGTTTCGACCGGTTCGGTCTCGGGTTTCGCCGCAGTTGCCATGTCTCTTCCTCCTAAATTCGGTGTTCGCCCATAATCGGACCGGATCTGTGCTCTTGCGAAGGCAGGAGTCTAGAGCGGCTGGCGCCATCGCCCGCGACCCTGGGCTCCTGCCTGCGCAGGAGCACTAGAGCGTCGCCGACAAATCTCTCCAGCGGGGATTATGCTCCTCGATCACGCGCAGTTTCCAGTTTCGCTTCCATTTCTTCATCTGCCGTTCCCGCTCACGCGCCATGTTCAAATCATCGAATGCCTCGAACCAGACCAGTCTCTTGCACCCATGCTTCTTGCTGAAACCATCAATCAATCCGCCGCGATGCTGATAGGCTCGTTGCGGCAAATTGCTGGTTACGCCCAGATAGAGAGTTCCGTTGCGCCGATTGGCCATCAGATAGACATAGCCCGATTTTCCCACATCAATATTCGCTCAGCTCCACCTGCATCGACCGGTAGCCGTGGACGAAGCAGGAGGAGACGCGCTGGGGTTCGCCGATCACATTGGGGCGCAGCCGCCGCGCCGCCATCTCCTCGAGCAGTATCCGCAATTGCAGCTCGGCCAGCCGCGCACCGACGCAGCGGTGGATGCCGTAACCGAAGGCCAGATGCCGCCGCGCATTCTCGCGATCGACGATGATATCGTCGGGCCGGTCGAACACGCTCTCGTCGCGATTGGCCGAGATATACCAGAGCACGACGGCATCGCCGGCGCGGATGTTATGCCCGAACAGTTCATGATCCTCCACGGCCGTGCGCCGCATATGGGCGAGCGGCGTCTGCCAGCGGATCAGCTCCTGCACCGCATTCGGGATGAGTTCCGGATCGTCCTCGAGCCGCCGGCGTTCGCCCGCAAACCGCTCCAGCCCGTAGGCATAGGCCGACATCGAGTTGCGCGTCGTATCGTTGCCGCCAACGATTAAGAGCGTGAGATTGCCGATAAAGGTATAGCGGTCCATGTCCGCCATCGCCTCGCTATGGATCATGCGCGAGAGCAGGTCGGGTGCCTCGTCCTTGCCGACGCGCTGGTCCCAGAGATCGGAGAAGCAGGCCGTCATCGCACGCAGATGCTCGCGGCGTTCGTACGCCCGGTCGAGATCGTCGAGATAGTCGATATCACTGATCCAGTCCGACCAGAGCGTCAACTTGCGCCGGTCTTCCCAGGGAAAATCGAACAGGATGGCGAGCATGCCGGTGGTGAGCTCGATCGAGACTGTATCGACCCAATCGAAGCTTTCACCGCGCGGCAGCGAATCGAGCAGCGCGCCCGTGCGTTTCCGGATATCGCCCGACAGCCGCTCCATCTCGGCCGGGGTGAAAGCCGGGGCGACGGTGCGCCGCTGCGCGGTATGTTCGGGCCGGTCCATCGCGATGAAGCTCGGCGTTTCGCGGCGCAGCTCTTCGGGCAGCGTATCGGCATTGTCGTAAATGGTGATGCCGCCGCGCGACGAGGCCGAGGAATAGATTTCCGGCAGCGCCTCGACATGCTGGATCGGCTTGTGCGTGGTGATGTTCCAATAATCGCCGAAGGCCGATCCGGTGACCTTGTTGATCGGCGCTTTCTGGCGCATTTCCCTGAAGATCGGCTGCCAGCGGTTTTCGGCGTAAATCTCGGGAACGGTCACGTCCCAAGGGTGCGGCGCGGCGACGACAACGGTTTCGACCGCCTCGGTTTCGGTTGCTGCAGTCGCCGCCATCGCCCGTCTCCCGTTAGACCGGATACAATGTCCGGCCCGGGCGCGCGCGAGTCAAACCGGGCAGCGCCCGAACGATCATCAATATTCCGACAGCGTCACCGGCATCTTCTTGTAGCCATGGACGAAGTTCGAATTCACCCGCTCGATCTCGCCGGTGATTTCGGGCCGCAAACGCCGCTTCGCCATCTCCTCGATCAGCACGCGGATCTGCAGCTCGGCGAGCCGGGCGCCGACGCAGCGATGGATGCCGTAACCGAAGGCGAGCTGGCGCCGGGCGTTTTCGCGGTCGAACTTGATCTCGTTCGCATCCTCGAAAACCTCTTCGTCGCGGTTCGCCGAGATATACCACATGACGAGCTTGTCGCCCTTTTTGATCTGCTTGCCGAAGAGATCATAATCTTCCATCGCCGTGCGCCGCATATGGGCGAGCGGCGTCTGCCAGCGGATGAGTTCCTGCCCCGCATTGGCCGCGAGATCGGGATTTTCCTCGAGCTTGCGCGCCTCGTCCGGGAACTGATTCAGCGCATAGGCATAGGCCGACATCGTGTTGCGCGTCGTATCGTTGCCGCCGACGATCAAGAGCGTAATATTGCCGAGGAAGTTGCGGTCGTCCATCTCGCCGAGCGCGTCCGAATGCGCCATCATCGAGAGGAGATCGGGCGCGGGCGGGCTCGCCTTGCGCTGCTTCCACAGCTCCTGGAAATAGGCGGCGGCTTCCCACATCTTCTGCATGCGGATGGGCCCGAGTTCGGGGTCCATCGCGGCGACGACATCGCCCATCCAGTCCGACCATTCGGTCAGCTTGCGCCGGTCTT
>NZ_JBQLZN010000081.1:0-13490 GCF_052168295.1 Parasphingopyxis sp. | reverse complement strand
ATCTTCTCGGTGATCACATCGCCATAGGATTTGTGCGGCGGCAGTTCCTCGTCCCACCAGACGTCATAACCGAGCGCCGCGCATTTCTCGGCGAGCAGCCGGACCTTGACGCGATTGTCGCGCGAATAGGAGAGGAAGATGTCGACCATGGCAGTGGACGAGGATAACTGTTCGCCGCTCGGACATAAAGCAGCGCGTGCCGCGTTCCGGCGAACGCGGTCCTAGCCCTCGTCCGTCATCCGGTCGCAGTTGAGGCGCGGCGTGCCGCCGGCATCGGTCGTGTAGCGGCATTCGACGCTTATCTCGTTGCCGCTGTCCGGATCGCGGATCGTGGCATTGCCGATATAGCGCGATCCGTCCGGGCTCAGCTCCATGGTGACGGCGGTAACCTCGGCGCCTTCCGCCTCATAGGCATCGCGCACGGCATTCTCGACGAGCTCGCGATCGCGATCGGCGCTTTCTTCGGCAGCGGTCGCAGCCGATTCCTGCGTGGATTCTGGCGCGCCGCATGCGGCAAAAAGAAGCGCGGCGGTAACCGCTGCTGCAATACGGTTTGGGACGGTCATGGGCATCCTCGCTGGTTCGAGGCCAGCTCTATCCTAATTCACCGCCTCCTTACCAGCGCGGATTGTCAGGGCGCGCACCGCCAATTGGCATCGCCATCGGAGAGATCGACCGTGCAGTCATGGCGATTGCGCTGGCCGGTCTGCGGGTCGTTATATTCGACATAGCCAGTATAGCTGGTGTCGCTGTCGGATGTCAGCTCGGCATAGACGCCCTGCGCACCGCGTTCCTCATAGCCGTCGACGATCAGCTGGGCGAGGTCGTTGACGCGCGGATAGCATCGCCAGGACGCCTCGCCGTCGACGGCCGGTTCGACCGAGCATTCCAGCGTGCGCTGGATATCGTTCTGCTGGGGAACGGTATATTCGACCTCGCCGATATAGCCGCCCTCTTCGGTTTCCTCGAGGCTGACGGCGATATTCTCATAGCCCTCGCCCTCATAATTCTCGATGATCGACTGTTCGATACTCTCCTGGCTCGGCCCGCCAAAGCTGAATTCGCATCCCGTCAGCGCGAGCGCCATCGCCGCCGCTGCGGTCAGTCCCGCTATCCGTTTCATTGCCTGCCCCCTTTTCGATTCGTGCCCGTTATAAAAATTGCGGCAAATCGCGGATCGAGTCAAAGCGCTCCGCAGCTCTCTCTATTCCGGAAAACGCGGATCGAGGCAGAAAATATCTTCCGCGCCGCCTTCGACGCCGGCGGCCGTACACTCGAGCGTGACCTCTTCGCCATTTGCGGGATCGGCGATCACGGCCTCACCGGCATAATCGCCAGTGTCGGTCCGGAAGATCCGCACGCCGGTAACGGTGGCGCCGCGGCCTTCATAGGATGAACGGATATGGCTTTCGATCAGTTCGATCACCGCGTCGGCGTCATTGGCCGCGTCGGTGGCCGTTTCCGGGTTGTTGGCAGGCGTCCGGTCCGCGGCGGATGTGTCTACGCTATCGGTGCGTGTCACTTCCGTTTCGGAGCAGCCGGCGAGCGTCATCACGGCCGCTGCGCCGACGATGGCGAGATGGTCGATGCGCATACTTCCCCCTTTGAGTTTCGAAACTATGCGAGGGGGACGCGCTTGAAAAGCCTCACGCGAGCGCGGAATAGATCAGCGTCTTCAGCTCGCGGCGGATCGGATAGGTGTTGGAGGGCTGTAGCTGGGTCATGAAGACCATCGTCAGGTCTTCCACCGGATCGACGAAAAAGGCGGTCGAATACAGGCCGCCCCAATAATATTCGCCTTTCGAGCCGGGGATCATCGTGCGCGCGACATTGTCGGTGACGGCAAAGCCCAGGCCGAAGCCCGTTCCGGCATTCTGCGTCTCGCTGAACATCGCGATCGACATATCGGCAAGGTCACGGCCGCCGGGCAGATGGTTTTGCGTCATCAGCGCGATCGTCTTGCGGCCGAGGATGCGGGTATCGCCGAGCGTGCCCTTGCCGAGCAGCATCCGGCAGAAGCGATGATAATCGGCGGATGTCGAGATCAGCCCGCCGCCACCCGAGAGCAGCTTGGGCGGCTTCGACCAGATACTCTCCGCCGCACGGTCGAACATCACCGGTTCCTTCGGCGTCCAGCTCCAGCAATCGCCGAGCCGGTCGAGCTTGTCTTCCGGTACGGTGAAGACGGTGTCGTCCATGCCGAGCGGCGCGAAGATATGCTCGGCGAAATAGGCATCGAGCGTCTGGCCGGACACGCGCTGGATCACCGCGCCCAGCACATCGGTCGAGACGGAATAGTTCCAGGCCGTACCCGGCGAAAATTCGAGCGGCAGCGTGCCGAGATCGGCGACGAAACTGTCGAGATCGTGATTGCCGTGCCACTTGTCGATCTTCCGCTCGCGATAGGCGAGATCGATATTCGATCGGTTCTGGAATGCGTAGGTCAGCCCCGATGTGTGGCGCAGCAGGTCCACCATGCGCATCGGCGCTTCGGTCGGCGTGGTGGCGAACGGCAACTGCCCGCCGCCGCTCGCATAGACGCCGATCCCCTTGAACTCGGGCAGCACGCGGTGCACCGGATCGTCGAGCGCGACCTTGCCCCGCTCGACAAGCTGCATGAACGCGACCGAGGTAATCGGCTTGGTCATGGAGGCGATGCGGTAGAGCTGGTCATCGGCGAGCGGCGTACCGTCTTCGCGCGCCACGCCGTCCGACGCGAAGAGCGCGACATCGTCGCCCCGGCCGATCGTCAACTGGAAATTCTTCATCTTCCCGCTGGCGATGTAACGCTCGCTCACGAAGTCGGAGATGTAGGCCAGCCGCTCGGGAACAAAGCCGAGCGCGTCCGGATCGGCCGTCGGCGTCATTGATCGAAGATGATGACGGAGCGCGCGGTTTCGCCGCTCCGGAGCTTGTCGAAGCCCTCGTTGATCTGGTCGAGCGTGATGCGTTCGGCGATCACGGTGTCGAGATCGAGCTGACCATTCAGATAGAAGGCGACGAGCCGGGGCATGTCGCGCATGAAATGGCCCGAGCCCATCAGCGAGCCCATGATTGTCTTGCCCTGCAGGAATTCGGGACCGTGAATCTCGACATTCTGCCCGGGCGGGATCATGCCGACGACGACGGCCTTGCCCCCGCGGCGCAGCACTTTCCACGCCGTCTGCGTCGTATCGGTCCGGCCGACGCATTCGACAGCATAGTCGACGCCGCCGCCGGTCGCCTCGACAACCTGCTGGATGACGTCCTCGTCGCGCGCATCGAAGGTTTTGGTCGCGCCCATCTTTTTCGCCAGTTCCCGCTTCGAGGCGACCGGGTCGATCGCCACGATCTCTCCGGCGCCCGCGATTTTTGCCGAGTTGATTGCCGACAGGCCGATCCCGCCCGCACCGACGACGGCGACGGTCTCGCCGGGTCTCAGGCCGCAGGCGTTGAAGATCGAGCCGGAGCCCGTGATCACCGAGCAACCGATCAGCGCCGCCCGGTCCATCGGCATATCCTTGTCGATCGCGACACAGGCATTTTCATGGACGAGCATCTCCTCGGCGAAACCGGAGAGGTTGAGGAACTGCGCCATCGGCTCGCCATCATAGGAGAGCCGCGCCTGCCCCTCGGGCGAACGCTGCAAGGAACTGTCCTGGCACAGCGTGTACTGGCCGTTCTGGCACAGACCGCAGGTGCCGCAGGCCGGGGCAAGGAAGGTCACGACATGATCGCCGGGCGCGACATGGCGGACTTCGCTGCCGACCGCCGTCACGACGCCGGCTGCCTCGTGGCCGAGCACGGTGGGCAGCGGATAGGGATAGACGCCGTCGAGGAAATGCAGGTCCGAGCGGCACAGTCCAACCGCCGCCGTCTTGATCTTCACTTCGCGCGGGCCGGGTGCGTCGATTTCGACCTCGCCAATTTCCATCGGTTTGCCGGGCTCGACAAGAATGGCAGCTTTCATTCCATTTTCTCCTGACCTGCGCTCACCCTGAGCTTGTCGAAGGGTTGTGCACGACGCTTCGACAGGCTCAGCGTGAGCGCGGTTGGTGTTCGAATTCTATCGCGTGACGCCGATATCGCCGCTGCTCATCTCGTCGCTTTCGGTCGGCGCATGGCGGCCGAATTCCCAGCGGGCGATGGCGCGGGCATGGACTTCGTCCGGGCCGTCGGCGAGACGCAGCGTGCGCTGGCTCGCATAGGCGCGGGCGAGACCCGGATCGGTGGTGACACCGGCACCGCCGAACGCCTGGATCGCATCGTCGATGATGTCGAGCGCCATTTGCGGCGCGGACACCTTGATCATCGCGATCTCGTTGCGCGCCGTCTTGTTGCCCGCGCGGTCCATCATGTCGGCTGCCTTGAGGCAGAGCAGCCGGTTCTGTTCGATGCCGATCCGCGCCTTGGCAACGCGCCATTCCCAGATCGAGTGATCGGCGATCGTCTTGCCGAAGGCGACGCGCGACTGGAGCCGCTTGCACATCTTTTCGAGCGCTTCTTCGGCCACGCCGATCGTGCGCATGCAGTGATGGATACGGCCCGGCCCGAGACGGCCCTGCGCGATCTCGAAACCGCGGCCTTCGCCGAGCAGCAGGTTCGTCGCCGGCACGCGCACGTCCTTGAGGATAACCTCCATATGGCCGTGCGGCGCGTCGTCATAACCGAACACGGGAAGGTGACGGACGATCTCGACGCCCTCGGCATCGGTCGGCATCAGGATCATCGACTGCTGCTGGTGCCGCTGGGCCTCGAAATCGGTCTTGCCCATGACGATCGCGACCTTGCAGCGCGGATCGCCCAAGCCCGAAGACCACCATTTGCGGCCGTTGATGACATAGTCGTCGCCGTCGCGCTCGATCTTCGTCTCGATGTTCGTGGCGTCGGACGAGGCAACCTGCGGCTCGGTCATCAGAAAGGCCGAGCGGATCTCGCCGTTCATCAACGGGCGCAGCCACTGTTCCTTCTGCTCCAGCGTGCCGTACCGGTGGAAGACTTCCATATTGCCGGTATCGGGCGCCGAGCAGTTGAAGCATTCCGACGCAATGCCGACCCGGCCCATTTCCTCGGCGCACAGGGCGTATTCGAGGTTGGTGAGCTGTTCGCCTTCGAACTCGAACGTATCGTCCACATGCGTCTGGCCCGAATGGGGCGGCATGAAGAAGTTCCAGAGCCCCTTGGCTTTCGCCTTATCCTTCAGCTCTTCGAGCGTGTCGCTCGTGCCCCAGCGATTGTCAGGCGGAAACTCGGCGGCGTAATCGTCGACGCGCGGCCGGACTTCCTCGTCGATAAAGGCTTTGACGCGGTCGCGAAAATGGGTCTCGCGGTCCGAAAGGGTGAAATCCATGAAGAGTCTCCTTGATAGTCCGAATTCAAATCACATCGTGGCTTCGCCGGCCGCGCCGCGCATGCGGGCGATGCGCGCTTCGTGATCGGCCTGATCGATCGGGAAACGACTGACGATGGCCGCTGCCGACAGCGCTAGCACGGTAATGATGCCTGTATAAACCAGCGCGAGATTGTTGAGGATGGATTGCGGCACCTCCCCGGGTGTCGCGCCGATCGGAAAGGACACGAGCGCGATGATGCCGGCGGTGATCGCGATGCCCATGCCCGATACGCATTTCTGGACGAAGAAATTGCCCGCGAAGAATATGCCCTCGTTGCGCTTGCCGCTGCGCTCGGCATCGTCCTCGATCACATCTGTCAGCATCGAGACCTTGAGGATCAGCCCCGAGACGAGCAGGCCGCTGCCCAATGCCATGAACAGCACGAGGATCGGCAGCAGCATCGGATCGCCATTTTCCGGCATGAAGCCGAAAACGCGGCCGAGATAGGCGGCCGGGGTGAAGATGATCGACGAGAGGATGAAGGTATAGGCCGCGCGCCGCTTGCCGATCCGCCTGGACAGCTTCGCCGAAGCGATCACCGCGCAACCGATGCCGACGACAAGGCCGATCACGAACCAGGCGAGTGCGGCCGATTGGAGCTCCCAGAAATAGGTGATGAAATACATGAGCAGGCCGAGATTGAGGCCCATCGCGGAATTGGCGAACAGCGTGCACAGCATCAATATCTTGAAACCGCGATTGTTGAACGAGCGCAGGATCAGCCGCAGCTCCTCGCGCAGCGACTGACGCTGATAATTATTCTTCGGCAGATATTTGATCTCGCTATGGGTGCCGAGCGCCGCGATGATGATCACGCTCGCCATGATGGCCGCGGCGATAAGCGCGAAGCTCTCATAGCCGGCCGGGTTGAGCTGTCCGTCCGGATAGCCGGGGGCCGGCACGAGCAGGACCGTATAGGTGAAGAGCAGCATCGCCGAGCCGCCGAACCAGCCGAAAAAGAATCGCAGCCCGTAGAGCCGCGTGCGCTCGTGATATTCGCTGGTCAGTTCGGGGCCGAGCGACGCCATCGGCACTTCGAAGAAAGACATGCTCGCGCGGACGAGGAAGGCTGCACCGAAAATGAAGAAGAACATCTGCCCGTCGGTCAGTTCGGGCGGGTTCCACAGCAGGATGAAACACAGCGCCGCCGGTATCGCGGACCCGTAGAGAAACGGATGCCTTCGGCCCCAGCGCGTTTTCAGATTGTCGGACAGATGGCCGATCAGCGGATCGTTGAACGCATCGAACACCAGTGCGCAGAGCAAGGCGCCGCCGACGATAGTGGCGGGTACGCCGATCACCTGGTTGAAATAGAAGGTCAGTAACAGCGCGAAGCTGAGATCCTTGATGCCGAAAGCGACCGCGCCGAAGCCGAAGAAGAATTTCACCCGGGCCGGCACATGCCGTTCCAGCGGCACGGAAGGATTGCCTCGGGCGGCTCCGTCTGGCGCTGCGTCGTCCATCGAACCGCTATCCGGCCCCTTCCACTTGCGCTTGCGCTTCGATCAACTCGAGCAGGCCCGGCGTATTCTCGTCCCAACTGTGGCGATGGCCGACCGTGATCCCGCCATCGACGGTAAGATCGATGCCGTTCACGAACCCGCCGGCATCCGAACAGAGATAGAGCACGGCCTGCGCGATATCCTCCGGCGCGCCCGAACGGGAGACCGGCTGCGCGATCGGCGAGACCATGCGGATCGCCTGGTCGACGCGCTGCGCTTCTTGGGGATCGTCCTTGTACGCGTCGGCGAAGATATTGGTCATGATGAAGCCGGGGCTGATCGAGTTGACCCGGATATTGAACTTGGCGAGCTGCGCGGCGGAAAGCTTGGAGAGATGCCGTACGCCGGCCTTGGCCGTCGCATAGGCGACGGGGCCCCAGCCCGCCTCATGCGCATTGATCGAGGAGGTATTGACGATCGCGCCGCCCTCCGGGTTCTTCTTCATGTAATCGACGGCGAAGCGCGTGCCCATGGCGACCGAGCGCAGCAGCAGGTTCATCGTCGAATCCCAGGCATCCGCCGTCATTTCGTCGATCGTCTCGCGCGCGCCGCCGGCGCCGGCATTGTTGAACAGGATATCGATCCCGCCGAAATGCTCGGCGGCATTGTCCATCAGGCTCTTGAGATCGTCGACGTTGCAGACGTCGGTGGGCTGGAAGGCGAGGCGGTTGTCGAACCGCGCATCGGCGGCCATCGCGTCGCCGCTTTCGGCGTTCAGGTCGCCCATCATCACCTGCGCGCCCTCGGCGATGAACGCTTCGACGGTCGCCTTGCCGATGCCCGACGCGCCGCCCGTGACGACCACGCGCTTGCCTGCGAATCTCATACATCTCTCTCCAGATCCATGACGCTAGGGCAAAGCGATGAAGCCCGAAAGCCCGTTGCGTCCGAAAACTTTTTCTTGTGGCTTAGACGAGTATTGACGTAAACGTAAAGCAAGATTCGCGCTCCCGCGCCCGCGGGATTAGAATGGCGACGACCGATAGGAGATGGTGATGTCCGACCTCGAAACCTTCCGTAGTGAAACCCGCGCCTGGCTGGAGGCGAATTGCCCGGCCGAGATGCGCGAGCCGGTGCGCGACGAAGCCGATGTCTACTGGGGCGGCCGCAATGCGACGTTCAAGAACGACGCGCAGAAGGCCTGGTTCGAGGCCTGTCTGGAAAAGGGCTATACCGTGCCGGAATGGCCGACAGACTATGGCGGGGCAGGGCTCTCGCCGGCCGAGGGCAAGATCCTCAAACAGGAAATGGCGCGCATCAAGGCCCGCCCGCCACTATCGAGCTTCGGCATCTGGATGCTCGGGCCCGCGCTGCTTCATTTCGGCACCGAAGCCCAGAAGCAGCGGTTTCTCAATGAGATCGCCCGCGGCGAAATCCGCTGGTGCCAGGGATATTCGGAGCCGGGCAGCGGGTCCGATCTGGTTTCGCTCCAGACCTTCGGCGAGGACAAGGGCGATCACTGGGTTGTCAACGGCCAGAAAATCTGGACCAGCTATGCCGACCAGGCCGACTGGATTTTCTGCCTCGTCCGCACGGACAAGGAGGACAAATATCGCGGCATCACCTTCATGCTGTTCGACATGGCGAGCGAAGGGGTGTCGACCAAGCCCATCCTGCTGATCTCCGGCAGCTCGCCCTTTTGCGAGACCTTTTTCGACGATGTGGCGGTGCCGAAAGATTATGGCGACGGTGTCGCCAGCTATGTCGGCGAGATCAATCGCGGCTGGGATGTGGCGAAGTATCTGCTCGGCCATGAGCGCGAGATGATTTCCGGCATGGGCGGCGGTGGCGGCATGGGCTCGCTCGGCAAGGCCGTGCTGCCGAGCCTCGGCGAGGACGCGATGGGCCGGCTCGACGATCCGCTGCTGCGCGCGCAGCTCGCCGAGCTCGATGTCGAGGCGCTCGCCTTCAAGGCGATGGCCGAACGCTTCATGGACGAGCTGAAGGCGAAGAAGAACCATCCGGCCACGCCCAACATGATGAAATATGCGGGGACGGAGCTTAACAAGCGCCGGCACGAGCTGATAATGGCATCGGGTGGATCCGAAGCGCTCGAATGGGACAGCGAAGCCTCGAACGGCGGTTCGAAATCGCGCGACTGGCTGCGCACCAAAGCGAACAGCATCGAAGGCGGGACGAGCGAAGTGATGCTCAACGTCATCTCGAAGCGGATCCTCGAGCTGCCGGACGCGTAAATTTTGAGCCTCTCTCCCCTTGCGGGAGAGAGGTTGGAGAGAGGGGATCGCGAAGCGATTTTTGACCTCGGCGGTATCGAACCGCCTCGCTCAACCCCCTCTCCCTAACCCTCTCCCGCGAGGGGAGAGGGCATGACTGGAGAGACACAGAAATGCCCCTTTATCACGACGACGACCAGACGATGCTGCAGGATACCGTACGCCCCTTCATGGCGGCGGAAGGCAGCATCGAGAAACAGCTCCGGCATTGGCGCGATGAGAACTGCAAGGACGGTTTCGGCCATGCGCTGTGGAAGCAGTTCGCCGAAATGGGCTTCACCGGGATGCTGGCCGGCGAGGAAGATGGCGGGCTCGGCATGGGGCATGTCGAAGCCGGCATCGTGCTCGAAGAGATCGGCCGCAACCTGACGCCGTCGCCCTTCCTCACGACCTCGGTTGTCGGCGTGACCGCGCTTAACGATGCGAGCAAGGATATGCGCGATCAGTGGCTGCCCGGGATCGTATCGGGCGACACGGTGCTCGGCATCGCGATCGACGAGAGCGCCAAGTTTCGCCCGACGCATATTGCCATGAAAGCAGAGCGTTCGGGCAACGGCTTCAAGCTCAACGGCAAGAAACAGTTCGTGGTGCAGGGCGCATCGGCCGACATGCTGATCGTTGCCGCGCGCACCGGCGGCAGTGCGGGTGAGACAGACGGTATCACGCTGTTCGCGGTCGAGAAGGATGCGGCCGGTTTGTCGGCGGAGGCCGCTCGCCTCGTCGATAGTTCGATGGCCGCCCATGTCGCATTCGACGATGTCGAAGTGACAGCCGATGCCGTGATCGGCGAGGTCGATCAGGGCTGGGACGTGCTGACCAAGATGCTCCATGCGGGCCAGACGGGCGCGGCGGCCGAGACCGTCGGCGTCGGCGCGGGCGCCATGGACATGACGGTGAACTATCTCAAGGAACGCAAGCAATTCGGCCGCACGATCGGCAGCTTCCAGGCGCTCCAGCATCGCGCGGCACATCTCTACAGCGAGATGGAGATCGCGCGTTCCACCGTGCTGAAGGCGCAGCAGCTGCTCGACGAGGGCGATGAAGGCGCGCCGCTGATGGTGTCGGTCGCCAAGGCCAAGGCGAGCCGCGCGGCCAATCTTGCCGTGCGCGAAGGCGTGCAGATGCATGGCGGGATCGGCATGACCGATGAGTACGACATTGGCCTCTACATGAAGCGCGACCGCGCGCTGGCCGAGTTCATGGGCGACGCCAACTATCACGCGAATCGCGTGGCGGAGATGAACGGCTATTAGGCGACCGGGATCCCAAGCCCATGCTGTCCTATTCTACCGTTTTCGCGCTATGATCGTCTCCGTAATGAATCCGCACAGAGCATCCCTTTATCCGGCGCCGGTCCGGAAGGTCACAGTCGATGCTGCGGTCGCCTGGTCGGATCGGCGGTTTCCTGCGGCGAGCGGCAAAGGTCACAGTGACGGAAAATGGGCGTTCGGTGTCAACCGGTGTCGACCGGATCCCGCATAGGATGATGAGGAAGGACAGGCATTGGCTCTAGACCCCGAAACCTTCGACCAGCTTCTCGAGACCATTCACCGCTTCGTGCAGGAGCGACTGCGCCCGCTCGAGGGTCAGGTCGAAGCCGATGATGCGATTCCCGATGATGTCGTCGAGGAAATGAAGGCGATGGGGCTGTTCGGCCTGTCGATCGATCCCGAATATGGCGGCATCGGCCTGACGATGAGCGAAGAGGTGCGCGTCGCCTTCGAACTGGGCGGCACGACCCCGGCCTTCCGCTCGACCTTCGGCACAAACGTGGGGATCGGCAGCCAGGGCGTCGTGATTGCGGGGACGGACGAACAGAAAGCCGAATGGCTCCCGAAAATGGCGAGCGGCGAGGCGATCGCGAGCTTCGCGCTGACCGAACCCGATGTCGGATCGGACTCGGGCGCGGTGAAAGCCAAGGCCGTGCGGGATGGCGACGTGTATCGGCTCTCGGGCACGAAACGTTACATCACCAATGCCGACAAGGCATCCGTATTTACCGTCATGGCGCGCACCGGCAAGGAAGCGGGCGGGCGGGGCGTGTCCGCCTTTCTCGTGCCGCGCGACCTGCCGGGCGTATCGGTCGGCGAGTCGGAAAAGAAGATGGGGCAGCAGGGCGCCAAGGTCTGCGATGTCAATTTCGACGATGCACCCGTGCCCGCCGCCAACCGCCTCGGTGCGGAAGGCGAGGGGTTTAAGGTCGCAATGCAGGTGCTCGATCGCGGGCGGCTGCATATCAGCGCCGTCTGTGTCGGCATTGCGGACCGGCTGATCGCCGATTGCGTGGCCTATGCGAGCGAGCGCAAGCAGTTCGGCCAGGCGCTATCCGAGTTCCAGCTGATCCAGGCGATGATCGCGGACAGCAAGGCCGAAGCGATGGCGGCAAAAGCCCTCGTCCTCGAGGCCGCGGCAAAGAAGGACAAGGGCGAGCGGATCACGCTCGAGGCGGCGGCCGCCAAATATTTCGCCAGCGAGATGGTCGGCCGGGTTGCCGACCGCGCGGTACAGATTCACGGCGGCGCCGGCTATATCGCCGATTACGGCATCGAACGATTTTACCGCGATGTGCGGTTGTTCCGGATCTATGAAGGCACGAGCCAGATCCAGCAGCTGATTATCGCGCGAGAGACAATCAGGAATGGCGGGTAAACGCCTCTAGGAAAGGATTTTATTATGGACCTCAATTCTTTGTTCACCCTCGAAGGGCGCACGGCGCTGGTCACCGGGGGATCGCGCGGTATCGGCAAGATGATCGTACAGGGCCTGCTCGCCGCCGGATGCCGTAAGGTCTATATCTCGGCGCGCAAGGAGGACCAGATCGCCGCGGCGGTCGAGGAGCTCGGCGAGAAAGTCGTCGGCATCCCTATGGATATTTCGACGGTCGAGGGCTGCAAGGGCCTGGCCGCCGCCATCGCCGAGCATGAGGACAAGCTCGATATCCTCGTCAACAATGCGGGTGCGGCCTGGGGCGAGGATTATCTTAGCTTTCCCGAAAAGGGGTGGGACCGGGCGATGGACCTCAACGTCAAATCGCCATTCTTCCTGACGCAAGCGCTGCACCAGTTGCTGGTCAACGCGGCGAGCGCGGAGCGGCCGGCCAAGGTCATCAATATCGGCTCGATCGACGGCATGCGGCTCAATCCGTGGGAGACCTACAGCTATCACGCGTCCAAGGCGGCGATACTCTACCTGACCAAGCGGGTGGCGGCGCGGCTGGTCAAGGATCATATCTATGTCACCGCCATCGCGCCGGGCGCCTTCGCATCGGACATGAACAAGGCGGCGCGCGACGCGGGCGATGCGGTGGCGCAGTCCATTCCGGCGAAGCGCATAGGCGAGGCCGAAGATATGGCGGCGGCGGCTATCTATCTGGCGAGCCGCGCGGGCGATTATGTGATCGGCGAAACGCTGACGGTCGATGGCGGTCTGGTCCATGCCGATACGCGCACGAGCATCGCGGGGGATTAGCTCCGAACGAGCAGGAAGTTCATGCGCGCGGCGGCGATCGGCTTGTCCTCGCTTTCCTGCCAGGCGAAGCTTTCGACATTGGCCATGCGCTGGCCGAGGCGGGAAATCGTGGCCGCGGCATAGGTCAGCCGTTCGCGCCCGCCGCGCATATAATCGGTGGTGACGGTAATCGGTTTGGCTTGCGGCCGCGGCTCTTCTTCGCCGAGCGCATCCCAGAGCGTTGCGAAGGCGGCGATCTCTAGCAGCCCGGCGATGGCACCGCCGTGCAGGAATTTGGGGCGGCCCTGCACATGCGGGCCGAACGCCATCGTCAGCACGATCCGACCGTCATCGTCGCGCATGGTTTCGATCCCGAGCGCCTCGGCATACGGTGGCAGCGTCAACGTCATTGCGGCGCTCCGAGGAACATGAAGGTGCCGGTGACATTGGCGATCGGGCTGTCGGCATCGCCGTCATGCGCATAGCCGCGGACGAAGGCGACGTTCCGGGTATGCTTGTAGCATTCCATATGCCCCGTCACCCGATGCCCGACCTTGGCGGGGCGCAGATAATCGACGCGCAGGTCGATGGTGACGGTCTGCATGAACTTGCCCGTCGTCAGCATCACGCACATGCCCGAAGCCATGTCGCACAGGCTGATGATCGGGCCGGATGCGAGGATACCGGTGCGCGGATCGCCGATCAGCTTTTCGTCATAATCGATGGCGAGCTCCACCCAGTTATCGGCGTTCGCCACATATTGGACGCCGATCAGCCCGTTATGGCTGTGCCGGTTCAACATCTCGAAAAAGGCCCGCGGATCGATCTCGCCCGACGTCACCTTCTTGCGGATCTCGATGATGTCTTTCTGATCGGGCGGCATGGTGCACTTATCTCCACAGGCCGACAGTATCGATTATGGTCTTGCCATCGGC
>NZ_JBQLZN010000080.1:113453-132217 GCF_052168295.1 Parasphingopyxis sp. | reverse complement strand
CACTTGCCGATTTGCGACAGACCGCCCGAATGAAGCGCTGCGATATCCTAGAGTCTATGGAAAACTGTGTTTTCTATGCAACGGCGCTGTGATAGCGCTGCAACGATGACCAGCGAGAAGGTTTCCGGCGAACAAATGGCCGATGACGATGGCCTTGACGGCCTGCGTCAGAAGAGCTGGTTCATGCCGTCTATCGAGCTGACGACGCTCGGCATATTCTTGGCAATGGTCGCGACCAGCTATGTCGTGTTGACCCGGCAAGGCCCGGATCAACTCTTCCTTACGCCTTTTCTGACCGCGTTGCTGCTCGTCTCCCTTCTGGTCCCGGCGATGTTTCTGATGGTGCTGATCGCGCGGCGGATCGCCCAGCGCCGCGCGGCGCAATCGCCGATCGGCGGCAGGGGACGCCTGCACGTCCGCCTGGTGGCATTGTTTTCAGCGATCGCTGCGGTGCCGACGCTTCTGGTTGTCATATTCGCGTCGATCCTCTTTCAATATGGCGTCGAGTTTTGGTTTTCGGAGCGCGCGCGCGATACGCTCGAAAATGCCGGTAGCCTCGCGCAGGACTTTTATCTCGAAAGCCTCGAAGAGGTTGAGGCGGAGACACGGACGATGGCTGCCGATCTCGCGCCGCTCGTCGAGGGATCGTCGTTCGAGACGCCCGAATTCGTCGAGAATTTCGCCTTTCAGGTCTATGCGCGCGAACTCTCCGATGCGGCGATCTTCACGGTCGGGGAGGGCGGCGAAGTCCGCACCGTTGCACTCGTCAATCCCGACGACGCGTCCATGGAGTCGCGGTTGACGGCGTCGCTGCTGGCGACGCTGGATGCGGAGAGCCAGTCGGCGGTCAATGACGCCGGCGACCGGTTCGAGGCACTGGCGCGGTTCGGAGAGGAGTCGCCGTACCTGATCTATGCTTCGCGCGCGTCCGATCCGCAGATGCAGCTCCAGACGGAGCGTGCCACGGCCATCCTGGAAGACTATGACGAGCTGATCGACCGCGGACAGATCATGCAGCTGCGTTTTAATGCGGCGCTGCTCGTAATCTCGCTGCTGATCGTCGCAGCGGCCATCTGGATCGCGCTGAACGTAGCGGACCGGCTCGTCCGCCCGGTGGGATTGCTCGTTGAAGCGGCGCGCAAGGTCGCCGATGGCGATCTGTCGACACGCGTGCCGGTGCCAGAGGAACGCGATGAAATCGGTACGCTCGCAAGCGCCTTCAACGGCATGACAGGACGCCTGGAGGAACAGACGGGCGCGCTCGTGCTGGCGAACGACCAGCTCGACAGCCGCCGCGCCTTTACCGAAGCGGTGCTATCCAGCGTGACCGCGGGCGTGGTGTCCGTAGACGGCGAGCGCAGGATACGCCTGATCAACCGATCCGCCGCCGAGCTTATGGAAGTCGATCAGCAGGCGGTGATGGGGGATTGCCTCGACAACTTCGCACCGGAGCTGGACCGCCTGCTCGAGAGCGGGGAGGATACGAAAGTCATTCAGATGACGAGTGGCGGCGAACCGCGCACGCTCGCCGTGACTCTCGTCGAGGATCAGGGCGGTCATGTGCTGACCTTCGACGACATTACCCAGCAATTGCTCGATCAACGACGCGCGGCCTGGTCCGATGTCGCCCGGCGTATTGCGCATGAGATCAAGAATCCCCTGACGCCGATTCAGCTCGCCGCGGAACGGCTGCAGCGGCGTTTCGGCGACGCGGCGGATCCCGATAGCGGCGTTTTTACGAAGCTTACAGGAACAATCGTCCGGCAGGTGGGCGATCTCCGGCGCATGGTCGACGAATTCTCGTCCTTCGCGCGCATGCCGAAGCCCGTGTTTCGCGAAGAATCGATCCTCGATATCGCGCGGCAGGCGATGTTCCTGCACGAGGTCGCGCATCCGGAGATCGAATTTACCCAGCAGGCGCCGGAAGGCTTGCCACCCGTGGTCTGCGACCGCCGCCAATTGGGCCAGGCGCTGACCAATGTCGTGAAGAATGCTGTGGAGGCCGTCGAACAGAAGCATGGCGAAGGCGAGACAGGCGGCGAAATCACGCTATCGATCGCACAGGACGGTCCGCGCATCGTGCTTGATATCGAGGACAATGGGGTCGGTCTGCCGGCCGAACGCGAGCGCCTGACCGAGCCGTATATGACGACGCGGGAGAGCGGCACCGGCCTCGGTCTCGCCATCGTCAAGAAGATCGTCGAGGAGCATTTCGGAACGATCAGTTTCTCGGACCGGCCTGAGGGGGGGAGCCGGGTCCGGGTCATATTGGATGTCGAGGCGCTCGCACCGCTGAAAGATATGGAAGCAGGCGAGGGGGGTGAAGAGGATCGTCTCGACCAGTTAACGCGTAACAGTGAGGAGACCGCCTGATGTCGCTCGATATTCTTGTCGTCGACGATGAAGCCGATATTTGCGAGCTTGTCGCCGGGGTCCTCGAAGACGAAGGCTATGAGGCGCGCACCGCGCGGAGCAGCGACGAAGCGATCGCGGCATTGGAAGAGCGGCGGCCATCGCTGGTCTTGCTCGACGTCTGGTTGCAGGGGTCCAAGCTCGACGGGCTCGACCTGCTCGACGAGATCAAGCAGCGCGATCCGAGCCTGCCGGTCTTGATGATATCGGGTCATGGCAATCTCGACACGGCCGTCGCCGCGATCCGCCGCGGGGCGGTGGACTTTATCGAGAAGCCGTTCGAGGCGGCGCGCCTCTTGCATCTGGTCGCGCGCGCGACCGAGACGGACCGGTTGCGGCGCGAAAACGAACAGCTCAAGGCGCGGATCGGCGAAGAGGATGAGCTGACCGGCAATTCGAGCGCGATCAACAGTGTGCGTGCGACGCTGAAGCGCGTCGCCGGCACGGGCAGTCGGGTGATGATCACCGGGCCGGCGGGCGTCGGCAAGGAGGTCGCCGCACGGCTCCTGCACAATTGGAGCGGCCGGGCCGATGCGCCGTTCGTCGTCGTCAGCGCCGCGCGTATGACGACGGACCGGGTCGAAGAGGAGCTATTCGGATCGGAGGACGAGGATGGTCCGCGTCCTGGACTGCTCGAACAGGCGCATGGCGGAACGCTGTTCCTCGACGAAATCGGCGACATGCCGCTCGCTGCGCAGGGCCGCATATTGCGTGTGCTGACCGATCAGCGCTTCAATCGCGTCGGCGGGCAGCGGCTTGTGAATGTCGATGTCCGCGTGATCTCGGCAACGGCGCGCGATCTCGAAACGGAGATAGCCGAGGGCCGGTTCCGTGAGGACCTGTTCTACCGGCTGAACGTCGTGCCCGTCCATCTGCCGCCCTTGGCCGAACGGCGTGAGGATATCCCGCCGCTCGTCGAGCATTTTGCCGCGCGCTACGCGGCCGAGCGGCGCGTGCCGAATCCGGAAATTTCCGACGAGGCGATCGCCGCGATGCAGGCCTATGAGTGGCCGGGCAATGTGCGCCAGCTGCGCAACATCGTCGAGCGAACGATCATCCTGGCGCCGGGCGACCGTATTTCGCGCATCGATGCCGATATGCTGCCGGCCGAAATCCTCGAGGACCAGCTCCAGATCGCCCCGGACAAGGGCGCGAAGGCGATCATGGGTACGCCACTGCGCGAGGCGCGCGAGACGTTCGAACGCGAATATCTGCGCGTCCAGATCCGGCGCTTCTCGGGCAATATCTCGCGCACGGCGACCTTTATCGGGATGGAACGCTCGGCCCTCCACCGGAAACTGAAGACGCTGGGCTTGAACGAATCGAAGAAGAAGACGTCCGATTGAAGTCGGACTAGCGCGCACCTACATTCCGGAAGAGGCGGGTCGCCGCCTTATCGAACAGACGTCGATCAACGATGCCCAGCGGGCTACGACCCGCCAAGAGCCGGAGGCCATTATGGCTGAAAAGGTCAATATACTTCAGGATCTGTTTCTCAATACGCTGCGCAAGTCGAAAACCCCGGTCACGATGTTTCTCGTGAAGGGCGTCAAACTTCAGGGTGTCATCACCTGGTTCGACAATTTCTCGGTACTGCTGCGCCGCGATGGTCAGTCGCAGCTCGTTTACAAGCATGCAATCTCGACGATCATGCCTGGCGGTCCCATGGACATGACGGAGATCGAGGAAACCTTCGCGGAGGAAAAGCGTGGCAAGCTGCTCCAGGAAATCTTCCTCAATGCGGTCAAGCGCGAGCGCGATCCGGTGACGATGTTCCTCGTCAATGGTGTAATGCTGCAGGGCGAAGTCGCCGCTTTCGACCTCTTCTGCCTGCTGCTCAACCGCGACGGGCAGTCGCAGCTCGTCTACAAGCATGCGATTTCCACGATCCAGCCGGCCAACGCGATCGACCTTGGCAGCGCCGATCCCGACGCCGGTTCCTGAGCTTCCGCTTTGAGCGTTTTCGATCGCGACGAACTTGATGGTCTGAGGCGCGGTGATCGCGCGCTGATCGTCTTCCCCGATTTCGGCCACGACGATAGCCGGGACAATGACGCGCGCCTCGAAGAGGCGGCCGGCCTCGCCGAAGCCATCGGCATCGCCGTAGTCGAAAAGCGCGCCGTGAACGTGCGCCAGACGCGGCCGGCGACGCTGTTTGGCAAAGGGCAGGTCGAACAGCTGGCCGTCGCGGCACGGCTCGCAGAGGCAGACCTCGCTATCGTCGATGCGGCGCTCACACCCGTTCAGCAAAAGAACCTTGAAGATGAACTCAAGATCAAGGTGATCGACCGCACCGGGCTTATTCTCGAAATTTTCGGGGAGCGCGCCGCCACCGCGGAAGGGCGATTGCAGGTCGAACTCGCCCATCTCGATTATCAGGCTGGGCGCCTCGTGCGCAGCTGGACCCACCTGGAACGGCAGCGCGGTGGTTTCGGTTTTCTCGGCGGCCCCGGCGAAACGCAGATCGAGGCCGACAGGCGCATGATCCGCGATCGTATGGCAAAGCTGCGCCGCGAACTCGAGCAAGTGCGCCGGACGCGGAGTTTGCACCGGGCGCGCCGGCAGAAGGCCCCGTGGCCGGTAATCGCGCTGGTCGGCTATACGAACGCCGGAAAGTCGACACTTTTCAACAGGATGACCGGCGGTGACGTCATGGCGGCAGACCTGCTGTTCGCGACGCTCGATCCGACTATGCGTGAGATCGCACTGCCCGGGCTCGACAAGGCGATCCTGTCCGACACGGTCGGGTTCGTCTCCGATCTGCCGACCCAACTCGTCGCCGCGTTCCGCGCCACGCTCGAAGAGGTCAATGCGGCCGACCTGATCGTGCATGTCCGTGATATCTCGCACCCCGACAGTGACGCGCAGAATGTGGACGTGCAGCAGGTGCTGCGCGAAATCGGTGCGATAGACGGGGAGGGGAGCGCCCCGGTGATAGAGGCCTGGAACAAGATCGATGCACTGGATGACGCCGCACGCGAACAGCTGTGCAACGCGGCGGCACGTCGCGACGACGTCGTTGCGCTATCGGCGCTGACCGGGGAAGGGATAGAGGACCTTCGGGCGCTGATGGTAGAGCGGCTCGATCGCGGCAGTGCGATTCACGATATCAGCCTTCCGGTCTCGGACGGCGAAAATCTCGCCTGGCTGCACCGCAATGGAAGCGTTATCAATCAAGAGGTTGAAGGCGAGCTGATGAACCTGTCGGTCAAGCTTTCGGCAATCGACTGGGAGCGGTTCCAGGGCCGCGTATCGGCCGGCTAAGCCTCGTCCCGCTTGGCGGTGCGCCACAGCTTTTCCATTTCATCGAGCGACAGGTCCGAGAATCCATCGCCGCCGCGCTCTTCCATGACCCGGAAGCGCCGTTCGAACTTGCGATTGGCCTCGCGCAGGGCGGCTTCCGGATCGATGTCCATCTTCCGCGCCCAATTGACGACGGCGAACAGCAAATCTCCAATTTCTTCAGTGCGTTCTGCCGGGTTCTTCGCATCCTCGACTTCGGCGATCTCTTCGGCAATCTTCGCTTTCGGACCTTCGGTATCGGGCCAGTCGAAACCGGTGCGTGCGGCGCGTTTCTGGAGCTTTTCAGCACGAAGCAGGGCGGGCAGGGCGCTCGCAACGCCATCCAGCGCGCTCCCGCCGCCCTTTTCTTCCCGCTCCGCCGCCTTGATGGCCTCCCAGCCCGGTGTTTCCGCATCAGCGCCGCCATTTGCACCGAAAACGTGCGGGTGCCGGCGCACCATCTTCTCGGAAATACCGTCAAGGACGCCGGCAAGATCGAAATGCCCGGATTCCTGAGCCATACGCGCATGGAAGACGACCTGGAGCTGCAGATCGCCGAGCTCATCCTTCAACGCCGCCAGATCGTCGCGTTCGATCGCGTCCGCAACCTCATAGGCTTCCTCGATCGTGTACGGGGCGATCGAGGCGAAATCCTGTTCGACATCCCACGGACAGCCATGCTCCGGATCGCGCAAGCGCGCCATGATGGCTGCCAAGCGCTCGATACGCTGTCCAAGATCACCATTTTCCGGAGAGGGGTGCGTCACGTCCATCGATCACTAATCCCGATAATATACATTATGTTAAATTAAACGTCGTTCCCGGTTTACGGCCCCTCTCGCCCGTGCGCCCGCCGTTCTAATAAGAAAAAGCGCCCCGGCCAATGACCGGAGCGCCTGTTCATGTGGTCAAAGACGGGCTTAGTCGTAGCCGTCGCCGTTAACATCGCCGACAGCAACGCGCACGCCGCCGCGATGCGATCTAGTCTGAGTCCCGCGGTCAAACCGGTTTCGGGCGCGATTGCTGCTCTGTCCGTCGAACACGCGGACATGCGGTCCGCCGCCTGCTCCGCGCGCCTGCGGTCGACGTGCGGCTTCCCGGGCGGACTGTACGGCCGGCAGCAAGAGGCCGACCTGCTGATTGTTTTGCGGTCCGCGCAATTCGGTTGCTGCATTGTTGTTTTGCGCCGATGCCGGGCTGGCGCTGAGACAGAAGATTGCGGCGACCGCCGCGATACATGCACTGGACTTTTTCATAACAAGCTTCCTGATCACTGTGCGACGAAGCCTGTTTCACATGATCGGAACGTGCGCTCCGTGATGCGGATCACCGTTTCTCAGGGTTCCAGGATCAGCCAATCGCCTTCGACGCCCCAGCTCGACAGCGAAGACAGGAAATTCATGCCGAGCACGTTGGTCCCGCCGAATTCCTCGGCAACGACGACCGGCATATTGTCGCGCCGGATGGTTCCAACGATCAGCGTTTCGGCTTCGGCGCGATCCGCCGATATCGGTCCGTTCGCGGTGTTGAGGATCATCGGAAAGCCGCCACCCGGCTCGACGCCGGACCGTTGGGCCGCGCCGACCGACAAGGCAGTGACCGTCGCGCCGCTATCGATCAGGAACCGCTCTTCATTGCCGTTGATCCGCACATTGACCCAGAAATGCCCGTCTTCCGATTTGCGGATACGCAACGTCTCGCCGACCGCGACGCTGTCGGGCGGATCGATTTCGTACCAGATTCTTTGTCCGAACGCGCCGATATCGTTGCGAAAAGCATAGATCGTCAGGCCGATGGCGAAGATCGCGACCCAGGCAAGCGCCATTTTGGCGGCCTGGCCGATCGGGATACGCCGGGCGATGAGCGCGCTGCCGACAACGACCAGCATGACAACGGCCCAGACGAGGCTGATTCCCTGCCCGTCGGTCATGTCAGCTCCACCTCCAAGCCGTCATAGCCCGGTTCGACATTGTCCGGCAGTTCGTCGAGCAGAGTCCGATAATCCATCGAATGGTCCATATGCGTCAGTATCGCGCGTCCTGGCTTCGCCTTTTCGATCCAGTCCAGCGTCTGTGCAAGATGCGGATGGGTGGGATGCTCGCGGCGCCGGAGCGCATCGACGACCCAGACATCCACGCCTTCGACGCATTCGAACGCCTTGGCCGGCAGTCCGGTGAAGTCGGTCGTATAGGCTATGCTTTTGCCGCCATGGTCGAACCGCAGGGCGGCCGACGTGATCGTGCCGTGCGGCATATCGGCCGCCGTCACCGTCACGCCGCCGAGCATTGTACGATCCGTCAGCGTCATACCCTGCGCGTAGGACGGATACGGCCCGTTTCCGCGGAATGCGAAATCGAACCGCTGCTGGATCTCGCGCAGAGTCCTTGGCCGGGCGAGACACGGTACGGGTCCGCCCAATGCGAAATAGAGCTGCCGGATATCGTCGATACCGTGACAATGATCGGCATGTTCGTGCGTCCAGATGACGTGATCGACGCGTTTGACGCCGGCGTCGAGCAGCTGCTGCCGTAGATCGGGCCCGGTATCGATCAATATGGTCTGATTGCCCGCGGAGACGAGAATCGACGATCGTGTCCGCCGGTTCCGGGGTTCTTTCGGATCGCACGCGCCCCAGTCATTGCCGATCCGCGGAACGCCGGCAGAGGTGCCGCAGCCGAGTACCCGCAGCTTCACGCGGTCGTCTTGTCGAACAACGTGTGAAAATTGCGCGTCGTATAGGCCGCCAGATCTTCAACCGATTCACCGCGCAAATCCGCGAGAAAAGCCGCCGTGTCGGCCACGAATGCCGGTTCGCATGTCTTGCCGCGATTGGGTACGGGCGCGAGGAACGGCGAGTCCGTTTCGATCAGCAGGCGATCTCGGGGCAGTTTCGCTGCCGTCGCTTGCAAATCCTTCGCATTCTTGAAGGTCACGATGCCGGAAATCGAGATGTAGAAACCGAGATCGAGCGCCTTCTCGGCGAAATCCTGGCTTGCGGTGAAGCAGTGAATAACGCCGCGATAGGGCCCCTCCTCCATCTCCTCGGTCAGGATTTGGGCGGTATCCTCCTCAGCGTCGCGCGTATGCACGATTAGCGGCAGTCTGCTCTCCCGGCAGGCGGCGATATGACTGCGAAAACTCGTCTTCTGCTGTTCGCGGTCCGAATGTTCGTAATAATAATCGAGGCCGGTCTCGCCGATCGCGACGACTTTGGGGTGATCAACGCGGGCGAGCAGCTTGGCGGTGTCGATTTCGGGGTGCGCATCGGCCTCGTGCGGATGGATGCCAATGGACGCCCAGATATCGTCGCCCTTCTCGGCCGTACCGATAATCGCATCCCATTCGCGCTCGCGCGTCGAGATGTTGAGCATGGTCGAAACGCCGCGCGCCCGCGCAGCCTCGATCACGTCGTCCTGACGCTCGACGAGTCCGTCATAGTTCAGATGGCAATGGCTATCGACAAACATACCAGGGAGATAGGGATTGCGCCCTTAGCTGTCACCGTGCTCGTCCGGCATTTCGAGCCGGGGAAACACGCCCTGCGGCGGGGGCAAAGCCAATCCCGGTTCGAGCGGTTTCGCCAATGCGTCAAAATCGCGTGCGTCGGCAGGCTGCCCCAGCTGGTCGAGCAGCGCATCGGCGGATGCGGGAATGGCCCAGCGCGCGAGGATCGCGAGCTGCCGCACCGCTTCCGCGCAACGGTAGAGGATGGCCCCTGCCCGATCCGGGTCGGTCTTGCGGACGGCCCAGGGCTGCTGCTCGGATATGTAAAGATTGGCTTCGGCCGCGCCCTTCCAGATCGCCTCGAGCGCCTGGTGAATGGCGAATTCGTCCATCGCCTCCGCGGCCTCACCGGGTATCGCCTCGAAAAGCGCCATGAGCGCCGTATCGGCCTCGGTGGGTTCGCCCGGATCCGGCACCGTGCCGTCGAAATTCTTGGCGATCATGGACAGCGTGCGCTGGGCCAGATTGCCGAGATCGTTGGCGAGATCGGCATTGCACCGAGTCACGATGGCTTCTGGCGAATAGCTGCCGTCGCTGCCGAAGCTGACTTCGCGGAGCAGGAAATAGCGGACCGGATCGACGCCGAACGTCTCGGCCAGCGCCATCGGATCGGTCACATTCCCGAGCGATTTCGACTCCTTCTGTCCGCGATTGAGCAGGAAGCCATGGCCGAACACGCGCGATGGCAGCGGCAGGTCCGCGCTCATAAGGAATGCCGGCCAATAGACGGTATGGAAGCGGACGATATCCTTGCCGATAATATGGACGCTTTCCGCCCCCTCACCCCAGTATCGCGCGTAGAGCCCCTCCTCGTCCGGGAAATCCAGTCCGGTCAGATAGTTGGTCAGCGCATCGAGCCAGACATACATGACATGATCGTCATTGCCGGGTACCTTGACGCCCCAGTCGAAACTGGTGCGCGAAATGCTGAGATCTCGTAGCCCACCTTCGACGAAACGCGCGATCTCGTTGCGGCGGCTGTCGGGCTTAAGGAATTCGGGATGATTCTTGTATAATTCGAGCAGCTTGTCCTGATAATTGGAGAGCCTGAAGAACCAGCTTTCCTCGACGGTCCATTCCACGGGCGTGCCTTGGGGCGAGAGTTTCTCGTCCCCTTCCCCGTCGATCAGTTCCTTTTCGTCGTAATAGGCTTCGTCGCGGACCGAATACCAACCTTCGTAGCGATCGAGATAGAGATCGCCCTTCTCCGCCATCCGCGTCCAGATCGCCTGTGCCGCGCGATGGTTGGCTTCTTCCGTTGTACGGATAAAGCGGTCATAATCGATGTTAAGAACGTTGCACATATCTATAAAATATTGCGTCATTTCATCGGCGAACTCGCGGATATCCATGCCGCGCTCGCGGGCCGTCTTGACCATTTTCAGGCCATGCTCGTCGACACCGGTCTGAAACCGTACATCCCGGCCGGACAGCCGAAAAAAGCGCGCGATCGCGTCGGTCGCGACCGCTTCATAGGCATGGCCGATATGGGGCTTGCCGTTGGGATAGCTGATCGCGGTCGTGATGTAGAATGGCTTGGAATCAGGCGTCATGCCGCGGTTCATGCAGCGAAGCGAGCAGTCCGGCAAGCGTGAAAACGGTGCTTTGCGGGTCCAGAGACAGGCGGAGCGCCCCGCCCGCCAATGACCGTGCCTCTTCCCAGGCATCGAGCGCGTTTTCGAGCGCCCTGCCCTCGAGCGTCCGCGCATGGGCGGCGATGGCGGACGGCGCGCGATCGAGAAAGGCTTCGTATCGCGGCTGCGCCTTTTTGAGGGCGAGGCTCTGCGCCAGCGCGGCGCGGGCGCCGTTGCCACGATCGCCCTTTGCGATCAACGCGGCGATGGCCGAATCCAGCTCGGCGATATCGAGACCCGCATATTGGAGCGCCTGGCCCGGTGCGCCGTTGCCGATCCTTACCAGCGCCGTCCGTTCTTCGGCATCCATATCGGGCTCGGCCTGGGCGATGGCCGACGTCATGACGTCATCGGAAAGCCTTGAAAATTTGAGCGTTCTGCAGCGGGAACGGATGGTCGGCAGTATCCGCCCCGGGCTGTGGCAGACGAGCAGGAAGACGCAATTGGGCGGCGGTTCTTCGAGATTTTTGAGGAGCGCGTTGGCGGCCGGGCGCTCCAGATCGTCGATCGCATCGATCACGACCGCGCGCCAATCCGACATGGACGGCGTCGTTGCGAAGAGCGACTGGATTCCGCGGACTTGGTCGACGGTGATGTTGCGCGCCAGTTCCTCCGGTTTGCGGTCGCGAGGCAGGCGTACGAGTTTGCGCAGGTCGGGATGGCTGCCGGCCTTGATCAATTGCGCCGTGGGATGGTTTTCGGCGACGGCAAGCCCTTCACCCAGTCCATCCGGCGCGGCTGCCTGGGCCAATACGCGCTGCGCCGCCAGATCGGCGAACATCGCCTTGCCGACGCCTTTGGGCCCGGCCAGCAGCCAGGCATGATGCAAGGTCCCGCGGTCAAGCGCCGCACGAAACGCCTCGATCGCGCTATCGTGGCCGAACAGCGTCATAGGAATCGCTTCTCGACGGCTTTACGCACTGCCGCGGCCACGTCCTCAACGGACTTGCCCCCGTCGATCACAATGAAACGGTCCGGCTGTTCGCTGGCGAATGCGTCGAATGCATCGGCGACGGCAGTGTGAAAGGCGAGATCGCGGCGTGTAAACCGGTCGTGATCGAGACCATCGCGCGCGACGGCACGGCGGGTGCCCGCATCGCCGTCCATCCGCAACAAGACGGTCAGATCGGGCCAAGTATCGCCGATCGCCGTTTCATTGATCGCGCGAACACGCTCGACACCCAGATTGCCCGCCGCGCCCTGATAGGCGAGCGTCGAATCGATAAAACGATCGCAAATCACCCATTTGCCGTCGGCCAGCGCTGGCCGAATGAGGCTTTCGACATGATCGGCGCGCGCCGCCGCGAACAGATGCGCCTCGGCCGTCGCCGTCAGCGGTGCATCCTCTTCCAGCAGTAGCGCGCGAATGGCGTCGGCACCAGGCGTGCCGCCCGGTTCGCGGGTCTCCACCGTCTCGATGCCGCGTTCGCGGAGCCATGACGCCAAAAGGCGCGTTTGCGTCGATTTGCCGGCGCCCTCGCCGCCCTCGAAAGTGATGAACTTGCCCGGCACCCGGCCTTATCCAAGGCCGAGCAGCGACAGCAAACCCGCCCAGGCCCGGCCGAAGAAACCGCGCTCCCCTACCGCTTCCTCCGCGACCAGGGGCAGTCTCTGGGCCGGCATGCCCGGCGTTTCGACGACCAGATCGGCAATATGCTGGCCCTCCGCGATCGGCGCGCGCACCGGGCCTTGATATACGATCTTCGCCTGACGCTCCGAGATCAGTCCGGCCGGCACCGTGATCGCAAGGTTGCGCGGTGCCACCAGGCCGACTTCTCTCGCACTACCGCCCTGGATGCGGGCCGTACCCACGCGCCCGCCGCTGGCGACAAGCTGGCGCGACTGCCAGGCGTTGAAACCCCATTCCATGAAGCGCGTGGATTCGCCGATCCGCTGATTGTAGGAATCGAGGCCAGCCACGACCATGACGAGGCGGCGGCCATCCTGCACCGCAGATCCCGTAAAGCCGTACCCCGCTTCCTGCGTATGGCCGGTCTTGAGGCCGTCCGCGCCATTGACGTTGCCAATGAGCGGATTGCGATTGGGTTGCGTGATGGGTTCGCCGCCCATCGTTTCGCCCCAGGTGAATTCGCGGCGGCCGTAGAACTGGCTGTAATATTCGGGATAGCGGCGGATCGTGGCGATCGCGATCCGCGCCAGATCGCGTGCCGACACATAGCTCTCGCCCTCGTCCGGCCAACCCGTGCTGTTGCCGAAATTGCTGTTCTCGAGCCCGAGCTCCTCAGCCTTGCGGTTCATGAGCGCCGCGAAAGCCGATTCCGTGCCTGAAATACACTCTGCAAGCACCACGCTGGCGTCGTTGCCCGATACCGTCACGACGCCATAGAGCAGGTTTTCGATGCTCACCTGTTCGCCCGGCGACAGGAACATCGTCGATCCGGCGCTCGGGCCGCTCCATTGTCGCCATGTATCGGGCCGTACCGTACACTCCTGATCCAGCGTGATCTCGCCCTCGTCGAGCAGGTCGAAAACGACATGCGCGGTCATCATCTTCGCCATAGACGCCGGCGGAATGCGCCTTTCCGCGTTCCGGGCGAACAGGACCGCGCCCGAACTCATGTCGACAAGATAGGCGATGGGCGCTTCGCCGTCATATTCCGGCCGCTGGGCCTGGCTCGAACCGGCGACGGCAAACATGGCCAGCGCCAGCAGGATGGGGGACTTACGCATGTGCTCCTTTGGTTCCTTCTATCGTCCGGTATCCCGGAAAATACGGGCATCTGAAAAACCGGCGGATCGCGCCTGCGACCGGGCTTGCTGGGCGGCCGACTGCGTCGGGTAAGGCCCGAGCCGGACCCGCCGGATATTGCCGGCGGAGACGATCCTCACCGGACCGAGGCGCCGGGCGCGATCGGCGAGCCGCTGGGCGTTCGCGGCGTTCGAGAAGGCGCCGAGCTGGACGTAATAGCTTCCGCTTGCCGCTGGCGCGGGGGTGCGTGTGGCCGCGGGCGGTTGCGGCTCCTCTTCCTCAAGCCATTGCGCGCCCGTGGTTGGACGACTGCTGTCAACACTATCCGCGACCGCGCTGCGGCCAGACGCGTCGGGCGGCGGTACGGCCGGCGGAATGATGCCGCCGCCCCGCTCGAATTGCGCGCGCAAGGCATCGAGCAGTTGCGGCGAGGTATCCAGCCGCGGCTGCGCCGGCTGCCCGGCGCGCAAACGCGCCCTGTCGCTTTCGATCGGCTGCACCCGGCGCACGCGAACGGGCGCCGTTCCCTGTTCGACTATGCCGAGC
Source organism: Parasphingopyxis sp. (assembly GCF_052168295.1). GTDB lineage: Bacteria > Pseudomonadota > Alphaproteobacteria > Sphingomonadales > Sphingomonadaceae > Parasphingopyxis. The sequence continues at coordinate 118,129 of NZ_JBQLZN010000080.1, read as the reverse complement.
TGCCGCGCCGCGCCGACCGACAGGTCGATAATCCGGTTTTCGGAAAAAGGTCCGCGGTCGTTGACGCGCACGAGGATGGTACGCCCGGTCTGCAGCGCCGTTACCTCGACATAGGATGGCAGCGGCAATGTGCGGTGTGCGGCGCTTATGCCGGACGGCCGGAACCGCTCGCCATTGGCCGTCGGGCGGCCGGACAGCTCCGCGCCGTAGTAGGAGGCAAGGCCGACCTCGTCATAATGGGATGGATCGGACGGCGTGTAGGTCCGACCGTCAATCGTATATGGCGCGCCGATCTGGACGGGCGTATCCGAAACGGCCTCGCCATAGACAGGCCCCTGGCCGCCAGCCGTTGCCGGCGGAAGCTCGCGGCCGCCGCTACCGCCGCAAGCGGCGAGTGCGAACAGCGACAATCCGGCGGCCCATTTCCATTTATCGAACAATTTCATCGGCCAGTAACCCCACCGACAGGGCATAGAAATTCGAACAATTATAGTCGAGTATCACGCGATAATTGTTGGTGAGAAGATAAGCGGTGTTGCCCGGCCCATCGGGTTCGAGCAGCGTGGCCATCACATTGTCGTCGGGCCAGATGCCGCGGCGCGGCCGGATCCCGAGTTCGCGCCATTCGGCCATAGACAGCCAGCGGCTGTGGCGTTCCATAACGCGCGGGCATCGCGTCGCATTCGTGCGGTTTTCGATAGCACCGCGGTTGAGCGACGACGGGACGTTTACGGCTATCCCCCAAGGCTCGCCGCGCCGCCAGCCGGCATTTTCGAGATAGTTGCCGATCGATGCGAGCGCATCCGCCTCGCTGCGCCAGATCTCGGCACGGCCGTCGCCGTCGCCGTCTATGGCGAGGCGCAGATAGACGCTGGGGAGAAATTGCGGATAGCCGAAGGCCCCTGCCCAGCTGCCGATCAGACGGTCGCGTGGCACGCCGCGGTCGATCATCTTCATGGCGGCTATGAATTCGCCGGCGAACAATTCCCGTCTCCGGCCTTCATAGGCGAGCGTTGCGAGCGAGCGCGGCAGGTCGAAATCGCCGGTAATCCGGCCATAGCCCGTCTCATGGCCGTAAATCGCGATGGCGATCTTGCCCGGAACGCCCGTCCGCTCTTCGATATCGCGGAGTTGTCCGATGACGCGGCGATAGGTCGCCACGCCGCCATTGATCCGCGTCGGATTGACGTGGCGGGCCTGATAGGGCGCGAAGGGCGGTATCGGGGAATCGAAGCTGCCGCCGGGCTGGTTGCGGTCTAGCTGGATGACCCGCGGATTGTAGCTGAGTGTCGGAATGATCCGATCGAGCGTTTCGGGCCGAACGCCCTCGGCGATCGCCTGCGCGCGCAGTTCCTGCATGTAGGCGCGGAAACCCGCATCGGACTGGGCCGTGGCAGGACTCGCCAGGCCGAAACCCGCAAGCATCAGGAAAAACGCTTTGATAAGAGTGAGATTACGCATCGGGATACCTTTCCCGCACCCTCCTGCCATAGCGGCGGGCGCAAAAGAAAGGCTTTTCGTCGCACGGCTTGCACAAAAGGGCGTTTGCGCGATAAGCGCCGGATATCGCGGGACAGGTGGCCGAGTGGTTTAAGGCACTGGTCTTGAAAACCAGCGTGGGTTCACGCTCACCGTGGGTTCGAATCCCACCCTGTCCGCCAGCGCTTTCTCAGAAATCCGCGCCGATCGAGAATCGCAAACGCGGGCTCCGGTCGCCGCTGTCGAACCTGTCGGTGTTGAGCGGGAATCCGGCCTCGAGGCCGATGCGTATGGAGTCGGCCATATATGCCCTGAGGCCGGCCCCTGCGGACGTCAGGCGGCCGCCACCACCGCCATTTCCGAGGTTCCGCACGCCAGCGGCATCGAAAAATCCGTAAAATTGTATATTATCAATGGCCTCCGATACGTCTCTTATATCGTATCGAAGCTCCATTGCGCCCGCGATGCCGTTTTCGCCCGAACGCTCATAATAGTCGAATCCGCGGCCATAATAGGGTCCGCCGATCCCGAATTCATCGCCCGCGAGCAGTTCGCGCGATGCGAGCTGGGCCCGGCCGGTGAGTTCGACGCTGAAACCGCCGCCGAGCGGCTTCCAGAAGCGCCCGAAAAACTCGGCCTTGGTGAACACCCCGCTGCCGTCGAAGCGTGACGTCAAGGCGTCACCTTCGCGCGAAGCGTCGAAAATGCCGAGGCCCTGGGTGAGGCGCGTTCCGCCGCTCAGATGCGCGTTACCGACCCGCAGAAAGCCGTTCAGGCCCAATTCTGCAGTGGTTACGCGGTCCTCGCGGATGGGAATGCCATTATCGTCCTGCATGGTTTCGCGATAGCTGAGCGCAAAGCTGCCCCACAGGCTGCCGGCCCGCGATCGGATGAACGGGTGCCGAACGGCTACGGAGGCGCCGATGCTGTCGCCATCGCGATCGGCGCTCGGAATGTCGTCTTCCGGCTCCGAATGCGCGTAATAGCCGCTGAAACCGACCGTCGTACCGTCATCGCCGAGCGGAATATCGTAAGACAGGCGGATGAGCGCGAAATCGCCGGGCTCGAACGGCGTCGCGCTTGTGGAGATACGGAGCCTGTCGCCGTCTGCGATGGCGCTATTGACGGCGACTCCCGCCTGGAACCGCCACGGGCCGACTGCCTCGCTGCCGTCATTGCTCAGCCGTGCCCAGCCCTCGACATCGTCCTGCGCGACCGAAACCTGGAGCGTACCGGTACCGTCCCGGCGGAAAAACTGCGTGTTTGTGATGCGAATGCCGGGCACGTCGGCCGCGAGCAGCAGACGTCGCTCAAGCCGGTTCTCGGCTACGGGCTCGCCATCTGCGAGAGGCGCCAGGATGCGCTCGACCGCGCTGTTTCGCGCGCCCACATAGCGAATATCCTCGATGCTGCCTTCATCGACGGTAATCCGCAGCATGCCGGCATCGAGACGCTGCGGCGCGACCCGGGCGCTTGCAAAGATATACCCCTCTTCCCGCAATACGCCTGCGATCGCGCCGGATAGCTGCTGGAGATCTTCGGGCGAGAGGATGCGTCCGACATAGTCCGATATGACCGGTACGAAGCGGCTCGCCGGAAGCGAGCTGCCTTCGACGCGTATGGCACCGACAAAGACGCCATCGTCGGCATCGACCGTCGATATCCGGTCGGGATCGGCAACCGGCAGGGTGACGTCATCGACCTGTTCGCGCGGAAGCTGCCGTTCGAATTCCTCCTCGATAATGCCGGGATCGCCCCGATCCAGCGCGTTCTGCGCCGCGGCCGGCACCGCATGCGACAACGCCACTGCCGAGAGGGCGAGCAAGAATTTTGCGCTTCGCATGGTCGTTCGAGAAGATCCCCAAATCCGAATTGACGCCACGGTTACAAGGGGATCGCTAAAAAAGGATTTAACGCGTCGCTTTCCTAAAGGATGCCTTAACCCGATTTCCACAGAAGTCCGTAACCCGCGCCCCGCTATCCCGCAGTCTGACGAAGAAGCCCGTGGGTGCATTGCCCAGGGCGCAAGACATAAGGACCAAGGGGAAAAACCATGCGCAAAGCCATTTATTGCGCGATTCCAGCGCTTCTCGCAGCGACCAGCCAGCCCGCATGGGCCGATGGGCCGCGATGGCGCGTTACCGAAGCCAGCGGCGAGGTCCATGTTCTGCGCGCCGGCGTGTCGCGCACGGCGACGCGTGGCGGCATGCTCTATTCGGGCGATGTCCTGGTCACTGGGGATCGCGGACGTGCGGTGGTGACGCGTGGCGACGAATATATGATCGTCTCCCCCGACTCCCGGCTCCGCTTGCCTGGCGATACGCGAGCCGGAGGAATTACACAGATAATTGAAGAAGTTGGAAGCGTTATTTACAACGTCCAGCGAAGAAATCACCAGCATTTCAGCGTCGAAACGCCGTATCTAGCGGCCGTGGTCAAAGGCACGACTTTCTCCGTGACCGTCGACGAAGGCGGTTCGTCCGTGCAGGTGCTCGAGGGTCTGGTCGAGGTTTCGACGCTTGATGGTGGCGCGAGCGATCTCGTCGAGCCCGGCGAAATCGCACTGGTGGCCGTGGGTGATCGTTATCGCCTTACGGTCGAAGGCGACGAGACACGCGTGATTCAGTCGCCCAACGCGCCTGCGGAAGGCACCACCGTGTCATCTTCGGAAACCGCCCCGACGGCGACGGCGGCGCTGACCGTCCCCGCCGGTGACTTCAGCGGCAACGAGATTCGCGCGGAGATCCGCGCGGCGCCGGTATCGATCGGCGCGCTCACCGAAGGCCTGGTCGGCGGCGAGACCGAAGCGCATATCGAATATGCGGCTCTGGACGCCAGTGACGGCACGCCCGAAAGCGGTGGCGTATTCGAATCCGTGATCGCCGAGAATGACGACGGCAACAACGGACACGGCAACGATGCCGATGGCCGCGACGAGAGCAATCCGGGCAACGGCAACGGCGTCGGTAACGGCAACGGTGGCGGAAACGGCAACGGTGGCGGAAACGGCAACGGCGTCGGTAACGGCAACGGTGGCGGCAACGGCAACGGTGGCGGAAACGGCAACGGTGGCGGAAACGGCAACGGCGGCGGGAACGGCAACGGTGGCGGAAACGGCAACGGCGGCGGAAACGGCAACGGCGGCGGAAACGGCAACGGTGGCGGAAACGGCAACGGCGGCGGGAACGGCAACGGTG